>NZ_BCYQ01000033.1 GCF_001598275.1 Moraxella oblonga NBRC 102422
ACAATGATAATCAGAAACAAATCCCTATCCCAACCATACTCATAAAATTTTACAACACCACAAATTTTCAATACCATTAAAAACTTATGAGGATAATTGCAATGACATTCTATGCCTTTAAATACTTATGACAATTTTAAAATTCTGTGAATGCACATTCGTTGGGTAAAAATGTGATAAAAAAGGCGGAAATACTCCGCCTTTTATTGATTGTTATTCGTTGACTTCTTTCTCGCCTGCCTCAACCGTTTGGTGAATTAGCGTATTAATCGTCATCGGTCCGACACCGCCCGGCACTGGCGTATAAAAGCTAGCAATGTCTTCAATACCACCAAGCTCAATGTCGCCCACACCGCCATTGGGTGTTGGGTGAAAACCTGCATCTACCACAACCGCCCCTTGTTTAATCCAGTCTTTTTTGATAAGCTCAGGCACACCCACCGCACCAACAACAATATCAGCTTGGCGGACATGGTCAGCAAGATTGACCGTCTTAGAATGACAAATGGTCACGGTACAGTTGGCATTTAGAAGCATCATCGCCATAGGCTTACCCAAAATGGCACTACGCCCCACCACCACAGCGTGTTTGCCCGATAATGGCACCTTATAATGATTTAGTAAGTGCATGATGCCCTGTGGTGTTGCCGAGCCATAAGCTCTCTCACCCATTGCCATACGCCCAAATCCCAAACAGGTTACGCCGTCCACGTCTTTGGCAAGAGCAATCTCATCAAAGCATACACGCTCATCAATGTGATGTGGTACAGGGTGTTGGAGCAAAATGCCATGTACATCAGGGTTGGCGTTGAGTTCACGGATTTTGGCAAGTAGCTCATCGGTGGTGGTAGAAGCAGGCATTTCTACACGAATGGACTCCATGCCCACTCGTTTACAGGCATTGCCTTTCATACGAACATAGGTGGCTGAAGCTGGGTCATCGCCCACCAAAATGGTTGCCAAAATTGGCGTACGTCCTGTTTTTTGTTTCAATGCCTGTACACGCTTTGATAGCGATGTTTCAATTTGGCTTGAAAGTTTTTTACCATCTAGTAAAATTGCCATAAATTCACCTTTGATATAAATTGATACAAATTTGTCAGGTCATGCCAGTTCTGCCGTGTCTGTCGCCACCACCTCAAACTGCAACTGACCATCATTTAAAATAACTTTCACCACCCCACCATTCATCAGCTCACCAAACAGCAACATCTGTGCCAATGGTTTTTTAAATTCATCAGTAATGAGTCTTGCCATAGGTCTTGCTCCCATAAGTTTGTCATAACCTTTGTTTGCCAAATAGGATTTGACATCATTGTCTACATGTAAAATAACATTTTTACTTTCAAGCATACCTTGCAATTCAATGATGAATTTATCCACCACCGATAAAATAACTTCTTCGGATAAAGGAGCAAATTGTATGGTAGCGTCTAGGCGGTTACGAAACTCTGGGCTAAAGGTACGTTTCATCGCCTCACTATTATCGGTGCTGTGGTCTTGGGCGACAAAACCCATAGAAGCACGGCTGATACTTTCTGCCCCCACGTTGGTAGTCATGATAAGAATGACTTGTTTAAACGAGACGCTTCTGCCATTATTGTCAGTAAGCATGCCATTATCCATGACTTGCAAAAGCAGATTAAAGACATCGGGGTGGGCTTTTTCTATCTCGTCAAGCAAAAGCACGCAATGTGGGTACTGGCTGATTTTTTCGGTCAATAGTCCGCCTTTATCATGACCCACATAGCCAGGCGGTGCACCTATCAGGCGTGAAGCCGTATGAGCCTCCATGTATTCGCTCATGTCAAAACGAACAAGCTCCACCCCAAGCGTAAAGGCAAGTTGGCGAGCGATTTCGGTTTTGCCTACGCCTGTCGGACCTGCAAACATGAACGAACCTATCGGCTTATTGGCAGGTTTGAGTCCTACCCGTGCCAATTTAATCGCATCTGAAACTTGCTTTATTGCCTCTTCTTGCCCAAACACCATTTGGCATAAATCTCGCTCCAAATTTTTTAGAGCTTTGGTGTCGTCTGCCGATACAGATGCAGGTGGTATGCGAGCGATTTTGGCAATCACTTCTTCAATCTGTGGTACATCAATACTCGTCCCACCGCCGATGAGTTTGACCCTTGCCCCAGCCTCATCAATGACATCAATGGCTTTATCAGGCAAAAATCTATCATGAATGTGGCGTGCTGACAACTCCACCGCCTTGACGATTGCCTCATCGGTGTAGCTAACAGCATGGAATTTTTCATAATGTGATTTAAGCCCTTGCAAAATCCCAATACTGTCCTCAATGCTAGGCTCTTTGATGTCAATTTTTTGAAAACGTCTGGATAAGGCATTATCTTTTTCAAAAATTTGACGATATTCATTAAAAGTGGTTGAACCAATACAACGTAGCTCACCATTTGCCAGTGCAGGCTTAATCAAATTGGATACGTCCATGCTACTGTTCATGGACGACCCTGCACCGATGATTGTGTGAATCTCATCAATAAACAATACGGCATTGGGTTGCTTTTTAAGGGCTTTTAGCAAATCCTTAATGCGATTTTCAAAATCTCCACGAAACTTCGTCCCTGCCACCAAAGAACCGATATCCAGACCATAAATCACCGTATCTACCAACGGCTTTGGGGCTTTGCCATTGACAATCAGCCAAGCAAGCCCTTCGGCAATGGCGGTTTTGCCCACGCCTGCATCACCCACCAAAAGTGGGTTGTTTTTACGGCGACGACACAACACTTGGGCAGTACGCTCTATCTCGTCCATGCGTCCAATCAGAGGGTCGGTCAATCCATTTTTGGCACGCTCGTTAAGATTTTGGGCGTAGGCTTGGAGAGGGTCTTTTTTGGGGATTTTTTTACCTTCTGTTACCAGTTCATCAACGTCCTCATCATCGTCATCATGCTGTTTTTTACCATGCGAAATCTGTCTCATCACACCAAGTCCAGAAATGCCTTGTGCTTTCAAAAAGGCAACCGCCTGACTGTCTCGTTCACGAAAAATAGACACCAAAACATCAATGCCTGTTACCAAACCGCCTTGTCCGCTACTTTGCACATGCCAAATGGCTCGCTGAATCACCCTATCAAAGGCTTTGGTGGGCAAAGGCGTACCAACATTTGTCATTTTGGGAATATAAGTATTGATGTAATTGGTCAACTCATCGCTTAACCGCTCAAAATCCACCCCACACAGGGTCAAAATCGCTTTTGCCTCACCGTCTTTTAGCAAACCAAGTAATAAATGCTCCACCGTAATAAATTCGTGGCGGTTTTTTTGGGCAAATTCCATCACTCGTTGACGAGTTTGTTCAAATTCATGACTAAACATATTTTTCCTAAATTTTTTCTAAGGTAACAAGTAAAGGATACTCAAATTTTTCTGCCAAATTCTCAACCTGCATGATTTTCATCTCGGCAATCTCTTTGGGATATACCCCCACCTTTGCCTTGCCTTTGTGATGAATGTCAAGCATGGTTGCCACCGCCTTTTCAATATCAAAGGCAAACACATCAGTCAGTACAAACACCACAAATTCCATCGTGGTGTAATCATCGTTGTGCATGATGATGGCATATAAAGTCGGCTCATCAAGTTTGGTGGCAACATCAGTATCTAAATCAGTATCAAAATCAGTCATATCCAAGATGTTTTAAACAAATCACAAAAACAAAAGCCCACCAAAATGGTAGGCGTAGGTAAAGTTATTTTGAGCCAATGGGACGCTCGCTGGCATATTTATTTTCAGAGATGGCGACCGCCTTGCCCTTTGTCCAGTTGTAAAGTGCTTCTACCCTTTTGTTATCGGCGGATATTTCCACTTTCATCTGACTTGGTTCAAAGTTTTTTGGCATGACAAATTTACCACGAATATAAGCCATACCTTTGACATCATAGACAGGCTTGACAGGCACATCAACCTGATTGGTAGGGTTAAGCAAGGTCAGTTTGGTAACGACATTGGTCGCCCTACCCGTTCTATCAATCATCGCCACATCTAAACGATATTCGTAGGTTTTTTCGGGCAATGGCTCAATTTCTGCCGCCAACACCTTTAACAGCCCACCATCTTTCTCAACCACTTCATCCATCAAAATGGTGTTGAGTTGTTTAAGTTGAAGATTTTCGGTTTTGGTTTTTTCGCTTTGTTCACGCAGATTTTCTAGATTTGATAAGCTAATATCACGCTCTTGGACGACAGCGTCTAGTTGTTGTTTTAAACTGGCGACTTGTAGCGAACTTACCTGAGATTGAGCTTCGTCAGATTCGCTGGTTGCATAAACGCTACGCACGCCTTGTCTATGCCCTATTTTATAACCAAACATCAGTGTGGCAACCGCAACAATCGTCAAGGCAATGGCAAATAACGCCAAAATCTTTTGTGTATGAGTGTAAGATTTGTGATTGAGAATTTTTAAAAATTTCATGACAAATTTGCCAAAGAATAAAATCGCACCATTATACCAAACTACCCCCTGTAATGAAATAGGGTTGATTGCTTTTTACAATCAACCCCACCAACAATTCTTGGTTTAAGGATTATTAACCGCATCCTTTTGGCGAATAAAGGCATAAATCACACCCGTCAAGACCGAACCTACGGCAATCGCCATCAAATACATGATGGGTTGTGTTACAAATGGAATCACAAAAAGTCCGCCATGTGGTGCTTGTAGCCCTATGCCAAGCCCCATAGAAATAGCCCCAGCAGTCGCCCCACCAATGATAGAAGCAATGATGACACGAGCAGGGTCAGCCGCCACAAATGGCAATGCCCCTTCTGAAATAAAACACAACCCAAGCACAAACGATGCCTTACCTGCATTTTTTTGGTTGTCGTTAAATTTATTTTTGGCAATCCAAGTAGCAATCGCCATACCAATCGGTGGCACCATACCGCCAGCCATCGCCGCTGCAATTGGTGTAAATACCCCAGAGGCAATCATACCCACCGAAAAAGTATAAGCCGCTTTATTGACAGGTCCACCCATGTCAGTACACATCATCGCACCCAAAATCAGTCCCAAAATGACTGCGTTGGCGTCGTTCATGGTTTTTAGCCATTCGGTCAATGCCCCCATGAGACTTGCCACAGGCGGGTTAATGGCATAAACCATGAGCAAGCCTGTGATGAGCGAGCCAAGTAGTGGCAAAATCAAAATAGGCTTTAAAGAAGTTAGGCTTGGTGGCAATTTGATAACATCATTTAAAAATTTGACGGTATAACCCCCCAAAAATCCAGCGATGATACCCCCCAAAATCCCCGCTCCTGCTGTATTGGCAAGCATGCCCCCAATCAAGCCTACCGCAAGTCCGGGTCTATCAGCGATGGAGTATGCCACATAACCAGAAAACACTGCAATCATCAAGGCAAAAGCACTACCCCCACCAATGTCCATCAAAGCTTTTGGCAATCCCATGGCAATGTTAGGGTCTTTGAAGGCTTCAATACCAAACATAAATGACATGGCAATGAGTAAACCCCCTGCCACAACCAGTGGCAACATATGCGACACACCTGTCATTAGATGTTGGTAAATTCCTTTTTTCTCATTGCCAGTAGCCGTAGCGGTATCACTGGCGGTATTGTTTTGACCTTGATAAATGGTGGCTTCTGACAAAGCTTTATCAAATTCTTGGGCGGTTTTTTTCAGAGCCAGCCCTGTGGAGGTACGGTACATTTTTTTGCCAACAAATTTGGATAAATCTACATCAATGTCCGCCGCCACAAACACCAAGTCTGCTTGTGCCACTTCATCAGCAGTAATGACATTGCCCACACCAACTTGACCACGTGTCTCAACCTTGATGTCCCAACCTTTTGATTTGGCATAGTTTTCAATTGCTTCTGCTGACATAAAGGTGTGAGCCACCCCCGTTGGGCAAGCGGTTACCGCCACTACTTTATAAGCAGTATTTGCCACAGGTGTAGATTTTGGCTCGTTGTCTACCAGCACCGTAGATAGCAATGATGACAAATATTCAGTATCCATAAGACGGGCGGTGTTGATTTTTTGGGGGTTTAATTGCCCAATCTCATCACCCAAACTAATCACAGTTGCATTGACAATATTTACCGACCCATCGGTATCAATAATAACATCTGCGCCATGTGCGGACAAACTGCTTGCTATTTGTTTAGCAATCAAAAGCTCAAAGGCGGATTGTACACGAATGATAAAATGTTTTGAAAATGGCATAACTCACCTATGATAATTGTTCCACTTGGGTTTGGCTAAGAAGTTCGTTTAAAATCAAGGGATTGGGTACATTGACACCCACCACCATAACAGCATGAGCAGATAGAGCAGTGGCAAAACGCAGTACATCCTCATTGGATTTTTGTTCGTCTTCTTGGGTCAATAGCCCAAACATCATGCCTGCCACCATTGTATCGCCTGCCCCTACCGTACTTTTAACACTCACAGTTGGGGGTGTGGCACGATACAGATTCTCTTGGCAAAACCAATGTACGCCTTTGTCGCCCATAGACACCAAAATATTTTTAATGCTGGCTATTTGGCTAATAGCAACTTTTTGGTTATCAAGCACCGTCATATCGCCACCAAAAACGGCTGACAACTCGTCATTGTTGGGTTTGATGAGCCACAGTTGATGAGTTAGGGCAATTTTGAGGGCTTCACCACTCACGTCCACCGCCACCTTGTCATGTTTGTTTGTCAGTATGTGAAGCAGTCGGTCAAAATCTTGACCATCAAAACCATTGGGCAAACTGCCTGCCACCAGTACTGCATCCACACCCTGCACAAGCATCTCTAGTTTGGCAAACAGCTCATCTTTGTCTTTTTGGGTAACGACAAAACCTTGACCGTTAATGTCGGTGGTACGTCCATTATCCACCAACTTAACATTGGTGCGTGTTGCTCCTGCCACCTTGACAAAACCATCAGTAATTTTGCCAATGCCTTCTATACTTTTAAAATCTTCATGACTGGCAAATAACGCAGAAAACAACTCATCATTATCCAACCCCAAAAAACCAGATGCCACACCATTAACCCCAAGCTCGGATAATACATGAGCAACGTTTAAACCCTTGCCTGCAGGAGTGGTTTGACCATGAGTGGCACGATTGACCGCCCCCAATGTCAAACTTTGTAAGGTAATTGTCATGTCAATGGCGGGGTTTAGAGTAATACAAAGTACAGCTTTCATTTATACCCCCGTCAATGCACGCACTTCATTGGCACTGCGACATCTTAGGGCTTTTTTGGCAAGCTCTTGACAAGCTGTCAAATCAAGCCCACGCACAAGCTCTTTGGTGATAGGAATGCTTGATTTTGACATAGAAAGTTCGTCCACGCCAAGCCCAAGTAAAATCGGCACTGCCATTTCATCACCAGCAAGCTCACCACACACTCCCACCCATTTGCCATGAGCATGAGCCGAATCTACCGTAAACTTGATAAGTTGTAATACGCTTGGGTGCAAGCCATCGGCATCTTTTGAAATGGTAGAATGCCCACGGTCAATCGCTAGGGTATACTGCGTCAAATCATTCGTACCAATGCTAAAAAAGTCCACTTCTTTGGCAAAATCATCTGCCAAAATTGCCACGCTTGGTACTTCAACCATGATACCCACTTGGAGTTTATCATGAGGGTATTCAGCACGCACTTCATCTAGTATCGCTTTGGCTTGTTGCCATTCCTCAAAACGACCAATCATTGGAAACATAATTCGCAAATCTTGACCCTTAGAGGCACGGATTAAAGCAATGAGCTGGTTTTTGAACAAAGTAGGCTCCTGTAGGCTTAGACGAATGCCACGCACACCCAAAAAGGGATTTTCTTCGGCAGGCATGGGCAAATAAGGCAATGGCTTATCACCGCCCACATCCAATGTACGCACCACGAGTGGGCGACCATCTAGAGCCTCAAATACTTTGGTATAATCCACCATTTGCGTTTCAATGTTGGGCACTTTGGTGTGTGCCATAAACACAAGTTCAGTGCGAAGCAGTCCCACCGCTTCTGCCCCTTTTGCCACTGCATCTGCTGTGTCGTTAACATTGCCAATATTCACTGCGATTTCTACACGATGACCATCTTTGGTTATGGCAGGTTTTTGGCAATGCTCTAAGGCATGGGCTTGCTTTTGACGTAGGATTTCTTGTTTTTGTTGAGTGGTTTTTACAAGTTCATCATCAGGTGCAATAACCAACGAACCCTCTTTGCCATCAATCAACACCATCTCGCCATTTGCCACATCAAGTACACTCGTGCCAGCACCCACCACGCAAGGAATGCCAAGCGAGCGAGCCACGATAGCACTGTGTGAACTTGCCCCACCTTGTGCAGTCAAAATCCCAAGCACATCTTTGGCATCTAATTTGGCAACATCAGACGGCAACAATTCATCTTTGATAAGTACATACGGTTCGCTTGGGGGGTTGTCTAGTGTTTGCCCCGTCAATTTGGCAAGCACTTTTTGACCCACATCTTTTAAATCCATTGCACGTTCGGCAAGGACATGATTGGAAACACTAGATTGAACTTTAACCAAATGCTCAATAAAAGTCGCCCAAGACGCTTCGGCACTCATGCCGTTGTCAATGCCATCTTTTGCCCCATGCGTGATTTCTGTATCATCAAGCAGTGCCAGATGAGCAGTAAAAATCTGAGCAATGGAGGCACTTTTGGCGTTTTGTATTGTGTCATTGAGTTCATCTTTTACATCATTGATGGCATCTTGGAGTCGCTTCCATTCATGGCTTGGATTGTCGCCCATCATTTCATACTTAAACTGCACATCTTTGATGACATAAGCTTGACCCACCGCAAACCCTGATGATGCAGGGGTGGCAAATGCTTTTTTGCCTTTTTCAATAATCATGCTAGCAAGTTTTGATTTTTGAGCAAGTTCATCGATGAGTTTGTCGGCGATTTTGGCATTATTGATGGGTACAACTGTTTCGCCCAAACCTTGATTGACCGCCTTGATGACTTTTTGCAATACATCAACAGCATCTGTGTTGGGTTCGGCGATAAATGTCAGCTCCTGCCCATGCGTTGCCCCCAATGACAAAAGACGGGTTAAACTTTTGGCAGAAACATAACAACCATCTTCTAGAGCAACTTTTATCTGTCCTGTGGCAGTTTTGGCAATATCAGATAAAATGGTCGCAGGTCTGGCGTGCAAACCATGCTCATTTAAGATAATGGCAGTACTCACTTTCCAATCAAGTGATAGCTCCGCCCCAATCTGCTCGGCAATCTGAGTGGTGGTCAGTTCAGGCAACTTGGTACTAAAACTGCTATCTAGCATACAATCGTACACATAAGACAACCTGTCCAAATCAATGTCATCAGCATTCACCACCGTCATCAACGTATGTACAGGCACACCTTGATGTTGCATGGTTTTATTTGCAACCGTAATGGCAACAGCAGATTTTTTGGCACAGCCACCCGTCAAAGTCGCACACCACACATCTTTGGTAAGGGGCGTGAGGTTGGTTTGTACAAAACAACTGCCTAAAATCTGTTTTTCTTTCAACAAATTAACAGTGTATTGATATAATCCATCAATATCATTGACATTTAGTTTAGTTTTGATGAGGTTTTCGTGTAAAATCAAAGATTTGCTAGACAGCACCTGACCTGTCAAAATCGCCACAATCTCATCAGCACTCTGAGCATTTTTAATCAAATCTTCTACATCGGCTCCAAGTGCTTGGGTCAGGGATTTTAGAATACCCAAATGCTCATCGCTTTTGGCACTAATCGCCACCGCCACATATACCACATCCCCTTCGTCATTCCACGTAATGCCATCAGGAAAATGCACCACACGCACACCTGTTTGTTTGATATGCTCACGAGATTCAGGCGTACCATGTGGTATGGCAATGCCCTGCCCCAAATAGGTGTTAGATTGACCTTCACGAGTGATGAGTCCTGCCAAATATTCACTATCCGCCAAGCCTTCGTCAGCCAATAATTGAGCCACGATACGCAGAGCTTCGTTTTTGTCATCTGCTTTGGCATTCATACGCACGTGTGTTGGGTCTAAAATGAGCATGATTTTCCTTATAAAAATTATGGAATTACATCAAAAAAAGAATATTATCCGCAGATTAGGCGGTCATTAATTTTAGCATTTTTTGGGAGATTTTGTTGTTATTTTTATTATTTTTTGTATATCATTTTATTTTTTTATAATGTAATAAAATCATCTATTTTTATAAAAAATAACTTAATAAATATGCAAAATACCCAAATAAAAAAGCAAACTTTTGACGGTTTGCTTTTTTATTTGATTTTAGTTTACAAGTTAGGTTTGGCAATGGCAAGCCACACAATCCCAACATAAGCCACACCAGCAATGAGAAATCCTGCTTTGGTATGAGGCAAAGTTGTGGTAGGACGTATGGCTTTGATATTGGCAGACACCGCCATAACAAGCAATACTATCTTTGCAAATACCCATGCTTGAAAGCCTGCCTCTTGGTAAAGTTGCCAAAATAGATATAACCCACTCGCCACAAGCGTGGTATAGATGGCATGACTTGCCCCCTTAAAGGCTTTATTTAGGTTGGGCTTTACGCCACGTACCACAAAGCTGACTTGGTAGAGGTACAGAGCAATCGTAACAACTGCCATCAGCATGTGCAAATGTTTCATAACATCACTCGTACAATACTTCTAAAATTTCAAATTCTACCATACCGCTTGGGGTTTGGATTTTGGCTTCATCCCCTTCGGATTTGCCAATCAAGCCACGAGCAATCGGCGAATTGACAGAGATTTTACCCACTTTAAAATCCGCTTCATCATCACCAACAATCTTGTAGCGTTTCTCTTCACCTGTATCTAGATTTTCAAGCAAAACAGTAACACCAAACACCACACGCCCCTCTTTTGGCAATGTGGCAGGATTGATTACCTGAGCTCCACCCAACTTCGCCTCAATATCACGAATGCGAGCCTCGCACAGACCTTGCTGTTCACGGGCGGCATGGTATTCGGCATTTTCTTTAAGATCACCATGTTCACGAGCCTCAGCGATGGCAGTGGTAATGCGTGGGCGTTCTACAGTTTTTAGTTGTTTGAGCTCCGCCTCTAAGCTGGCGTGTCCTTCTGGGGTCATGGGGTAGCGTTGCATCGTTGCCTCCAAATCAAAATCGTACATATAGCGAAAAACACCACGCCAAAATGGGTGGTGTTTTTTAAATCTAAGTTGTGATGCATATTCTAACATCTAAAATATAAATGTCAAGGGCTTAAAGTCGGTTGATATCAATCTATTGACCTATTGACAACTTGTGCATTTATGTTATACGTCTACTTAAATGTTATGGTAAATTCCATTCAAAAACAAACAAAGATTTTTTGTTTGTGGATTACCATCATCATAACCATTAACCATCTTTTCAAAAGGGGCAATTGTGGTTTGTGAGCGACCACCATCATTAAGCAGTTGATTGATTCACCCAGAAGTCTCATCAAACTCCACCGCCTCAATCAACACATTATCAGGACTTGTGGCGGTAAAAATGCCAGTGCCAGCACAAGGGTCTAGCACTTTTCCGCCAACAAACCCAAGCTCACGAGCTAAATCCCACATACCAGATGCCAACTCTTTGGGAGTGTAATACTCATAATCCGACCCTCTTTTACCGTCCGCCCCGGTCAAGCCCCCACCATTACCACTATACTGGGCTAAAATTGCCTTATCCTCATCGGTTAAATCAGCAGGCGTGATTTGCCCATTGTCCAATTTATCCAAAATCGCTATGGCATTATCATTGGCTTTTTGGCGAGCGGTTTTGGTGCGTGGAATGGTAATGTTGGTGCGATCAAAGGGTTTGGGATTGTTTGGCAACGGTAAATGATTGGTTGGCGGTTCGGTTTTGTCGTTGCCGTCTTGTCTATCGCCCAATATTTCATCGCCCACTTCATTGCCATTTTCGTCAAAAACAAATAGGTTTAACAGCATATCACCCACACTAATATTGGCATTTAGTCTATCAAACACAAAATCATCTTGACTTTCTTCATTGAGTTTGTTATTATGATGAGCATAGGCATTGTTTGATGTATTCCACGAATGCGTATCGTGGATTAATGTATCATACAATGCCTTATTTTTTCCTAATGCCGTCCTAGGCACTCTCACATCATATTGCAATAATCCGTTGGCATCTTCTTCAATAATAACCTTAACTGTTAATTTCATACTGGCTAATTGAATGGGTGTCTCTAAGTGATAGTAATATTCTGCGTGAGCTTTTTTGTCTTTCTTGCCATTGATTTGCTTATAATCACCAACCCCACGAGCCTGCTGAATAATCCGCTCAATACCATGTAGAATTTGCAATTTAATCACTTGATGCGACCACGCCAACATTTCACGAATGCCACGACCATTCAACAATACATCACGACCTAAAAAATTGTTAAAAATGTATTTGCCATTGTCGCCAGCAAGGTTTTCTAAATATTGTCGCACTTCATCACGCAATAGTTGTTTGTTGTTTTCTTGCTCAAAATCCAAGTTGTGATTTTCAAATTCTTTACCATTAATCACAACCGCTTCATCATCACGCTCCACATCACCATCAAAACCTGCAATTTCACTTCCAAGCTCAACCAAATCTTGCAAATCGCCCAAAGTCCCAAGTAACTCATACTCGCCCAATTTATCGGTGTCCACCCACCGATAGGCTTGTAGTTCGTCTTTTTTAAGGTGAATTGACATATCATCATTTACCACGCCTGCAAAACGGTGGCTGATACCACCTGTGGCGTGACTTTTGTCATCATAAAAAAACTTATGTGGTGTATTTTGAGTTTAGGTGACCATATCAATGTAAAATAAAAAAACCGCCCAATCTGGGCGGTTTTTGAATGCTAAAATTACTTGATTTTGGCTTCTTTAAATAAAACGTGTTGGCGAATTTTTGGGTCAAATTTTTTGATTTCCATTTTGCCAGGCATTGTGCGTTTGTTCTTGGTGGTGGTATAAAAATAACCAGTACCAGCAGTAGAAACAAGTTTGATTTTATCTCTCATAATAAAGTATCCTTAATTTGTCAATTAGATTTTTTGACCTTGGGCGCGTAGGTCAGCAAGCACTTTTTCAATGCCGTGCTTATCAATAATACGCATACCCTTAGAAGAGACACGAAGACGCACAAAACGGTTTTCAGATTCTACCCAAAAACGATGGTTGTGTAGGTTGGGTAGGAAACGGCGTTTAGTTTTGTTGTTGGCGTGTGATACGTTGTTACCCACAAGTGGGCGCTTTCCAGTCACTTGACATACACGAGACATGGTGAACTCCTAAAATAGTAATATTGGCACGGATATTGAGCGGTATCGGTTGTGCCGTTTGGACAAGGTGTCTAAGGTATGGTATGGACATGACACGAATTTGACCAAACTATTTAAGTTAAGCCAGTTTGCTGATGTTAAAGGCGACAACAGCCACTACGGCAGAAAATTAAAGCTAAAATTCTAGCAAATATTTTGTAAATTTGCAAGTAAATTATTTAGCAGTCAAAGCCAGTATTGGCATACCAAAACCCTGCCAACCATAATGAATGAAATTACGGATATTGGCATGGTCGTTACCATCTGGTGTTTCTAGTACTGCCTGATAATGTTCAGCAAATAGAGTTAAGGTGTCTAGCTGATTCAATCCATGTAGTTTGGCAAAACTAAACACTTTGGCAGAACCTTCATTGGTGCCAGCAGGGTTACTCACTTCACCGTTTTGAAAAGCAGTAGGGGTATAATGATAATTACTATCAATAAAAGCAATCACATCTTTGAAATTGACTTCCCCAGTACTGATACCATGCAATAAGGCTGAGACGAGCGTATTACTCATGGGGGATTCCTTAGCGGTTGTAGTAGTCATCATCAAAAGATGGCGGGGCAAAGCCACCTTGCTCCAAATGACTCATGTGCATCTGCATAGAACGCTCGTGTTGAATGCGTTGGTAAATCTCTTCACGGTGAACGGCAATGTCTTTTGGGGCATTGACACCCAAACGTACTTGATTGCCCTTAACGCCCAATACAGTAACACTGACTTCATCGCCAATCATTAGGGTTTCGCCGACACGGCGGGTTAGGATTAACATAATAGCTCCTTGCTATAAAAACAATGCTATAAAGCAAAACAAAATTACCCAAGTTGTTATTATAAAACTTCTTGGGTAACTTGTCAGCTATTTTTATAAAATTTTACGCAATCATTATGATTGGTAAATCTTATGGTTACAATTACAGCCCAGCCACCTTACTTTCGCCGTCTTCACGGTCAAGCCCAAAGGCGGTGTGCAAGGATTTGACTGCCTTTTCCAAATGCTCTTCTTTGATGAGTACAGAGACCTTGATTTCAGAAGTTGAAATCATTTGTAGGTTGATGTTTTCGGACGCTAGGGTTTGGAACATTTTGCTGGCAACGCCTGCGTGCGACCGCATACCCACACCAACAATAGAGACTTTGACCACATCGCTTGTGCCGATGATGTCGGTTGCACCAATGTCATCTTTGACTTGCTCATTTAAGATTTGCATTGCCTTGTCAAAATCGCCACGAGGCACGGTAAAGCTAAAATCGGTTACGCCATTTTCTGAAATGTTTTGGATAATCATATCTACTTCAATGTTGGCATTACCAATGGGACTTAAAATAGCAGAGGCAATGCCAGGGCGGTCTGGCACGCCAAGTAGGGCAATTTTTGCTTCATCACGATTAAAGGCAATGCCTGAGATTACAGCTTTTTCCATATCATCTCCTTCATCAATGGTAATCAAAGTACCAACAGTTTTTCTAAATTCATCATCAAATTTGCCATCTGTGCCTTCATCAAAGCTAGACAGCACTCGCACAGGCACTTTGTACTTACCTGCAAATTCTACTGAGCGGATTTGCAAGACCTTTGAACCAAGAGATGCCATTTCTAGCATTTCTTCAAAGGTGATTTTGTCAAGTTTTTTTGCCTTAGAAGTGACTCGTGGGTCGGTGGTATAGACGCCGTCCACATCGGTGTAAATTTGGCATTCGTCCGCTTTTAATGCAGCAGCAATGGCAACACCTGTGGTATCTGAACCACCACGCCCAAGCGTGGTAACATTGCCAAATTCGTCCACTCCTTGAAAGCCTGCAACAATCGCTACTTTGCCAGCGTCAAGTACGGCTCTAAGCTTTTTGTCATCAATGGTTTGAATACGGGCTTTGGTGTGGGCAGAATCGGTGGTGATGGCAACTTGACTGCCTGTAAAAGAGACAGCTTCTAGTCCCAAATCCTTTAATGCCATTGCCAAAAGAGCGATAGAGACCTGCTCGCCTGTGCAGACCATTTGGTCATATTCTCGTGGGTCTGGGTTGTTTGTGATTTCTCGTGCCAAGCCAATCAAGCGGTTGGTTTCACCGCTCATTGCCGAGACCACGACCACCAGTTGGTTGCCATTATCGTGCCAGCGTTTGACTCGTTTGGCAACATTTTTAATACGGGTGGCATTCCCCATTGAAGTACCACCGTATTTTTGGACGATTAGTGCCATAATGTTTCCTTATAAAATAAAATGGCTTTGGAAAATAAATTTAAAGTTTTAATTTAAATAATATAAAATAAGCTGTATAAAACATCACGCCAATAAAAATATAAATAAAAATCGGATATTCCTTATCAGTAAAACGAGAGCCAAAAGAAGTCGTGTCTTTTGCTCCATTGGTTGAAACCATCAACAAGCCACTAAACATAATGGCAAGAATTAACCAAACAATATATGTTAAATTTTCCATAATTTACCACCGATTTAAATTGAATTTGTTATTGATTTAAATAACTTTCAATATACTTTTTAATTTCTTTTAAAGTATTTGGGTCATTAAAACAATATCCCAATAATTCACCTTTTTGATGATTGCCAACAATTTTAAGTGCATTTTTTATTGAAGGATTATAAATTATTTTTAATTTTTTAATCTCATCAAAATCAATGGTTGTTAAGGTATTGGATAATGGTATTTTTGGAAAACTAATCGCATTATCTGTAACAATCACTTTTTTGGGCGGTTCTTTGGATTTTTTGATTAAAAAAATTCCAAATAAAATCGCAAATATCGCAATCATAATACCAAAAGTTTGGGTTGAATGCGACAAATTTTTTGGTGTTAAGATTAACATTGGAATATTTAAGAATATGCCACACAATAATATCCATACGCCTGTACTGCTTGGAATACGATAATGATATTCTTGATAATATGTCGTTACCATCATTTCCTTTTAATTGGGCGTAGGGTGCGTAATACGCACCGTTATATACGCCTTACAAATTAACCTTACTTTTAACAAATTCTACCACTTCATTAAATTCGTCAATATTGGCAAAAGATTGACTGCTCAAAACGCATTTGCCGTCATCGGTAAATAAAGATAAAGTGTGCTGTTTGCCGACATTTTCTAATTTTAATTTGTGAATTTCGTCATACGCCAAAGTAACGATTTGATTGGAAATGGGTTTTTTGGGCAAAGTAATTTGCTCATCTTCCACAATTACATAATTAGGGGCTTGAAAGGATTTTATGGTCATCAATAAACCTAACACTGTAAGCCCAACCATTATTATTGTTGAAATAATCCAAAACCAATCCGCCATTTCTGCTGATAAAATCTCCACACCCCTACGAGTTAAAGGTTTATCATTGTTTAAGGCTTTGGGAATGCCATAAAAAGAAAACAAACCAAAAAATAGCAAAGTAAAAATACTAATGCCTTTTGGTATTCTATATTCGTATTCTTGATAATATGCCATTACAATCATTTCCTTTTAATTGGGCGTAAGGTGTGTAATACGCACCGTTATACACGCCTTACAAATTAACCTTACTTTTAACAAATGCTACCAATTCATTAAATTCATCAATATTATTAAAACCTTGACTGGATACTACGCATTTTTTGTTATTAATAACAAATTGTAATGCGGGTATTTTATAAATCTCAATGGTTTCAAGCTCTCTCATTTGATGATAATGCACTGTCATTGTTTTTGGCGATAAAAAATTCTTTTTAAAAGTAATGTCGTAGTCTGTTACAGTAATGGGGTAATGATAATTAAAAAATAAATACAATCCCAATAATGCCAAACCAATAAATAGCATAAAAAACACATCGCCAAAATAGGGCGGTAACATTGAATATAAAGCAATCACACCACCAGCCGATATTATGCTCATAAAAAATACAATCAATCCACCCATTCTTGGTATTTCATATCTGTATTGTTTGTGGTATGTCATTTTTATTCCAAATATTAACTTAAATATTATGCCTCTTTAATTCAAAATAAAACGCCACCGCCATTATCATCAACGCCACAAAAATCCATACAACATAAAACAACCAATAATTTTTTAACTTTAAATTTTTGGCACGATACTTTTTGGGTTATCGTGTTCTTAAAAATTCTTGACATTCATAAATCTGTGATTTTTTAAAACCATAACGAAAATAACACAAATCTTCGGCTTCTTTTTGTTGTTCTTTATCTAAATTATCATATTCTACAAAGTCGCATTCACCACAATGCATACCGTTATAAAATTTAAATTGCAAACTGGGTCGTTTTTTGATAAAAAATTCTGATGCCCAACCATCGTGGCGACCAATAACTTCCAAACCAACCACCAAATAAAAAATGATGAAAATTACAAGCAACACTCTAAAAGTCCACTTAAAGAATGCAATATCCATCTCATTCATAATGCTATCCAAACAGTTATTTTAAGTGTGGGTAATTTGTAGAGTTAGGGGCAATAAAACCAAAATCTTTTCTTAATTGAGCATCTATGTACTTTACAAATTAAATTAATTTTTCCAAAGTTGGCAAAGCAAATGGCGGATGAATGCCAATGTCCACCAACACAATTTCATCATTTAATTTTTGATAGTGCAAAACATACTCGCTTGTTTTATCACCATCATCGCCCTTATATTCTGGAATGCCAATATGATAATGCCATAAACAATGCTTTTGAGCGTAGTTAAAATTGGCTCTTTGGCGTTTGGTGCGTGGGTTGGTTGGGGCAGAAGATTTATTGCGTCCCACTAAGCCTTTTAAGCCATTATCGCTAACATATTGCACAAAATCCAGTATTTTTTGTTGATGTTCGTCCGATAAAGTAAAAAATAAGCGAGAAAAATAATTGCTGGTACGCACTTTCATTATAAATTCGCCTGCAAAAATTGTTTAAAAGCCCCTAAATCTTTTAAGGCGGATTTTGGTATTTCTACGCTGTTTTTTAATCTATCCTCTGCTGTTTCTAAGCCCTGCATTGCAACTTTCATTCGCTCAATGTCAAAATAAATTTCATCATCACAAGCAAATTCATACAGCAATTCCTCAACCGTAACGCCTGCTCTTTTGGCTTTGGCAACAATTAATTCTACGGTGGTTGGGGGTAGGTCTAATATCATCGTTTGGTTTTTCCTTATTGGGCATATCAACCGAACTGGTGCTAAGGATTTATGGGGGCGTATTAAATACGCCCTTTGCAAGCATTGTGTTTGTTGGGCGTGTTCAACACGCCCCTACAACTCACACCAACTTCGCACTTAGCTCATCTTTTAGATTTGCCAGCACCTTATCAAGCCCAGCAACATCATTTGCTCCCCCTTGGGCAAAGTCAGGCTTACCGCCCCCTTTACCGTCAAGGCTTTCGCACAAGGATTTGATGATGTCGCCTGCTTTGACTTTGGCGGTCAAGTCTTTGCCGACACTTGCGGTTAGGGCGATTTTACCGTCTGATACGCTTGCCAAGATTGCCACGCCATTATGCAGTTTGGATTTGACATCATCCGCCAAAGAGCGTAAACCCTTAGCATCCACGCCCTCTACCTTGGCAATCAGTACAGGCACGCCACCGACATCAGCCACCTTATCCATCAAGGCTTTTGCCTCAAAACTGGCAAGCTTTTGGGTGAGTTTCTCAATCTGTTTGTCGCTGTCTTTGACCTTGTCGGTCAAAATAAGCACTCGCTGAAGCACCTCTTCTCGTTTGGCTTTAAATTCTTTGGCAAGCGTATTTAACACTCGCTCGCCTGTTTGGATATAACGCAGTGCCGCCGCCCCAGTCAAAGCCTCCACACGGCGAATGCCAGAGGCAATAGAGCCTTCGGAGACGATTTTAAACAGTCCAATATCGCCTGTTTGACGAATATGAATGCCACCGCACAACTCAATGGAAAACTTGGATTTGTCGGCATTTTCGCCCATTGTGATGACTCGCACGACTTCGCCATATTTTTCGCCAAACAATGCCATCGCCCCTTTTGCTTTAGCGTCATTGATGTTCATATATTCAATCAAAACAGTATCGTTTTGGGCGATTTTGTCATTGACAATTTGTTCTACTTTTTCAAGCTCATCTGTGGTAATGGCATTGTCATAAGAAAAGTCAAAACGCAAGACTTGACTAGATACCAAAGACCCTTTTTGGGCAACGCCATCGCCCAGCACTTCTCGAAGGGCTGCGTGCAAAAGGTGGGTGGCAGAGTGGTTTTTAGCAGACGACCATCTGACATCGGCAATCACTTCGGCAAAGCCCTTTTGCCCTACCTCAATTTGCCCCATTCGCACTTTACCATAATGGATAATGGCAGTGCCTGATTTTTGGGTGTCTTCCACCACAAACACGCCTGTATCGGTGGTAATCTCGCCAATCTCGCCCACTTGACCGCCACTTTCGGCATAAAAAGGCGTCTCATCAAGCACCAAGACCCCTTCATCGCCCTCAGCTAAGCTCTCCACCGCCTTGCCGTCATTGTACAGGGCAACAAGCTGGCTGTCCGCTGTTAAGGTTTCATAACCAACAAATTTGCTTGGTGTGTCCACCTTAATCAGACTGGTATAATCTAGGGCAAATTTGCCTGACTCTCTGGCACGAGTACGCTGGGCTTCCATTTCACGGTTAAAGCCTTCTTCGTCAATGCCAATCTCTTTTTCACGCAAAATATCAGCCGTCAAATCATAAGGGAAGCCATAAGTATCATACAGTCTAAATGCTGTTTCACCAGAGAGCGTGTCGCCTGCATTCAAGCCATCAAGCTCGCCTGATAATAGGCGTAAGCCTTGGGCTAAGGTTTTGGCAAATTGTTCTTCTTCTTTTAGAATAACCGCCTCAATCTCCTCTTGTTTGGCAACAAGCTGTGGATAAGCCTCGCCCATCTGACCGACAAGTGCAGGGACGATTTTGTGGAAAAATGTTCCCTCCGCCCCCAATTTATTGCCGTGTCGTACCGCACGGCGAATAATACGGCGTAAGACATAGCCACGCCCCTCGTTGCCGGGCTTGACACCATCAGCAATCAAAAAGCTCACCGCTCGGATATGGTCAGCAATCACCTTAAAGGACGGCTCATAAGTGCAATCCACGCCAATGACAGTAGCGGTCGCATTCATCAGATTGACAAACAGGTCGGTTTCGTAGTTGCCATATTTGCCCTGCATGACCGAACTGATTCGCTCCAAGCCCATGCCTGTATCCACCGATGGCTTGGGTAAAGGTTCTAGTGTGCCATCTTTTTGGCGGTTAAACTGCATAAATACGCAGTTCCAAATCTCAACATAACGGTCGCCATCTTCCTCTGGTGTGCCAGGCAGTCCACCCCAGATATGCTCACCATAATCATAAAAAATCTCACTACAAGGTCCACAAGGACCGGTATCGCCCATCGCCCAAAAGTTGTCCGACTGATACAGTCCGCCTTTGTCGCCAATACGAATGATTCTCTCGGGTGATAGACCAATGTCTTTATGCCAGATGTCAAACGCCTCATCATCGGTATGATAAACGGTAACATACAGGCGGTCTTTGGGCAGTCCAAGCCAGTCAGGAGAGGTCAAAAACTCCCACGCAAATGCCAAAGCGTCCTTTTTAAAATAATCACCAAAGCTAAAATTGCCTAGCATCTCAAAAAAGGTGTGATGACGAGCGGTGTAGCCAACATTGTCAAGGTCATTGTGCTTGCCCCCTGCACGCACGCACTTTTGTGAGGAGACCGCACGCACATAATCCCTTTTTTCAAGACCTAAAAAGGTATCCTTAAACTGGTTCATGCCTGCATTGGTAAATAACAGCGTGGGGTCGTTGTGAGGGACAAGCGATGATGACTCCACAGGCGTGTGGTTTTTGGATTTAAAAAAGTCAATGAAGGCTTGACGTACTTCGTTTAGTTGCATGGTTTTAGTAGGAGTAAATGGCGTAGTCATGCGTAAAGTGTCCAAATTTGGCTTGTGATTTCAACAAACAAGCGAATTTATGTTCATAAGTGTTTAATTTTATCATAAACTGCCACAATTAGCAGTAATTTTTCTCAAAATTTGGTTAAAAAAGCGTTCATATTGATAACTTTTTAGAATGAATTTAAAAGCCATAAAAAAATTATGTAATTTTTGACAAAAACGCTTAACATTTGCCTAAAAAAGGTGTATAAATAGACTAAAATTTATCCACAAAAAATGAGGGGATTTAACATGAATGTGCCACTTTTTAGTGCGATTTTTTCCATTGCCTTTACAGTCATTATCGGTGTGTTGATGGTGGTGGTGTTTGTCAATAATTTAAGCAATATGCAAACGATACTAGGAGCTGTGGCAGTGGGTACACTCATTAGTTTGCCGATTGCGTTTGGGGTTACCAAAAAGTTAAGTGCGATTACAGGCAAACCCAAATAAGAGTGCATTTAAAAACCGCCATGCTTTTTATGAGTGTGGCGGTTTTTTATTTGTCCAAAATCATGATAAAATGACAGATTATTTGATAAAAGGTAGCTGGTATGTTTTCGTTTGTGGTGGATTTACGGTGGTGTTTGGACGAATTGTTAAAAGAAAACCGCATTGACCAAAAATCATACAATCTGGTGATGACATCACGCAAAGACCCCAATCTGCACCCTGTGCCAGTGATTGGGGGGTTTCGTTTGCCTGATTTGACAGATGCTACCAAGCCTTTGACGGTGGATAGGCTAAACGAATGGCTTGCCAATAAAGCTAAAAAACCATTTGTTAAAATTGACCCTTTAAAGCTTGATGTACCAAGCATTACCAAAATCATGTCTTATGAATATGCCAAGACTCAACACATTTTACCAATAGAAGTGCGTGATGATGTGGTGGTGATGGCGACAGACCAACCATTTTATACGGATTGGCATGATAATATTCGTCAGATTATCAGACCAAAAGAGTTTACGATTGTCTATATTAGTCCTGAGCAGATTGGGCGGTATCGTACCGAATTTTACCAAGTTACTCGTGCCATTGCAGGAGCAGACATCGCCCAAAAAAAGGCGAGTGCGGATGTAACCAATGTTGAAGCCTTGTTGCAATTGGGAGATAATAGTAACCCCGATGCCAATGACCAGCATATTGTTAAGGTGGTGGATTGGCTTTTGCAATACGCCTTTGACCAACGGGCAAGCGATATTCATTTAGAGCCAAGACGAGACACAGGCAAGGTGCGGTTTAGGATTGATGGCGTTTTGCATACGGTTTATGAAATGCCGTCTGCGATTATGACCGCCGTTACCGCTCGTATTAAGATTTTGGGTAGGCTTAATGTTGCCGAAAAGCGAAAACCGCAAGATGGACGATTGAAGACTCGTACGCCAAAGGGACTGGAAACCGAACTTCGTCTTTCTACCTTGCCCACCGCCTTTGGTGAGAAACTTGTGATGCGGGTATTTGACCCAGAAGTGTTGGTGCGGTCATTTGCCCAATTGGGCTTGCAAGACAAGCAGTTGGCAACTTGGAACGAACTAACTTCCCACCCAAACGGCATTATTCTTGTTACAGGTCCGACAGGTTCTGGCAAAACCACCACGCTATATAGCACACTAAAACAGTTGGCAACCGAAAGTGTCAATGTGTGTACCATTGAGGACCCCATTGAGATGATTGAGCCATCTTTTAATCAAATGCAGATTAACACAAGCATTGATTTGCATTTTGCTGATGGCATTCGCTCACTGATGCGTCAAGACCCTGATATTATTATGGTGGGGGAGATTCGTGATGGCGAGACGGCAGATATGGCAGTGCAAGCCAGCCTAACGGGGCATTTGGTGCTATCCACACTGCACACCAATGACGCCCCAAGCTCCATTACTCGTTTGCACGATTTGGGGGTACAGCCGTTTTTGACTTCGGCAACGATTTTGGGTGTGATGGCACAACGGCTGGTTCGTACCCTTTGCCCCCATTGCAAAAAGAGTGAAGAGGTGGTAGAAGGTAGCCCCCTTGCCCTGCAATGGCGTGAGCTTGTCGCCCCTTGGAATGCCAATCCACCCAAAGAGCTTTATCACCCTGTTGGCTGTGATGAATGCCGTAATACAGGCTATAAAGGGCGTGTGGGGCTGTATGAGATTATGCCCTTATCCAATGAACTCAAAAAACTGATTGCCAAAGATGCAAGCCTTGACGACCTTAAAAAACAGGCATATAGTGAAGGGGTTTTGCCATTACGCATTGAAGGGGCAAAACGCATTGCCGAAGGGATTACGACTTTGGAGGAGGTTTTGAGGGTGGTGCCACTTCATTAGGGTTGATAAATGATTGTATTGTCATTTTCTAATAAAATTTGTGATTGATTGGATGGGCAAAATAAATTAAGGCTTGGTTGTTGAATTATTAAGGTAAAAAATATGCTAGATATTGCTCCACACATAGAACAGATGATTATCACAAAAGCCAATCAGCAAGGCATAACAGTCAATGAGCTGTTATTACAGACCTTTGCTGATGATGAGGAGGCCTATTATGAATGGTTTTATCAGCACCATTTTGATATTGATAAGCTAAGTCAAGCCATTGGCGAATATGATGAGCGTGGTTGTGCTAAAAACACCCATACCGTACCTCATTGGGCATTAACGGATTTATCAAGTTTTGATAAATGGCTGGCAAGCGTATGAATGTAGAATTTTTGGATAGTTTTAAAACTTGCCTAGCAACATTTGATGATGAGACACGGCAAGCCATCTTAACCTTTGTGTTTTATGTTCGCCAACACGGCTTAAAGGGGCTAACAGGGCGTAACAAGTCATCAGTCCCCATAAACCCACGCACCAAGAAAGAGCAAGCCAATTTTGAATATGCCCAAAAACATTGCCTTTGGCATTATCATATCGGCATACCGCATTATGTGGGTGATGATGGCGATAAAACAAGCCAATATATCCTACATTACCAAAGATTTGATGATAGGATTGTGTTATTGGCATTATCCGCCCACCCACCTTTTGTATTGCCAAATGTAGAATGATTTAACCCTTTTGCAAGGCTATGAGTGGCTACCGAACGGCGGTTATTTTTCATACCTTAGACCGCTTGCCTTGTATTTTTTTGTCAAGGTATGGATAAGATAAGGTATGAATATGGGATTGTATCAATTTATTTAACCGAAAAACAAATTTATCACTAGACCTCCTACAAAACCC
>NZ_BCYQ01000034.1 GCF_001598275.1 Moraxella oblonga NBRC 102422
ACAAGTGGTGCATTGGCAGGAGCAAGTAGTGAAAAAGTCGCCCCTATCTTATCTGACTTCTTATTTAATACCAAAAACCTCAAAGAACTTAGTCAAGAGCAAAAAGATATTATTACCAGTATCATTAGCTTAACAAGTACAGCAACTGCCTATGGTGTAACAGGGGGTGTGGGTGGTGCTATTAATACTTCTGAAGTTGAAAAAAAAGGGGGGGGGATGGAGAATAATAACTGGGGCGGAGAGAATTGGGCTTACAGTGTAGCTGGTGGTAAAGAGTATGCACAAAGTCAGGTATCATTAGGGGTTTACTGTGCCAATCAAGGTGGTGATTATGCAGGTTGTATGCGGTGGGATAAACCATCATTCATCAATGATTTAAAAGTTATTGCGGGAGACCACATTAACAATGTTGCATTTTATACATTAAACGGTTTTAGAACACGAGATGACATCACCATCTTTAACATGTCTTATGGGCTATTCTGGCGGCAAATTAAAGTTCTCTGGATACCATTTGGGTAGTAAAACTCAAAGAATAGTTAAGGGCAAGGCAAAATGAAAGAGACTTCTATAATAATATCAATATTCTTTTTGATGATTATTTATTTTTTCTATTCACCAAAAAAGTATGATAAAGCAGATGCTTACAACCTAAGTTATAGAAATGAAATGATTAAATTGCAAAGAAAATATATGGAGCAAATAACCCATGATTTGGGTGATTTTTCTGATAAATCAGAAATAAATAGACCTGCTGGTGTATTTGTTATCTATTATAATGATTTTACTGAATATGATATAAATAAATTTAAAACCAATGCAGAAAGTTACGGTTGGAAAGAAATACCATTCCCTAATGATAAAAATATCATATATGCTTCTTGCAACAAAGATGTAGCATTCAATATTTATAAGGATAGTAAATTGAAGATTGCTACCTATTGGTATAAAGATAATCATTACTGCAACTTAAATGACAAACTGGGTTATCAACCAAAAACCTAAAAAACAACAAAAAAAAACAAAACCGAGTGCTTTTTTTGGTTTTTTGTTTTTTAATGTTTTTTATAGTTTTTAGACCATCCATAATCCTTGTAATTACTGGGATTATAATGGATATTTAGGGGCGTTTATACGCCAATAAGGAGACTAATTTTAAATTTGACTTATAAAGGACATTATATTAAAATGTCTTATTACTGCTTATTTTGTGCTTGAAGATGTCTGGAAGTTTACTGACCTTGTTGTTGACGGCATAGAAGGTAAGAACCATCAAAAGAATGAAAAGGAGAGAGTCAATGGAGGTAGATAAGAAAATAGCATACAATAAACTTATGTCTAGAAAAAATACCATGTTTTTTTTATTTCCACCGATTGGTTTAGTTATCCATTTCTCTATTCTTGGTTTTTTTAATATAACAAATCCAGTAATAATATTTATAGTTAGTATGGTTATACTTATTTCGGCTGATGCTTTGTTTAGAAAAATAAACATATGCCCATTTTGCAAAAATCCTTTCTTTTTGCACAGAAAAGATGGCACACAAGATATTAGTCTTAACATATTCACACAGACAAAATGTATCAACTGTGGAGAACCTAAAGATATCTGATAATTGTTATTTACTATATTCCAACTAAAAAGCCAAAACACCGTCCGTCTTATCGCAGGCTCTGTCGCTCTACTGTATATCAAACAAGGGTGATGGTTCTTTGTCATATGGAGTGGAAGGTAAAGTTGGATTTGGTGGTGGAGCTTTATTAGTGTGCAAAAAAAGATGTAAAGGAGTGTAAGATAAGAAATGAATGAAAGCAGAATTTTTAAGGGTGTTTTTTTTTATTTTGCTACCAATGTTTTTACTTGTGTTAATTCTTGATAATTACAATATGACAACATTAGCAAATTTTATTCATTTTATTATGGTGCTCACATTTTTGTTTTATTATTTTAATATTTGGAGATTTTTTTTAGCAAAATTAAAAAAATTTTTAAAATAGGTAAATTCACTGATTTTTGCAAAAATGATGATACACATAGATACAAGAAATGAATATAACTTCTCTGATGAGATGAGACAAGAAATACATGAAAACTCAGACTGTCAAGAGTTCGTTAAAAATATGGGGAATATAAATTTAGTAGAAAAAAAAGCACTTTGAATTTGCAGGTATCAACGAACATATGATTTTTTTTATTTTATGCTATTTGCCAACCAAGAGATATTGTCTATGAATGGGATACTAATGAATATACCGTTAGAGAATTTGGTGTCTTATTTGATTTTTTAATTTGGTATAGAGAAAATATATACAGAACCGTTGTAGAAAACCCAAAATATCCGATGTACGCAAGATTGCTGTAATGGATTTCCTACAACACTGGCAAAATTAGTTGAATATTTCTTGCTTTGCAAGTCTTTAACAAAATCCTTAAACTCAATAAAATAGAGTTTTGTGGTAAGTCTATTGAACTACAAACTGCGAGTAAATACAAGCTCTGCCGACCAACTTACCCAAAAAAACCTACTGCACCGACAGCAAGGGCTGCTGTTATATTCGCTCAAAAAAAATCATGCCATCAAGCATGCCCACATCCAGCCCAACACCCCCCTTTAAGGTCAAATGACTGGTGCTTGACGTGGACGACTCTGACGCTCTGTTCGCTTTTTATGACAATAGCTCATCATAAACCCCCAAAACAGACACGCCCATTACTGCTACAAACTGACCCATCCCACCGTACTGATGGGTCAAAACCCAAAGGCGATGAGTACCTAGATACGGTCTACGATACTCTTAGAGATGATTTAGGAATTGAAAAAGGCTATTGGCAACATCATCAAAAACCCCGCTCAATCACGTCAATAATCCCTCCCACCTTATCCAAACATTCTTGATATTCACTCTGCATATCCGATTTGATGGTAATGCCACCACCTGCCCAAATCTCTACCTTATCGTACTTTTGAAGGGTACGAATTAGCACATTCCACACGCCTGACCCATCAAAATTCATATAGCCCATCGTCCCACAATACGCCCCTCGTGGGGCAATTTCTAGCTCATGGATAATCTCGCAGGCTCGTTTTTTGGGCGTGCCTGTGATTGACCCTGCTGGCAGTGAGCCAAATAAAACTTCCAATGAATGTATCTCTTTTAACTGGGCTCTAATGGTGCTGACCATATGATGTACATTTTTAAAACTTTCGATGGCAAAGCGTTTGGGTGTTTTGACCGTACCTATTTTGGCATATTTACCCAAATCATTACGAAGTAAATCCACAATCATCAAATTTTCGCTAATGTCTTTTTCGCTATTTGCCAACTCATTTTTTAAATCATTGTCTATATTCACATCATCATGGCGTGGGCGTGTGCCTTTGATGGGTTTGGTTATAATATGAATGTCGTTTTCTATTTTATTAAATTCAAAAAACAATTCTGGCGAAACCGACAAAATCTCAAAATCATCTATTTTTAAATAGCCTGCAAAAGGGGCTTTTATCATATCTTGTAAAGCTGGTAAAAAACTTGCCAAACTCTCCATATCCACTTGCCAACTTTGCGTAAGGTTAATTTGATAGGTATCACCCGCTTTGATGTATTCTTGGGTTTGATTAAAGGCGTTGATATAATCTTGTTTTTGCCAAGTTGGTGTAAATTTAGTGGCGGTAGGTGGTGTTAATTTCTCTTTTAATAAATCTGCCAATTTATGTTTAAGATGATTAAAAATTTCTATCTCAACATCCATACCAATCAGCTCAAAACCCATATCGCTCTTTTTTAAATACACATCATAATGAGCCAAATAAGCACAGGGCTGATTTTTTTTGATTGCAATGGTGGGATTTAATTCATAAGCCGAAATGTCATAACCCACAAACCCCATTAAGCCATGATAATAATCACCATTTTTGCCAATGGTTTTATTAAATGGCTTGGTATATTCAATCAGTTCATTTTGTAAACTGATATAACTTGATGGATAAATGGTGGTGTCTCGCCCACGAGTTTTTTTATGGGTGTAGAGTTTTTTATCAAATAGGGCAGTCCATGACACCTTTGGGCAAATGCCAATCACAGGGCGATGATTGTTATTTAAAAAACACACCTGCCAGTCAGGGTAGTATGTAGCAATCAAGGCGGTCAGTGTGCTTGGGGTGTGGGGGGTGGTAAAATGATGGGTGAGCATTGTTAAAATGATAAAGAAAAAAGTGAATTGTAAGGGAAAAAGTAAAGAGTAATTTTTAATAAATAAAAGCCACTAAGTACATGACATACACCAATTGATTTTGATTTGCCTTCTACAAATTAAGTATTTTTATCCTGCAAAGCCTTTACCAAACTTTCCAAGGTATCAATTTGAGCTTGTTGTCTTTTTATAATTTCTTCTTGATGCTTTATAATAAGATTCAATTTTTCATTTTCAGCAGTTAATGCCGTCTCCCCATTGTAAGAGTTAACATTATTATGATAATTTCCATCACCAAAAACAATTAGATTGCTTGGACTAATTAATTCAGTAACCGAAACACCAAATATATGAGCTATTTGCTTTAATCTATCTGTATTAAGCCGTGTTTTTCCTTGCTCAATTTTGGCATAACCATTTTTAGACATGTGAAGTTGTGTTGCCATTTCTTCTTGCGACCACTGATTTAACTCTCTATACAATCGTATTTTGTCATAAGTTTCCATAAAACACCCTATTAGTGTACAAAATAAACTTTTTGTTGTTTGAATAAAAAACCTAAGAATTATATCATATAAACATACAAAACAAATACTTCTTTTTAGCAAACTAAGTGGAGAAATGCAATGGCTAAAATGGTTAAATGCCCAGAATGTGGCGGTTCAGGTATGTCGTCCTGCGATTTGGATTATGGCGAATGGCCGCACCCAGCAGGTTGTCCTGCGTGTGCTGGCAGTGGTCGAGCAATATGCTCAGAATGTCAAGGTACTGGCGAAGTCGAAGATTATGACTAACCTTTATAATCACATCAAAAAAACTCTCAATCATGTTGAGAGTTTTTATGTTTGAAATGTATGATTTTAAATCATTTCACATTTTACTTTCACCCCTACTTTAGTATGTATATATTACTATAAAAAAGCCCGTCATCACAACGGGCTTTTTTAAGTTTATTTAACCTTCAAACTTTCTAAGCACCAACGCTGAGTTCGTTCCCCCAAAACCAAAGCTGTTACTCATGACCGAGTTAATCTTGGTTTGGCGAGTGGTCTGTACGATGTCAAAGGGTTTTGCTCCATCATCAAGCTCATTGATGTTAATGCTTGGGGCGATAAAATCATGATTCATCATCAACACACAGTAGATAAGCTCCTGCACACCCACCGCTCCTAAGCTATGCCCTGTCATGGATTTGGTGGAGCTGATGGGTGGGGTTTTATCCGCACCGCCAAACACCTCTGCGATGGCGTTTAGCTCGGTGATGTCGCCAAGTGGCGTGCTGGTGCCGTGTGAGTTGACATAGTCCACCGTGTCAAGCCCTGCTTGCGTTAGGGCGATTTGCATACAGCGAGTTGCTCCCTCACCGCTTGGGGCAACCATCTCTGCTCCATCTGATGTCGCCCCATAGCCGACAATCTCCGCTAGAATAGTCGCCCCACGAGCGGTGGCGTGTTCTAGACTTTCCACAACCACCATACCGCCACCGCCTGCGATGACAAAACCATCACGAGTGGCATCATAAGGACGGCTAGCGGTCTGTGGCGTATCGTTATACTGGGTACTCATCGCCCCCATCGCATCAAACATACATGACTGCGTCCAATGTTCACTCTCACCCCCACCAGCGATGACCATATCCGCCTTGCCCAGTTGGATAAGCTCCATCGCATGACCGATACAGTGGCTTGATGTGGCACACGCCGATGACAACGAGTAGCTTATCCCTTTGATTTTTAGCCCTGTGGCAAGTGTGGCAGAGACGGTGCTACTCATAATCTTAGGTACGGCAACTGCCCCCACGCCACGCAGTCCCTTTTCTTTCATATTGTCCACGCTGGTTACGACATCTGCCGTGCTTGCTCCGCCAGAGCCTGCCACCACCGCCACACGCACATTATCTGCCACATCATCAAGAGTTAGACCTGCATTGTCAATGGCGGATAATGCTGATACATAGGCATACAGACTTGCATCTGACATAAAGCGTTTTAATTTTCGGTCAATTTGGGTAGTGTCTAGGGCGTCCTTATCAATAGAACCAGAGACTTGCGATTTAAAGCCATTATCAGCATAGCTTTGATTAAAGATGATGCCTGATTTGCCATTTTTTAGGCTGTCGGTTACGCTTGCCAAATCGTTGCCAATATTGCTAACAATACCCATGCCCGTGATGACGACTCTTTTCATAAATTTTCCAATTAAAAGTTTACAAATGTAATGATGATATTGTAACAAATTATGGCGTAAAACGGAGATTTTTTCAATGATAATTTTTAACAAATGCTTGATAAATAAAAAACGGCAGTTTTCACCACCGTTTTTACACCATTAAAAGGGCATATCATCATCAGCTACGTTGGCAGGTGGCGTTACTGCTTTGGGAGCTGATGTTGGCACAGGCTTTGCGGTGGTTGAGACAGGCGGTGTATTATTCATGAATGAGTTGTTACTCATATCAACAGTTGATGCTGACGCAGGTGCATTTGGCGTGCTAAACCCCTGTGCTTGTGGAACTTGTGATGGGGCATTGCCAAAGTTATTTTGATAACCTTGTTGTGGGTATTGAGGCTGGTGATTCATACCACTTGGATTGCCCCACGCTTGGTTTTGTCCAAAACCTGCTTGATTGTAGTTATTTTGGTTACCATATTGGGCTTGTTGATTAAAACCACCATTAAAGTTATTTTGATAACCTTGTCCACCATATTGTTGATTGTCATTGCGACTGTCAAGCATGGTCATGCTATTGGCACGAATTTCGGTAGTATAGCGATCTTGACCGTTTGCATCTTGCCATTTACGAGTATTTAGGCTACCCTCAATATATACAAGTGAACCCTTACGTAAATACTGAGCAGCAATTTCACCCAAACGATTAAATAATGCCACACGGTGCCATTCGGTTTGTTCTCTTTTTTCACCTGTGTTTTTATCTGTCCAACTTTCTGAGGTTGCCACACTAATATTTGTTACACCACCGCCATTTTGAAATTGACGAACTTCTGGGTCATTACCCAATCTACCAACTATGATTACCTTGTTTACACTTGCCATGATTTACACTCTGAATGAATTACAATTGATTACTCTATCTTATTTGTTATTTTTACCAAGAAATACCATCATTAAAGTCATCAATTCTTTATCAACTTGATACAAAAAGGATAAGTCAGATTATCCAACTTATATTACTGCGTGATGCCTTACACCGCAAAATCTTCTAGTTTTTTGCCTTTGGCAAGGGCTTCTTCTAGCCATACAGGCTTACGACCACGACCTGCCCAAACATTTTTTGGGTTAGCTGGGTCACGATATGCCACATTACTTTCTTTTTGAGCTTTTTTGCCTACTTTTAGAATTTCTTCAATGGTAGAACCATGCTCTTTGGCAATCTGTTTAAATTGCAAATAAGCGTCTTTTAGACCTTGTGCTTGTTTTTGCTTGATTTTGGCTTGTGCATCTTTTGCCAACGCTTCTAATTGCTCTACACTTAGAGCGTCAATGTTTACATTGCTCATAATAACTCCTAATTGAGATAGGTTAAAAAACCCAAAAGTAAATAAAACGGCTAAGAAAATCTTTTGTGCGTTTTATATAGTTTGGGATAAAGTATTTAACTTCCTAAATATATTAACATATTTTTTTTTAAAACTGCAATCATTTCTTGATTTTTTTTATCAATTATTTCACATTATCGCTAAGAATTGCCCAAATTGCTCTACATTTTGAAGCTCAACCAAATCAAATTTGCAAAATACAATAAAATCCATTCAATACCAATCCAACATTTGTTTACTTTTTACACACCAACCAGAACTCAATCAATCACCAAGCACCAATCCATTTTTAACACCACCACAAAATACACCTCAATTACCCCGTGACTAATCAACCTCTTCACGGATAAAAAAACACCAGTCCTGCTTGTGCCTCAACCACCCCTACTCCCACCTCGCCTGTCTTGACATAACCTGCCCCTAGCGTGAGCTGACGCTGTTCGCCCCCTTGTATTTGCCAATAAGTAGAATTATGTGGGTCGTATGTGTGGGATTTTTGCCCAAGTGGTAAGGCTTGACCATCTTTATAAAGCTGTATGCCTACGCCTGTTGCCCCGCCTGATTTGATACTCAAAATGGTTTTATCCGCCCCAAAATTACCATTATCCAAGTTATCATACACCATCGCCAGTACAGTTGCTTTGGCATCATTACAGTCAAGGGTAAAATTTGCTACGTTTGCACCCATTACTCGCCCCTCTCGTTCCAAAGTTGATGCAAGCACCTGCCCCAAACGAATGGTTTGCTGTGGGGCGGAAATAAGTTTGCAACTGTATGTTTTGGGTGGGGTTGCAAAATTTAAAGTAGCATTTAGGTGAATGGGAAACTCATTTTGGTTATCCCTAAATGCAAATGAACGATTTAGGATATGTGTTGATGATGTTGGTGCTGATGTGGGGCTTGTGTGGTGTTGCCGATAAAAGCGAACTTTCAACCGCACAGGCTCGCCTGCCACACAATCAATCCCTGCTGATGTAACACCTTGCCAACCTCGTGTGCCTGTTTGCCATTGCAAACTAAACATCACCTCCGACATGCCTGCAAATACCGCCAAATCTCGTCCCTCCTCAACCACTTGACCCACCATTGCAAGTCCTGTTGGGTGGAGTGTGCCTTGACAGTTGATGGTTTGGGGTAGACTTTCTATGGTAAAGGGGTGATTGGCTTGCATGATAGGAACAAACTCACGGCTTATGCCACCATCTGCCATCAATCCATGACCTGACCCCGACAGCTCAAAAGCAACTGCTGAGAAACTTATCCCCCAAATGCTCAACAAGGCAAATTTAACCATTCTTTTCATCTGACACTCCTTATTTTAGGCAAATGGCTTGGGTGGTGGTGATGGGTGTGGTGGGCATGGCTTTGGGCAAAACATAGTCAAACCGACACACCTCACCATTTAGACGAATACTAAGCGAACCACGTTCTTGGGAGTTTTGCAAAAATACTCGCCCATCTTGTGCCACAAACGCCACCGCCATACCTTCATCATCATAGACATTCGTCCCCATTGGTGGATAAGTGCCATCAGCCAATTTGACGTTAATGAGCGCCATTCGCCCCATACGACTGTCAAATTTAACCAGCACACTAGCATTGGCAATGGGAGTGATTTGACTGCCTGTCTCAGCCAGTTGTACCTCGTAGGGCAAACCTTCAGGATTGACGGTTAATGTACTGGTGCGATAAGGGGTAAGATGTGGCATGATGGCATAGCCTTTGCGATCAAACACCACATGGTCAACACTATCAAGACTTGCCCCTTTGCCATTTGGCACATGCACGATGGCAAAGGTATCGCCCAACTGATTTGCTCCTGTCACGCCTCCTTGATGTGCCACTACCGCTCCTGATACCCCAAACGAATATTGATGAGCATGGTTGGCGTGGCTATAAGTTGCACCCAACTTGGCAAGGGGCAATTGATAATTGGCATTAGCCGACCATGTGGTTTGTTGGTTATCTTGGTAGCCGACATTAAGCCCATAATCAAAATGGGGCAAACCATCAAATGTGCCAGATAATCCAAGCTGAGTATGTGTATCACGGCGAGTTTTGGTATGAAAACCATTGATGTGATGGCGGTCTGACTGACCCAATGGCATACTCACACTCAATAAATATTGCCTATCCCAAACATCATTGTCAGTTTTTAAGTTTTGCATGGCGAAGCTATAACTAAGCGACCCAATCTTATGACCATAACCCACCTGCCATTGGTCTTGGTGATGTTTGCCCTCATAAGTCGTGCGACCCACATGACCATGTAAATACCCAAAACGTCCGCCCAATGGTTGGTTGATGGAGAGTTGATAGCGAAATTTGGGATTTGATGTAGTAGTAATACCATCACCTTCATATGAACGTAGGACATTTTCTAGGCTTTGGTAGTTATCGTACTGCCACAGACTGGCGTACACGTTAGTGTTTGTGCCAGCAAACAAACGATGGTATTGCACCCTAAGCTGATGACCCTGCTTGGTAGGTTGATGTTGAAGTGCGTGCTTGACACCGATGGCGTTGATAGAAAATGCCCCCAATTTGGTATTGAACACCCCACCCAGTAGGAGTGATTGGTAGTGGCGGGCATACAATGCCCCTGTGTTGAGTGTCCATGCGTTAGTCATGCCTCGTTGCCACAATCCTTGTAGTACTTGGTCATCATACAGGTGAGTATTGTTGTAACGCACTCGCCCCATGGCATAACTATAATGATGGCGACTGGGGCGAAGTAGAGAGATGGTGCTATAATAAGGTAACGTTTGGCGAGTCTGTCGCCCATCTGCTTCGGTGATAATCACCGTCAAATCACCGCTACTGCCAATATCTCGGATATTGGTTAGGGAAAACGCCCCTGCTGGCACGGTGGTACTATAAATCTCTTGGTTGTTTTGAAAAATACTCACGGTGGCATTGATGTTGGCAAACCCATGTATGGTTGGGGCATAACCTTGCAAAGACGCTGGGAGCATTTGCCTATCACTCATGATTTGTATGCCACGCATGGCATTACCCTCAAACAGCGTCCCATCTGAATAAAAATCCCCAAGCGTCAGCTCGCTTTGTAGACGTGGAATGGCAGTTTTTACATAGGTGTTGAGAGCTTGATAATGAGGAGATTTGCCATCATTGTCTCTTGCCCAGCCTTGATGACGAAAATACCAACCATTGATATTCACACCTGTATTTAACCCCAAATAAGTCTCATGACGCTGACTGTCTTGGGTGCTATGATAATGGTTGAGTTGATAACTGACAAAGGCACTATTAACCCCTTTATCCCATATGGCAGGGTCTATATAATCAAAGGGGCGATCAACCACATAAATCTGTGGGATACTAACATCAAGTCGCATAGATGACAAATCAAGGCGAGTTTTAATGTCTTTGATGGCGGACAACTCATAACAACCATTAGCGTTTTTATGAGCGGTGAGAGTACGAGTAATGGCAGGTTTGGTATCAAATTTACCAATTAGCTCATGTGTGGCACACAATTGAGCATTTTGTGATACACCATCGTCTATATACTTAACATCTGCCAACCCACGCCATTGGTTATTGACATAAACATCAAGCCGATAAGTACCAGCACCAATACCATCGCTTTGGTTAAAGCGACTGATGTCAATGGTTTGATTGGGCAAAGCCATCAGCATATTTGGGTCAAACTGTACTGTATTTGCCATGACCATGCACCATGGCAACAAAGTCAGGATTGCCACACCAAAACCACGCAAACCCACCATCGCCCCCTCCCTAGTTCTTGGTTTTTAATGCAATGGGCGTACTAAAACGTCCACCATAATCATTGATAAGCTCCACTTGGGCAATCGTAGCACTCACAGACGTATCCATCACAACATCTGCTTTACCAAATGGCTCAATCATTGGTGTTGCGGTAGTTTCGCTAAGTGGCGTCTCATCGTCTTTGTTTGCCAACAGCATCACTTTTGAAATGGTCATATAATAGGGCGTAGGATTGACAATGGTCACTCCTGCAACATTTTGATGAACGGTTAATTGCCGATAAGCTTCATCAATGTTGGGTTTTAGGTTGTGGGGACGATAAAAAAATTTGAGTTTGGATAGTAGTGAAAGTTGCAAATAATTTTGTCCTTCACCATTTTCTGGCATGGGAGGAATGTCTAATAGATTAAAATAAAATAGCGTTTCTCTGTCTTGGGCTAGGGCTTTTTCATGCGTATAAATCACCCTTAGAGTTTGTCTCTTGTCGCCTTCTATGCGAGCGATGGGCGGAGTTATCACAAAGGGTGTGGCATTTTTAGCATTGTCCTCATCATCACTAATCCACGCCTGCACAAGTGCTGGCACACTGCCAGCATTGGTTAGCTCAATGCCAATCTCCTTTTTTTGGGCAGGATAAATAACCCGAGTACCCGTAATCACCACATTGGCATGACTTATTGATGACCAAAATAGCCCCACCATCACGCATAAAACACCCAAAAAACGCATTGTTGATTCCTTTTAAATTAAAAAAGCCATGAATAACGTACATTATTCACGGCTTTAAAAAACACGAATTATTGATATTGCAAGATGACAGGAATAGAAGAAGTAACCACACCTGTGGTAGCGTTGGCAGATACTGGGGCGATATAACCTGCTTTAAATTTAAATTCAACCGCACCATTGTCCGCACGCAAACTTCTTTGAACAACGGAGTCACTCTTGGCTGTATTTGCACTGCTTAGGTCAATTCTAGTATTATCAGGTTTGGTGATTTGGATTTCTACACCCCTAGCAGTAAATGGGTTGCCATTGGTTTCGCCAGTATTTTTTAGGTTGCCGTTAGTGCTTACGTTAGCATGTGCATGGTCAAAAGCAACATAAACCGCTTGTCTGCTTCTAACATCACAGTTTTTGAATTTGAGACTAAAATCTTTGAGATTGGCCCCACCTGCTTGTAAATCTGACAATTTGATTGGGTCAAGTGTAACACGAGTGCCATTAACTGTACCATCTAGCACACAAGTTTGACCAACAACTTCACCATCAATCTGAACTCTTGCATAGGTTGGGTTGCTTGCATCAAAAGTATCTGCAAAAGCAGGGGCAGAAAGGCTAAGAGCGATGGCACTAAGAGCAAGTAATTTTTTCATAACAAATACCTTTTAAGTTAGGTGGAATAGAATTACCGACAAACACACACTTCATCAGCCTAGATTTATAGTGTGAGATGCTCGTGCGAATATACTAACTTAAATTTTGTGTAATTACAATAGGATTTTTTACATTTTTGTAGGGTTGAACAAAATTGGACTGGGGTTTTTATAAAATTTTATTTTTTTAAAAATATTAGGGATAATTTTGATAAAAATAGTTTTTTATTCCCCAAACGATGGTTTTTTGTTAAAATGGGGGTATTTTTACCAGATTTTGGAGCTTTTACATGAGTGCATTAGATAAACTATCCCCCACCTACAACCCTGCCGAGATTGAAAAAGGCACTTATGAGCGTTGGGAGACAAACGGCTATTTTAAGCCCACTTTGGACAAAGACAAATCCTTCTCCATCGCCCTACCACCGCCCAATGTAACAGGCTCACTGCATATGGGACACGGCTTTAACAACGCCATTATGGACGCACTCACTCGCTATCATCGTATGAAAGGCTACAACACGCTATGGCAAGGCGGTACTGACCACGCAGGGATTGCCACACAAATGGTGGTAGAACGCCAGCTTGGGCAACAGGGTATCTCTCGCCACGATTTGGGGCGTGAAAAGTTCTTAGAAAAAGTGTGGGAATGGAAAGAGCTGTCAGGCGGTAATATCACGCGTCAAATTCGCCGTTTGGGGTCATCGGTGGATTGGTCAAGAGAACGCTTTACAATGGACGATGAGCTGTCGGACGTGGTCAAAGAAGTCTTTGTTCGTCTGTATGATGAGGGACTCATTTATCGTAAAAAACGCCTTGTCAATTGGGATACCAAACTGCATACAGCTTTATCCGACCTAGAAGTGGAAAACCACGATGAGCAGGGCAATTTATGGCATTTTAATTATTATTTTGCGGACGCCAATTTAACCACCAAAGACGGAAAAAATTATCTGACCGTTGCCACAACACGCCCAGAAACTTTGCTTGGCGATACCGCTGTGGCTGTTCACCCTGATGATGAACGCTATGCTCATTTAATTGGTCAAATGGTGATTTTGCCGATTACAGGTCGCAAAGTGCCGATTGTCGCTGATGATTATGTGGAAAAAGATTTTGGTACAGGGTGCGTAAAAATTACCCCTGCCCACGATTTTAATGATTATGAAGTGGGTAGTCGGCACAATTTACCGCTGATTAATATTTTTGATGTCAATGCCAATATTTTAAATGAATTTGAAGTTTTTGAAAATCCAGAACAAAAAACCCCAAGCCTAATGACCACCCCAAGCAATTATCAAGGATTAGACAGATATGTCGCTCGTAAAAAAGTGGTGGAACAAGCTCAAAATGAAAACTGGCTAAAAAAAATAGAACCGCACCAATTAAAAACACCCAAAGGCGATAGAAGTGGTACAGTCATTGAACCCTTATTAACCGACCAATGGTATGTCAAAATTGATGAGCTTGCCAAACCAGCCATAGATGCGGTGCAAAATGGCGATATTAAATTTGTGCCAGAACAATATACCAATATGTATATGGCGTGGATGCGTGATATTAAAGATTGGTGCATTAGCCGTCAATTATGGTGGGGTCATCGTATTCCTGCGTGGTATGATGAAGCGGGGAATTTTTATGTTGGTCGCAGTGAAAACGAAGTGCGTGAAAAATATCATCTCTCCGATATTGCTTTACGCCAAGATGATGATGTGCTGGATACTTGGTTTAGCTCGGCTCTTTGGACTTTTTCAACGCTTGGCTGGAAAGGGACTGATGAAGATTTTGACAATGCCATTTTACAAACTTTTCACCCCACATCGGTACTTGTAACTGGCTTTGACATCATATTCTTTTGGGTTGCCAGAATGATTATGATGACCTTGCATTTTGTTAAAGACAAAAATGGCAAACCCCAAGTTCCCTTTAAAACCGTCTATGTACACGGACTGGTGCGAGACTCTGAGGGGGCAAAAATGTCTAAATCAAAAGGCAATGTATTAGACCCACTGGATTTGATTGACGGTATTGATTTAGAGAGCCTTGTTGCCAAACGCACCACAGGACTGATGAAACCCCAAGACGCTCCCAAAATTGAAAAAGCCACTCGCAAGGAATTTGAAAACGGCATTAACGCCTTTGGGACGGACGCATTAAGATTTACCTTTTGTGCTTTGGCAAGTACAGGGCGAGATATTAAATTTGATTTAAAACGCGTAGAAGGCTATCGTAATTTTTGTAATAAAATTTATAATGCCACAAGATTTGTTTTAATGAATGTGGACGGTAAAGACATTCATCAAATGGCAAAACCTGAACTTTGGGAATTGCCAGAACAATGGATAATCAGCCGTCTGCAAAAATGTGAACAGGCGGTGAATTTGGCATTTGAGACTTATCGTTTGGATTTGGCAAGTCAAAGTATTTATGATTTTATTTGGAATGAATATTGTGATTGGTATGTGGAGCTGACCAAACCTGTATTAAATGATGAGACTATCAGCGATGAGCGAAAAGCCCAAGTACGCTATGTGCTACTGTCGGTATTAGAAACGGCTTTAAGGCTTACTCATCCCATTATGCCATTTATCACAGAAGAAATATGGACAAAAATCGCACCCCTAATTGGCAAAGGGGATAAATCGGGTGGTGAAACCATAATGCTTGCGCCATATCCAGTTGCAAACCCTGAACGAATTAACGAAACTGCTGAAAATGATATGAATTGGCTACAAGGCTTAATTGGGGCGGTGCGAAATATTCGTGGTGAGATGAATTTGGGTAATGCCAAATTATTGCCTGTCTTATTGCAAAACATCAATAAGAGCGAAAAAACACAAATTCAAAGAATTGAACCCTTATTTAAAGCCCTTGCCAAAGTAGAAAGCCTAACATTTTTGGCAAATAATGAAAAAGCCCCATTATCATCATCTAGCGTGATTGGGCAAGCGGTCGTTTATGTGCCGATGAAAGGCTTGATTGACCCTGCGGTGGAATTGGCTCGTCTTAATAAAGAGCTAGAAAAACTTACCAAGCAATATGACCAAATTGCAAATAAACTTGCCAATGAAAGTTTTGTCGCCAAAGCCCCATCTGCGGTTGTGGAAGGCGAAAAAGCAAAATTGGCGGAGCTGGAAGGGCAGATTGGGAAGGTGAAGGAGAGTATGGGGGAGATTGAGGGGTTGTAAGTTGCTATGAATAATCCCATAAATATAAACAAACCTAAATTTAATTTTAGGTTTGTTTATATTGTTATTTGCTTGATTCTTAGTGGTCTTGGAATTTGGTTTGGTGATTGGGTTTTAGGTGAAACACCTACAAGATTTGATCGGTTCTCATATATAGGAACGATAATTACCATACTTGGTTTTATTGTTGCTAGTTGCGAAATTTGGCTATCTTTAAATTTTAATCACAAATTAGATCAAGAACTGGGAAAGCAATTGGACAATATAACCGATTCGGAGATTGCTCATAAATTAGTTTTTATACAGGATATGTTGAACTTAACAACTGAATCTGTTGAAAATGATGAGTATTCCAAATCTTTAATTTATTTTAGACTCTTTAGAAAAGAGTTATCATATTTTGGTTTGGAGATGGATAATATCAATACAATTGAGAACAAATTAAGCTCTTATAGAAATCAAACTAATTTACCTATGTTTGAAAAAAAACAAGCTATAAAGTTATTAATTGAATTAAAGAAGACAATTGAAAATCTAGTAGTTCAGACCAAACCTTACATCCATAAAAGGCTAAAGGAAAAATCTCATGATACCTTCAACAATAGTTGATTTAGTTAATCAATTAATTAAGAAAACTCAAAACAATGAACTTGATTGGTCTTATGATCATGAAAACAGTTCTATTTTTTTAGAATTACCACAATCAAATTTAACGGTAAATTTAAGATATCGTTTTGATGAAGTTTATGAGTGTGGTATATTTTTTATAAACTTTAATTTAAATAAAGTAGATTATTATTTTGATGCAAAAGAAGGCTATGATGACGAATATTTTATATTAAAGAATTTATATGATTTAGCTCAGTCTTCTCATTTTCAAAAATCATTTTCTGCTATTAAAATTTAAAATCCAATGATTTCTATTTTTTAATGGAAATATTTATATCTTCCACAAATACTCATTAAGATGACTCAGGAACAAAAAAATGATAACCCAATCTCTACATTTTGAAATCACAGGACAAGACGCACAGCATTTTTTATCCGTTTGCTAAAATCAAAAAAAAATGCCAAGTCAATGATTAACCACTTTGATTACTGCGAGCAATGAAAAACAAATGAAACCTTTTATAAAATGGGCTGGAGGAAAATCATCTTTGCTTGATGAAATCCAAAAACGCCTGCCTAATTATATTTATTCACAAGATTTTTGTTTGATAGAGCCTTTTGTGGGTGGTGGGGCTTTGTCTCTATGGGCATTGTCAGAATTACCACATCTTAAAAAGCTAATCATCAATGATTATAATGCCGATTTGATCAATGTTTATCAAGTGATTAAAAATAATCCTAATGATTTAATAGAACATCTTAAAAAAATACAAAATGATTATGATAAATTAACTGATTTAGAAAGTAAAAAACCTTATTTTTATCAAAAAAGAGATATGTTTAATCAAAGAAATGGTAGTGATATAGAACAAGCAGGATTATTTATTTTTTTAAATAAATCCGCTTTTAATGGTTTATATCGTGTCAATAAAAACAATCAATTTAATGTTCCCATTGGTAGCTACAAAAATCCTAAATTTATAGATGAAGATAATATTTTAAATATCTCAAAAAAACTACAAAATACTCAAATATTAACAGGTGATTTTGAATTAGTTTTACATTATATACCCAATGATTTGCCTTGTGTATTTTATTTTGATCCGCCTTATCGTCCAATCAGTGATACGGCAAGTTTTACTGCTTATTCTGATAATGGATTTGATGATAATGAACAAAAACGATTGGCGAGATTTTGTCAAAAAATAGATAAAATGGGTCATTATTTTTTATTAAGTAATTCTGATCCAAAAAATCATAATACAAACGATGATTTTTTTGATGAACTTTATGCTAACTTTAATATCAATCGCATACAAGCTAATCGCTCAATCAGTGCCAATGGTAAAAGCAGAAAGTTTATCAGTGAAATTTTGGTAGATAATGTACTTAAATAATCTTATCTGATTGAATAATGCCTTTTTGTATATCTATCATAAAATCTCTTTTAAAATAGAAGGCGTGATTTTTGTTTGAGACCATTCTGCCTAGATGATGAGAATAAATGGGATTATACTCACCATTTTTACGCTTAGCATCCTTACTTCTGATTTGAATATAATGCCCATTTGATGTATGAATAAATCCGTCGTTAGGATTGTTTATGTCTGAAATGATTTTTTGCTTAATATTTTCAAAATCTTGTTGCAGAATTGATAGTAGCTGATGATTATTCTGGATTTCAATATGATAAGCGGGCAAAAAATACCAATCTTCTGGATCTTTGGATTCTTTACAAACTGGCAGATATAATAAATTACCTATCTTAGTAAACAGTCGATTGGTTTGATTGTTTCCAAAAAACAGCTCATCAAAATCTTTGGATATTTGAGTGATAAACATTGTCTCTTTCGGTGTGCCATGTTTATCAGATTTATTGGTTTTTAATTCACCGTCATCAAAATCGGTTAGGTTGCTATTATTAGGCATATCCAACAACTGTTGCAAAAATTGACCTGTATTTCCTTTATTAATAGTAAAAGATGTGATGTCTTCTTGTCTTTTTAATTCACGAAATGGTTTGTAGTAAAGCTCTGGTAACTTTGAAAAAACATCTGTTAGTTTCATAAACACAACTCTTTTATATCAAATTATTATTTTCTAGGTATTGGTATAGCATATTTCTACCACTCCAATTCCAATAAGTTATATCTTGCTCAATAAACAACCATTTAAGCAATAAACAAACTTCTTCACAGGTTAATATTCCAAACGGGATGTCTAAATTGCGTATTAAGTTTAAATCTATATTTTGGCAATTATATATATCTAGTATGTATGATTTTAGTGCCTCATATTCGATAGGTTGGTGTTGTTTTTTTATTAATAAGTCATTGATAATTTCTTCGTGTTTAGGGCGGTCTCTAAAAGGACCTTTCGATCTGAATTCAATACCTTCAAGATGTACAGTAAAATCCATACCTTTGTTTAGCAAAGCTGGTCTTTTGATTTTGATAATACGCCCACCATTACAATACTCTACTGTATAATGATAGTGGCTTGCCAATTCTCCTGTACCTTCACCAGGATTCTCTTGCAAAAATTTTAAAACTACAAATTCTCGTATGGCTTGTCGTGTATTAAGGTTGCTAGGCAATCTTATCTCTTCATTGCAAAGTGGCATATTCAATCCTTGTTTTCAAAATCAAACAGCTCAGCCAAACTCATCTCAAACGCTTTGGCAAATATTTCAAGATTAAGCAACGCAGGGTTACGTTCGCCACGCTCCACCATACCGATATAATTATGATGAAAGCCTGTGATTTCACCCAATTGTTCCTGAGTAAGATGATGCTGCTTTCGTAGTGTGCGGATTCGTTCACCGAACTGTGTTAAAGTTGTATGTTTCATTTGACATATTTTGCATTTTTTAGTAAAATTTAACACACACAATAAGTGTTATTTTTAGGATATGTGTGATAATTTTCGTGTTTCAAAAATTAGAAATTTTTTGCGGATAAGTTTTTGTATACATATCTGCACCAATGTTTTGTGGCTTTTTCATTCTTAACTGTGTAGGGTTGGTTGATAATTGTATGCTGTATTTTGAATCAGAAAATCAAGATTTTTTACTTTTTTGTGGCAATAGCATAAAAATTATGCAAGAAATGGATGAAAAATCTGTAAATATTATTTTTGCCGATCCGCCTTATTTTTTATCAAATGACGGTTTAACCTTTAAAAATGGCATTATTCAATCTGTTAATAAAGGCGAATGGGATAAATATGATAATGAAAAAGAGATTTATGATTTTAATGATGAATGGATAAAACAGGCTAGACGATTATTAAAAGATAATGGCACGATTTGGATAAGTGGCACACATCACAATATTTTTAGTATCGGTCAAGTATTAAAAGAAAATAACTTTAAGATATTAAATATGATAACTTGGGAAAAACCCAATCCGCCCCCAAATTTCTCTTGTCGTTATTTTACTTATTCAACCGAATGGATAATATGGGCAAGAAAAAATGCAAAAATACCACATTATTTTAATTACGATTTGATGAAGAAATTAAATGGCAATAAACAACAAAAAGATGTTTGGCGATTACCTGCAGTAAGTAGTTGGGAGAAAATACAAGGCAAGCACCCAACTCAAAAACCACTTGGGCTATTAGCTCGTATTATATTATCATCAACTCAAAAAGAGAATTTAATCTTAGATCCATTTTCAGGCTCTGGCACAACAGGCATTGCGAGTGTATTATTAGATAGACATTATATTGGAATTGAACAAAATAGTGAGTTTTTAGAATTATCCAAAAGGCGTTATCAAGCAATTACCCCCATATCAAAAAATGAATTCAAACAAAAAATCCGTGAGCAGATTAGTGTGATTTGATTGCAAAATCTTTTGCAACCCCAAACACCCCACAATGCCCCTTCACAATCACCCCCACATCAGGGGCATAGCCACCGCCCATTACCACCGTCATTGGGATTTGGCGGCGGTAGGCGGTTTGTACCACATAGCGTTCTCGCTCATACAGCCCATTCATTGTTAAGTTTATCCTACCCAATCTATCATCAGCAAGCACATCTACCCCTGCGATATAAAAGATAAAATTGGGTTTAAACTCATCAAGCACTTTGGGCAAATGATATTTTAATAATGACAAATACTCATCATCGCCCATACCGTCCGCCAAAGCAATGTCTAGGTCGGAGGCAGGCTTATAATAAGGATAATTTTTCTCGCCGTGCAGACTCATCACAAAGACGCTTGGGTTATCCGCCATTATGGAGGCATTGCCATTGCCTTGATGGACATCTAGGTCAAGAATTAAAATCTTTTTGATAAATCCTTGATGTAACAGCACATTACTGGCGATGCAGACATCGTTTAGCACACAAAAGCCCTCGCCACTGTCTTTAAAGGCGTGGTGCGTACCGCCAGAGGTGGACAGGCTAATACCGTCTGTTAGGGCGTATTTGGCACAGTCTATCGTTGCTCCCACGACATAGCGTTCACGGTCTATCAAATCTTGACTCATTGGCAGTCCGATTTTACGGCAATCTTTGGCAGGTAGGGTCAGCTCATCTAGCATTTGCCAATAGTCTTTGCTGTGCGTGGTCAAAATCTCGTCCACTGTCGCCATTCTTGGAACAAAAAATTGAGATGGCTTGATAATACCGTCTGCTAAGAGCGTTTGTGGTAAAAGACGATACTTTGCCATCGGAAAGCGGTGTCCCTCTGGCAAAGGCAAACAAAATAGGGGGTGGTGGGCGACTTTAATCATAACATAACAATAGAACAAATTAACTTATAATATTCATTTATTTATCAAATTTAAGGCAATCCCAAATGTACTTCTTGCCCATAAAAAGTAGCTTTGTCATTGTCGTGATAAGATGGGGATAAAAATTTGCTACTTATTTTTGCCTCCCCACATTGATAAGTCAAATGATGCAAAACATTGATGCTTTGAGCACCATTATTGATATATGGTAAATTCTATTCAAAAACCAACAAAGCTTTTTGTTCGTGGCAAGCTTGTCAAACTATAAAAAAACCACTTCACCCAAAGGTTTAGCTTAGGGCGAACGGTTTTTGTACGATTTTGATACGAATTAAGTATAAATCTGCTCGCCATTTTTAATCAAATTACCCAACCGCAACTTTGGTAACATCAGGTAATTGCCCCACGTTGGCAATCAGAGTGCGTGGTACGCCTCGACAATTCGCACCTAATGGTGAAATACCATAAAAGGTGTTGTGACATAACCCTACCTTGTTGGTGATGAGATGATGTAGGGTCTTTTTGCGGGCTCTGTTGCATTTTGCATTATCACACAATACTTTTGGCAACATCAATGTACCAACTGCCAATATTACAGGAACAACAATCACCGCATCACCTGTATTGGTGGATACGATGTTTGAATTAAGCAAGCGACTAGGCTTAGAACAATCAGGGGAAGTTTTCCATAAAAAAAATTCTCAAAAATTATTGGCGTGCCTGTGTTGGCAAAAAGAATGTATGCTTTTCATCATCAATCACCGCTCGCACTTCATCACCCACATCAATATAATCACCCGCAAATTGGCTTGGCTCATCATCCATCATCACAATGTGCATGATGCCTCGTGCCACTTCAGTCAAACCTGCCACCGCTTGCAGATAACAGCCTAATGACTTATCCGTCAAGGAATTAAACTCCACATCAAACGCTACTTTGGCACGCACTTCACCATCAGTAGGGTCAAGCTCAATCCCCCCAAAACTTACACCCATATTTATCTTAGCAAGTTCCATCAACATGGCAGTATAATGGCTAACAGGTATGCCGTTGTCTAGTATACCAAATATTGTAACCAGTTGATTTTCTTCATTAATGCGAAACACACACGTCCAATCACCCTCACGATCAGCAAAACCCATGATGATGTGATGTATGTTTCCTTCACTGGGTGTGCGATGGTCGTATTTCCAATCTTGTTTGTCAAGCCAGCTCATGATTTGGCTAGTGATTGGGGTGTTACTCACCATATTTAACGCTCTTGCCTCACCTTTGGGGCTGACAGTTGCATTTTTGACATTGGTTGGCTGAATGGTGGTTTGATTGTCCGTTTGAGGTTTTGCAAATAAACTTTTAATTTTTTTAAACATCTTTATAACCATAACATGAATACTGTCGTTTAGCATAGCAAAAAATGGGCATTTAAAAAAGCCTTTTTACAATAAAAAACTCACTTAATAACACAATTGGCACAAAGCCAATTTAAATTTATCCCAAAATTTGATATGATAGCATTTTCTTTATCATTCAATCCATGAATAGTTCAGCCATTTTAAGCCTTGAAAACGTCAGCGTGGGGCGTGGGGATTTTGTGTTGTGCAATGATGTCAATTTGACATTATTGGCGGGGGACGTTTGTCATTTGACTGGTGAAAATGGATTGGGCAAAACCACACTATTAAACCAAATTGCAGGACTTTTACCAACGATACAAGGAAAAATTACCAAATCAAAATTGGTTTATATTTCTCATCAGCTCGGCATTAGCCCCGCTTTGACAGTCACCCAAAATCTACGATTCTTACTCACCTTGTACCAAATACAGGCGAATGATGATATGATAAATCAAGCCCTAGACGAAGTAGGGCTGTACGGTCTGGGCGACACATCCAGTATTCAACTATCAGCAGGACAAAAAAGACGAATTGGGTTGGCACGGCTTTTTATCATGACGCCAACACATGCTCCCCTGTGGCTACTTGATGAACCTTTGACCGCCCTAGATATAAAAATGGTAGGCAAACTAGAAAATCGTATGCAAGAATTTGCCAAAGCAGGTGGTGCGGTGCTTGCAACAAGTCACCAACTCATACAAGGAACAAATCGCACATTAGATTTGGCGGAGTTCGCCTTATGAAGCAACTGTTACTTAGAGAGTGGCACATCAAACGTCAAGGAACAGTACAGTGGCTATTTCCTTTGGTGTTATTTTTACTTATCATCACCCTATTCCCACTTGCCATAGGCACCGAACCTGCAATCCTACTTAGGCTTGCCACCTCCGCCATATGGATAGCAGTCTTATTATCGCTCGTCATGGGTATTGAGGAACTTTTTCGTCCTGATTTTGACAACGGTACGCTTGCCCAACTTGTCGTTTCAGACTCCTCATTGGCGATGTGGGTGGCGGTTAGGTTGTTTATTCACTGGATATTTAGTGCTGGATTTGTAGTGGTATTGTCCTTTTTGGCAATTCCCTTATTCAATCTACCCTCCAATGATGCATTCATGCTCGCCCTATCCATTTTAGTGGGGTCGCCCATACTTCTCGCACTATCTGCCATCGCAAGCTCACTCACCCTAACACTTAAAAATGGAGCAGTACTCGTACCACTCATTGCCTTACCCATGCAACTGCCTGTATTGATTTTTGCAACAGGAGCAGTAGATTTGCACGCCACGGGATTAAATGGATTGCCCACACTTGCGATGATAGGTGCAGGCAGTATTTTATCTGTGATGATTACGCCACTTATTGTTGCCAATATTTTAAAAATGGCGTGGGCAGATTAATGCCA
>NZ_BCYQ01000035.1 GCF_001598275.1 Moraxella oblonga NBRC 102422
AAAAGTCTTGGTGTCTTGTTTGCCACAAACAAATCTTAAAATATGCTTAGTTTGTTGGTTGATGGCAATCGGAGTTTAGTAATAGTTTTTAAAAATTTGCCATAACTGTGAACTTCATCAAACTCCACAATGTCAATTGGTTCATTATTTTGGTTTAAATTGACATTAAGCAACCCTAAAAATAGGCATTGTTGATGGATTTGTTTAAATCTAGGACAATGGTACGTTACCTATTGCCATTTAATTTAGGATAAAAAATGGGGGGTCGTAGTGTGGTCTTAATTAAGGCATGGTTTTGAACCATGCCAATATTAGCACTAGATATACTGGGTACGCATTTCTTTGGGTAATTTCTCTAGTAATGACAACCTCATGTTGTCATCGCCATTTTTCATCACCATCTCAATAAGTGGCAATCCATCAAATGGCAAATCATCAACTTTTTGGGCAAAAACCGCCAAATAATACGCCCCATCCACATCGCCATCTTCTATGACTCTATCATACACAGATTGAAACGCCAACTCAGTAGCACCTTTATGGCAAATCAATAAATGAATGGCTTGCAATGCCGTATGTGGTGTCTGGCACAACTGGATGATTTGTTGGGAAATCGCCTGCTGGTCTGTCATGCTTGATTTTCCTGTTGAAGTTCATCTAACATCTCACGATTAACCCCCTCTGTAATCGTTTCATTTAAATCATCACCAAAATCAGACACCAACTCCAACAACGGCTGTATGTCTATCGTACGCTCAGATTCGGGCATGACCTGTAAGATACGCACCAAATAATAAGCGGATTTGACATCCATGTCCACACATGCTCTATGGCAAATCGCCTTAATCGCATCCTCCTCCACCGTCTCATGTCTAACCCAATGCATAATTGCCTTTGATGCTGTATCTGGCTCTTGGCACATTTCTGCGATTTCTTGGCTGATTTTACTAATCATATCCACATCTAGTTCTGTATTTGTCATATTTTACCTTTACTACAAATAAAAATCGGCTATCTCATAGCCGATTTGCGTTTATCATCACACTTCTGGGCTGTATTGCTCAATGAGTGGTTTTAGCTCGCCAGATTGGTACATTTGTAAAATAATATCGCTACCGCCAATCAACTCACCATTTACCCACAGTTGTGGAAAAGTTGGCCAGTTGGCAATGATGGGCAAAGTAGCACGAATCTCAGGATTTTCTAGGATATTAACAAAGGCAAATGGGCGACCGATTTGGCTTAGCACTTCCACCGCACGTGCTGAAAAACCACATTGGGGGAATTGTGGTGTACCTTTCATGTATAGTAGGACAGCATGGTCTTTGATTTGGTTTTCAATCAATGATTTGATTTCTGGATTGATATCAGTCATGGCTAACTCCAAATGAAAATTTGTATTATTATGGGGTTTAATGGGTTTATTTACAAGCATTTTTTAAAATTTATTTATTAACACATAGGCAACTAGGGAGCATAACCGTTTACCAAAAACACATAAATCTCATCATCTGTTTTTATGGCGACTGCCATGCCCGACCAAATCTCTCAAAAATCCTAAATTCACCCACCCAAAATCAGAACATTCGTTTACATTATACAAAAAAAAATCAGGTTTGATTAAATACGCTTGCCAGTTTTTAGATTGTTTATCAAAAATTGCAAAACAATCCAAAATAAGTTTTTTTAGCCAGTCCTTTATCCATTGGGTTGACCGAACGGCGATAAATCTCACCACCACACATCATGTCTAGTAAGTGTGATTAATAGGGTTGGAGCGATTGCTTGACAATCCAAGCAAGCTTTGCCATTATAGATACTACCTGCTTTTGGCACAGCAACCATACCAACCACTGGACTTGACACAAAAGATGATAATCCCCATAACCACGCTCCAAATCTTGGATACGCATGGCAACACAAACGTTCCCGCCTGCAAATGACGAAGTAAAACCTCACCCATATCATCGGTATCTATAGATATACAAAATCAAGCAACATGGGATTGCTGTTGGCAGTTTTTTCCAAAACCGCAAGCAATTCATCAAATGCGGTCAACATCATACCAATCCCAAAATACCTCCAGAAAAAGCCTGACTTTTAGCCAATAGTACCACCGCACTGGCATAAATGCCCTCCCCTCGCCCTATCCAGCCCATTTTTTCATTGGTGGTGGCTTTAATGCTTACACAGTCAACACCAACCGCTAAAATACTGGCGATACACTCACGCATGGCGGTATTGTGAGGGGCAAGTTTAGGAGCTTCACAAATGACAGTCATATCAGCATTAATCACAAAATAACCCTTTGATTTGATTAAGTCATTAACCGTTTTAAGCATTTTTTTGCTGTCCGCCCCCTTAAAAGCAGGATCAGTATCAGGAAAATGCATACCAATATCGCCCAGTGCCAATGCACCAAGCATAGCATCCATTAGGGCATGAAGCAATACATCGCCATCTGAATGTGCCTTGATGCCATGCGTATGGGGAATCTGTATACCACCCAGCGTTACAAAATCACCTTCACAAAAAGCATGTACATCAATACCTTGACCTATTTTTAACATAAAGATTCCTCATTTTTCAACACAAACATACCAAAAATCATGGCAATATCGCCTTGATTGGTTTTTAAAAATTCAATGTGTATGCTTACCAAGTTTTGCAATGTGGTTATGCTAAGATTTTGTAAATTAATTATCAGTTATTTGCATATCCAAAAATTAAAAGTTGATCCAACTTTTAATAGCTACCTACAAAACTTAAAATGAATAAAAACATTCTTAACCTTTTAATAAACTTAAAAAAAGCCAGTTTTGTAGAAAATCAGATATTACATAATAATAAATTCACCAATTTCTCACAATCATCGTTATCACAAAGACCGACAATCTAGACAATCTCAAATATCAAATATTGTATACAAAAGCACCTCATCAATCATCATCAATCCGATCGGCAAGCGAATACCATACCGCAAGTGCCTCCATCGTCTGTGCCACATTGTGTGTACGAATGATACTTGCCCCTTGTGCTACCGCCAAGAGGGCAAGAGCGGTGCTGGCGGTGTCTCGCTGGGTGGGCGTGGTGCTTTGGTAGTGAGGCAGTTTGGTATTGGCAAGTAGTTCGCCCAAAAAACGCTTGCGAGAAACACCAAAGAGCATCGGATAGCCCAATTTACCAAATTCACCCAAATTCTTGACCATCTGTATATGATGGTCATACCTTTTGGCAAAACCCATACCCACATCAATGATGATATTGTCGTGGCGAACCCCTGCTTGTGTCGCCCTATCCACAAGCCTGCCAAGCTCTGCCATCACTTCACTTACCACCTCATCATAGACCGCCATTTTATCCATTGTGGCAGGCTCACCACGAGCGTGCATAATCACCACAGGAAGCCCAAGACGGCTTGCCATCTCTACCGCCCCCGCTCGTTTTAGACCACGCACATCATTCCACATATCCGCCCCCAAATCCGCCATCGCCTCCATCACAATAGGGCTACTGGTATCAATGGATAGCCAAAGATTGGGATAAGTTTTTTTAATCTGTTCCACAATGGGCGTTAAGCGTGCCAATTCTATTTCATCGCTGATTGTATCGGCATTGGGGCGAGTGGATTCTGCACCAATATCAACAATATCCACGCCTTGTTTTATCATCTCATCAACCCGTGCCAATGCCGTATCAATGGCATTAAACTCTCCACCGTCCGAAAACGAATCAGGCGTGATATTTAAAATGCCCATTATTCTGGGTTTGGATAAATTTAAAATTTTACCATTAGCGGATAAGGCAAAATTGGGTAAAGGATTGAACATTTTTAATTCCTAAATTGATTAAACACTTATTTCTAATTAGAAATAAGTATAACAAATATTAATGGATATTTCAATCCAAAATCAATTGATTTTCTTTTGGAATGGTTTTATAAACTTTGCAAGAATGTTTTAACTTTTTAACCAAATTATCCCTATCCAATGCTAATTTTTTGTAATTGGGATTTTGATACTGATAAGTCGGTAAATCAATGTTATCAAGGCTATAATCACCACTAAACCCAACAATGGGAATTTTGTATTTTTGGGTTAATGTTGATAAAGTATGATAGGGATTTTCTTCATTTTTGCATTGTAATTGACCGTCATCAAAACACAAACATTGCACTTTTGGGTCATTGATGGTTTCACCAAAACTCTCACCCATATTTATTAGTCTGTCTTTATCAATCCCTTCCACAATACTCCCATCTATGCCACTGCCATAAATGACTGCTTTGATATGTTGTTTGTCATTGCTATTAATTTGCCATATTGTAGGCTTAATGGACGATAAAAATATTACCATTGGGTTATTAATTTGATTAATGTTTACTTTTACGACATTTTCAATGGGTTCGTGAATGCCTGCATAATAAGCGGTTAGATTGGGGTATTGGCGTTTTAACTCGTTTAGTTTGGTGGTGGGATTTTCTGGGTTTTTAAATTTATCCAGCTCCAATAAATGAAAAGCAAAATCCACAGTTAGCCAATGACTTAGATATTCTATTTGTACTTTATATTTGCCTTTGGGTAGATGAATTAGGCGATGGGGGTGCCGTGTTTTTTCATCAAAAATAATATGATTATCAATACTCACTCGCACATCGGCAAAGTTATTATCAATGTCTAAGCGATAATCCGTATCTTGATTGACAATCAATTCCTTTGCCCAAAACCCTGCAAAATTCTCGGCATTATCAATGCCCATTTCATAAAATTTGCCATTTTGACTGGGGGTAATCACAACTTTGCCAACATTGCCTTGCCAAGCGATTGGATTTGGCTTGTTTTTATCAAAATAATAGGTCAAATAATTATCGCTAGGCAAGGTGTTATTTTCAAGCAAACAATCACCCCAAGTTTTTTCTGCTTTTTTAAAATAACTTAATTCTCTTACAATGGAATAATCTTCCATCGGTTCTGGATTGATTTCTGGGTAATAATTGTGCAAAATAGAAATTTTTTTGCCATTGTCTTCTTGTGCTGATTGCTCATTTGATAAATGAGCAAAATATTCTATTGGCTTAAAATCTGATAAGCAAGTGGGTTTTTTGATTTGATTGATGGTTAATGGATTGGATTCTTGGATTTTATTTGAACCACAGGAGATTAATAACAAACCACTTAATATAAAGGATAAAAATTTAAATTTTTTCACTGGTAATTTCCCAAAAAATAATTAAAAAATACAATTAAAATCCACTTGCAAAAAATAATAACTTATGCCATTATATCACAGCTAAATTTTAAATCAATTAGGAAAATCTTTGCACTATTTTGAACAACACAAAAGTACAGAAAAAGCCATTTTGGTGCATTGTGTATTTAAATCGCTTGAATTTGCCGATAATCAAAACGATTTGGACGAATTTGCCCTGCTTGCCACTTCTGCTGATGCCGTTATTTTGGATACCATTACAGGAGTGATGAACAAGCCCAATGCCAAACTATTTATTGGAACAGGTAAGGCGGACGAGATTGCCCAAAGAGTTGCCCAATTAGAGGCGGACATTGTACTGTTTAATCATACGCTAACACCCAGCCAAGAGCGAAATTTGGAGAAGCATTTAAAATGCAAAGTCATTGACCGTATGGGGCTGATTTTGGACATTTTTGCAAGGCGTGCCAGAACTTATGAAGGCAAATTGCAGGTAGAGCTTGCCCAGCTAACCCATTTATCATCAAGGCTTGTGCGTGGCTATGCTCATCTTGGGCAACAAAAAGGCGGTATCGGTCTTCGGGGGCCGGGTGAAACCCAGCTTGAAACCGACAGACGGCTGCTTCAAGTGCGAGTAAATCAGCTCAAAGACAAGCTCTCAAAGGTCAAGCAAACCCGCCAAATCGGACGAGCCAAACGCACCAAATCATCCACGCCCACCATCTCACTTGTGGGTTATACCAACGCAGGCAAATCCACGCTGTTTAATGCTTTGACAGGCGAGAGCATTTATAGTGCCGACCAGCTATTTGCCACACTTGACCCCACTTTGCGTCAGCTTGACTGGCAGGGCGTGGGCAAGGTGGTTTTGGCGGATACGGTGGGCTTTGTGCAAAATTTACCGCACGAGCTGGTGGAGAGCTTTCACGCCACGCTTGAAGAGACTTTGGAGGCGGATTTACTCCTTCATATTATTGATAGCAGTAGCGATAATCGTCTTGAACAAATAGAGGCGGTCAATGCTGTATTATCAGAAATTAAAGCACAGGCACCCATCTTATCGGTTTATAATAAAATTGATAAAACCAAAGAAACACCTGCTATTTATTATGATAATACAATCCCAAGCCGTGTTTATATCTCCGCTCATCAAAAATTGGGTTTTGATGAATTAAAAAGAGCGGTGCAAGAATTATTGGTGGGTCACTTATCCCAATTTACACTCACATTGCCGTATGACGCAGGGCAATTTAAAAATACCCTACATGAGCTTGGGGTGATTGAAGGGCATGGTTTTGATGATACAGGGCATGAAGTACTAACAATTCGCCTTGCCAAAGATAAATTAAAAGAACTGCTTGGCAAATACCACCTAAACCCCTTTGACGTACTACCACCACACGAAGCAAGTGCTTTTTTACCTGTGCTTGAAGAATTTGAAAAGGTAGAAATCAAATCCAACGAGGACGATTTAGACCCATTTTATTTATAAATCCTTACAGCAATAATGATAATACACTCCTTAAAATCTTTGAAATGGTGATTTTAAAAGACCTATCGCTTGGCTCTTATGGTTACACCCTTGATATCAAGCCAACCGATAGACATTTATCACAAGGATTGACATATTAACAATCAAGCGATTTCATTATATTTTCATGGTAAATATCCAAAAGCATTATCCATTTTTTTACAAAATATTCAACATTTGCCTAAAAAACCTTGACCACATAAACAGATTTTGTTTTAATAAAACTCCAACTGCCACAAGGAAAAAGTCATGAAATCGCCCTATCTCACCACCTCCCCCACCTTTTGGTTGGGTATGCTTGCCACCATCGCCATCGTGGTAGGAGTGCGTGAGCTTGCGTTGGTCGTTTGTACCGCTTTGGGCATGCCCACCGCCACCAACATCGTAGGGTTGGTGTCTTTGTTTATTATTCTCATAGGGGTAAGATTAGCAAAGGGCAGTTTACCTCATTGGCTATCATCATCGGCAAGCGTGCTACTTGTGGATAGTGGATTTGCCTTTTTGCCTGTGTCAGCAGGGGCAGGGATTTTGCTGTTTGGGCTTGGGTCGGATTTGCCTGCAGTATCTGCAGTAATTATCATCAGTACAGTGATACCACTTTGGGCATTTGCCAAATTGTCCGAAAAATGGCTCAATCAAGGAGACACCAATGCCAACCCTTGATAGCACCACCATCATCATTGCCTTTATCATCACGCTCATCGCTCATGTCGGGGCAAAATATGTGCTACGCTATATCAACAAATACTATCGTGGCGTACCAATGATTATCATCGCCATTATTTTAACGCTCATCATTTTAACACTCATTCAGCTTCCTTATGCCACCTACTACGCCCATGCCAAACCTGTGTTTGACCGTCTTTTGGGTTATAGCACCGTGCTACTTGCCGTACCGCTTGCAGGCATGGATTTTAAGGGCTTGCCCATCAAAAAACTCTCTGTCATTGTCCTATTGGCAAGCCTTGTGGGGGCAATTGTGCCGATGAGCTTGGCTTATGTATTTGCCCTAAACATGGATACCATTTTAGCCTTTGCCACCCGTTCAGTTACTACCCCAGTAGGACTATCAGTCGCCCAAATCATCAAAGCTCCACTTGTCATGGCAAACCTCATCATCATCGTCTCAGGCATTTTGGGGGCAGGCGTGTGCCGAATGGTATTTAAAAACGTCAAAGACGATAGAGCCAAAGGCTTGGCATTGGGCTTGGTTGCTCACGCCATTGGCACGGTAGAGGCATGGACAATCAGCCCCACCGCAGGACGATATTCTGCATTTGGCTTGGCGATTAATGGGCTGGTTACAGCCGTTTGGCTACCTATTGCACTGACTTGGTTGTTATAATGAATACTCAAATAATAGATGTTTTACATACAACTTGCCAAAATCACACTATCACGCCACTACACGCCATAGAGAGTGGCAGTCGTGCTTGGGGTTTTGCAAGTCCTGACAGTGATTATGATGTTAGGTTGGTTTATCATCATCACCCTGATTGGTACTTACAAATCTATCATGGCAAAGATACTTTTGAATTTATCAATCATCAATTATTTGATGTACCTTTTGATATTGGTGGTTGGGACATCAAAAAAGTGCTTACTCACATTCATAAATCCAATGCTGTAATTTTTGAATGGATTAACTCTCCCATTGTTTATCACAGCAATAGCGATTTTATACAATCAATTAAATCCATTCAGTATGATTTTTTTAACCCACAATCTGTTTATCATCATTATCAAGGTCTTGCCAAAAAATCCATGTTAGATTTGGATTTAAACAGCCCCATCAAACTTAAAAAATGGTGCTATCTCATTCGTGCATTATTAGCAAGTTTATGGATAGATGATTATCAAAGCATACCACCTGTGCTAATGAGTGAAATGTTCATTTTATTGGATAAGCATGACACCAACCAAATAAAAGAAGTTTTAACCATCAAACAATCTTATGATGAAAACCATTTATACCAATTATCACCATCATTACAAAAATTTACCATCAGCCTTTATCAAAATACCCAAAACATGATTTTTACACAAAAGCCAAAAGGTGATGTTGATGTACTAGATAAATTATTTAGAAAAACAGTTTTTAATATTTAGCAGTAAAGACAAATATTATGATAGATATTAACTATTTAAAAGCCCATGATTTGATTTTATTAGAATGTATCTCTGGCAGTCGTGCCTATGGCTTAGACACACCCACATCAGACACCGACATCAAAGGGGTGTTTTATCTACCAAAGCCACATTATTATGGCTTGCACGATGATTATATTCCCCAAATCAGCAATGCCACCAATGACGTGGTGTATTATGAATTGGGTAGATTTGTAGAATTGCTGTTGCAAAATAACCCCAATATCATGGAATTGCTTGCCACGCCATCTGATAAAATCCTATATAAACACCCGCTCATGAACCATTTTAAGACCGAATGGTTTGTTTCTAAAATTTGTCAAAAAACCTTTGCAGGATTTGCCCTAAGTCAAATCAAAAAATCTCGTGGGCTTAATAAAAAAATAAACAATCCCATGGCAAAAGAGAAAAAGAGCATTTTGGATTTTTGTGTGGTATTTGATAACCAAAAGAGCATTGATTTAAAAGACTGGCTCACCATCAATCATTTAGACCAATCCCAAATAGGTTTATCAAAAATGCCTCACAGTATCCATATGTATGCCATGTTTGTAGGTGATGATTTCAAAGGCATCATCAATCATGATGATGCCAACGATGTGGCATTAAGTTCTATTCCCAAAGGCTTAAATCCTATTGGCTATTTATCATTTAATCAAATGGGTTATAGTAAATACTGCCAAGATTATACAGAATATTGGCATTGGGTGGAACATAGAAATGACGAACGATACCACAACACACTCACACATGGCAAAGGTTATGATAGCAAAAACATCATGCACACATTTCGGCTTTTGTATACCGCATTAGATATTGCCAATTTAGGCAAGGTAGTAGTAAAAAGGGAAAATCGTGATGAACTTTTGGCAATAAAATCAGGGCAGTTTGATTATGATGAATTATTACAAAAAGCTGACCAACTCATCAAACAAACAACATTAGCATTTGAAAAAAGTCCATTGCAAGAACAGCCACAATATTACCTTGTCATCAAAACGTTGATAGAGATAAGAGAACATTTGTATTCTTAACCTTAAATAAAAGACACTAGATTTTTGCATAAAATTAAGGTAGAATAAGTCCTTATTTTTTAAATTTAAAGTACCTATGGCAAAAAAAGACGACATCATTGAATTTGAAGGCGAAGTGATCGATACTTTACCAAACACTCTTTTTAAGGTTCGACTTGACAACGGACACGAAATCATCGCTCACATTTCTGGTAAAATGCGTAAGCACTACATTCGCATTTTGACAGGTGACCGTGTCAAGGTTGAGATGACCCCCTACGACTTGTCAAAGGGTCGTATCACTTATCGTGGCAAATAAGTAGGCTAGTTTTGGCGACCACACAACGCAAAACCAATCCACCATTTGTCCTTTTGGTACATGGTCTGCATATGAATGGTTTGTATATGCGACCTCTCGCCAAAAAGCTCGCCCAAGCAGGGTTTGACAGCCACGCCCCCAGTTATCACAGTCTCACCCAATCCATTGACAAACACAGCCAACGTTTGCACACTTGGCTTAGTCATCATCATGACCCTACCAAACCCATTCATTTGGTCGGTCATAGTTTAGGTGGGTTGGTGATGCGTCATTTTTTGGCTCAGTATGGCAATTATTGGCAAATCGGTCGTTGTGTTACACTTGGCACACCCCACATGGGGAGTATCTGTGCCAACTATGCCAATCGCCTACTGCCACCCCTTGTCCATAAAGCCTACCCCAACGCCCTAGACGGTGTATGTGTGCCACCTCCCAATGGTGTGCCGTTTGGGGTTATTGCAGGTACTCGCTCGTTTGGGTTGGGGCTACCTCTATTGACCTATCACAATCATCGACACCACCTAGACCCAACCGCTCGCACCAATGATGGCACAGTTTATCTGTCTGAGACCACTTTACCTCAGGCGAGTGATTATCTGGTATTACCCGTCAGTCATACACAACTTATTTTAGATCGCCATGTTGCTAATGAAGTCATTCATTTTCTAAAATACGGTAAATTTAGCCAAACAAAAAACTGATTCACCCCCCTCCCCCTTTTTTTTTCTACATAGCCAAGCAAATTGTTTTATGCTACAATGAAACAAATTTTACGCATAAGGAAAGCAAATGTTATGCTATCTAACTTACCAAGACGAAACATCAGCAAAATTCTGGCAAATTAGTGTCAATGGCAATAACCATACCGTTACATTTGGTAGAATTGGCACAGCAGGACAAAGTAAAACCAAAACATTTGATGATGAAACAAGCTGTCAAGAAGATGCCCAAAAACTTATTAAAGCCAAAAAAGCCAAAGGTTATCAGGAAGATGGTACACCTGCTGAAATGCCCACAATAAATACCAACCATCATAATACTAAAAAAGACAAAACCGCCATTTTTACAGAATTTGATGAAATGATTAAAAATGGAGATTTAAATCAAATTATTCCTTTCTTAAATACACACAAACAAGGCAATATCAGCGAATTAAAAAAACGTTTAAATAAAGCTCGTCATTATTATTTAGATTGGCAAGATTTAAGTAACAATGGAAAAACTAATTGGGGCATAAGAGGTGATGCCAATCACCAACGAATGTTATTTTGTCTGGCACTTGGACTATTCTCAGCCAGTGATTTTAATACTCGTTGGTTTAATTGTTTTAATGATGTTTTAAATTACATGAATGACCCAGAGTTTTACACTATCTATGATAAAAAAAATAATAAATATCAAATGATTTTTGATATTATCAAACATTTTGAATTTAAAGATGTATTTAACGCATTTTTTAACGAAGTTATAAAACAAGAAAGAATTTTAGATTACTGGTTATTAAGAAAATTAGAAACAGCTCATCTTATTGATTATCATGCTCAAATATTTGCTAATGCATTAGTAAATACGATGTTACCTAATAGAAAAGATTGGCAAAATCTTGTTAGTTTACCAATTTATAAACATCAATTTTTAAAATTAGATATTCCAAACCGTGATTTAATCAGTTTATTTGATTATGAAACCAGCATTTATTGGAGATCTTTTTGGGGTGTCAAAGAACAACCACATTCAACGAATGGAGAATATTGGCTCTATTTTATTCCAGAATATATCAAACTAGGGAAATTAGAACGGCAATTTGTTTTAGAAAAATGCCTTGAAATTCAATCTAATTTATGGAAACAAAACAGTAAGAAATTCTTTAAAGATTTATTTATCACTTTAAAACCAAGTGATGATGAATTATTAAATTTACAAGAACATCTCTTTGTATTATTATATAGTAATAATAAAGTAGCGATTAATTTTGCTATAGATACTATTAAATCTATTATTAATCATAAAGATTTTAAACTCAAGGAATTTCTATCATATTTAAACCCAATAATGATAAATATAGAATATAAAGGTACAATTAAAAATTTAATTATTTTATTTGACAAATTATTAAAACAAAATCATAAACTGATCATTCCATTATCATCTTTATTAAGTCATGTATTATTTGTATCAGATTTATCTTTACAAGAACGAGCGATAAAACTACTGGTTAAATATGCGAATAGTGAGATTTTGGGTGATGAATGGGAAAATTTACACAGTCATATCGAATCGATATTTCATAGTTTACCAAATGATATTCAAAACTTACTTACTCCTATTTATAAAGAAGAAAATACCCCTCAAAAAAATAATATTACAGAATTATTAACAACAATACATTATCATTATAATAGCAAAGTAACTATTGACTATTTTTCTGACCATAAAAAAATTACATTATATCAAGATTTTAATGATTTATTATTTAATTTTGGACAATTAGAATATTCTAAAAACCCTGTAGATATTGAAATATTTATGGCAAGTTGGTTACATTTAAAACCCAATCAGTTATTTACTGATAATAATTTAGAACAAGTAAAATCCGTTTTGGAAAAATATCGTCATAAATATTCTGAAAATCTCTTATTTAATTTATTTAAAATAGATTTTTTAAATGCAATTTTTGAGAATACTGATGAAAAAATTAATTTATCAGATTATTATTTTAAACAATTTAAATTTTTAAAATCCTATCAAGCAGTCATTCAACAATTTATTTGGCTTCATCAACAAAATATTGCTTTACCTTTACTATCTACACCAACTCATTTTCCCGCCTTTATTGAGCCTAAAATATTAGTAGAGCGTTTAATTGCTTATCAAAATGCTAATATAATGGTTGATTTAACTGATTATGCGGTTGCATTAGCTAGAATGCCTCGAGTAAATATTGAACCTGCTATTCTATTATTAGAGCAATTAGATAATGAATTAATTCTTGAAAGTTTAAAGTTAGCATTTGGTTTAATAGAATTAACCGAAACTTTACCTTCACCACATCAATCACAATTGATGCGTTTAAAATCCGTACAAGAAAATATAGATACATTAAATGCTGATGTCAATAAAAAACAAAAAATATTAGAAAAAAATTCTGAAAATCCTCATATTAAACAAGGATTATTGGACACACTAAAACAATCTATTAATAATACTTTAAAAATATTTGATGGTAAACATAAAGAAAGTTTTTATCAAGGGTGGCGTGGAGTATTTGCAACTATTGTGAAAACACATTATCCTCATATTATATTAGACTTTAATCATACAGACAGTAAATTATTTGATAAGATAATAATCAATCATGAAATTGGATTAGATTATCGACTAAGTCCTGTGATAGAACGAGAGTATGATTGGAATAAAGGCAAATGGTTTGATATACAAACAGGACAATATACCATTCAATTTCAAGTGGCAGAATATTTTAGACATGCTCATAGTAGTGATATTTATCGGCAAAGCTGTTATTATATAGGTAAAAATAATTATATCTATATAGATAGTTTGATTATTCACATTTTGTTATTAGCAAAATATTTAATGCCAATTAATCAAACAGATTATGATAAGTTTTTATCCAGCTATTTATTTTATGATGATAATGCTCTAAATAAACACACTTTACCATTATTAGAACGGCTCATGAATGATGATTATCCATATAATACCTATACACAATTTATTTTAGTGGCATGTTTATTTGCCAAAGATAAAGTAGTGCGATTAGCAGGTCTCGATACAATCATTTATGCCATTACCCAATTTAAATTAGACATTGAACTATTTTCTTGCCATAGCAGTCAATGGATAAATTATACTTCTGCTCCATTTAGCCGATATTTAGAATGCGTACAAAGTTTATCGCAATATGAACCGATTTATCAAACTGTCCTTTTAGAGATTATCGAAAAAACACTGATACTTCTTGATTTTAAAGATAAACTACCAACCCATTTTAAAAAATATTTGGAGATTTATTATCTATTATTAAATAATCTAAGTCAAAAACCAAGTGATAAAATCGTAAAAAAAATCCATGAGTTTTTATTATTGTCCAATGGATTAAAAACTATTGTCAATAAAATTGATAAATTATCTCATTAATATATTATGATAGGAGAATATCATGTCTGACATTTTAGAATTTTCATATCGAACCCAAAGCCGTATCATTAAACAACCTAGTTTCAATGAGTTATTATTATCACATCATACCGATATTGAAGAATTACAACAGATTCCTTGCTTTTTTTGGGGAGAAATGAAAGACCCTTTATTAACTGCCAAAGCCTTATTATGTATTAGTCGTGTGGTACGCTCCAGTTTTTCACCAATTCCAGTACGATTATTAGACCCTATTGTTACTGCAGGGCAAGAACAATTACGCTTTGAAGGTTTTTCTTCTTGTAATGGTGTATATGCACGGCTTGATATTTTATCCGATAATATTGATGGTGAATTTATTGCGAGTGGTACAACCAATGTAGATTTTAATGAACCCATGTTAAATGCATTAAACAGCATTAAAAAACAAGATTTAATGATGCTGGGGGTCGGTGAAAAAGAAGTTAAAATAAGTACAATAAAACATGATATTATTGAGAAAAAGGTAAAATTACCAGAACGTTGGATTAAAGGATTAACCAGTGTACAATTATATCTAGCAGAAATGAATGAATTATTCCGTCTTAATAAAATGCAAACTGTGCAATTCTTTAATCAATTACCTAAAACAAAAAATACTGCCACCATGTATTTAACTTATCGTGCTAATCGCTGTACCATTAGCCCTATTGCTACAGCCAATAGTATTCAAATTGGTGGTATAGAACGATTAAGATTGTTAGAAATGTTATTACCCTATATTGATGAAATGGTATTTTATCAAAATACTGAAAATCAAAATATAGATACTACTAATAATACAAATAAAAGTATGGCATTACAAATTTATATAAAAAATATGAGATTAACTTTAGCATTATCTCCTGATAATCATCGTGGTTTTTCTGGTGAAGGAAATATTCTAGAAAAAATGACCCATGAGTTACCTGTAGAATATATTTATGCTCTTAATTCTTTATTAAAAAGTAATGAAATATTTAATCCTACTTTATTATCCATAGAACAAGGGATTTATATTGGAGATATGGATAGTTTAACTGCTCATTTATCTGCTATTGGCATGTTGGGTTTTGATTTATATTCCAATCAGCATTTTTATCGCCGTTTACCTTTTAAAATGGAAAATATTTTATCGTTAAATCCACGTTTAAAAAATGCTAAAAAACTAATTAGTGATGAAAATATTAAAATTACTCATCATCATGCCAATGAATTATTGGCAACTGTAAAAAGTGGGGAACATCTTTATACAGTTTCAATTAAAAATAATGACTATAAATGCACTTGTCAATGGTATGCTAAATATCAAACTCATCGAGGATTATGTAAACATATTTTGGCGGTTAAAATGCTTGGTGATAGATAAAAAAATGATAAAAAAACCAATCTTTATTAACCGAAAATTTATTGGGGCATTTGCCTTATTAACAACTTTAAACGCTCGAACAAATGCGGATAAATTAGCGAAAGTATTTTTGGAATAATTAACAATGCAATACACCCAAACTAACGAATATTTTATCAGTATCAATGCCCTAAAAAGAGCATTATCGCATTTAATCCATTATGGCATTCACATTCCAAATAACATTCAAGAGTTTATCAATCAATTAAACCCTAATCATATTCAAAATCAAGCACATTTTAAAACCCTAAAACGCATTATTGAACAAGAACTCACAGAACGCGAAGATGACGGATTTCCAGAATCTTTATGTTTTGAATTTTTGTTAATTGCCATATCAGTATTGGATTTTTATGATGAAAATGATTTGGATATTTTAATCGGTATTCAAGATTCCGCCATTGAACTCTATGCCACTCAATTTGCCAATGAATATATGATAAATAATGGCAAACCTTATTATATTTTTTCGGACGATGAAAATGAAATGATTGAAAACAACCCACTTGCCATTCAAGAGAAAAACTCCCAAGAAAAAGATAGGGCATTTATTTATCAAAATACATTATAATATTAAATTTAATAGAATGTGGTATTTGTCTTACCTTTTTATTAAATTTAACACTTCCGCCACATTCTGCCCACAGCCCCGCCCTGTCGCAAAGCAAGCGGTCAATAAATATCCACCCGTTGGGGCATCAAAATCTAGCATTTCCCCACACACAAATACATAAGGATTGGATTTTAATTGAAAATAACTTAAACCATCAAATTTTACACCTCCTGCTGTGCTAATTGCCTCATCAATTGGACGAAAACCCTCAAAAGAAATAGGCAAATTTTTAATAAAAAATGCCATTTTTTCACCATTGTGCCAATATTGTTTATCAACGCATTCTCTTAATAAAGCGATTTTAATTTTATCCAATCCTGCCTTTTGCCATAGTGTATTTAAAGATTGTTTTTTTATGCTCTTTAATTTTGTCAACAATTTATCAAAATCAACATCAGGCAACAAATCCAAAGTTAGCATCAATTTACCAGTATGCTTAAACCCCTCTTTTAAATCCCTATTTAATTTATAAACCAGCCCACTTTCAAATCCATAATGAGTGATAATAATATCACCATTCTCTTTTTTATTACTTGTTTTGTGATTATTTTTTGGTTTATCATTATCAACCCAAGATGTTACTCTTTTTAATGGCTTTCCATAATATTCTACCATATAAGACGACCAATTATGACAAATACCAATATTGCTGGCAGTCATTGGATTTATTTCATTACTACCAAACCAACCAACCCATTCGCCTGTACTGCCCAATTTGGGATACGATAATCCACCACACGCCAAAATAATGGCATCAAACTTTTGAGAAAATTGATGATTGTCATTATCAAAATAGACTGTATGATTATCTACATTGATACATTTATGTTTATAAAAAAATTGTACCCCTTTATGTCTTAACTTATTAAGCCACGCTCTTAAAAATTGTGAACCTTTCATTGCCACAGGAAATAATCTACCTGTTGAGCCAATATAAGTTTCAACACCTAATTGATGACAAAAGCTCTCTATCCAATGACAATCATATTGCCGAATAAGATGAGCAAATGCCTTTGTGTCGTATCGGTCAATAAATTTATCAATTGGTTCATTATGGCTTAGATTTAATCCTGTTTTGCCTGCCCATAATAATTTTCGCCCTGCACTTGGCATTTGTTCATAAACACAAATATCACAATCAAAATCACTTAAATAATCGGCACACATTAAGCCACTTGCCCCAGCCCCAATAATAGCAATGCGTTTTTTAGTCATTGGCAGTATCCCATAAATGTTTTGGCAATATATCATCAAAACGGGTTTTGTAATTGGTGGGTTTGGTAATTATCAGTTCTTGGCATAACTCTCCTCTTGCCAAATATTTTATTTCAAAATGAGTTCTTTGTGAATGATTTGGAATAGTATTTTTAATAAAAGGTAATTGCCAAATTTTCTGTAAATTTTTTTCACTCTCTTTAATATAATCATCAATATTGCTGGCAATCGTAATGGTAGCATTATCTGCCATTCTAGATAATAAAAATTCAAAAAATGGCATATTGGTAAATCTTTGATTTTTATTATGTGGTTCTGGATTTGGATATAAAATAAAACATTCTGTGATTTGTTTTGGATAAAGAGCAAATACACTCCAAGCAATCGCATCAGCGTGAATGGGGAATAGATTGGGCGTATTGTCCGTTTTTAATTTTTGCATTGCCTCAAATTTATTGGCGGTGCGTTCTACGGCATATAACATTTTATCAGGATTATTTTGGGCAAATTGCAAAGCGTGCTTGCCCTTGCCTGCTCCGATTTCAAGACAAATAGGTACATTGGCAATTGGCACAAAATCTCGTGGAGTGTGCAATTGATGTATATCAAAAAGGCGATTAAAGCAATGACTTAACATATTTTTTTCCAAAATATATATTTTATAATAAAAGCAAAATAAGGCAACCCAAAGATTGCCTTATCATTAAAACCAAAAATTATTTGGCTAAAAACAACCAAGTATCTAACACCGTATCAGGATTTAATGATACTGAGCTAATACCCTGCTCCATGAGCCATTTGGCAAGGTCTGGGTGATCAGAGGGTCCTTGACCGCAAATGCCGACGTATTTATTTTGAGCTTTACAGGCATTGATTGCCATGCCAAGCAGTTTTTTGACCGCAGGGTCTCTCTCATCAAATAGATGTGAGACGATACCACTATCACGGTCAAGCCCTAGCGTGAGCTGTGTTAGGTCGTTTGAACCAATGGAGAAACCATCAAAGTGTTGCAAAAACTCATCAGCTAAGAGAGCGTTGGTGGGTAGCTCGCACATCATGATGATTTCTAAGCCATTTTCGCCACGTTTGAGACCATGCTTTTCAAGAAGCTCGATGACTGCTTTTGCCTCTCCTGTTGTACGCACAAAAGGAATCATGATTTTGACATTGGTCAGCCCCATGTCATCACGCACATATTTTAAGGCACGGCATTCAAGCTCAAAGCAATCACGGAAGTTCTCTGAAATATAACGGCTCGCCCCACGAAAACCTAGCATGGGGTTTTCTTCGTGTGGTTCGTAGAGCTTACCACCAATCAAGTTGGCGTATTCATTGGATTTAAAATCACTCATACGCACAATCACAGGCTTATCACTAAACGCCACCGCAAGGGTAGAAATACCCTCAATGAGTTTATTGATATAAAATTCAACAGGCGAATTATAGCCAGCAATACGCTCAAATACTTGAGTCTTGGTCTCTTGGGGCAAGGTATCCACATTGAGTAAAGCTTTGGGGTGAACACCAATCATGCGGTTGATGATAAATTCTAAACGAGCCAAACCCACGCCTTCGTTAGGAATTTGGGCAAAATCAAAGGCACGGTCAGGATTGCCCACATTCATCATAACCTTAAAGCTAAGCTGTGGCATACTGGCGACAGAATTTTTTTGTACTTCAAAATCCAAAAGACCATCGTAAATAAAGCCTGTATCACCCTCAGCACATGATACGGTAACTTCTTGACCATCAGTCAAAATCTCCGTAGCATTGCCACAACCAACGATGGCAGGCACGCCAAGCTCACGAGCGATGATGGCAGCATGGCAAGTACGACCACCACGATTAGTAACAATGGCGGACGCACGTTTCATCACAGGCTCCCAATCTGGGTCAGTCATGTCAGAAACCAGTACGTCGCCCTCCTCCACTTTACCCATTTCAGCAAGTGATGTTACAATACGCACCTTACCCGCCCCCACACGCTGACCGATAGAACGACCTTCGCACAGAACTTTTGCCTCTTTGGAATTAATGACATAACGCTCCATGCTGGTCTTGTCTTGGCGAGATTTGACTGTTTCGGGGCGAGCTTGGACGATAAACAGCTCACCTGTATCACCATCTTTTGCCCATTCAATATCCATTGGGCAACCGTAATGCTTTTCAATAATGAGAGCTTGTTTGGCAAGGGCGGTTAACTCATCAGTAGTAAGAGCAAACTGCTGGCGATCGGCTTTATCCACTTCCACAATTTTGGTAGAGCGTTTGGTGCTACCCTCATCGCCATAGACCATCTTGATGTGTTTTGAACCAAGATTGCGGCGAACCACCGCAGGACGATTTTCAGCAAGTAGTTTTTTGGATAAATAAAACTCATCAGGGTTTACTGCCCCTTGTACCACCATTTCGCCCAAGCCATAGCTTGCAGTGATGAACACCACATCATTAAACCCACTCTCAGTATCAAGTGTAAACATCACACCAGATGTGCCAGTTTCCGAACGCACCATGCGTTGAACGCCTGCCGACAACGCCACGCCTGCATGCTCAAAACCTTTGTGGACACGATAGGCAATCGCACGATCATTATACAGACTGGCGAAAACCTCTTTAATAGCAATCAGTACATTATCAATGCCACGAATGTTCAAAAAAGTCTCTTGCTGACCTGCAAAAGACGCATCAGGCAAATCCTCAGCAGTCGCACTTGACCGCACCGCCACCGCCACATCAGCACCACCTGTCAGCTCATCAAAAGCGGCACGAATCTCATCTTCTAAATCTTTGGGTAACTCTTGGGCGATAACCCAACCACGCACCTTAGCACCAACTTCGGCTAATTTTTCAACATCATCAACATTTAACCCTCTAAGTTCGGCATTGATTTTGTCAAGTAAGCCTGTTTCGTTTAAAAAACGGTTGAATGCTTCGGCAGTGGTGGCAAAGCCGTTTGGCACGGACACGCCCACATTAGCCAAATTACTAATCATCTCACCCAATGATGAGTTTTTACCGCCAACAATCTCTACATCATCTTTACCAAGTTTGCTAAATGGAATGACTTGTGCCATAAAACACCCCTAATTTATGTCAAATTATGTGAAAATTTGTCAAATTATAGCGATAAATTTACCAATACTCAATTTTATTTTATAAAAAAATGGTGGTATTTTTTATATAAATATCTATCTTTGTGAAAGAGTAACCACTTTTCCCACTATGATGATTGCAGGAGCAGGCAAATTGGCAACTGCTTGTTTTTCTACAATGTTACTCAAATTCCCAATCAGCACTTTTTGATTGGGCAAACTGGCATGAGAAATAATCGCCACAGGCATATCGCTTGGCAAGTCATTTATTAAACTTGCCACCACTTTTTCAAGGGCGTGCAAACCCATATAAAACACCAACGTTTCATCGGCTTGGTATGTGCTTTTTAACCCATTAAAATTCTTGTCCGCCTGATAGCACCCAGTCAAAAATCTGACCGAAGTCGCCACGCCCCGATGCGTAAGCGGAATGCCCGCACCGCTTGCTCCCGCTAGGCTCGCCGTAATGCCACAGACGATTTGATAGGGTATGCTTGCCATTTGGCACGCTTGCATTTCTTCGCCCCCACGCCCAAAAATAAAAGGATCTCCCCCTTTTAATCGTAATACTCGCTTACCTTGTTTTGCCAAATCCACAAGCATTTGATTGATTTCATCTTGAGATTTGGCATGGCAGGAGCGTTTTTTACCCACAAAGATTTTATCACTATCACGCCGACATAATTGTACAATCTCATCAGAAACCAAAGCATCATACAACACAACATCCGCCTGTTGCATTAATCGCAACGCCCTAAACGTTAATAAATCAGGACTGCCTGCACCCGCTCCAACAATATATACTTCACCTTGATTGTGATTGGATTTTTCAAAGTTGATTAATTGATTTTGCAATTCATCAAAATTAATATTTTGACTATGGGAAAACACGCCAATGCCATTTAAATTATCACCAAAAATTTTTTCCCAAAATTTACGTCTGGCATTGACATTGGGCAAACGTTCTTTAATCACATCTCTAAATTGACCTGCCACTTGTGCCAATTTTCCGATATTGCTTGGTAATACACTTTCTATTTTGGCACGGATAAGGCGAGCCAAAACAGGTGAATTGCCATTTGATGATATACTTACCATAATCGGAGCTCTATCAACAATCGCAGGAAAAATAAAATCACACAATTCTGGTGTATCCACAACATTTACCGCCAAGTTTAATACTTTGCAATCATAGTAAATTTGGCGGTTTAATTCATTGTCATCGGTCGCTACAATACAAAAAGCAAAATCAGCATTTAAATCATCTTTATCATAAGATTTGACAATCAATGTATGATTATCATCTTTTAACAATACTTTTAATTCATCATGAATATTTTTTGCAATAACAGTAATGCTTGCCCCTGCCGATTTGATTAGTGTGGCTTTACGAATGGCAACATCACCACCACCAATGATTAATACAGAGCGATTTTGCAGATTAAAAAATAAAGGTAGTGTGTTCATATTATCCTTTAAAATATATCAAACTCATAATAGCAGATTGTAAGATATTTACATCATAAAGAAAATTTACAAAATGGAATATGTTTATTCGTTTTGCACAACAAAAATAACAAAACCAATAAAAAAACCATCAATAAAACATCATTGATGGCTTTCATCCTCACTTTCTCTCATTCTGATTTTCTAAACCAACACAAATAAACACCCAACAAAACTGCCACCCACACAGGCACAAACAACAGCCCCTTGACGGTGTCAGGATTTTGGCTAAACAAATACAAAACCCAGCCAAAAAACACAAGCGTTAGATAAGATAAGGCTTTGCCATAGGGCATTTTGTAGCTTGAAGTTTGGTGTAGGTGTGGGGCGGTTTTGCGATAGCGTAAATACGCCAGCAAAATCACCGCCCAAATCAAAATAAAGCACACCGATGACACCGTGCTAATCAGCACAAAGGCTTGCACCACATTGTCCGCCCCATAAAGTAGAGCAAATGAGAGTGCCAAATACAATGCCGAATAAATCACACCATAAACAGGCACGCCTTGTTTGCTTAGTTTGCCAAATGATGTTGGGGCATTGCCCTGCATTGCCAAGCCATAGACCATACGAGATGCCGAGTACAGACCGCTATTGGCACTAGAAACCCCTGCCGACAACGCCACAAAGTTGATGACCCCAGCCACCGCCCCAAAGCCAAGCAGTCCAAATAATTGCACAAAAGGGCTAATCCCCACCCGAATGTCGGCTAAAGGAATAATCGCCAAAATTACCGCCAAACTGCCAACAAAAAAGAGCATTACCCGAATGGGAATTTGGTTAATCGCTTTGGGTAGATTTTCTTTGGGATTATTTGTTTCTGAACTTGCCGTGCCGACCAGCTCTGCCCCTGCATTGGCTTGCACGGCTAATTGAAAGGCGGCAAAAAACCCTGCCAAGCCTTGTGGCATAAAGTTTTGTGGATTGAATAAATTGCCAATGTCCGCCCGATACTCACCCACCTTTGCCCCTGTGATGAGCAAAACAAGCCCCGTACCAATGATGATAAACATTGTAATGACTTTGATAAGGGTAAGATAACTTTCCACCTCGCCAAACCATTTGACCGATAATAAATTGACAAAAACAATCAATGCAATGTTCAAAGTTGCTGGCAACCAAAGGGCAATATCTGGATACCAAAACTGCATATAACCTGTCATCGCAACGGTATTGGCAATGGCAATAATCAGCCAGCACAGCCAGTAGCTCCACCCCACCACAAAGGACGCACCACGCCCCAAATAACGGTCAATAACATCAATAAAGGAGCGAAAATTTAAATCCGACAACAACAGCTCGCCCATCGCTCGCATTACCAAAAACACAAATAAGCCCACCAAAGCATAGACTATCAGCACCGAAGTGCCAGCCAAACTGATGGTACGCCCAGCCCCTAAGAAAAACCCCGCCCCAATCACACCGCCAATGGAGAGCAGTTGTAAATGGCGAGCGTGTAATTGGCGGTTCATTTGGCGATTTGTGGTGGAATGGGTGGAATGATGAGTGTGTGTGGGCATTTGGCAAAACCTTTTGATATATTGATGATAAATTTGGCTTATTGTAATTAAAGCGGTTATGCCTATAAAATAATAATTTTGGATTTTTTTATTCTAAGATTGAATAAGAGTGTTTAGTCTGTTAAAATTTTGATATTAT
>NZ_BCYQ01000036.1 GCF_001598275.1 Moraxella oblonga NBRC 102422
GTAGCTTGGGGCGAACGGTTTTGGTGGTTTTTGAAGTTAAATCACTATACTTATCTTAAAATAGCGATAACCCCCCACTACCACAAGCAAGATCACCTGATTGTTACTTTTAACCCAAACACAAATGGTGCTTCATCTACGCCAAAAGCTATGGCAACTTGGTTGGTTGCCACACAATTCAAGATAATTTGGGGGCTTTTTGTTTAAGTTTTACTAAATATGCCATGGAGGGGTGTTGTAGCATGGTTTTGGAGTTGAGTTATTATAAAATTGGCACAAAAATACCACACACATTCACCATGCCTGCCTTGAAAATTCACCACAAATGTGCCAAAATGCGACATTTGTACATTTATCTGCATGAACATGACCTATCCAAACACCGACTTTCACCCACCCATTTGGCTAAAAAATCCCCATTTACAAACCATTTTGCCTCGTTATGTCATCAAACACACGCCTGCTTACACCCGTCTTTTAATCAAAGACAGTTTGCAAGAAAGCGATGTGGCGTTTGATTATCTACTCACAGATGATGTCAAAATAGACGGCAAATACCAAAAACCACTCATCGTTCTTTTTCATGGCATGGAAGGGTCAAGCCAAAGCCATTATGCCAAAAACCTAGCCAAAGCCATACATGAGGCGGATTGTCATTTTGTGGTGGCACATTTTCGTTCGTGTGGTGGTGTGGCAGTCTCTGGCAAGGTTTTTTATAACGCAGGCGACACCACTGAGATTCATCATTATTTGACCCATTTAGCCCAAGAATTTGACCAAATTTATGCCATCGGTGTCTCATTGGGGGGCAATGCCCTTGCCAAATATATGGGAGAGTACGACACAAACGCTATCCCCATTCGCTCTGTGGTGGTGTCTGCACCAGTAGATTTGGCAAGCTCTGCCATCGCAATGGAGCGACTTTTGGGACGACATATTTATACACCATACCTACTAAACCCCATCATCAAAAAAGCCCTAGACAACCATCTAACACCCGATGAACTAAAATCCCTCAAATCCGCCAAACGCATTGGTGATTTTGATAATATTTTTACCGCCCCTCGTCATGGTTTTCGCTCAAAAAACGATTATTATCGTCAATCGTCTGCTCTACCCTTTTTAATCAACATCAAAAAACCCACACTCATTATCACAGCCTGCGATGACCCCTTTTTGGGCTTGACCGCCGAACCAAGCGATGTGTCTGATGATGTGTGCTTACTCAACACCAAATACGGCGGACATATTGGTTTTTTAAATTATCATCATACCACCAAAAAGTTTGACACAAGTTTTATACCACGCCAAGCACTTGATTTTTTTGAGCTTAATAAATCAACATCGCCCACTCATCACATTGTTTAGTGCACTGATTTTATAAGAAGCCTTTTTATCTACCATTTATCATATTGCCATGAGACGACTTTTCTTTTTATCCATCACAATTTTATTGATTGAAATTTTTACCTATATAGGGGCAAAAGGGCTATTTTGGCTCATAAAACCTTACTTACCTACCGCCAAAACCGCAGTGATGATTGGCACATTTATCCTATCTCATCTATTTTTGGCAACATTATTTGTAGGGTTGTTTCGTTTGGGCGTAGGATATCTTGCGGTGCTATGGCTTGGTATGCTTGCCATCATCATCACATTTGGCATCGTTGGTTTGGCACGTTGGGCAGGCGTAGACACCACCACAAATGGCATGGTGCGTCTGTTTGGAGTGGGCGTGTTTGTTGGGCTTGTGGGACTATCAGTTTATAATGCGTACATACCTACCGTACGTCATCTGTCATTACAGATTGACAAACCCATAAACCCCCTTCGCATTGCCATGGTGAGCGATACGCACTTGGGCAATTTGGTAGGCGTACGTCAGCTAAACCGCCTCACCGACATTATTAGGCACGAAAAAGCCGACCTACTCATCATGCCGGGCGACATCATGGACGATGATACATACGCTTATTATGACAAAGGTATGGACGTGGCATTTGATAAACTTGTCAAATCCGTCAATGGCAACGCCATCGCCAGTCTGGGCAATCATGACCTATACAAAACAGACGAAAGATCTGCCATCGTCTTAGCCATTCGTGAAAGTGGGGCGATTTTGCTTGATGATAAAACACACACCCTAACCATCAACAATACACCCATCACCATCATAGGGCGTTATGACGACCACAACCACGAACGAAAAACCACACACGAACTCATGGCGGGTGTTGATACCAGCCATATGGTTATTTTGCTAGACCATAGACCCAGTCAAATTGATGAAAATATTAAGCTACCGATTGATTTGCAAGTATCAGGACATACGCACAACGGTCAAGTTTTCCCTGCCAACTTTATCGTCAAAGCTCTAAACCGTGTCGCCTATGGCTACGAACAGATTAACGGCACACACGTAGTAGTATCGTCAGGCTATGGCTTTTGGGGAATACCGTTTCGGCTAGGTTCACAAGCAGAAGTTTGGATGATTGACGTACAAGGCAAATAGACCAAAACACCAAGTCTATAACACACCTGCACGCTCCAATACCTCTTTTAGCACACTCTCGCCCACCGATGTCAGTCTTACACGATGTGATAAGCTGACACAGGGACGAATCCAACCTCTTTTAATGAGTTCATCCGCCACCCCTTCTTCCACCAACTCACCAAAACGCACAGGCTCTTTTTCTTCACTGACAATCACCGCCAACGCAGACAAAAGCAACGCCTCAAACTGTAAAGCCTTATGATGCTCATCATTTGGCTGATTGGTGGTTGGCTCTGTCGTTGGTAATTCGCCCACTGATTTGATGAGTACACACGGCATATCGCCAGTATTTTGGCTTAACTTTTCAATACGAATGCGATATAAAAACTCACCACCACTTAGATAAAAATAGTCTTTTTCATTTAAATTTACTTCGTTAAACACCACATCATTGTCAGCACTGATTTGGTCAAATGTTTGCAATTTTGTCAAATTATCTGCTTTAATGCGACTGATAAAAAATTGCCAATCCACCATCTTTGTACCAAACACCGCCCCAATGTGCGTTGCTAGCTCACCAAATGACATCGCCACATCCACATCAATCAAACGATGTAGCTCGGTAATGGGCAAAAACGGCTTAGCGAGTGAGATTTTTAGGCGGTAGGTGGTCATGATTTTTCCTTTTTATTAATTTGGTTTAAAACACCATAAATCATAAGATTTTTTAAATGGCAAATGTGGTGTCATTGTTTGTCCGCAATGTCAATCGTCTTAATCTCCAACAATCGCCACCGCTCACCCCAAAAATCATCACTTGGTTCAATTTTCATTTGATAAGTAATGATTTTGTCCACACCTGTTTTTCTGTCATAAAACATGGTCATTTGACAAACAAATACACTTTGCCCATTTGTCATTCGTTGGCATTGATATTGAGTAATGACTCTGTGCATGGTGTCATTTGGAATGTCGGCATGGGTCAAAGCACTTTTGAAAATTGCCTTTTCAAGAAATTTGGGGTCAGGGGCAACACCGCCAACCGTTGCTACTTGCCAAACAATCCCCACAAAAAATATCATGAACAAAAATCCCACCCCATAGAGCAGGATTTTTGCAGTCTTTTTCATCACGCATCAACGTCTGCATTTAGAGCATTTTCTTCAATAAAGGCACGTCTTGGCTCAACCTCATCACCCATTAGGCAGTTAAATAAGCGGTCGGCTTCAATGGCGTCCTCTATCGTGATTTTGAGCATATTGCGAGTTTCAGGATTCATGGTAGTTTCCCAAAGTTGGTCAGCATTCATCTCACCCAAACCCTTATATCGCTGAATGCCAAGCCCACGCCGAGCTTCTGCCATGATTTGCTCCCACAGGTGGTCAAAGTTTTTGATGGCAAAATCCTTACCACCTCGTCTAATAAAACTCTCAGGTGTCAAAATCGTATTCCAACTACTTGAAAATTTCATCAATCTGCCATAATCACCAGAGCCAACAAACAGATGGTCAAGTGTGTGGTATTGGGGCAACTGATGAATAAATAGAGTAATTTTTGGTAAATAAATTTGGCTCACCTCATCACCCCCAAAAGGTTCTAGGGTAACTTTTGGGTTGAGGTTATCTATTTTTTCATTTAAAACAGTTTGCAATGTGTCTACCCACGCCTGCAATGCCACTTTATCTTTTAGTGTTTCAATGTCCAATTTTGGCACAAAGGTCAGAGCATCAATCAGCACGCTTGGGTATTTTTGGGCAAGGCGGTTTTTGATGTTTTGAGCTTGGTTATAATCATTAAGCAATTTTTCAAGTGCCACACCACTCACCGCAGGGGTATCTTTATCCAAAAACAACTGATTGTCATCAATGGTGGACGACAGTAGATATGATTTTAGAGCGTCATCGTCTTTTAGATACAGCTCCTGTTTACCTTTTTTGATTTTGTAAAGTGGAGGCTGGGCGATGTAGATATGCCCACGCTCAATGAGTTCTGGCGTTTGACGGAAAAAGAATGTCAAAAGGAGCGTGCGAATGTGCGAGCCGTCCACATCGGCGTCCGTCATGATGATGATTTTGTGGTAGCGGAGCTTGTCGGGGTTGTACTCGTCCTTGCCAATGCCAGTCCCCAAAGCAGTGATGAGTGTGCCTACTTCGGCGGACGAGAGCATTTTGTCAAATCTGGCTCGCTCGACATTCAGAATCTTACCTTTTAGGGGCAAAATGGCTTGGGTCTTACGGCTACGCCCCTGCTTGGCAGAACCACCTGCCGAGTCCCCTTCCACAAGGTACAATTCAGACAAGGCAGGGTCTTTTTCTTGGCAATCGGCAAGTTTACCGGGCAGACCTGCGATATCAAGTGAGGTCTTACGGCGGGTCATCTCACGGGCTTTGCGAGCGGCTTCTCTTGCTCGGGCAGCGTCTAGGATTTTACCTGCGATTGCTTTGGCAGACGCAGGATTTTCAAGTAAAAACTCGGAGAGCTTTTCATGCATGACCGTCTCAACGGCGGATTTGACTTCGCTGGATACGAGCTTGTCTTTGGTCTGTGAGCTAAATTTAGGGTCAGGCACTTTGACCGACACAATCGCCACCAATCCCTCACGAGCGTCATCGCCTGTTACCGCCACTTTTTCTTTTTTGCCAATACCCTCGCTCTCCATGTAGTGATTAAGACAGCGAGTCAGTGCTGAGCGAAAGCCTGATAAGTGCGTACCACCATCTCGTTGGGGTATATTGTTGGTAAAGCAAAGCACCTTTTCATTAAAGCTGTCCGACCACTGCAAGGCGACCTCTACGCCAATGCCGTCCGTACTTTGGGCGGTGAAGTGAAAAATGTCGTTTAGGGTTTGTTTGCCATCATTGATGTAGCTGACAAATTCGCCCAAACCACCTTTATGCTCAAACACAAACTGCTTGCCGTCTCGCTCATCGGTCAAAACGATACGCACGCCTGAGTTTAAAAAGGACAACTCTCTTAGGCGTTTGGCTAAAATATCACAATCAAAAATCGTCCCACTAAAAATCTCAGCACTTGGGTAAAACCTTACCTGTGTGCCTTTTTTGGTGGTGGGTTCGAGTTGTTTTAGGGGGAAATCAGGCACGCCGTCCGTGTAGTCTTGGGTGTGGGCAAAGCCGTCTCGCCAGATATTGAGCGTGAGCTTAGATGATAGGGCATTGACCACCGACACGCCCACGCCATGCAGACCGCCTGAGACTTTGTAGTTGTTGTCATCAAACTTACCGCCAGCATGTAGCACCGTCATGATGACCTCCGCTGCCGACACGCCCTCCTCTGGGTGAATGTCCACAGGAATGCCTCGCCCGTTGTCCATGACCGACACACTCTCATCAGCATGAATGGTAACAAGCACTTCATCACAATGCCCAGCCAGTGCCTCATCAATGGCATTATCCACTACCTCAAACACCATGTGATGAAGCCCCGAACCGTCATCGGTATCGCCAATGTACATACCGGGACGCACTCGCACCGCCTCTAATCCACGAAGCACTCGCACGCTACTGGCATTATATTCGTTCGTTGAAATCTCACTCATAACTCATACTCTTAAAATGGGGTGGTTGATTTTAAACCCTTTAAAATCATCAAAAAAATCAACCAAAATTGTGGGCTATTATAGCATTTTTTGGGCGAAAAAGCACGGTAAAATGGTGGTAGCAATCGCCAAAAGGGTTGGTATGTTTCACATGGAACAATTTGGGTTTTGTGGGTGGGATTGGCTTTTCAAGGTGGGGGATTTTTGTTATGATAAACTGGCTTTTATGAGTTAAACAGGACAAACAAAATGAAAACTTTGGGTATTTTGGGTGGTATGTCGCCTGCCAGCACCGCCACTTACTACAATCTCATTAACCAAAAAATCAATGAAATCAAAGGGGCAAATACCACCGCCCCCATTATCCTATACAGCGTGGATTTTGAGCGGATTGTGGCGTGTCAAAAAGCGGACGATTGGCAAGCGTCAGGGCAGATTTTGGCGGACATGGCGGTCAAACTCCAAAGCATTGGAGCGGACGGGATTTTGCTCGCCACTAACACCATGCACAAAAATGCTCCACAGATTTTGGCGAGTATTTCTGTACCATTTTTACACATTGTCGATGCCCCTGCTCACGCCATTAAAGCCCAAAAGATTGACAAAGTGGCGTTACTTGGCACGCAGTTTGTCATGGAGCAAGATTTTTATAAAGACGGGTTGGCAAGTTTTGGCATTGAGACCATCACGCCAAACTCCGATGAGCGAGCCGACATTCATCGCATTATTTTTGATGAGTTGTGTGTCGGTCAAATTTGTGAAAATTCCAAAGAGCGTTATTTGCAAATCATTGCCAAATTAAAATCACAAGGAGCAAAAGGCGTGATTTTGGGTTGTACAGAAATTGGCTTACTTATCAATCAAGAGGATTTGGACATTCCTGTATTTGATACTGCCAGATTGCACGCAGACATGGCGGTGGATTTTATTTTGGGGGCGTGATTTTTATGTTATTTTTCAAAAACCACCACCCAATCAAATAGAGATAATTAAAGATTTAGACTTTCAACGGTGCGTGTTACGCACCTTATGAGTTTGCAGGTATTTTATTTGTGATTACGGTTGTGTTGCATTTATGGGAAATGTTGCGTTAAAAAATAAAAGCCATGATAAAAATGATAAAGGGTTATAAAAAATGAATGATTTATCTTATATCCAACCTGTCAAGATGTATGATTTAATACAAAAAATATCTACAAATCCAGATTGTCATGTTATGCCTAAATTGAACCATCATTCTGATTTAAAGTTACCCAAAGATTTGTTGGAATTTTATCGTTATTGTAATGGCGTGGAACTTTTTATACATTCAAAATATACTTATAAAATTGTTGGTATTGATGAAATAACAAGAACGGATTTAAATATATTTGGTGAATTGATGAATGAGGGTTCATCAGTGCATTGGTATAATATCGCCCATGATAATAATGGCGACTTTTTATCAATTGATTTATCTAAGGATAATTTTGGTCGTTGCTATGACAGTTTTTATGAAACTTATGGACTTATTGGCGATATGCCGATGATTGCTCAATCTTTTGGCGAATTGTTATTGAGATTGTTTGAAAGTCAAGGAAAATATCTGTATTGGCAAAAAGAGGATTGGCAACCATATTATTTTTTAGATAATTTATAAAATTTTTGTTATAATATATCCAACTTGACGGAGTGCGGTTGTGCTTTTAAAAAAGCAAAAGTCGCTGAGAGCTTAGGCAATCCGTTGAACCTGATACAGTTCATACTGTCGTAGGAAATCAAGTTTTCAAAGTCTTCTTTATAACCATTTGATTTTAAATGGTTATTTCTTTTCATCATAAGATTTTTGATGGCTTGATTTGTTTTTTAGCCATTTTTAAGGATTTTATGATGAGCCAAACCGCAAATCAAACCCCAACCGACATCATCAACCAGCACGAACAAGATGCCAAAGATTTAACTCGCATTTTGCCTGCATCTCACAAAATCTATGTACAAGGTTCACGCCCTGATATTCGTGTGCCATTTCGTGAAATTTCTCTAACCGATACGCCAACTGGCTTGGCAAAAGACGGTTTGGAAAAAAATGAGCCGATTTTGGTCTATGACACATCAGGCGTTTATACCGACCCAACTGTCAAAATTGATTTAAATCAAGGCTTGCCTAAATTGCGTGAAAACTGGATTGATGAACGAGATGACACCGAAATTTTACCAAAATTATCGTCAGAATTTGGACGACAGCGTTTAAATGACATTCGCACCGAAAATATCCGCTTTGCTCACATCACCAAACCCAGACGGGCAAAAGCAGGTAAAAACATCACGCAAATGCACTATGCACGGCAAGGCATCATCACCCCTGAAATGGAATATATCGCCATTCGTGAAAATCAAAAACAGCGTGCAGGTGTCGATACTCGTCAGCATCAAGGCGAGAATTTTGGGGCGAATAATTTGCGTGAAATTACCCCAGAATTTGTGCGTTCTGAGGTGGCGATGGGGCGTGCGATTATTCCGTGTAATATCAATCACCCAGAATGCGAGCCGATGATTATTGGGCGAAATTTTTTGGTCAAAATCAATGCCAATATTGGTAACTCAGCTCTTGGCTCATCGATTGATGAAGAAGTTGCCAAAATGACTTGGGCAACGCGTTGGGGAGCCGATACCATTATGGATTTATCCACAGGCAAAAATATTCACGAAACAAGGGAATGGATTATTCGTAATTCGCCTGTACCGATTGGCACGGTGCCGATTTATCAGGCGTTGGAAAAAGTAAATGGCGTGGCGGAAGATTTAACTTGGGAGATTTTTAAAGATACGCTGATTGAACAAGCTGAGCAAGGCGTGGATTATTTTACCATTCATGCAGGCGTTCTGCTCCGCTATGTGCCACTGACTGCCAATCGTTTGACAGGCATTGTCTCTCGTGGCGGTTCGATTATGGCACAGTGGTGCTTAGCTCATCATAAAGAAAACTTTATTTATGAGCATTTTGATGAAATTTGCGAGATTATGAAAGCCTATGATGTCTCGTTTAGTCTAGGCGATGGACTTCGCCCTGGTTGCATCCAAGATGCCAATGACGAGGCTCAATTTAGCGAATTAAAAACCTTAGGCGAGCTGACAAAACGAGCGTGGGAGCATGATGTACAAGTGATGATAGAGGGGCCGGGTCATGTGCCGATGCACATGATTAAAGAAAACATGGATTTACAGTTAGAACACTGCGGCGAAGCCCCATTTTATACGCTAGGACCGCTTGTTACGGACATTGCCCCTGCCTATGACCACATTACAAGTGCGATTGGGGCGGCGATGATTGGTTGGTATGGCACGGCAATGCTGTGTTATGTCACGCCAAAAGAGCATTTGGGTTTGCCCAACAAAAAAGATGTCAAAGACGGTATTATTACTTATAAAATTGCCGCTCACGCTGCCGACCTTGCCAAAGGGCATCCGTCCGCCCAAGTGCGTGATAATGCCTTGTCGAAAGCTCGTTTTGAGTTTCGTTGGGAAGACCAATTTAATTTGGCACTTGACCCTGATTCGGCACGAGCCATGCACGATGAAACCATGCCCAAAGAGGCTCATAAATCGGCTCATTTTTGCTCAATGTGCGGTCCAAAGTTTTGCTCAATGAAAATCACACAAAATGTCAGAGAGTACGCAAAGGGTATGGAAGAAATGAAGGAAAAATTTGCCGAGCAGGGTGGGGAAATTTATCAAACAGTCTAAAACCCAAAACCGTTGCTCAGACTGAGTAACGGTTTTTTTAAATCAAATTTCTGGCAAAGCTTCTCGCACCACCCCCTGTTCCACGTGAAACATTTTCAAGGGTGGTGATGGTTGTGACTTTGCTAATTTTTCTTGAATCTGTTGAGCGGTTTTTTGTTGCAAACTGGTCATGAGTGATTGGCAAGGAAGAGACAACACCACATCAAGTAAAATGTCCACCGCCCACTCATCAAGCTCAGCATCAACATCATCAATCAACACCACAGGCATACCACCACTGGCACAAATCATCTGTAACTGCGACAGCTTTAATGCGGTAATCAGCAGTTTTTTTTCACCCCGTGATAGTACATTGACAGCTTGTTCCTTAAATTTTTTATCACTGTCATTATAAAAATTTACCAGCACATCCGCTCTATGCGACCCCACACGAGTATAGCCAAGCATGATGTCAGATTCTAGGCGTTGCCCCAAAGTGTGAAACAGTCCCACCTTTTCATCAAAGCCTGCTTGATAAGATAGGTTAATATGGTCAGTATATTTTGGCAACAACCGCCCCAACATTGCCTTAAAATACACCCGCCAATTCTCAAACACCGCTTGACGACACTCGTGCAATACCTGAGCATGGCAGGATAATTCGTAATCCCATGCAGTGATTTCTTGGGGGCGTTGTCTGACATGAGAGGATTTGAGCAGGGCATTGCGTTGCTTTAAGACTTTTTGATAGGATAGCCACGCTCCATAAAAACGATGTTCCACGTGAAACACAAGCCAATCTAGCAACTGTCTACGACCGCCACTACCTTCTTCTAACAACTCCATACCACTTGGGTCAATGAGTAAAGTTGGCAAGGCAAAAGACAGCACACTCTGCGAGTACACATTCTGCCCATTCCGTTTCATGACAGACGTGGCAAAACTTTTGTCATCAAGGATTTTTTGAATACCCAGTTCACCCAACGTTGTTTTCGCCCATACCGTGCATGATGACTGATGATGTGTGATGAGTCGCTTGGGTTCGTGATGACGAAAGCTTTTACCCCGAGAAAGCAAAAACACCGCCTCCAAAAGCGATGTTTTGCCACTGCCATTTTGCCCAACAAACACGTTGCACGATGACAAATTCAAATCAATATCATACAAGTTTCTGATTTGAGTTATTTTTAATTTTTCTATCATATCATACACGCATTGGCATGACGATGTACTGATGAGCATGGTCATCGCCCACCTGATAGATGAGCGTGGGGCTAGTTGGATGCACCATTTCTAAACGAATATCCCCTTCCAAGACATTCAATACCGCACGCAAATATGCCTCGTTAAACGACACCTCAATCGCCTCACCTGTAAAATTAACAGGTAAATCCTCTACCGCTTCATCTTGTTCTCGGTTGTTAGAGCTTACCTGTGCCACTTGTGGTTCATTGAAACTCAAAATGACACCAGGGGAATCTTTGGTATTTAATACTGAAATACGGCGTAGGACACTCACCATCTCATCTTTATTGAAAATGGCAATTTTATCATGACCCACAGGCAACACACGGCGATAATCAGGGAACTTACCCTCAATCAAACGTGCGGTCAGATGAATCACCATCTCACCTGCAAAGTTGAGCGTAACGTACAAAAACTCCTCAGTAAAACCCAAGCTAACAATATCGTCTTCATGAGATACTTTTGCCAAATCAAGCAATAACCGCTCCAAGCCACCCACCGCCTTACCCGGAATGATGACTTTGGTTTGGGCATAGTCCTCATCAAGCACACGATGAGCCACCGCCAAACGATGTCCGTCGGTAGCAACCGCAGTAAGATTCTGAGCTTCAATTTCAAGCAGTAACCCCGTCAAATAATGGCGCACGTCTTGGGTTGCCATCGCAAAACGAGTATGTTTGATAAGCGAAAACAACGCTCCCAAACCCACTTTAATGGCTTGTTGCCCCTCTGGCTCGCCAATGCTAGGAAAATCGTGGGCAGGCAAGGTGCTAAGTGTGTATTTACCCTTACCACTGCTGATGTAGCAACGCTGTGCAGTTTTATCTGACTCAACCAGCACCATCTCTTCTGGTAATAGTTTGCAAATACCAAAAAACTTCTCAGCAGGCAACGTCATCTCACCTGCCTCCAAACACACACCCTCACCAATAACTAAATGATTGGTCAGCTCCACCTCCAAATCTGAGGCAGTCAGGGTTAGTTGATTTGGTGTAAGAGTTAGTTTTAGATTACGCAGTATCGGCATACGATGACGACTGTCCGATGCCTCAACCACAAGACTCATGGCTTTGATGAGTAAATCACGATTAATCAATAATTTCATAGCATTTTTCCATCACACAAATTCAAGGGTTGCCAATAAGGCTTGATAATCTTTTTCAATTTCAGGGTCACTCTCACGCAGTTTGGCAACCTGCTCACAGGCGTGAATAACTGTTGTATGGTCTCGTCCACCAAATGCTTGCCCTATTTCAGGAAAGCTGTCTTGGGTCAGCTCACGCACAAGTGCCATCGCCATCTGACGAGGACGCACTATGGGTCTGGCACGTTTTTTACCAAGCAAATCTTTGACAGGCACGCCATAATACTCCGCCACCACCTCACGGATGTTTTGAGCATTGACCGCCCGAGCTCTGGCTTCAATGCGGTCTTTTATGGCATGACGTACAAGACCAAGTGTTATCTCCCCTCCCATCAGCAAGGCATTGGCGTGTACTTGGTTTAATGCCCCTTCAAGACGGCGAACATCGGGTGGTACATTTTGAGCCATAAAAATCGCACAGTCCTTGGGCAATTCCATGCCCAACAAGGTTGCTTTTTTTTGCAAAATTTGCATTCGCATTTCAATGTCTGGTGGCTCAATGGGCAGAGTCAATCCACCAGAAAAACGAGATAGGAAACGACTGTCAAAATTCTCCATTTGTGATGGGGAACGGTCAGATGCCAAAATAAGCTGTTTGCCTCCCTGCGTAAACTCCTCAAATAACGTCATGAGTAACTGGGAAACTTTGGGGCCATTTTGGTTGTTGATGAGATGCACATCATCAATCATAAGCAAATCTGCTTGCAAAATATCTTTCACCAAACTCTCAGCTTTGCCATCTCCACCTCTTAGAGCATTGATTGCTATACGAAAAAACTGATCTTTACTAAAATAACAATAGTTTAAACCTGCTTTCTGGTAGCGGTGTGCCACTGCGTGCATGAGATGTGTTTTACCAAGTCCAGATGAACCATAGATAAAAAATAATGGCTGGCTTTTACCAGATTTGCCAATCTGCTTGGCAAGTTCCATACAAGCATTATAAGCCAATGTATTGGATTTTCCCTTGACAAAATTCTCAAAAATAAATTTCTCTTCAATGGAAGCACTAACTTCAATACACTCACCAATCGTGACATTATTTTTATTTTTGACCGCCCTGCCATTTGATGACAAAATCTGTTTTTTTAATACAACATGGGCAATATTATCATCCAGTCGCCTTAGTACTGACTCAATATTTGGCAAAAATACCACCGCATGACGCAAAAATACAGGGTTAATCCCAAGCAAGATCAAGGTGTCGCCATCAGCCACCGCTTTCAAAGGCTCAAGCCAACTTTTTAGCTCTTTTTCTGGTATATCATAACTAAGCTCATGCAGACAACGTTGCCACAACTGTTTCGTTTCTGGCACTTCTAGCGTTTCGTCCCACACATAAGTTTCAAACTTGGTGGAAGCTGACTTGGTCTGTGTCTTTTTGGCATGTGTCGCCCCCGATGATGTTGGATTCAACTCATCAAACAACCAGTCATCAAACAACGAGATATTTGCCACAACAACACCATCAACTAAAAATACACCACCATCATAACATAAAAATAATTTTTTTCAAGCCCCATGTCCTGTGGATAACCTTGTGGATAACCTTGTGGATAACAAAAAATACCAAAGTTATCCACATTTTATCCCAGACTTATCCACAGGTTTATCAACAATATAACTTATTGAAAAATAAAATAAAACAATACTTATCAACAGGTTTTTACCATGCTTATTATTATTAATATAAATATATATATAAATAATAAGCAAGCCAAAAACCTGTGGATAACTTTAAAAATTTTATAAAATCTACCAAAAACACATTCGCAATTTCAAAGGCTAACACATCAATACTATCCTGTCAAAGTACACCTACCAAGACCATTCAATACAAAATCATTTCACACACCAAAGACCCAAGTTAACAGCAAATCCAATACCAGCTCAAACATCAAAACCAACCCATCCAGCCAACTCAATAATCGGCAAACAATCTTTGCAAACCACTCATAAGACAAATAAAGCTTGACTGCACAGTATTTTTTTAGTAGAATGGGAGAGATTGTCAATCTTTGACAATTTTCATCCACATCGCCACACAAGGCTTCTGCAGAGCTTGGCGAGATAACCTTAAGGTAATTATCATGAAACGTACATTCCAACCCAGCGTTCTTAAACGCAAACGCACCCACGGTTTTCGTGCTCGTATGGCCACCAAAAATGGTCGCCAAGTTTTGGCTCGTCGCCGTGCCAAAGGTCGTCATCGTTTGACCGTATAACTTAGTTTTTACTAAGACACAAAGCACCTTCTGGGTGCTTTTTTTATTTCTATTCACTTTTTACGCCACTTTAAATTGACGAAATTGCCCAAGCCTTGTATTATAGACAATTTATCTGCATTTTTATCATGACTAACCCCACTTTTTCATTGACCAAGACAAAGCGACTGCTTGCTCCAAGTGAGTTTAAGGCGGTGTTTGATAATCCCATTAAAAAAATCCACAGTACACATTGTTTGTTGTTTGTGGCGGACACAGGGCAACTGCATGCACGTCTTGGACTTGCAATAACCAAGAAAAAACTTAAAAAAGCGGTGGATAGAAATTTAGTAAAACGCCATGCTCGTGAGGTGTTTCGTCTCAATCAACATGATTTTCCGCCTGTTGATTGTGTGTTAATTGTTAAAAGTGGGGCATTTGTTGGTAACAAAAAACAAAAAGTGGACAAAGAGGTTTCGTTGGCGATTGTTAAACAAGAGTTTGCTGAAATTTTTGCTAAATTGCCCAAATTGATGAATACTCAAGCCAAGTATTCTACCCATTTTGTTAAAACTGACAGCCTTGCCAATATCAGCAATGATTTCAAATCCGATGCGTAAATTTTTATTATTCCTAATCAAAATCTACCAAAAAATCATCAGTCCCACCTTACCTGCCCGTTGTCGTTATTATCCCACTTGCTCAGCTTATGCACGCACCGCCCTTTTAACACATCGTTTGCCGACCGCCCTACGATTGATTGCCATGCGTTTGGCACGTTGTCAGCCCTTTGGTGGGCATGGGGTGGATTTTGTGCCTGTGCCGATGTATCGCTATCATTTTGTGCCAACAAAATGGTCGCATTCTTGTGTGTTTGTGGATAACTTTTCTTATCAAAAGCGTCAAAATAAACTGGCAAACTGCTAATTTTGATAAAATGTTGGGCATTTTTCCTAATTTGTTGTAAAATAGCCAATTTTGATTATAAATTTGCAAAGGCAAGCTATGCAAAAAATTTTACGGACTTTAATCATTATCGCCATGCTCATCACTTCCTACCTGTTAGTGTTGGCGTGGCGAGATGACTATGCCAATGCCCCCAAAACCACCAAAATCGCCACTCAGGTAGTGCAAGGTGGCGGCGATGTGCCTGTGGTGCAAAATGGCGATGTGCCAACCATGCCAACCAGTACTCAATCACAAAGTGGTAACTTAATTCACGTTAGTACCGACCTGTATGATATTAGAATTGACCCTGTGGGCGGTGATGTGGTGCATGTGGCGTTGCGTGCTTATGATGCCAAACAAGGCGAGAAAGAGCCTTTTGTGCTGTTAGAGAGTAATAATGGACGCACTTATGTGGCTCAGTCAGGCTTGATTGGGCGTGATGGTATTGACACTCAGACAGGGCGAGCGGTGTATACTAGCCCCAGTCAGACATACACATTGGATGGGGCGACAGGTGAGTTACACGTGCCACTTATGTACAAAAAAGATGGCATTACCATTACCAAAACCTACACCTTCAAATCAGGTCAATACCCCATAACCGTCAGTTATAACATTAACAACCCCACCGCCAAAGACTGGCAGGGACAGATGTATGCTCAGCTAAAACGCGATAATAGCACCGATCCTGGTCTTGATAACAAGGGCATGATGGGTATGGCAACTTATCTGGGTGGGGCATGGGGTACGCCTGATAGTCCTTATAATAAATTGAAATTTAAGGATTTTAATGATGGTGAACTCAAAGCTGTCCACAAAGATGGCTGGGTGGGTGTGGTGCAACATTACTTTGTGTCAGCATGGACGCCTGCTGATTTTGATGGGTATTTTTTTAGTCGTTCATCAGGCAATGAAAACTACATCGGCTTTAATAGTCCTACCCTAAACGTCCCTGCTGGCAAGCAAGGTACGTGGGCGACCACACTTTATACAGGTCCCAAAATCCAAACAGAAATGGAAAAAGTCGCTACTGGTCTGAATCAGACGGTGGATTATGGCATATTTTGGCCGATTTCTAAGGTGATGTTTGCCATTTTGGAAACCTTACACAAAGTGTTTGGTAACTGGGGTTGGGCAATCGTGGGTTTGACCTTGATTGTCAAAATCGCCCTGTTTTGGCTTTCCAATAAAAGTTATACGTCTATGGCAAAAATGCGTGCCATTGCCCCTAAGCTTGAAGCTCTAAAAGAAAAGCATGGCGATGATCGTATGGCAATGAGTCAAGCGATGATGCAACTGTACCGTGATGAAAAGGTCAATCCAATGGCAGGCTGTTTGCCGATTTTGATGCAAATGCCGATATTTTTGGGGCTTTATTGGTGTTTGGTGGAGAGTGTGGAGCTTCGCCATGCTCCTTGGATTTTGTGGATTAAGGATTTGTCATCTATGGATCCTTGGTTTATTTTACCCATTTTTATGATGGCAACCATGTATTTCCAACAACTTCTAAACCCACAACCAACCGACCCCATGCAGGCTAAAATGATGAAGTTAATGCCACTTATTTTTGGGGTATTTATGCTGTTTTTCCCAGCAGGTTTGGTGCTATATTGGACGGTGAACAACTTGTTTAGTATGACACATCAGCAGTTGGTTAATAAACGTGTTGAAAAGCAAATGGCAAACAAAACTGCCTAATTTACAAAAAATCCCGCCCAATAATGGTGGGATTTTTTTATATTCAAACGACCTTAAAAATGATAGAATAATAGGTTAAATCTTAAAATACTGTATTATGCCAAATTCAACTCAACAACCCACTATTGTTGCCATTGCCAGCCCCATAGGGCAGGGTGGGGTGGGTGTCATTCGTCTGTCTGGACGCACTGCCCATGCGATTGGTTGTGCCATTTCGGGTAAATCTGCACTCACGCCACGTCATGCTCATTTTGCCAAATTTAAGAATGTACAAGGAGCAACCATTGATGAGGGGGTGGTGCTGTATTTTAAAGCTCCCCATTCGTTCACGGGCGAGGACGTGGTGGAACTCCAAGGGCATGGCGGTATGGTGCTACAAAATATGCTCCTTGCTCGTTGTTTTGAGCTTGGAGCAAGGCAAGCGAATGCTGGCGAATTTTCCATGCGTGCCTTTGAGAATGATAAGATTGATTTGGTGCAAGCTGAAGCAATTGCCGATGCGATTAGTGCCACAAGTATCGCCCAAGCGACGAGTGCCATTCGTTCGTTGTCTGGAGAATTTTCAAGTAAAATCAATGAGTTGTCAGAAAACATTACCAATCTACGCCTATATGTGGAAGCAAGTATTGATTTTCCTGATGAAGAAGATGTGGATTTTTTGTCCGATGGGGTGATTGAGGGCAAATTAAATGCCATTACTGCCCAAATCGATGAAATTTTAGCCACCGCCAAACAAGGTCAACTGCTCCGTGACGGCGTTCAGGTTGTTCTGGCAGGTCGCCCCAATGCGGGCAAATCCAGTTTGTTAAATCGCTTGGCTGGTACAGAGCGAGCGATTGTAACTGATGTGGCAGGGACAACACGGGATACGCTGTCTGAAACTTTGATTTTGGATGGCTTAAACGTACATTTGACTGACACGGCAGGGCTACGAGCAACTGATGATAAGGTGGAGCAAATTGGCATAGACCGTGCCAAAAGTGCAATGAAGCAGGCAGACATCTTGTTGTTTGTGTATGACGTGGGTGTAGAAAAGACCCCATTTGACCTTGCCAAAGAGTTGTTTGCTGATATCATTGCTGAAATTGGTATGGTAAGCTTTGAGCATAAACTCATTATGGTTGCCAATAAATCCGATTTGCTTGACGATGTTCCACGTGAAACTATTGCTCATATTACCCACACTACTCATCAAAATTCATCCAATGTTTCACGTGAAACATCATTCATGGCAAATGTCAGTCAAGCCTACATTTCATGTCAAACAGGTCAAGGAATGAATGAGTTGGTGCAACTGCTAAAAAATAAAGTTGGTTTCCATCCCCCAGAAAATAGTCTAATTGCACGCACTCGCCATATTGATGCCTTAAAACGTGCCAAAGCTCATACTAACGACGCTCATGAACAGCTGACCATTTACCATGCAGGGGAGTTGGTGGCGGAGAGCTTGCGACTTTCGCAAATGGCACTTGGTGAAATTACTGGGCAGATGAGTGCTGATGAATTGTTGGGGCGGATTTTTTCAAGTTTTTGTATTGGAAAGTAGGAGAAAAAGTGCATTGTCCTTTTTGTAGTGCTATAGATACCAAAGTGATAGATTCACGCCTTGCCGCCGAAGGGTCTCAGGTGCGTCGCCGTCGCCAATGCACAGAATGCGGTGAGCGGTTTACCACCTTTGAGGTGATGGAAGTGGTTATGCCACGCATCATCAAAAATAATGGTCGGCGTGAACCCTATGATTATAACAAACTTCGCCGTTCTATGGCGTTGCCCCTACAAAAACGCCCAATCAGTATTGATGAAATAGACGCCATTGTTCATCGCATTGAACAGCGTTTGCGTCAAACTGGTGAGCGAGAAGTGTCTAGCAAAATGCTGGGGGAGATTGTGATGAGTGAATTAAAGGCGATTGATGATGTCGCCTATGTGCGTTTTGCCAGCGTCTATCGGGATTTTCAGGACATTGAGGCGTTTGCCAATGAGCTTGCCAACATTCGCCCCAAAAGCGACAGCGTAGAAAAAACAAAAAATGGTGAATGATGTTTCATATGGAACATTTGACTTTTTGGGGTAACCGCCCAAATTTTTAAATCAAAAAGGAAAAAAATTATGAGCCTAAAACAAGCCAAAACCCTAATGACCCAAGATGAGTTTTGGAATATTATCGCCAAATCCAACAAAGGCGAAAATTTACACGAAGTGCTAAGCAAATTTAGCGATGATAAGATTTTTGGCTATTGTTATTGGTGGGATTATTTTTATACCATTTCTTATAAGCAAGACCTATGGGCGGTGGCTTATGTGGTTATGGGCGATTGTGATGATGATAACTTTGATGATTTTCGTTATTGGCTAATATTTCAAGGGCGAGAAGTGTTTGAAAGTGCAATGAAAGATGTGGATAGTTTGTGTGAGGTTTTTGAAAAAATGGGGGATAATGATTATCCTGCAAGGTCGGAAGAGATGACCGATACACCGCAAGAGATTATTGACGAAAGACACGGCGATGACGCATTTTATGAAATGGAAGAATTGTATTCGGATTTGTATTTAGATTATCCAAAGATTAATTTTGATTGGAATAAAGATGATGAAAACTCCATTCGTCAAATTTGCCCCAAGACTTTTGATAAATGGTGGGGGAATGATAGATTTTAATTATTCCACTTAATAAACCATTTGCACCTTTGGTTGATTTGTTTAAAAGTAAATTTTAGACAATACTATCCAATCATAATGATTGATAAATAATTTAATTAATTTAAAAACCCAACAATGACCACCTTATCCCTACTCTCCCCAAGCCTAATCGCCCAGCTCTCGCCCAGTTTGCCAGATGATGAAACATTTATGACAATGGCAATAGAGGAAGCCAAACAAGGCATCTACACCACTCGCCCAAACCCTGTGGTGGGCTGTGTGATTGTCAAAGATGGAGAGGTTTTGGGTAAAGGCTTTCACCCCAAAGCAGGGTTGCCCCACGCCGAAATTTTTGCCCTAAATAATGCCAAAGAACAAGGCTTTGATGTGGTAGGGGCAAGTGCTTATGTTACGCTTGAACCGTGTAGCCATTTTGGGCGTACACCGCCGTGTGCTAATGCCTTGATAAATAGCGGTGTCGCTCGTGTCGTGGTGGCGTGCCTTGACCCCAATCCAAAGGTGGCAGGCTCTGGGGTGGCAATGCTGATGGGTGCAGGGATTGCCGTATCGGTGGGCGTGTGTCAAGATGAGGCACAAAGGCTTAATCACGGCTTTTTAAAGGCGATGGCGGTGGGAATGCCCTTCGTACGGCTTAAACTTGGTATTAGCCTAGATGGGCGTGTGGCAATGGCAAATGGGCAGTCCAAATGGATTACAGGCGAGCAAGCACGAAGTGATGTTCAGCGTTTGCGTGCGATGAGTGGGGCGATTGTTACAGGCTCTGGCACGATTTTGGCGGACAATCCAAGCCTAAATGTACGAGCAAATATTGATGGCACGCCACCCAGCCAAATCCCACCGCCCAAAATCGTGGTGGTGGATAGAAGTGGCAAACTGCACGCCAAGGCGGATTTGACCGTGTTACAAAATTCTGATACGCTGATATGGCAAGGCGATTTGAATACGCTGTTAAAAACCTTAGTGGCGGATTATCAGATTTATGATGTCTTGGTAGAAGCAGGGGCGACTTTGGCAGGTGCGTTTTTGCAAGCAGGTTTGGTGGACGAGCTGATTGTCTATCAAGCACCGTGTTTGTTGGGTGTCAATAGTAAGCCGATGTTTTTGGGCGACTTTGATGATTTAAAAGATAAATTAAACTTTGAATTAAAAGATACTAAACAAATTGGGCAAGATGTCAGATTGACTTTAACGCCAATTGTTAAATAGGTCAAAAAGTTATCCACAGCCATATCACTTCAAGCACTACTGTGGATAAGTGTCAAAATTGTTCCACGTGAAACTGTGGAAAACTTCTAAAAAATTTATGAATGACGTTGTGGATAATTTATCAGTTCCACGTGGAACACTTGATATTGCTAGGTTTCATGTGGAACACATATTGAGATAAAATGTTTCACATGAAACATGATTGAGGTGTGGATAAGTTGCTATTTTGATGTGGTCGGTGATTTGATAACCCATGTTATCCACAGCATGGTTTTTGTATATTTGATGAATTAGAATGGGGAAAACAATGTTTACAGGTCTGATAGAAGCCACAGGCACACTCATCGCTATGACACCCACAGGGGGCGATGTACGCCTGACAATCCGTTCGCAAAGCCTTGATTTTGGCGATGTTAAATTGGGCGACTCCATCGCCAGTAATGGCATTTGTTTGACGGTGGTTGCCCTTGATGGCAACAGTTACGAAGTTGATGTTTCACAAGAAACCTTACACAAATCCGCCCTTGCTGGCTGGAAAGTGGGCGACACTCTAAACTTAGAAAAGGCAATGCTCCCCACCACTCGCTTTGGTGGGCATATGGTGGCAGGGCATATTGATGGCGTGGGACGGATTGTCAAAATCGCCAAAGACGCTCGCTCCATTTATGTGGAAGTGGCAATCCCCAAAGAGTTGATGAAATACACTGCCGACAAAGGCTCCATCACAGTGGACGGCATTAGTTTAACCACCAACGCCATTAAACCGTCCGAAAATATCGTGTGCCTAAACATCATTCCGCACACCGCCAAAGAGACCAATATTGATAAGCATTGGCGTGTGGGGGCAAGGGTTAATATAGAAGTGGATTTGGTGGCTCGTTATTTGGAGCGGTTGCTGTTGGGGCAAAAAGAGACACCAACCAGTAACATTACGATGGAATTTTTGGCGGAAAATGGGTTTGTGTGAGGCAAAAATGGCATTGTATAGAATTCATATTCGTCCAAAAGGTGGAATAAAAAATATAAAGACAACCTTTGATTATTGTTATAATAATAATATCTTGGGTGTAGGTTGGCGAGTAAAAGACCTTGACAATACAACGGATTGGAATTTGTATTATGAAAAAGCCAAATCACATTACAAAAATTTAAGTCGGTGCAAGTATATCAAAAGATATATCAAAAAAAAATGATTTGGTTTGGACAAGAGATGGGCAAGGCGATTATTATTTGGCAAAGGTAAAATCAGGTTGGGAATATTTTACAACAGATGAAAGCAATCAAAATGATATTGACATTGCCAATATTTTTAGGGTTGATTTTGCAAAAATTCCAATAGATATGGTTTCTGGAAAAGTAATTGCCTGTTTTAGAGCATCAAGAACAATACAAGCAATTTCTGAACTTAAAAATCTTGAATATGCCAAATATCTGTGGAATAAATTTTCTAAAATAAATCATTATGATAATATAAATTTTGATGAGTTTGAAAAATGTGAAAATATATTTACGATGTTGGACGATAAAGAAACAGAAGATATTGTATTTTTATATTTGCAGGATTTGGGTTGGTATGTTGTGCCAAATTCAAGGCAATCTGACACTTTTTGTTTTGAATATTTTTTGGTTAATAAAAATACCAAAGAAAAAGCAAGGGTGCAGGTTAAAACAGGTAAAACTGAACTTAATCAGCAAAATTATACAAAATTTGATGAAAAGATATTTTTGTTTCAGTCAAATGACTTGTATAAAGGCATAAATACTGATAATGTGGTTGCTATTAGGTCAAGTGATATTTTGGATTTTATGAAAAAGTCCTTAGATTGGCTACCAAGTAATTTTAAAACCAAATTTGATATGATTTCTTTGGGGAAATCATAAAATTAAAAAATGATTTAAGTGGTAAAAAAATGAATAAATTAAAAGTTGTATTTGCAGGCACGCCAGACTTTGCCAAAGTCGCCCTACACGCCTTGATTGATAAGGCAGATGAGCTCAATATTGATATTGTGGCGGTCTATACCCAGCCTGATAGAAAGGCAGGACGAGGGCAAAAACTTGCCCAAAGCCCTGTTAAGGAGCTTGCCCTTAGCCATAATATCCCTGTGGAACAGCCACCGACATTTAGCCTAAAATCGGACGATGGCAAGGTGGCACGAGAAACTTTGGCAAATTATCGCCCTGATGTGATGGTGGTCTGTGCCTATGGGCTGATTTTACCGATGGGCGTACTAAATACACCTCGTTTTGGTTGTCTTAACATTCACGGTTCACTGCTCCCTAGATGGCGTGGGGCAGCCCCCATTCATCGCTCGATTTTGGCAGGCGATGATGAGAGTGGCATTACCATTATGCAGATGAACGAGGGGCTAGATACTGGCGATATGCTTTATAAAGTCTCTTGTCAAATCAATGACTTAGACACCACGCAAACCCTGCACGACAGACTTGCCACACTTGGCGGTCAAGCGATGATAACGGTATTAAAAGATTTAAAAAATTATCAAAATAACGCCCAAAAACAAGACGAAACTTTGGTAAATTATGCCCAAAAAATCAGCACCGATGAAGGGCAAATTAACTGGAATAACAGTGCCAATCATATTAACCGCCAAATCCGCGCCTTAAATGCCTATACCTTTTTGAACAGTGAGCGGATTAAAATTTTAGAATGTTTGCCAATTAAGCCTGAACAAACCACCAGCGAGCCTGCTGGTAAAATCATCAGCGTGGGCAAAAAGGCGATTTTAATTGCGTGTGGGGCAGATGATAATGGCAATGGGCATTTAATTAACATCACCAAAATGCAATGGGCAGGCGGAAAACCGCTAAGTGCTGAACAAATTGCCGTGGGTGATAAATTACAAGATGGGCAGATGTTTGATTTGTGATGTATATGCCAAAATCGTTTTAAAAGTGCTTGCCGTATATTCTGTAAGGTTTAGACTTTGAGGGGTATGTTATACATATACTAAACAAACCTAAAAACTAG
>NZ_BCYQ01000037.1 GCF_001598275.1 Moraxella oblonga NBRC 102422
AAGCCCTCTGCCTTTTGGTGGGGGGTTTTGGTTTTGTGTAACAATACGAATTTGATAATTCTAGACCATTCCATTCAAAATGCAACAAAAGTCTTTTTGACTCAAAGGCATGGCTAAGGTGAACGGCGTTTTGTATAGTTTTGATATGAATTGCTTATTGTTTTATTTTTAAATCTTTTAAAAATACTTCTTGTACTAAAATGGCTCGCCCTTGCCAATCATAGATGGTATTTCTACCCCAATGTTTTTGATGTTCATCGTAAAATATCGTACGTTTATAGGGTAATTGACGGTTGTGTTTGAACATCACATAGCCAATGGGAGTGTGTTTTAGATGGCGTAAGCGTTTGGCGTTACCTGTAAGGCTTGGTAATGGGAAAATGCTTTTGGCACGCACCCATGCTTCTGTATCATCACCAAATAATAAGACTTCTCGCACCCAAGCAAGGGTAGGGCGGTGCATGGGTAGGTCAAACTCTTTTTTATGGCTAAAATCAAGTGGTTGGTAGCATTCACGCACAACTTGTACACGAATGACTTGCCTTGCTTGTTGTTCAAGTAGGGTGGTGAGAGAACCTTTGGCATATAAAAATGGCATTAATGAGTGGGGTGGGGTCATGGTACTGGCGGTGTGAAATTTGATAAATTTTATCATGAAAGTGAAATGTGTATGTAAATTCAATGTTCTTATGAAATGTTTTGTTACAATACTCATGAATTTTATAAAAAATACGATAAAAAATTAAGTGATTTCTTGATAAAGTTTCTCATTTAATAAAAATGAAATTATTCCATTTTTCAATGGGTTGTTACTGGCTTGCACTCATCATTATCAAATTTTAGAATGAAAATACTAACATTATTTTTTTAAAAAATAGTCATAATTTAAGTAGGCTATTGGATTAATGGATTGAATTTAGGTATGCTAGGCACATGAAAACGAGCATAACGCTAGATTTCATAAAACGTCGTTGTTAATGGGTCTAAGACCTTCATGAACTTTAAGGAAAATTATCATGACTTATCAATCCGCACTAGAACACGTTCGTAATGTTAAAGCCAAATTGGGTGGCACTTGGGACGCCATTCGCCCAGAAGATGCAGCACGCATGATTGTGCAAAACCGCTTTAAAACTGGTCTTGACATCGCCAAATACACCGCCGCCATTATGCGTAAAGATATGGCAGAGTACGATGCCGACAACTCAAAATACACCCAATCACTAGGCTGTTGGCACGGCTTTATCGCCCAGCAAAAAATGATTGCCAACAAAAAATACTTTGGCACAACAAACAAACGCTACATCTACCTATCAGGCTGGATGGTCGCTGCCCTACGCTCTGAGTTTGGTCCACTACCTGACCAATCTATGCACGAAAAAACAGCAGTGCCAAAGCTGATTGAAGAGATTTATACTTTCCTACGCCAAGCCGACGCCAAAGAGCTAAACGACCTATTTCGTGCCTTACAAAAGGCAGAAGCTGCTGGCGACAGTGCCAAAGCCAAAGAGATTGAAGCACAAATTGACAACTTTGAAACCCACGTTGTGCCAATCATTGCCGACATTGACGCAGGTTTTGGTAACGAAGAAGCCACTTATCTACTGACCAAACAAATGATTGAGGCAGGTGCCTGTGCCATTCAGATTGAAAACCAAGTGTCAGACGCCAAGCAATGCGGACACCAAGCAGGTAAAGTAACCGTACCACACGAAGATTTCCTAGCCAAGATTAACGCCGTGCGTTATGCCTTCTTAGAGCTTGGTGTGGACGAGGGCGTGATTGTCGCTCGTACCGACTCTGAGGGTGCTGACCTTACCCAAAAAATCCCAGTCAGTCGTGAACCAGGCGACCTAGCCTCTAAATACATCAGCTACCTAGAAACCACCGAGATTGACATCTCTGAGGCCAAAGAGGACGAAATCCTTATCAAACGAAATGGCAAACTCCACCGCCCAACTCGCTTGCCATCAGGTCTGTATCAGTTCCGTGAGGGTACTCAGCACGAGCGTGTGGTGCTAGACTGCGTAACTTCACTCCAAAACGGTGCCGATATGATTTGGATTGAAACCCCAACGCCAGATGTGGCGGGCATTGCAAGTTTTGTCAATGACATCAAAAAACAAGTACCAAACGCTAAGCTTGTGTACAATAACTCACCATCATTTAACTGGACGATTAACTTCCGTCAGCAAGCCTATGACCGTTGGGTTGCTGAAGGGCGTGATGTGTCAGGTTATGACCGTGCCAAATTGATGGATGCCAAATATGACGACAGCGAATTGGCTCGTGATGCCGATGAAAAAATCCGCACTTTCCAAGCCGATGCAGCCCGTGAAGCTGGTGTGTTCCATCACTTGATTACCTTGCCAACTTACCACACTGCTGCCCTTTCTACGCACGAATTGGCACAAGGCTACTTTGGCGATGAAGGTATGCTTGCTTATGTCGCTGGCGTTCAGCGTAAAGAAATCCGTGGCGGTATCGCTTGCGTCAAGCACCAAGCAATGGCAGGCTCGGACATTGGCGATGACCACAAAGAGATTTTCTCTGGTGAAAACGCCCTAAAAGCTGGTGATGCTACTAAGAACACAATGAACCAGTTTGGTGGTTAATGCCAATTCGTTAAGTTGATTGATAAAGTCAATCAATAGCACAAAAGGCGTTTTGGCGGTTGTCAAAATGCCTTTTGCTTTAAACCGATTTTAAAAATTTTAACCATTTATTTTAAGGACAAAACTATGGCGACACAACGCATTACCAAAGGCTCTCTTGCCATTGACAAAATTCTCTATGATTTTATTGAAAACGAAGCTCTGCCTGTGGCAAAGACGGTGCTTGACATTGACAGCGACCGTTATTGGGCAAATTTTGAACAAGTGGTCTTGGAGTTAACGCCCAAAAACAAAGCCCTACTTGCCCGCCGAGACGAACTACAAGCCCAAATTGACACTTGGCACAAAAACAACACTTATGAGCTGTCGGCTTACAAGCAATTTTTGACTGACATCGGCTATCTTGAACCTGTGGTTGATGATTTTAAAATCAGCACAGAAAATGTGGACGATGAGATTGCCACCATCTCTGGGGCTCAGCTTGTTGTACCTGTACGCAACGCTCGCTACGCCCTAAACGCTGGCAACGCTCGCTGGGGCAGTCTGTATGATGCGTTGTATGGCTTTGATGTGATACCTGAAACGGACGGAGCAGAAAAAGGCAAAGGGTATAATCCGATTCGTGGGGCAAAGGTTATTGAATTTGCCAAAAATTTTCTTGATGAAACCTTTCCGCTCGATGATGGTTCGCACGCTGACGCAACATCCTATTACATCTCAGTGCAAAAAATTATTGACGCATTTGGCAATCATACTGTACTATCCAATCCAAATTTGGTTGTTGAATTATCCAATGGCGATATTGTGGGATTAAAATATCCTGAGCAAATGGTTGGTTATAATGGAACAAAGCAGGAACCTACCGAAATTATCCTAAAAAACAACGGCTTACATACCATCATCGCCATTGACCGCACCCATTTGATTGGCAAAGATGATAAGGCAGGGGTCAAAGATGTGATTTTGGAAGCAGCCGTTACCACCATTCAAGACCTAGAAGACTCTGTGGCGGCGGTAGATGCCGAAGAAAAGGTAGAAGGCTATCGTAACTGGCTTGGGCTGATGAAAGGCGATTTGTCTGAAAACTTAGAAAAAAATGGCAAAACCATCACTCGCACGCTAAACAGCGACCGCACCTACACCGACCTAAACGGACAAAGCCAAAGCCTGCACGGGCGTTCGGTAATGCTTTTGCGCAATGTGGGGCATTTGATGACCAATCCTGCTATCCTAGTGGGTGGCGAAGAGATTTTTGAGGGCATTATGGACGCACTCATCACGCCAATGCTTAGTGCCATTGACATTATGGGCAAAAATGCTTTGCGTAACTCTCGCACAGGCTCAATGTACATCGTCAAGCCCAAAATGCACGGCTCAGAGGAGGTCGCCTTTGCCGTAGAGCTTTTTGAAAGAGCCGAACAAGCCATCGGACTGCCTGCCAAATCCATCAAAATGGGCATTATGGACGAAGAGCGTAGAACTTCGGCGAACTTGAAAAACTGTATCCACAAGGCAAAAGACCGCACCATCTTTATCAACACAGGCTTTATGGACAGAACGGGCGATGAGATTCACACCGCAATGCAGGCGGGGGCGTTTGTGCGTAAGGGCGAGATTAAGGGGCAGACTTGGTTTAATGCCTATGAAAAACGCAATGTCGGCATCGGGCTTGAAACTGGTCTTTTGGGCAAAGCCCAAATCGGTAAAGGTATGTGGCCAAAGCCTGATGAGCTGGCGGAAATGTACCGCACCAAGATTGAACACCCAACCGCAGGGGCAAGCTGTGCGTGGGTACCTAGTCCAAATGGGGCAACCATTCACGCCATTCATTACCATCAGGTAAGTGTCAAAGACCGCCAAAACGAGCTACTTAGCGAGGGCTATCCAAGCATTGATGAGCTTTTAACCATTCCTTTGGCGACTGATACCAACTGGTCAGATGAAGACAAGCAAAAAGAGCTGGATAACAACTGTCAAGGCATTTTGGGCTATGTCGTGCGTTGGGTGGATTTGGGCGTGGGTTGTTCCAAAGTGCCTGACATCAACAATGTGGGACTGATGGAAGACCGTGCAACTTTGCGGATTTCAAGTCAGCACATCGCCAACTGGCTGGCTCACGGTGTGGTAACAGAGAGCCAAGTTTGGGATACTCTAAAACGAATGGCAAAAGTCGTGGACGAGCAAAACAAAGACGACCCTGCCTACCGTCCGATGTCAAAAGATTTTGAGAACAACATTGCGTTCCACGCTGCTGCTGACTTGATATTTAAAGGGGCAACCGAGCCATCTGGCTATACCGAGCCACTACTTCATAAAGCAAGATTGAAATTAAAAGGCTATCAGGGCGATTGATTGGCTTAACAAGGCAAAACCCCAAATCTAGGTTTGGGGTTTTGTTTTAAATAACCTATAACATAATTAAAAAAAACATACGCCCCAAATTGAGCATCAAAATTTCGCCAGTTTCATCCGTTGCCCTTATTATTTGCTAAGCCATCAATTTATCCCAAAGCCAGTTGGCTCTGGGGTTTTGGTTTAGGGCTTGGCACACATTAGCACTTTTTTGCCAAAATCAGTCTTAGGGTCAAGCAAATAACGGCTTACATAGCCATCAACACAAGCATTAGTACCAAACAAACTCACCGTATGCCCATATTGACCTGATAGCACAATCAGCGGGTCGTCAAACTTTTTTGCCATCGTCATTGCGTTGGGCAGTGGGGTGGCAAGGTCGTATTCATAGGAGACAAAAAGTAGGTTTGGGGTGCTTTCATTGACCAAGTTTTCTTTGATGTTGTCAGTTCCTTGCCATTGCCAATAATAGCACAAATCCAAATACTCCTCGTCAGTGCGTGTTTGGTAATTGTCAAAGGGGCTTTGGTCGTCAATGGCTTTAAAGGTGGCAATATAGTCGTCTTTGCTAAGTTTTGGGGCGGAGTCGGCACAATTGACCACCGATAACGCATCTTTGCTAAAACTTTTTTCGCCCAACTTAGCAAGTAGTTTTTGAAATTCATAAGTGTGCGTCTTGCCTTGTGTCAGCTCATCAAACATCTCGTGCAAAGTCTGCCAGCTGGTTTCATCGTTGAGACTTTCGCCAAAAATCGCCATGATTGCTCGCTCGTCAATGGCGTTGCCGTCTTTGTCTTTTAAACCTTTTTGGGCGATGGCGTGCAAGGTGTCCAAAAAGGCTTGGTTGGGTTCTTTTTGTTTGTCAAATACGCAAGGGGCTTGGCAATGTTTCATAAAGCCGTCAAAGGTGATTTGGGCGTGTTTTTGTTGGTTAAACAAAATGGTGTCTAATGTTTCTGCTGTATCCACCACGCCATCTGCCACGCCTGCTCGCAGGTGCGTGGGATAATGTTCGGCATATTTGGCAACCAATTTTGTGCCATAAGAGTAGCCAACCATTGACCAAGTGTCATCGCCTAACTTTTGGCGAATGGTGTCTAAATCTTGTACCACTTCTTTTGAGCTGACAAAGGGCAAAATATCCGCCCCTGTGTGCTGTATGCAAGCGTCCATATAGGCTTTGGCATCGCCCTCTTCCTCTACCTCACCGCAGTCAATGGCAGGGGTGGAGGGCTTGACCCCTCGTGGGGCATAGCCTAGAATATGAAAGTTGTCTTTGATGGCTTGACTGTATTCATCATCGCCCATCAATGCCCCCATATCAAGGCTATGACCGCCCGGTCCTCCGCTAATTAGGAGTAAGTCGCCAATAACGCTTTGATTGGTGCTTGGCAGGCGTGTTAGTGGAATGGTAAAACTTTTGCCATCAGGTTTGGCGGGATTGACAGGCACGGATACGGTGGCACATTGCAAACGGGTGGGCGGTGGCAGGATAAACCACGACCAATAGCTTGGGCGATAGCACGACTGCCACGAGATGTCACCTTGCTTGGTGGATTGGCTGATGAGATAAACATAAAACAAAAGTAAGGCAAGAACAAGAAAAGCAAACAATAAAGCGGTGTATTTAAAAAAGCTTTTTAACATCACAAAGTAGCCACAAAAAAAGAATATTATAACACAAACCATAATCCCTTATAAAGTATATGGGTTTATATATCCAAATAATCTTGTAAGTGCTACAAAATATCTTTTTTTGGAAGTGGGGCGGGTATTGGGCATCTTATAGCCTGTGATGGTTTTTAGGTTTTTGGATGCACGTGACTAAAATAAATTAAATGTGGCTCAATGATGAAAAATTTGGCTGGTTTGATAAGCTACCCCCCCTATAACCTCGCCAGCCACAAATTTACCCCAAACCAAATAAACAAAGCCCCCACGCCAACCATCGCTACCGTCATGATGAGCGGACGAGACCCAAAGGTGTCGGCAAGTTTTTTACCACTAAAAATAAGCAAGGTTAGATATAAAAAACTCACCAGTTGTAAAATCAGAGCCAACACAAAAAACGTCAAAAACGGCTTGTCATAATCAGGGTGGACAAATTGCACAAAAAACGACAAGAAAAACAAAATCGCCTTAGGGTTGGTGAGACTAAGCGACAGTGAGCGATAAAAATAATTTTGGTTGTCTGCTTTGGGTGGGTTAAAGGGCCTGCCTGCGATGGCGTGGCGGTTTTTAAAGGTGTGATATGCTCCAATGAGTAGCCGTGTGCCAATATACGCCAGATAACTGCCACCGATGAGCTTAATCATATCAAACAAAGCAGGATAGAGCTTTAATACTGTCCCCGCCCCAAAGACGGTTGCCAAAATTAAAAGCGTATCACCAAGCAAAATCCCTGCCATCGCCTTTGCTCCTGCTCGTCTGCCTTGACCTGCTGACACCGATAGGCAGTATAGGCTGTTTGGACCAGGTAGGGCAATGATGACGATGACGCCAAACAGGTAGGTGGTGAGGTCTGTGATGCCAAACATAGTTTTTATGAAAGATGGGTAAGCCAAAGTCGTAATTTGAGCGACCAAAGTGGTGCAACACCTGTAAAACTTTGGGTCATTTTACCACGATGTATGATAACAAAGGAAGGCGTAACTTGTCCTTGCCATTGCCGAAATATTGCCCCATCAGTATCATTGATGGTTGCAAAATCATAACCATGCTGACTCATGTATGATAGTAGCTCACCATCATCGCCTGATGATACTGCTACTGTAAGTACGTCATGACCGTCTGCGTGTAGGGCTTGGACATTGGGGCTAGTAATGCGACAAACGCCACACCACGACCCCCAAAAATAAATGAGTATTGGCTTGTCGTAACTGGTTTTAACAACATCAACCACCTGTCCTTGTGAGTTTTGATAACTTAAATCAATCACATCAGGCATATCAGGCGACCGCCATAGGTTGATGATGATATAAATGATGATAAACATCAGGGCGTATTTGAAAACGCCAAATACGCCTTGACGTAGGTGCTTTTTATTAATCAAAAATCTTACCTTTATTCATGATGCCATTGGGGTCAAAGACTGCTTTTAGAGCCTTCATGTATTCAATCTCAATGGGAGAACGAGTATATTCTAAATATGGTTTTTTGGTCATACCAACACCATGTTCGGCACTGATAGAGCCTTTATATTTGCGTACGGTTTCAAATACATATTGATTGACGGTTTTACATTTATCAAAAAATTCATCTTTGCTTAGGTTGTCTGGTTTTAAAATGTTTAAATGCAAATTACCATCGCCAATATGCCCAAACCAACACACTTCAAAATCAGGATAATTGTCCTTGACGATTTTTTCAATGTCATTGATAAAGTTGCTCAAATGAGTAATGAGTACCGACACGTCATTTTTATAAGGTGTAAATACCGAAATTGTCTCTGAAATGGACTCACGTAATTTCCAAAGGTCATGCAGTTGTCCCACGCTTTGACTCATCACACCGTCCACAATAAAACCATTTTCCATGCAGTTTTCAAATATGCCTATTGCTATATCTAGCACATCATCACTCACAGCTTCAAACTCTAAAAGTACATAAAAAGGTGTACGAGTTTCAAAAGGCTCTTTGGCGTGTCCTGCTGTCAGTACTTTGTCAATCGCCACACTGTCAAAAAATTCAAAAGCGGTGAGATTTAATGCCTTGCCAAATTTGTCAAGCAGTTTAACCACCGAACCAAAATCAGGTACGCCAAGCACCATAGCCGTCAGGTTTACAGGCTGTTTTTCTAGTTTAATCAATGCTTTGGTAACAAAGCCAAGCGTCCCCTCTGCACCGATAAAAAGATGACGAAAATCATAACCTGTGGCGTTTTTCATCATACCGCCATTAAGTTCTAAGATGTCGCCTTTGCCTGTAACGACTGTCAAACCTAGAATTTGGTTGCGGGTCATGCCATAGCGAATGACCTTGATGCCACCTGCGTTTGTGCCAATGTTTCCCCCAATTTGGCTAGAACCTGCGGACGCAAAATCCACGCCATAGTACAAGTCCTTACTTTGGGCGAAGTCTTGTAGAGTTTTGGTAACTACGCCTGCTTCAACTTCTACCATACGGTCAGCTTCATAGAACGTACCGATGGCGTTCATTTTATCAAAACTAACCACAACTTCACCATTGCTTGCCACTGCCCCTGCTGATAGCCCTGTACGACCACCGCTAGGCACAAGGCAAATGTTATGTTCGTTAGCAAGGCGAACAATGGTGGCTACTTGTTCGGTTGTTTTGGGAAATACAATGGCAGTAGGGGCAGGGGTAAAATGCTTGGTGTGGTCTTTACCAAAAAACTCTAAATCACTTGGTTCGGTTTTGATTTGGGTGGGTTCTAGGGTTTTGGTAAGTGTGTCTAAAAATTGGCTCATGGCGGTCATTGTCTTTTCCTTAATGAAGTTTATCTGTGTTACAAAAAGCAGATGACAAATCATCTGCTTTTTGGTTGTTTATGGATTAATGGTGTCTACACGTTTGACCCATGCATCGCCTGCATTGACTCGTGAGTCTTTATTGAGTTTGCTTTGAAGTTTTTTGGCTTCCTCAGCACTATTTGTTGAACCTACTAAGACACGCACGCCACGGCTGGTTTTGCTGGTTTGGACCTTGTAGCCAGCAGCACGATATTGTTTGACAAGCTCATTGGCTTTGGCTTCACTGTCCGCCAAAGATACTTGAACACTATAAAAAGGCTTGACATTTTTGGCGTTGTTGGATTTTTTGGCTTGGGCGGTAGTGGTTTCTGGTTTTTTGGATTTTTTATCCGCTTTGGCAACTGCATCGCCAGTTTTGGGGGGTTTTTTGGCAGTATTTTTGTTGGGAATGATGATTTTGTCGCCCGCAATCAACAAATCTGCACTGCTCATGTTGTTGGCACTTAGAATGGCAGAAATAGGCACATTGTATCGTTGTGAAAGTTTGCTAAGAGAATCGCCATGTTCAATTGTATAAGCATCTTTGCGATTGGCACGAGCTTGTTGTTGTTTGGCACGAGCCTGTTGCTTGCGTTTGTTTTCTTCTGCTTTTTTGGTGGCAATGATGGCTTCTGGGCGAGTTTGCACCACTAGCGTGTCTGTTGTGTCCGTTGCGTTTGTGGTGGTTTGTGTGTTGGGCAACATTGCCGACACTTCTGATACCACGCTATTAACACTGGCATTGATGGTGTTGGCTGTGTTCGTTGTCGGAGTGGTTGCTACTGCACTTGGCGTGTCCGTTCTAGACGCTAAGCTAAGCTGTTGTTTGGCACGTTCTTGTTCTTCAACAAACTCTTTGGCTTGTTGTTCTTGGGCAAGTGTATTATTTTCACGCTCTTTTTTCTTTTGTTCGCTTAGATGTTTTTCTGTTTGAATGTCCTGTCTAAGCTCAACTTTGGGGTGAGCCACATCATCAACTTCGGTTTGTTTGGGGGTTTTGTCGCCACTATTTAAGATGCCGACCAAAGCACCACCACCCAAGACCAGTCCAATACCAAGTAACAATTGTTTAGAAACCATTATAATACACCCTTTAAATATACCGCAAAAGCATATATTAACATATTTTATGATGGCTTTCCTAGATTTTTCAAAATTTGTTATTTTTTGGTGGGGTCATCTGCCAAACCCAATGCAATCATACTCTCACCGATGGTATGAAACGACCCAAAACACAAAATCAAGTCATCACTATGAGTGGCGTTTTGGACGCTTTGTACCGCCCCTTTGATGTCATTGTGGATAAAAATGGTGCTGTGTGGCAAGTGGTGGCTGATTTTGGCGTTTAACTCAAATGTGTCAATCGCCCGTGCGTTGTCAATCTTGCCAATGTGCCAAGCGGTAATTGGTAAATCAAATGTCGCAATAAAACTTAGCACCTCATCAATATCTTTGTCAGCAAGCATGCTAAATAGAAAATGGAGTTTGGCATTGGAGTGGTTATGTTTAAAATTTTGCCAAAAAGGGATAAAAGACTGCATCAAAAATGCAATGCCATGTGTGTTATGACCTACATCAAAAATCCATTGTTTGCCATTTATCATTCTTTTATCAAATCTTCCTGCCAATTGAACGGTTGATAAGGCGTTTTTGATGTGGTTGGTGCTGACATTTAGATTACTTGCTAATATTGCAGAAATGGCATTGCTGGCATTGATAAGGGCGATTTTTGGCTTGGGTAGATGAATTGTGAGTGCAGGCGATGAATATACCCAATCATTGCCATTATCTGCGTAAATAAAATCTTTACCGAATTGATGATAATGAGCATTTTTTTCTTGAATGATTTGTTGAACACTGTGAGGCATATCTATTTCACCAAAGATGAGTGGTGAATTTTCACGGATAATTCCCGCTTTTTCAAAGCCAATTTTTTCTCTATCATCACCCAGCCAATCAATATGGTCAATACCGATATTTGTAATCACACAAACATTAGGGTCAATGATGTTCACGACATCAAGCCGACCACCCAAACCAATTTCAAGCACCCAAACATCACATTGTAATTGTTTAAAAATCCAAAATGCTGATAAAGTAGTCATTTCAAAAAATGATAAGGACACATTGCACTGGGTGCGTGCTTTTTCGCATTCAATAAAGGCTTTGATGAGCATATCATCATCAACTTCTATGTCATTAATTTTGATACGCTCGTTAAAACTTACCAAATGTGGGGATTGATATAGGGCGGTTTTAAAACCTGCTTGGGTGCAAATTTCGCTGATGAGTGCGGTGGTTGAACCCTTACCGTTCGTACCTGCCACGGTAAAAATGGTTGGACAATTGGTCAAATTCTTTGTCAAAATCCCCATTTGTTTGGCAACGGGTATCACACGATCAAGCCCCATATCAATGGCGGAAACGTGGATACTGCCCATATAGTTGAGCCATTCAGAAACGGTTTGGGGATTTTTCATGGGTATGGTGCCTTAAAAATTTGATGTATTTTGCATGATTTTTGGAATTTTTTCAAATAATTTTAGTAAAATGATTGGTGTATTATCAGAGTTATTATCGGTTGCCAAATACCATAAATAACCCCAAAAACATCACGCCAACCACCACCATTGCCACAAATATCCACCCTTCATTAATATAAAATTCTCGGCGTTCTTTTTTGACACGTTCATATATCTCTTGGAGCATCATTAATTCACGTTGGCATTGTTCTTGGTGAAGTTTGTTAAAGTGTTCTTGTAAAATCAACAATTGTTCACAAAACTGATAACGGTTATCCAATGACAAATCTTTCATCATCGTGCCGATGATTGTGGGGTATAGGGGCGTATTTTGTTTTTGTTGGATTTGGATTTTTTTCTTTTCAAAGGCAGCCTTGATGTCTTTGGCATTGGCAAACTCTGATTTGGTGATTGCATTATTGATTTGGTGGATTTGTTTGTTTAAATCATCTAATGTTTGTTTGGTGGTTTCGTCTTGTTTGATGCGATTTTCTAAAATGTCTAATTGTATTTTATGGCATTTATTTTTTAAAATGGTTAATTGTTTTTGGGGAGATGATGAGTCGTTCATGGCGTTTTAAAAATATTAAATCAAAAAATGTTATAAAAATTATTTAAAATTTATTAGTAATGATAAAAAATAGCCATTTGATAATATCAATTTTTTGGTAAATAAAGTTTAAAAATAAGAACAAAAATACCAAAACAGCGTTGTCTTGGTATTTTTTTATCACATGGGCTAGGCGATGTTTGGTAGTTTTGTCAATTTTGCCAAAAGTCTATATATTGTATCCACAAGCTCGTGGCGATGCACAACCATATCTACTGTACCTTTTTCTAGCAAAAACTCTGCTCGTTGGAATGGCTCGTCCAAGACCTCACGCACGGTCTGTTCAATCACTCGCTTACCTGCAAAGCCAATCATTGCTTTTGGTTCGGCGATATGTACATCACCAAGCATGGCAAGGCTTGCCGTTACACCCCCATAGACAGGGTTGGTCAGTACCACGATATATGGCACACCAGCAAGTCGTAATCGCTCAATCACCGCTGATGTGCGAGCCATTTGCATGAGTGATAATAGTCCCTCTTGCATTCTAGCACCGCCAGAGGCAGCAAAACACACCAAAGGCTTGCGTTCGGCAAGAGCTTTTTCGCCTGCCATGACAAAGCGGTCGCCCACCACTGAGCCCATTGACCCACCCATAAATTTAAAATCAAAAGCACAAGCAATCAACTCTAAATTTTTGATTTTACCAGTCATCGCCACAAGTGCCTCGCTCTCGCCTGTGGATTTTTGGGCTTCTATCATGCGTTGCGGGTAGGGTTTGGAATCAGTAAACTGCAAAGGGTTGCCTGCTTGATATTCCTGCCCAAGCTCGCCTGTTATGTTGTCAAAAAACCACTCCAAGCGTTTGCGTGCCGACATGGTCAAATGATGGTTGCAATCTGGACAAACATATTGGTTAAAAATTAGACTGGTATTGGTGGTTAAGGAATGACATTCGGGACATTCGGTTGATGGCTCGGTTTCGACAGCCGATGGCACATGAGGCGTATCACGCTTAACGCTGGGTACAGGTCGGTCAAACCATGATGTTTGGGTTTGTTCTGTCATAAAATTCCTATAAATATTTGCCAATAAGATTGGTATAGTTTACACTTGTAAGGAAAATTTAGCAAATTTTTTCTTACAAATCATCAATCGCAGCTCGCAACTCATCCATTTTCGCCAAAATAGTTGCTTTGGCTTGTGTGATTTTGGCTTCATCATCGCCGACATCGGCAAAGTTTTTGACAAGCTCACTACCCACAATCACCCCATCGGCAAACTTGGCAACCGCCTTTGCACTCTTACCGTCCCTGATACCAAAACCGACACACACAGGCAAATCGCTATCTGCTTTGATGGCTTGCACTTGGCGAGCGACTTCATCGGTATCGAGTGCCTTTGAACCCGTTACACCCTTGACCGACACATAATAAATAAAGCCAGAGCCACGATTTAGCACCGCTTTTCTACGCTCGCTTTGGGTGATGGGGGCAAGCAAAAAGATTTGATTGATGTTTTTATCGGCTAATTTGGCGGATAAAACTTCGTCCGTCTCATTGGGCGGTAAATCCACGAGTAGTAAGCCGTCCACGCCATTTTGTTCACACAAATCCAGAAAATTATCATAACCGATAATCTCAACAGGATTTAGATAGCCCATCAAAAGCACGGGGGTGGTGGTGTTGGATTTTCTAAATTCACCCACCATTTTAACGGCTTGTGTGGTGCTGGTGCCATTTGCTAAGGCTCGCTCGCCTGCCAGTGAGATGACAGAGCCGTCCGCCATTGGGTCAGAAAACGGCAAGCCAATCTCAATCACATCCGCCCCGTGAGCGACAAGCTTGTGCATTAAATCCACCGTAACAGCAGGATTTGGGTCGCCTGCCATAATGTAGGGGATTAGGGCTTTTTTGTTTTGCTGTTTTAGGGTAGCAAAGGTTTGTTCAATTCGGGTCATAAGTCTGTCTCTTAAAAATAGAATTTAAAAAAAATGTACTGAATTTAATTAAATTAAGATTGTTAATATCCGCCACCACCTGCCAATAATCCAGCCCAACCTGCAAAAAATCCAAAAAATACAGCAAAAGGAATGTAGATTATCATCATAAATGTGGTAAAACAACCACTTCCGTCAGTTATTTTATAGATTGTAACAAGGACTGCAAAAAACCAATACAAACAACCAAAAATAAGGATAATTAGCCATAACTCTGATGGTGCAGACCTTTTTTCAAAACTTGCTGACAAAAACATTACTAAAAATACAAACCAAACAGGTGCGGTTACTGCCAAACTAAATTTTATCAAACCAAAAAGTTCTTTCATATTTAGACCATTTTAATTTAATAACAATTCATCTCTAACTTGCATTAACGCAAATCCCAATAAATTTAAACCTTGCCAATTTATTTTAATTTATCTTGATAAAGTTTAAAATTTTCATCATCAAAACAAACAAAAATAATTTCTTGTAAATTACCTATATTTTGATGATTGATAAATTCATTGACTGTATTTATGGCAATTTCGCACGCCAATGCTTTGGGAAAACGATACACCCCTGTGGAAATATTAGGAAAGGCGATACTTTTGGCATTATGGGCAACGGCTAATTTTAAACTTTGAATATAGCAACTGGCGAGCAATTCTTTTTCATTATGATTGCCCCCATTCCACACCGAACCTACCGTATGAATGACATATTTGGCAGGCAATAGTCCTGCGGTGGTAATAACCGCCTGACCTGTTTCGCATTTGCCTTGCCTTGCTCGGATTTGTTTGCATTCTTCCAAGATAGCACTACCGCCTTTACGGTGTATGGCACCATCAACACCGCCACCGCCAAGCAACGATGAATTGGCGGCATTAACAATAATATCCACAATTTGCTCGGTAATATCGCCTTGAATGACGCTTAATTTAACCATTTTTAATTAACTCATCTCTTACTTGCATTAATGCAAACCCCAATAAATTTAAGCCTTGCCAATTTAAAGGATTATGGATTTTTTCGTTATCTTTTGCCAAGCCCACGCCCCATATTTTATCCACAGGACTCGCTTCTACCAAGATTCTATCGCCTGTACCTAATAAATAGGCTTTTAATTCTGGGTGCTGACTAAATTTGGCAATATTGCCCTGTACCACAATCTCAAAGCGGTGTTTATTCCAAATGGTTTCATCAAAATTTTTAACTTGTCGCCCTAAATCTTTGGCTTGTTTGGGGTGTTTGGAGTGAATAATTTGATTAAAAATATCCATATCGCCAAACAATTTGGCTTTTTGTGCCATCATATAATGTTCGGCGGTAGGATAAATTACATCGTCCACCACAAAAGGCGAATCATACCATTGACTAAAACAGGCATTGGACATTTGCCCATTAGATTTGGGCGTATGTCCCCAAAAATAAAGATACTTTAATTTGGGTTTGGCTTTTAATTCATTGATAAGCCATTGTTTGTTGTAAATAGTGTTTTGCATTTTACTCATCTTTAATTATAAACTTTTGCAATGTTTCATCAAAATAAATCCGCTCATCAAAAATGTCATATTTTTCCCAATCAATATATTGATGTTCGGGTTTGGTTCTTAAATCTTGCAAATAAGCCACCTCCGCAAGACAATCATCAATATCCTCTTGCGTTAATGGCTCTTTTGCATAATGAGAAAACCGCCCAAATAAAGTATCATTTTCTACCACTTTTTGAATGGTATTATTATTTGCAATGCCATACAAATCTTCAATGGAATTAAATTTTTCCATTATAATTCAATCCCATCCACCTTCATCACCGTATGCAAATCCTTATCGCCACGCCCTGACAGATTGATGATAATGGACTGCTCTTTGCCCATCGTTTTGGCAAGTTTCAACCCATAAGCCACTGCGTGCGAGCTTTCTAGGGCAGGGATAATGCCCTCGCATTTGGTCAAAATACGAAACGCCTCCAATGCCTCATCATCGTTAATCACGCCATATTCCACACGCCCCATATCCTTTAAAAAGCTGTGTTCAGGCCCCACCCCGGGGTAGTCAAGACCCGCTGAAATGCTGTGTGTCTCTATCACTTGCCCTTCATCGTCCGCCATCAGATAGGTGCGATTGCCGTGCAGTACGCCAACACGCCCTGCATTTAGGGGAGCTGAATGCTTGCCTGTTTTAATGCCATAACCCCCAGCCTCTACGCCATAGAGCTTAACACTCTCGTCATTTAAAAACTCATAAAACAGCCCCATTGCATTTGAGCCACCGCCCACGCACGCCACGCACGCATCGGGCAGTCTGTCTTCAAATTGCAAATGTTGCAAACGAGCCTCACGCCCAATAATCGCCTGAAAATCACGCACAAGTAGCGGATAAGGGTGTGGACCTGCCACCGTGCCGATGACATAGTAGGTGCTATCCACATTGGTTACCCAGTCTCGCATTGCCTCGTTCATCGCGTCTTTGAGCGTGCGTGAGCCAGAAGTTACAGGCACGACAGTCGCCCCCAAAAGTCTCATACGATAGACATTCATCTTTTGGCGTTCCACATCGTCCGCTCCCATATAGACCACGCATTCTAAGCCCAATCTGGCGGCGATGGTTGCCGTTGCCACGCCGTGCTGACCCGCCCCTGTTTCGGCAATGATTCGTTTTTTGCCGACAAGTTTGGCCAAAAGTGCCTGCCCAATGGTGTTGTTGACTTTATGAGCCCCTGTGTGGTTTAAATCCTCTCGTTTAAGATAAATCTTAGCCCCGCCAGTTTCTGCCGTTAAGCGTTTGGCAAAATAAAGTGGCGTAGGACGACCGACATAGTTAATCAAATCGTCATTATACTCTTTCCAAAATTCTGGATTATTTTTCACGCTTAAATAAATGCGTTCTAATTCTTCTAACGCAGTCATCAAAGTTTCAGATACAAAACGACCGCCGTGAATGCCAAAATGACCTGTGGGGTTTGGGTATTGGGTGTAGTCAGTTGAAGTTGTCATTACTGTTCCTTTTTTAATGGAATATGGGAAATTTTAAAATATGTACAAATTTTTTGCAATTTTTTATCAAAAGTTAATAGACTGGCATTACCAAACGCTTGTGTATGATAAGCAATAACACCGTCTGCAAAGTCACCATTTTCTTTTAAAAATGGCAGTGCAAAATTAACAATTATTGTATCAAAATCAATATTAGATTGCGATAAAATACCTTCTAAAATTTGTGAAATATAATGATTTGGAAATTTTAATTTCTTTTTCAAAATCCAAACCATTTCACAAATCGTTTGGATGGGTAGATATAATTGAATATTTGTATTAATCAAATATGATTTTGCTATTAAAAATTGCTCATCATCATCTTTTAACAAATATCGCATCAAAACATTGGTATCAATGATATAAATTTCATTCATTTTATCATTGCTCTTTCACAAATTGCCTCTGTAATGGCATTGTCCATCTCTTTATCAGAAATATAGCCATTGGCATAAGGCGATAAAATACCTGCCAAATCCTCAATGTTACTGATTTTTGGTAATGGTTTTAAGTCGTCTTGGATTTGGGTTTTAACAGAAACGATTTCCTTTTTTGGAAAATTTGCAATAATGGCTAAAATGCTATCAACGATATGATTTTCTGCGGTTAAAGTTAAAGTTTTCATTTAAAAATCCTTACAAATCACAAGCCACCATCAACCTATCAAAGTTTCAGATACAAAACGACCACCGTGAATGCCAAAATGACTGGTGTTGTTTGGGAATTTTGTATAATCGGTTGAAGTTGTCATAAATTTTTCTCAACTAAATGGATTTAACAAATTGACTGGCAAGAATAATTGGATCATTGGTTAAAATTGGTAAATTTAAATGGCGTGCTGTTCCTGCAATTAATCTATCGTGCAATTCTGGAATGTCATTAATTTCAAATGCAGTTTTGATAATACCAAAATCCAATTTTTGTTCAACCAAACAGTCTGTTACCGAAAAGGCATATTCCAAAGTTTTTAAAGAAACTTTTGTTCTACCCTTTTGATTTAGAATGCCAATTTCAAAAATAACAGGACTGGGAATGATAATTGTTGCTTCACCAAATTCACTCATTTTAAATATTTGATGAATGTCATCATTGATAACTTTTTTGCCTTCAAAATATTTTACCAAAGCCTGCGTATCGGTAACATATTTATTCATTATTTAACCTATCCCATCTGTCCAAAATATGTTGCTCTGTATTTTTGGATAATTGACAAAGTTCTTGTTCAATGTCAATATCATTGTCATTATTATTTTTGGCAATGCCAAATAATTGAGCGGTTTTTAATTTTGATAAATGGTTTTCTTGTGGTAAAAATACCACCATTACTTCTCTTGGTTCATCAATGGGCGGTAATTCTTTTAATAAAACTGCACCATTTTGATAAGTGCCAGAAATTGCCATTTGCATTATTTACTCCTTACAAATCCTTTACCACCGTCAGTCCATTAAAGGTCTGTGCCACTGGCATTACTTCTAGGCGGTTGATGTTAATATGGGGCGGAAGGTTAATGACATAATGCACCATATCGGCAATGTCAGTGGGGCGAATATAGTCCACTTTTTCATAAGTCTTATTAGCTTTTTCATCATCGCCTTTAAAGCGGACATTGCTAAACTCTGTACCGCCACAAAGACCAGGTTCTATATTGGTTACTCGCACTCTTTTACCAATCAAATCAGCTCGCAAATTTAAACTAAACTGTTTAACAAATGCCTTAGTCGCCCCATAGACATTCGCCCCAAAATAGGGATAATTGCCTGCCGTTGAGCCAATATTAATAATCAGTCCACTATTATTAGCAGTCATATAAGGTAAAATGAGATTGGTGATATTGACAAGCCCCAACACATTGGTATTAATCATCTGCTCCCAGTCATTAATATCCGCTTTATCAGCACTTTCTAATCCCAATGCCAAACCTGCATTATTGATAAGGACATCAATATTGGTTAAAATGCCATTATCCAAACTTTCAATGGCAGATTTAGTCGCTGTCAAATCAGAAATATCAAAACATAGCGGAATAAAATTCTCGCCCAATTCGTTTTTTATTTCACTAAGTTTATCGGCTCGTCTGCCTGTACCGATGATGGTGTGATTGTCTTTGGCAAGTCGTTTGGCAATTGCCAAACCAAAACCTGATGTTACGCCTGTGATTAGAATGTTCATAGATTCTTCCTTATTACTTAAAACAATTCTGTTTGCTGATTTTTTGTCAATAATTTTTGGTATTGAAATATTTTTTCTAAGGTTGTATCGCCAATCCCTTTTATTGTTACAAGTTGATTAACTTGGCGGTAATTAGGATTTTTGGTAATTTCATCAATCAATATTTCTAAATAATTTTGACGAATTTTTGTACTTTTAGACAAGGTATGCACATCAGTACTTAATAAAATTTTCTTAAATTCTTCAAAAAAATCATCATTTGACATTGGGTCATATTGATAAATTTCTATATCAATAGGTAAATTTATAAGAAAATCTGTCATTATATCTAATACTCTATCTTCATTTAATTTACCATTCATACCACCCAATATTGGAAATGCAATGGAATTTATATTTTTCTCTTGATAACTGTTTACAAATTTTTGCAATCCTAATATGATATACTCTTCCTTTGAAGGTAATTTCCATTGGTTTTTTGTAGGGAAATTTAAAATCCAATATGGTTCAGATTTTTTATACAAGTCTAATTTGCCAACCTTCAATAAACCTTTTTGGCAAAATTCTTTATATTTTTGATACATTTCAGGGTATCTTAATCTTGCCTCTAAAGCCATTCCAGCACCCATAACGCCTTGACAATTAACAGTATTTACAAGAACATCACATTTTGTGTTCCAAATATTGCCTGTAATCACATTTATTGACATAAAAATCACCGTTAAATTTTAAAAAATAAATTTGAGTCATAGTAGACAGTTAATGGCATATTAGAATAATTACTCAACAAATCAACAATTTTATTACCTATCTCTTCTGTTGTGCATTCAATATGCTTAATAAAGCTAATTGGTATTTTATCCAATATCAAACATTCACTCATCATAGCTTTCTTTGTAATACCTGTTGGGTCATCAAACCAAGTATATCTATTAATACTGGACCAATCCGCATCATCCAAAAACTCAATAACATCATCAAAGAATAAAGCATCATTGGTGGCTGCATTTTTGTAAGTAAAAAGTGTATAAGGTTGCAAAGAAATATCTACATCTATCTCTAATATAATAACTTCGTTGCCAAAATTACTTTGCACATTGTATAACATTGCGTTTCTTGGGTTAAAATATAGTGGTACATAATCGTGAATTGATCTATTACAAAATGGCTCTTGCTTTGAACGCTTAGCATTAACCGACTGATTGCTTATATCAGTATAATTTTTTATTTGATTATGAGACAATAAAGCACCTATCTCACATATAGATTTTAAATTATCTATATGTGTCATATGATATAATTTAAATCTATTTTTATGATTTTCTATAAAATTTTTCTTTAAATTCTGTAAAATTGGGGAAAATTTTTCCTTATTCCAAAAAATTCTCCTTTGATTATTGTGATTTAAATCCATTTTTCCATATTGCTTTCCCAATTCCGTTAAATGATATACACCATTATCCGAACGAAAGACATATTTGTTATTAATTAGAAAATTAGTAACAAATGGATTAAATTGCAAGCCATAGATTTGGCAAATTTCTTTTGTTGAATAAAATTTCATAAAAATCACCCTTAATTTCTTAAACTTTCCATAAACCCACCCATTTTATTTGCACACTTCACCCCCTTTTCCTTTTCAATCCCCCCACTGACATCAACGCCTTTTATTTTTGCCATTAAAATATCATTACCCACAATTTCGCTGATATTTTCAGGCGTTAATCCCCCCGCCAGATAAATGGGCAAAGGCGAATTATCAGGGATTTTTGCCCAATCAAAGGAATGCCCTGTCCCACCATAGGCACCATCGCTAAAAGTATCCAAAATCACACCGCTCGCCCCACACGCTGATAACTCATTGATTTTATTTAAAATCGTTTGGCTGGTATCATTAGTTTTGACACGGATTGCCTTGATGTAGCGTTTATTGACCGCCCTTGCAAGGGCTTGGCACTCACTTGGGGTTTCATCGCCGTGAAACTGGATAATATCAAAGGCAACTCGCCCTGCCAAGTCCAAAAGTTCGCCCTGCCCCATATTGACCACAAGAGCGACAATCGTGGTAAAGGCTGGTACGCTTTGGGCGAGTGTCTTAGCGGTGGCGATGTCCACATAGCGGGGGCTTTTTGGATAAAAGACCAAACCAACCGCATCAACCCCCAAAGCACAGGCGGTGTTAATGTCGTGGGCGGTGGTTAATCCACAGAATTTGACGGCAAGGGGGTGTTTCATAGAGACATTATCAGGCATAATAAGATTTAACTTATCATTATTTGCCCAAAAAGTCTAGTATTTGCCCAATTTGGGTTAATTTATAATTTTATATAATGAAATATAAAATTTAAATGATAATTTCCCATAAATAAAACGCTTGTAATTTTATGTGAATGGGGGTATTATTTTATTCGCTGATGTTATCATAAGTTTTTATGATAAAAAGCATGACATTTATTTTTAACATATCAAGCATTTAGGGAGCTTATCATGACTATCCAGTCCGCCATCGCCAAAGTAGAAAAAAACTACGCCCATCAGCCAGAATTTATCCAAGCGGTTAAAGAAGTTGCCATGACGATTGAAAAAGTCTATGCCGATAACCCAAAATACGAAGCTCTACAAGTTTTTGAGCGTCTGTGTGAGCCTGACCGTGTCATCGGTTTTCGTGTAAACTGGGAAAGCGACAAAGGCGAAATCCAAGTAAACCGTGGCTGGCGTGTCCAGTTTAGCAATGCCATCGGTCCATACAAAGGCGGTATCCGTTTCCACCCAACCGTAACCGAAGGTACTTTGAAGTTTTTGGGTTTTGAGCAAATCTTCAAAAACGCCTTGACTGGCTTGCCTATGGGCGGTGCCAAAGGTGGTAGTGATTTTGACCCCAAAGGCAAATCAGAAGCTGAAATCCGCCGTTTCTGCTACGCCTTCATGCGTGAACTTCACAAAAATGTCGGCAAAGACATGGACGTACCAGCAGGCGACATAGGTGTGGGTGGTCGTGAAGTCAACTACATGTTTGCCATGTACAAAAACTTGACTCGTGAATTTGAAGGCGTATTGACTGGTAAAGGCGTGGGTCATGGTGGTTCGCTTATCCGTACCGAAGCGACAGGTTATGGACTTGTATACTTCCTTGATAACATGCTAAAAGTGAACAATGACACACTAGAAGGCAAAACCGTCCTAGTATCTGGTGCAGGTAATGTGGCTCAATACGCTGCCGAAAAATGCCTACACTTGGGTGGTAAAGTCATCACTTTCTCTGACTCTAAGGGTACACTTGTTGATAAATCAGGCTTTACCCAAGAAAAAATTGACTGGGTCAAAAACCACAAAGCAAATGGCAAGGCTCTTGCCGACTATGTAGCGGAGTTTGGTGGTGAGTGGCTGGCAGGACAGCGTCCTTGGCAGTTTGATGCCGAAGTAGCTCTACCCTGTGCCACCCAAAACGAGGTGAGCGAAGATGATGCTAAAGCCCTAGTTAAGCACGGTGTCAAATATGTCGCCGAAGGGGCAAATATGCCACTGACTGCCGAAGCCATTGATGTGGTGCGTGAGCATGGTGTTGCCTATGCCCCCGGTAAAGCTGCCAACGCTGGTGGGGTTGCGGTATCAGGTTTGGAAATGAGCCAAAACTCTGTGCGTAAGTACAAATCTTTTGAAGAACTTGATTTGGAACTACAAAAAATCATGAAAAACATTCATGAAAGTGCCAAAGAAGCAGGTGAAAAATATGGCACAACCAAAGGTGCGATTGACTACATGACAGGGGCGAACGTGGCAGGCTTTACCCAAGTTGCCAACGCATTGGTAGCCTATGGTTATCTATAATCTACTGTTAAATTTGTCAAATTGATTAAAATCCGTCCAAATGGGCGGATTTTTTTGATGATTTTGTGCGTGTGGTTGTCAAACTTGATTTTGGCGACAAACTCATCAGGATTTGATTAAAATTATTCTCTGTGTTTTATAAAATTGGTGGTAATCTTAAAATGTTGTAAA
>NZ_BCYQ01000038.1 GCF_001598275.1 Moraxella oblonga NBRC 102422
ATGTTTGAATCAAGACATAAAAAAACAGCCCAAAGTTGGACTGTTTTTTTATCGTTATGTTAGAAACGGACAGTTGCACCCAACTTCACGATAGGATACCATGATAGGTTGTCGTCTTTGATTTTCTTTTCAAGTTCTGATTGTAGGTTTGGTGCGGAATTTTGGACACTTTCAGAGACCTCAACACGAGTTTTCCAGTCGCCAGTATAGACTGCACCAATTTCACCAAACATACCAAAACGCTTGTCGCTGTTTGGTTTAAAACCAACGGTCAAATAAGGAGCAAGGCTACGACCTGATTCGGCGTGGATATTGACCTCACCTGAGGTTGGTACGGTGTGTCGTGTGCCATTGATGGTGATGTCAGAACTTTCTTTTGCGGTCAGTTTGGCATCAATATCGTTACGTTGGAAGATGACCCCAGTACCTACGGTAAAACGGTTGGCAAATGGGCGTACTTTTACACCAACATAAGGGTTGTTGAAGTCAGTATTTAGGGCAACATTACCAACAAAATCTTCATACTCATCACCCAAGACTTTGTTCCAGTTGATGATAGAATCATTGTCGTTCAAATCAATATCTGTGCTGGTTTTGCCACCTGCCCAACCAACAACCACTTCGGCAGTTTCGTTGGCAGACCATGCAACGTTCGCACCATAGCCTAGTGTACCAACTTCCAAACTGACGGCAGCAGGGTTTTTGGCAGTATTAAATAAAGTTTTGCCAGCATTGGTAACAGCGTTGTTTGCCATAGCAACACCAGAAGATAGGGCGACAGCGACAGCAAGTAATTTAATGGCTTTCATTATTTCCTCCTAGCCTAATTGAATGGATAATTCAATCATGATTGAATTATGCTTAATATTCTAATGTTATTTTTTGTTAAAATCAAGATAATTAAGCAAAAATGACATTTTTTAATAGCGAAACTAAAATCATCAATGTTGTTTTTGTGAGTAGATGTAAAATGATATTGATATTTATTATTTTTTTTAAGATAATAGATTGAAAAATAATGCAAAGAGATAAATCATGAAAGCAGTATTTTTAGACAAAGGCACATTTTCTGCCAAAGTAGATTTGTATGCACCGCATGGAGTGAGTGATTATGTGGTGTATGATAGTACGCCCAATGACCCTGCCATTATTATTGAGCGTGCCAAAGAAGCAGATATTATTATCACCAATAAAGTGATTTTGGATGCCAAAGTAATCAAATCATTACCCAAGTTAAAACTCATTCAGCTCACCGCCACTGGCAAAAACAACGTTGATGAAATGGCGTGTGCCAAACATGGTGTGGTATTGTTTAATGTTGAGGGTTATTCGGTGGATAGTGTGCCTGAGCATACTTTTATGATGATGTTGACTGCCATGCGAGCGGGGATTTATTATCACGCCCAAGCCACTAATGGCAATTGGCAAAAAGATGGTAAATTTTGTCTTTTAGATGTGCCGATTTTGGATTTGGCAGGGCGAACGCTCGGTGTTGTTGGTAGGGGTGTGATTGGGCAAAAGGTTGGACAAATCGCCCAAGCCTTTGGCATGACGGTATTGTATGCTGAGCGGGCAGGACAATTTCCAAGAGATGAGAGTTATACCGCCTTTGATGAGGTATTGGCACGCTCAGACATACTAAGTTTACATTGCCCATTGACACCTCAAACACACCATCTCATCAATGATGAAAATATCGCCAAGATGGCAAAAAAACCTCTCATTGTCAATGTCGCTCGGGGCGGCATTGTGGATAGTGGCGCGGTGGTGCGTGGGCTAGATGGTGGGCAGATTTTGGGTTATGCAACCGATGTTTTTGAAAAAGAGCCATTTGCAGATGATGAGTTGTTAATTCAAATTAAAAATCATCCACGCACTTTTTTTACCCCACATAATGCTTGGGGTAGTCATCAAGCCCAGACACGACTTTGGGGTATTTTGTGTCGGCAGGTTGAAAAGTTTATCCAATCACAATAGTTTTTGGTATTTGTCATTATCCGCAACTCAGTGCTGGCTGAGTGATAATGTTTAGATGTGTTGAATTTTTTCTCTTAATGCAGGTAAATGACGGCGTGAAACGGATAATTTTTCACTCATGCCCCGAAAACGCACTTGGTATTGACCATTATCCACCGTTTCAAGCAGTTCTAGGTACTCCAAATTGATGAGTGCATTGCGGTGAATGCGAAACATGATGCCGTCAAATTCTTGTTCCAAATCTTTGAGTGTCTCATCAATGAGTACAAGACCGTTTTTGTGGCGAACTTTGATGTACTTTTGGTCGGCAGTAAAATAATACACATCTGCCAAAGCGATAAGTTCTAGCCCACGATGAGTGCGGGCAGTGATGTATTGGCGGGGGCAAGTTTTTTTGCCTTGTTGTTTGGTGATTTGATTGTATTGGGCAAAATTCAAACAGCACGATTTTTGTAAGGCGGTGTCCAAATCCTGTTCATTGACAGGAATGGGCAAGTAATCCACCGCACCTGCTCTAAGTGCTGTCAAAATCGCATGAGCATCGTCCAGTCCTGAAAAAATCAAGGCAGGCGGATACTCAAATTGTTGTTTGAGTGTTTGATAAAAATGAGTAATGTCATAGCTATGAGCATTGAGTAAAATGACATCTGTGTGGTGCATTTTGATGGCGGTGATAATCGCCTCTAAGCTTTCTGTTTCTAAGACAATTTCATGTCCTAGATTTTTGACCATATCCGACAGATATCTGCGTACGGCTGGCTCTGTATCACCGATGATGATTTGCACGGCTGACTCCTAAATATCTTTTATGTTTTATTGAGGTTTAATCAATGAATGTAATACCAAACCCAAATGTATAAAATTTATACAAAAAAACTAACACATTTAACAACATATGTACATAATAACATAAATATTTTAGTTTTTATAATCGTTTTTTTTGTTTGCATGAAAAAAGGGTTTGTTATTTAAAAAATCAATTAAAAAATAGGTTTTTTTAAATAAAAAAATAATATGGACGGTTGTTTTTAAAATGATTTGCCAACCACAAAATTTGATGTAAAATGACCTTATTTATTTTGGAGATTTTTCATGACAACCCAAACTTCCTCCATGTGGGGCGGACGATTTAGTGAAGCCACCGATAAATTTGTGGCTGAGTTTACCGCTTCAATCAATTTTGATAAACGCCTGTACGCTCACGACATACAAGGTTCCATCGCCCACGCCACAATGCTTGGCGAGTGTGGGATTATCACAAAGGACGAAAGCCGTCAAATCGTGGACGGACTTAATCAAGTCAAAGCCGAGATTGAACAAGGCGACTTTGTTTGGCGTGTGGAGCTTGAAGATGTGCATATGAACATTGAAAGCCGTCTGACCGCCATTGTTGGCGATGTCGGCAAAAAACTGCACACAGGCAGAAGTCGCAACGACCAAGTGGCGACCGACATTCGCCTGTGGCTACGAGATGAGACCGACAACATTTTGGCACTACTCAAACGCCTGCAAAGCGGACTGCTTGACCTTGCCGAACAGCACACCGAAACGATAATGCCAGGCTTTACCCATTTACAGACTGCCCAGCCGATTAGTTTTGCCCATCATTTGATGGCGTGGTTTGAAATGCTCATTCGTGATAGCCAAAGATTGGCGGACACTCGTAAAAGAATTAACCAAATGCCACTAGGCAGTGCCGCCCTTGCTGGCACGACTTACCCGATTGACCGCACGATGACCGCTCATCTTTTGGGCTTTGAGGGCATTTGCCAAAACTCGCTGGATGCAGTTTCTGACCGTGATTTTGCTATTGAATTTGCCAGTGCTGCCAGCATTTTGATGATGCATTTGTCTAGAATGAGCGAAGAGATTATTTTGTGGATGTCGGCACAGTTTGGTTTTGTGCAGGTGCCTGACCGCTTTTGTACAGGCTCATCTATTATGCCCCAAAAGAAAAACCCTGATGTGCCAGAGCTTGTGCGTGGCAAGACTTCACGGGTGTTTGGCGATTTGACCACGCTTTTGACATTGATGAAAAATCAGCCGTTGGCGTACAATAAAGACAATCAAGAAGACAAAGAACCGCTTTTTGATATTGTGGATACGCTAAATGGCTCGCTTTTGGCATTTGCTGATATGCTCCCAAACCTTGTACCCAATGTGGATAATATGCGACAAGCCACCTTAAAGGGCTATGCCACTGCCACCGATTTGGCAGATTATCTGGTCAAAAAGGGCTTGCCGTTTCGGGACGCTCACGAAGTGGTGGGCAAGGCGGTATCTCTTGGTGTGGCAAAAGGCATGGATTTGGCAGAATTGTCATTGGATGAACTGCGACAATTTAGTGAGTTAATCGGACAAGATGTCTTTGAATGTTTGACCCTTGAAGGCTCGCTAAACGCCCGTAATCATATTGGTGGAACAGCTCCAATGGCGGTTAAACAGGCGATTGAAAATGGCAGAAAAAGAATTGCTTAATTGTGCCTTGACGGTTTTGGCTTTTTAGGCTATCATTATTAAGCTATTTATCTTTTGTGTATGATTATGAATGCAATTATTTTAAAACAATCTCATTCAATGATTTGTATTTGCTACCCTAATTTTAGGAGTGGTAAGCTTAGTCGTGCATAAATTTTTTTGCAATGGTAAACCACTCAAATTTTTGGGTGGTTTTTTTATTTTAATTTTTGGAGTTTTTTATGAAAAAAGTCATTTCTTTATTCAAAAGAGATTATGAAGGTACTCGCCAAGTCTATGATGAAATCGTGGCAGGGGCGGAGTGGGTTGTGGCAGGCGAAGGCGTAGCAACGGTCAAGATTGACGGCACTTCCACGCTCGTCCAAGACGGCAAACTCTACAAACGCTATGACGCCAAAAAGGGCAAACAACCGCCCATAGGGTTTATCCCCGCCCAAGAGCCAGACCCTGTTACAGGGCATTGGCCGGGCTGGGTGGCGGTGGAAGCTGATAACCCTGCCGACCGTTGGCACAATGAAGCCTTTGCCGATTTTGTGGGTGATGATGATACTTATGAGCTGATTGGTCCAAAGGTGCAAGGCAATCCGCACAAAGTCGCCATGCACCAACTTGTCAAACACGGGGCTTGGCGGTTTGAGAGCGAACCGCCCCGAGATTTTGACGGCTTAAAACAATGGTTTGAAGCCAATGTGGTGGAAGGTATTGTGTGGCACAGAGACAATGGCGATATGGTCAAAATCAAACGCCGTGATTTTGGCTTGCAATGGGGAAAATAGGGCGGATTGTGCTTGCAAGATAGAGCTAATTTTTGTAAACTGATGGGGTACTGTCAGTTTACAAGGTTAAAATTATGCTCGTTGCATACCAAGCCAAAATCAATGGCAATCAAATCCATTGGATAGACACACCGCCTGATGTGTCTGATGTGGAAGTGCTGATTTTGCCAAAACAAAAACAAGAAGCCCCCAAACCTAAACGCCAACCCCCCAAAGAATTACAAGGACAACTAAAAATTGTAGGCGATATTTTTGATATGTCAGAAAGTTATCAAGAGTGGGAGCATTTTAAATGAAATCACTCTTATTGGATACGCATATTTTATTGTGGTATGTCAATGAGTCTGATTTGCTTTCTGATAAAATCAAACAAGCCATTGATACTTATGATAATGTCTATGTTTCGGCAATTTCGTGTTTTGAGATTAATTGGCTTGTTCACCACAATAGAATTATTTTGCCAAATGGTCTTGATTACACGACTTGGATAACACACATTCAGCAATTAACTGACATTGAATTTTTAAACATCACACCAGAAATTGCCAGTTTGTCGGTTGAATTGCCCGAACACCACAAAGACCCTTGGGACAGACTTATCATCGCCACCGCCTTAATTCACGATTGTTATTTGGCAAGTGTAGATACCAAATTCCCTTTGTATCAAGAATTAAGTAACAAACTTATTAACTAAAAGGCAACCCAAATGACCGAAATTTTTAACCCCAAAGCCAACCTAGTATTTTGTCGCAAATACCAAGAAAATTTGCCAAAATTGCCTGCTCCACCATTTCCCAATGCCAAAGGCGAGGAGATTTTTAATACCGTCTCAAAAAAAGCATGGGACGAGTGGATTGAGCTACAAACCATGCTCATCAACGAAAAGCATTTGAGTATGGTGGATAAAGACGCCAAAAAATTCATCGCCGAGCAAAGAGAGTTATTCCTAGACAATGGCGACTACGAACGCCCAGCAGGGTTTAAACCAAAAAGCCAATAAATGTGAAAAAAAATCGGACGTAATGTCCGATTTTGTTTATTGGTATAGGCGTAAAATATTGGGATAACCTAGAACTTGACGAAGTTTTTCAATGGCTTCTTCTAGGTGTTGGCGTGAACGTACGACTACTTTTAATTTGGTTGTACTGGCTTTACCCTTGTCATGCTTGTCCTCTGATTTGGTGGTATTTTCCACACCGACATTAATGGCACGTAGCTCATAAATGGCTTGGCTAATTTGCTCTTCGTTGAGTGTGGCGTGAATTTGTAGGTTGGCTGAAAAATGCAGTTGATGAGCATGATGGTCAATATTGACGTCATTTTTCCAACCAAGCTGAATGATTTGGTAGGGACTTTCAGCTCTGATGGCTTGTAGGCTATAACATTTGTGGCGGTGTATGGTCAAGCCTTGACGCGATGACAAATGACCGACAATATTATCACCATAGATGGGATTACAGCATTTACCAAAGCTTAATTCTACGCCTTTTACTCCTGCTATCAGGTGTTTGGATTGGGTGATTTCTTGACCGTCAGCAATATCCACCTCTTCACTAAATAGACGTGAAATGACCAGTTGGGGCAACAGCGTGCCTGTGGCAATCTGCATAAAGATGTCTGTTTGGCTCTGTACGCCACGCCATGCCAAAATGTCTCCCCAATCCTCATCGCTTAAATCCGATAGGGTTTTGTCATAAGCTTTTAAGGCACGAGCCAGAGCCTCCTTGCCAGCTTCTTGTTTTTGGGGGTCGTCTAGGTGTTTTAAAAATTTTAAAATCTCATGGCGCGCTTTGGTGGTTGCAACAAACCCTAGCCAGTCGGCTTTGGGCGTGGCATTTTTGTCAGTATCAATGCTGACGGTATCACCATCAGCCAACACCAAGCCCAGTTTGCCATGTTCGCCGTTGATGTCAGCACCTGTGGCGATGTTGCCAATGGCGGGTCCTACAGCATAAGCAAAATCAAGAGCGGTCGCCCCACGAGGCAACTCATAGGCACGCCCTTGTGGGCTATAACAGACGATTTTGCGTTCGTGTAGGTAGCTCATTAGGTTGTTGATGACAGCGATGGCACTTTCGGCGTTATCACTATCTACATCTTGATTGACGAGGTCTTGCATATTTCTAAGACTTGCCTGTATGACCGAATGGCTGATGTCGCCTTTATCACGTCCAATCACTCCAAGTCTTGACGCTTCCTTCATGCGTTTGGTAAGTAGGGTAACTTTGATGTAGTTGTGGTCTTTTTCATAAATTAATGTCAATGATTGGTTGCCACCTGCCAATGGTTTACGAATGTTGTCTTGGATATTGCGGTCGGCAATTTCATATTTTTGAATCAAATAATATGCCAATTTATCACAAGAGGCAATGTCGTCCAACACCACCTCAAAATCATACTGGCGAATCAATCGGTTGATTTCACCACGATTTTTAAAAAACTGGCGATACATGGAGGTGCGATTGTCAAGCACTTGTACATGACCATTTAGGCTTAGATTGACAAGTAAATCTTGTAAATAAGTGCTACTTTCTATCTTTTGGAATTGCCGTCCCAGTCCATGTTGGAGAAGTTTGTCGCTAAATTTGGTGTACATGGCAGGATTAAGATTGCGATAACACAGCAATTCAATATAATCAGCGATGTCATTTAGACCCATGATACGAGCAAAAGGGATATAAAAATCAAGTGTCTCACGAGCGGTGGATTTTTGTTTTTCTTCACGCACTGCATCTAATGTACTCATGTTGTGTAGGCGGTCAGACAGTTTGATGATGAGTACACGAGGGTCGGTTAGGGTTGCTACCAAAATTTTGTGGAATGTCGCTGCTTGGCTGTGCTGTTTGCTCATGCTTGATGATTTGAGTTTGGTAACGCCGTCCACCAGTTTGGCAACCGTCTCGCCAAATTCTGCCACCAACATATCATGAGTTACTTCGGTATCCTCTACGGTGTCATGTAAAATGGCGGAAATGAGCGTGTCTCTATCTAGTTTAAAGCCTGCAATAATCTCCGCCACCGCAATGGGGTGAGTGATGTAAGGTTCGCCTGATTTGCGTTTGTCTTTGATGTGGGCGATGTCACCAAAATGACATGCTCTAAGCACATCTGCACGCTCATGAGTGGATAGATAACCAATGGCGTGCATGAGTGAATTTTTGGCTTCGTCAACCAAAGGGTGGCTTAGGTATTTGGGAATGTCATTGGGATAATAATTGGCTAACATAAAAACTCCTTAGGTTGGTCGAGTTTATTTTGGCTTTGTTGTGTTTAAAATATAGGGGCAAAAAAACCACCACTGATTTATGGTTTTATCAGCGTGGTTATTTGATGTGGCGTTTGGTTATTATAATAAGCAGTTTTTATGATAAAAGTCAAGGACTTTTGGGTTTATTTTGCATTAAAAAAGCCATGCTAAAAACATGGCTTTTGGATTTAAAATCCGCTATGGTTGGATAATGGCAAATCAAAACTGGGCGTTTCTTTGATAAAATGCTCATCTGGTTCATCTAAAATATCACGAGTTACACTGCCGTGAGCAATCTCACGCAAAGCAAGGACGGTAGGTTTGTCGTTTTCGGGAGTAACAGTTGGTTCTACACGACCAAGTGCAAGCTGACGAGCTCGTCTTGATGCCACCAAAATCAACTCAAAACGGTTGTCCACATTTGCCAAACAATCTTCAATAGTAACTCGTGCCATATCGCTCTCTTTAAATGATACAAGGATAATCGGTTATTATAGCTTATTTTTGCCAAAATACCAATCAATTTGCAAGCAATGCACTGATGAGTTGTTCGTGGCGAGCAGTTTGTTTGGTAATGGCAAGCCGATAGGTGGTAACAATTGCTTGTAATTCGCTTAGGGCGGTATTAAAATCATCGTTGATGACCACGTAATCAAAATTGACAAATTCTTGCATTTCACGCACCGAACCTGCCAGACGTTTCTCGATGACTTGAAGACTGTCTTGGTCTCGTCCGATGAGACGGCTACGCAACGCCTCACGGCTTGGTGGTAGGATAAAAATCATCACCGCTTGGGGCATGAGTTTTTTGACCTGTAATGCCCCTTGCCAATCAATCTCCAAAATCACGTCCATGCCAGCATTCAACAAATCATTGACAGCAGTTTTACTTGTGCCATAATAGTTGCCAAAAACTTCGGCGTGTTCTAAAAATTCAGATTCGCCCACCAGACGGATAAATTCCTCCTGATTGGTAAAATAATAATGCTCGCCATTTACCTCGCCACGTCTGGGCTGACGTGTGGTGTGTGAGATGCTCACCACGATGTCTTTGGTGTTTGCTAGCAACTCCTTGACAAGGGAAGTTTTGCCTGTACCAGAGGCGGCGGTGATGATAAAAAGTGTGCCTGTGCTGATTGCCATGATAAACTCCAAAAGTAGTGATGATGTTATTTTATCATAGTTGTGCGACTTTATGATAGATTTGATGAATGGCGACTTTCGTGATTTTTTAATCATCGTGGGGATAGAAAGATGAAATTTATGTTACAATGATTTTTTTAAATCATCAATTCAATCATGACAAATACTACCCTAAACCCAAAACCCAACGATATTATTCCCCCAAAATCCACCCACGCCCAAAAATATGGCGACAAATTTATCTTGCGTGTTGTATCCATCAATGTCAATGGACTGCGAGCCGCCGAAAAGAAGGGGCTATTTGCTTGGCTTGACAAATCCGATGCCGATGTCGTCTGTATGCAAGAAACACGGCTAACACACGAGCAATGGGACGATAAATTTAAGCCCCACAGCTGGCACGCCCATCTATTTCCCGCCCAAAAAGCAGGCTATGCAGGCACCGCCATTTATAGCCGATTGCCGATTAAAAACATCACAACAGGCTTAGGCTTTGAACTTGCCGATAGCCAAGGGCGGTTTATTACTGCCGAATTTGATTTAAGCCAGTTTGGTCTTGATGAACCTGCCTTTATTTCATCATTATATCTACCTTCTGGCTCATCAGGCGATGAGGCTCAAGCTCGTAAGGATTTGTTTTTAAATGAATATAAAGCCATTTTAAAGCAATGGCGAGACAACAACAAATCGGTCATCGTCTGCGGTGATTATAATATCGTCCACAAAAAACAAGATATTAAAAACTGGTCGGGCAATCAAAAGGCTTCTGGTTGCTTGCCGCACGAACGGGCGTGGCTTGACCATATTTATAATGAACTTGGCTATGTGGATACCTTTAGAGTGGTACGCTTTGATAGCGATATTTATTCGTGGTGGTCAAACCGTGGACAAGCTCGTACCAAAAATGTCGGTTGGCGAATTGATTATCACGCCTGTTCGCCCGACTGGAAAACTCGCACGGTAGGAGCGTGGGTCTATCGTGATGAGTGGTTTAGCGACCACGCCCCTGTAGTGATTGATTATGTGCTTGGGTGAGTTTGGATAAATAAAAAACGTGGTTAATGCCACGTTTTTTTTATTATGTTTTTGCATTAGACTTTCTGTAAAACCCAAAAACAAGGAAAACCGTTCGTGGTGAGCTAAAACCGCCACTGTTTTCCGCCACCCGAAGGCATAGCTCGGGGCGAACGGAAAACCTAGTTTTTCAGGAAGCCTATTATTGAGATTGGGGTGTTTGCGTTATTCATGATTGGTGTAAAAAGCATTAAAATGATGATGACTCACCCTTTTTTCTATAGGTGGCAACTGCATATAATCCCCATAAACCGAGGTAAGCCATTCATCATATTTTTCAGGTACACGATACATCTTTCCTTCAAATAGTATCGTAATTGTGTTTTCAAAAATTTCAGGATTTACTAGCTCACATTCGCCATATCCCCATACTATATTTCCTTTTTTAATATTTGAACTGTCTAAGAATTTTTGATTTTCTATAACTGAATAAATTTTTTCAAAAATAAAAGACATGGGAATTATTTTTAGGTATTTTAGTAATAAGTATTTTCTAAAATACCTAAATCCTTTATATGGTGATAATTGTTGTAAGTATTCTTCATCAATAACTTTCCAATGGCGTTTTAATTTTACCCTATCGATGGTTTTTATCACATACTGAATATCTGACGATAATACAGTATCAATGGGAAATATGTCAATATTAACGCCAAAAATTTCTTTATCGATCAAACCTTTTTCTGTTACCAAAGTATTTTTCAAACAACATTTAATGAAAGGAAAAGATGATTTTTTATCAATTTCGTAACCATGAAGGTAGTATTGAGTATTTTTTTGACTGCTGTATAATTTAATAAATTTATCATAGTCTTCTCTTAACATACCAATATCAATATCATCATCCCAAGGAATGTAACCTTGATGTCTTACAGCCCCTATTAAAGTACCTGCCATTAAAAAATATTTAATGTTGTTGCTTTCACAAAAAGAGCTAACTTCGTCCAATATCTGAATTTGAAGCTGTCTCAATTCGTCTAAATCAATTTTTTTCATAAATAATCTTGCCATTTTATTAGGTGTATGCTGACGTGATGCTTTGTAAAATATCCAGTGTTGTAGAAAAACTTTTTTCAAGCTCTCTAATTTTTTCTACATTAACCAATGATAACGCTTGTTTGATTTCTGTGGTGGAAACATTTTCTGTGCGTTCTAGATAAATCACTTGGCAAATGTTGGATAAGTCGTCAAATTTTCCTTGCCAGTCATGACCCATACCAAAAATATCTACTTGGTATTTGATGATATCATCACGTTTTTGTTGCCAGTGATTTTCTGGAAATGCAAAATCAACATATTGTGAACTTGCAACAATCTCTAAGCGTTCTTCGTATGAAAAAAATGATTTTTTGCCTTTAAGAGCATTAAATTCATCGCTAGAAACACCCACAATTAGACGGTCTCCCAAAGCACGTAGGCGTTTAAGGAGTCTTACATGACCTACATGAAATAAATCAAAAGTCCCATAGGTTAATACTGTTGTCATGTGAAGTAACCTATGTAAAGAGGACTTTATTTATTGCGGTGTTATAAAGAAGTGAATTGGTGTGGATTAAATGAGGGGGGGGGGGGAGATAGACTTGCATAAAACTTTTTCCTACTTTGAAAATATCTCAATATTTAAACAACGACTATTCTTTGGTCATCTCTACCAAATGAGCGTACTTTCTTTCCCAATCCGCCTTTTGTATTTTATAAATTTCAAACACACAAAGCTCCTCACAGCCGTTGTTACAGCATTCAATGTCTTCGGGTGGTTCTGGTGGCGGTGGGATTTGTTCGGTCATGATTTTTTCCAAAAATCATAATCTAGCACAAAGTTTGCCCCCACGCAAACATTTTTGTGCTTTTTTGTAAGTTGGCTTGATATTGGCGGTGGTTGGGTTATAATTTACAAATGTAGATTTTTTGGAATGTCAATGATGTTAAAAAAAACACTCCTAGTCAGCATACTAAGTACCAGTTTGGTTGTGCCAATGATGGGTTGTTCTAGTACAACAAACTCTGGGGTGGTAGGGGCTGACCGCAAACAGCTACTTTTGGTGTCTAGCGAAGAAGTGCTAAACCTTGCTAATCAAACTTATCAACAAACCATCAGTGAGGCTCGTAGGGCAGGTAAATTGGACGTAAATGCAAGCCAAGTAACTCGCCTTAAACGTATCGCCAACAACCTTATTCCGCATACAGGTGTCTACCGTGCAGATGCAGGGACGTGGCAATGGCAGGTGCATGCCATACAGTCTGACAGTGTCAATGCTTATGTCATGCCGGGGGGCAAGATTGTTTTTTATAGTGGTATCATTGAAAAGCTAAATCTTACTGATGCCGAAATTGCTGCCATCATGGGACATGAGATGGCACACGCCTTGCGTGAGCATAGTCGTGAGCAGATTAGTCGTCAAGTGGCGACCAGTAGTGTCATTGGGATAGCATCTAGTGCATTGGGTTTGTCATCAGGTCAAGCACAGCTTGCCAGCTTGGCAGGCGAGGTAGGTTTATCTTTGCCACATTCTCGCACCCAAGAAGCTGAGGCGGATAAGATTGGCTTGGAGCTGATGGCAAGAGCAGGCTACAACCCAAATGCTGCCGTTACCTTGTGGCAAAAAATGCAAGCCCAATCAGGCGGTGGCTCGCCCCAGTTTCTAAGCACGCACCCAAGTTCAGCCAGTCGTATCAAAGCAATGCAGGATTTGATGCCGACAGTTTTGCCTTTATACCAAGCATCACCCAAGCGAGGCTAACATGAGTGTGTCACAAACAATCCTATCATTGGTGTCTGCCTTAAATCCAACTTATGTGGATTTGCAAAACGAAAGCCATCATCATGCACATCATTTTGAGGGTAAGGAGAGTCATTTTAAACTCACCATTGTCAGCGATGATTTTATGGGTAAAATGCTTGTGGCTCGTCATCGCATGGTGTATGCACTTGTTGATGAATTGTTGATTGCCAATGGTGGCACGCTTCATGCCTTAGCCATTCATGCTTATACCCCTGATGAGTGGGCGAAGCAAAAAGTTGCCCCAGACAGTCCAAACTGTGCTGGGCAAAATCACTAACCTTTTGGAATTATTATGAAAAAATTATTTATGATAACCACACTTTTGGCGACAGTCTTAACAGGCTGTGCCACCACAGGCAACATTGCCCCCCAATATGTCAGCCCCACCAATTATCAACATCATGATTGCCAAGCTCTACAAAGCGAAGTAGCTCGTATTAGCGACCTTGCCAAAGCAACCGAAAATCAAAACATTGGTCTGTCGGCCTCTGGCATTGGTGTGGGCATCGTGGGCGGGCGTGGCGGTATTTATCCCTCTATCAGTTTTGGTATGGGGACTGGCAGTGGGCAACGCCAAGCCAAAACCAACAAACTTGCCAAACTCTATGGCGAACACGATGCCATGATTATCACCGCTCGTCAAAAGGGCTGTGCTTTTGCCAAAGGCATAAAAATCTATGGCGAATGATGTGGCAATGCTTAGCGATGAGCTTGTCTCATCGCTTGATGAGAGATTGATTGGGATTTGTCGGCAGGAGCTTTTGGATAAAGGACTGTGCGATGGGCAGGTGAGTGCCATGCTTGATGTGCGAAATTTGGCGTGCCCCATGCCACTACTAAAAGCCAAAGTTGCCTTGCGTGGTCTTAAAAATCACCAAGCCCTGTATTTGCTGGCGAGTGATAGAAATTCTCAGACTGATTTAAAAGCCTTTTGCCAAAAAAACCACCACCATGTCATCACATGGCAGACACATGATGGTGAGGGTGATGTTTTTCATTTTATTATCATCAATAACATGAAAATAAATGATGAAAAGTAGTAGCTTTTGGGGCGGTTAGGTTTTACAATAGGGAAAATTTTTAAAAGAAGTGTAAAATGCCAAAAAAATACGATGATTATGACGGTTTTGCCGATGATGATTATGACGGTATCAGTTATGATACAAGGTTTGAGCGTTTTGGTAAATTAGACAAAGATGATGAATTGGGCTATGATTTTGATGATGAGCTAGGAAAGTTAGATGGGTTTGAGGGGGATTTTGATGATGTTGATGAGGTGGATATAGATGATGATTTTGATGACAAAACATCATCTCTTATTCATCACAAACAAACCCCCACTCATTATGACGTGCCTACTCGTGAGCTTGTCCCTGCCATGCCCACACATCTGACTGCACCGGGGGTTAATTTGGGGGCGTATATTAATACTGTTCACCAAATCCCCATACTTACTCCCGAAGAAGAAAAGCAACTTGCCGAACGCTACTACCACGATGGTGATGTAGAGGCAGCACGGCTTTTGGTCATGAGTCATTTGCGTTTTGTGATACACATTGCTCGTAGTTATTCAGGCTATGGGTTGTCGCAGGCTGACCTTATCCAAGAAGGTAATTTGGGATTGATGAAGGCGGTCAAGCGTTTTGACCCTACCAAAGGTGTGCGATTGGTGAGTTTTGCGGTGCATTGGATTAAGGCAGAGATTCACGAATTTGTCATCAAAAATTGGCGGATTGTGAAAGTTGCCACCACCAAAGCTCATCGTAAGTTATTTTTTAATTTACGCAGTCTTAAAAAATCCAGTAATCAGCTTACCCTAGAAGAAGCAGAAGCCATTGCCAAAGATTTAAATGTTACGGTAAAACAAGTCTTGGAGATGGAGAGTAGACTAACTAGCTATGACGCTTCTTTTGAAATGCAAGATTCTGACGAAGATGATGGGCGTTATGCTCCCCAACTTTTTTTAGAAGATGCCATTGACCCTGCCCAAGTGGTTGAGGACGCAGATTGGGAAGGCAACACCAACAACGCCCTACAAATCGCCATGCAAGGACTGGACGATCGTTCACGAGACATCATTACTCAGCGTTGGCTTGCTGACCAAAAATCTACCCTGCACGAACTTGCCAATCAATATAACATCTCAGCTGAACGAGTTCGCCAAATTGAAAAAAATGCCATGGATAAAATCCGTGAGGCAATGACCTTGGATAATGTGCTATTGGACGATTAAAAATGATTGCGATAAAATGGCTAAAAGTTTCAGCTTTTGACATGGCGTTAGCGGTGGGTCTGGGTGCGTTTGGGGCTCACGGACTCAAGAAAATCGCAAGTCCCTATGAACTTGAAATTTGGCAAACTGCCACATTATATCTATTTGTGCATGGTCTAGGGCTGTTGGTGCTTGGTGTGTTACAAACATTGGGTTATCGCATTGGCAAAATCGCCCTTACTTTACAAATTGGTATCATGATATTTAGTGGTACATTGTATCTTATGGCACTAGGTTTTCCTAGATGGCTTGGGGCGATTACGCCTATGGGTGGCACGCTTATGATTGTAGGGTGGCTTTTGCTGGTCTTTTTACCATTAAAAAAGGAAAAATCATGAAACAAGTGAGTGTTAATGGCATGCCATACACCACCGACAAGACTGATGTTAAAGCATTGCTTGATGAACTAAAACTCACCGAAGGTCGTTTTGCGGTGGAGATTGATGGTGTGCTTGTGCCAAAATCACGCCTTGATGATGTGGTTATCACAGATGGCATGAAAATAGAAGTGGTACAAGCCGTAGGTGGAGGGTGATGTAACCATAACTTACAAAATGACCACAAATCGGTCGGGTGTATATAAATACACCATTTAATAGATAGAATCTAAAATGGCGTGTTGTGTATATTTGATGTTTAATGTGGATTCTATAATATTTTTAAGGTTGTTACATGTTCACCTTTGATAAATCGGCAAATGCAACCCAGCTTTGCCATGTAGTACCCCAACAGCAAATAATTGTTGTTTGGGGTTTTTATCGGTCAAAAGGTTGGCGATGGTGGTCAAAGTTGCCCCTGTTGTAACAACATCATCAAACAAAATCACATAGCGAGTGGTGGGGTAGTCGGTGATATAAAAATCATTTTTGACGTTTTGTAGTCGTTCATCTCTATCCAATCCACGTTGGTGGACGGTATTTTCGGTGCGTTTGATGATGTCAAAAATGGGAATTTGCCAATGATGGGATAGGTATTTGGCAAGTGTCAAGGCAGGGTTGAAGCCTCGTTTGATGAGTCTGTTTTTGGTGGTGGGAGTGGGTATGATGACAGCGTTGTCATAGGATAAGTTGTTGGGTTGGGGCAGTTGGCGAATGAGATGGTATAGCACCATGAGTGCAGATAGATTTTCGTGGTCTTTGTAGGCACTCATGACATGGTCAAAAGGTGTATCATAATGCCCACATACCATGAGTGGCAATGGTTTGTTGGCATTGATGACAAAAGTGGGTAGGGGTGTGATGAGCGTTTGGCAATCATGACAAATCAGCCGTTTGTGATTGCAAAACACCATCGCTCCACACAGATGACAACCGCCATGCACACCAGTCATGACGGTTGCCAAAAAATGTGGGGGTAGGCGAGGTATCAATTATAAGCCCATCCAATCATTTAACATAATCCCGACACCGATGGTGGTGGATTCGTGGTTATAATCCACAATGGACTGCCCATAGCCTTGAAAAAGCTGAACATAGCCACTCACACCTCTACCAATGGGGTGAACGTAGTCAAGTTGCAATGCACCTTTTTGGGTTTTTGGGTTGTAGCGGACCGTGCCAGAGATGTTTTTGCCTTGTTGGAGTTGATATAAAAATTTGACATCGCCATAGCCATAGTAATCCATGATGTCTGGGTTGTCATCTGGCTTGCTGGTGTCGCTGGCTTTGGCAAATCGTGTCCACACTCGTGGCATGACAGTAAGGTTGCCCCATTCCATGCCCGCCATTGCATAAATTCTGTTCCATGAACGTGATAATGGGTCATCTTCACCATTGGAATGATGTACTGCACCTGCCCCAATCATGCGTAATTTGCCTCCAAACGGCAAATCGCCTTTCACAGGTTGTGTCAAAAACATCTCTGGTTGATAATCATGAGCCCTAAATGGGCGAGAGTGGTTTTCATTATAGACTTGCCAATGCGACTGCTGGGTATAACCTAGCCACAAATCTGCATTCGTCCCAAAAACATCTTGGGCGACTTTGGATTTAAAGGAGGCTTGGAATTTAAGTTCAGTATTTCGCATATCATCGCCAGTATAGTGATGTGCTGGCTGATTGGGTGTACTTGGGCTATGGTTTGGTTTGGCATTGACAAATACTGGCAAAATGTACATGGGATTGTGTGGTCTGGCACGCCACAGTCCAGCATCGCTATTTTTGTCCAAATCGTAAGCCAAACTAAGTGGTGTATACTGCTCTGGCGTGCTATTAATGTCTGCTGTTTGTTTGTTTTGGGTGTTAATTTCTTGGTCAGCAAGGACGATTTGAGGATCGCCCTTAAAGGTGCTAACGACTGTCTTTGAAAGGTGTAGAGGTCTTTTTTCACTTAAAGTGCTTGGGACTTCACCTTGTGCCAAACTGTCAAAGCAAGCCAATCTTGCTCCGTCATTAATGATAGAGGCACATTGATAAAACAGCTCTTCACCTTCTTCTTTTGAGTTTATGTGAAGATGTTCTGGTTGCGTCTGTTGGTTGGTGGTATCTAGATTTGGTGAAGCAAAATCGGTGGCATGTGAAATAATGCGGTGAGTTACTTCGTTATTTGCCCATACATGATTGCTCATGGCAAGTAGTGAGATGGTTAAGAAAGTAGGAGAAAGTAAAGTTTTTTTCATGGTATGACTCATTATTTATTCATATTTTTGACCGTTAAATAAAATCCAACCACCCTGATGGCGACCTGCGGGGTCATGATGCGTCCAATGTACCACACCGCCTTTGTCAGTGTATTCGTATTCACCATAAAAAGAGAGATTGTCGCCTTTTTTAAGCCCTTTGACATAAGGGGCTAGGTCTATGTTGTGGGCGATGAGTACGGTGTCAGAGTAGCCGTCTAATCGCACGATGAATTTTTGATGGCGTGAACCTTCGTTGTCATCTGCTAAGGTTGCAACAACCGTGCCACAACCACCCACTTGTATGTTTGATTGCTGATTTTTAAAACTTTGGATAATCAGTTCATTATGGCAACTGACGTTGGCTTGTTGGGTTGCCTTGTCTTTGTCGCCAGCTTGCTCGTTGCTTGCTTTTGGTTTATTTTGAGTGTTTTGGGGTTGTTGGTCTTGCTTGGTTTGGGTGGTGTTTTGGGGATTTGGAGTTTGTCCGCCTTGTTCGCCACAGCCAAACAAGGCAATCACCCCAATCGCCAATAATAATTTTTTCATGATTGTTCCTTGTTTTCACTTTGGCGTAGGGCTTTGGGTAGGCTAAATGTGATGTTTTCTTCTATGCCTGATAATTCTAGAGGCTTATCTCCGCCCCATGCTTGTAAAGTGTCTAGCACTTCGGTGATGAGTATCTCTGGTGCGGACGCTCCTGCGGTTACGCCTACTTTGGAGACGCCATCAAACCATGTTTTGTCCATTTGGGAGGCATTATCTATCAAAAACGCTTTTGCTCCTAGACGCTCTGCAAGTTCACGCAAGCGGTTGGAGTTTGATGAGTTGGGGCTACCCACCACTAGGACGATTTCACATTCTTTGGCAAGCGATTTGACAGCATCTTGGCGGTTTTGGGTGGCATAGCAAATGTCATCTTTTCTTGGGGCGTTGATTTTGGGGAATTTGTCTTTTAGAGCGTCAATCACTTGGGCGGTATCGTCCATAGATAGTGTGGTTTGGGTAACAAAAGCAAGCTCTTTATCTGCTTCAAAATCAAGTTTTGCCACATCGCCCACATCCTCAACCAAATGAATGCGACCGCCAAAACTTGTGTCAAAACGCCCCATTGTCCCTTCTACTTCAGGGTGTCCTGCGTGTCCGATGAGAATGGCATCTTTGCCCTCTTTGGCAAAACGACCCACCTCAATATGTACTTTGGTAACCAATGGGCAGGTTGCATCAAACACCGTCAAATCACGGCGAGTGGCTTCGTCTTCAACTGCTTTGCTGACGCCATGAGCCGAAAAAATCACAATCGCCCCATCTGGCACTTCGTCCAACTCTTCAACAAAAATCGCCCCACGAGATGCCAAATCCTCAACCACAAATTTGTTATGCACCACTTCATGACGCACATAAATGGGTGGATTAAAACGGTGTAAGGCTTCATTGACGATGGCGATGGCTCTATCCACCCCAGCACAAAAACCACGAGGGTTGGCAAGTAAAATTTGCATGGATTTTCTCAAAATAAATTTGCTAATTTTACCCAAAAATACCCAAAATAACCACGATTTTTAAGTAAAATTATTTTAACAAGATGGCGTAAGTGGCTTAATTTGGTGGTAAAAACATGATACACTAGATTCTTTTGTGAGTATTGATTTGATGACATGATGAAAAGTACGTTTTTTGATTTACGCAGTGCTTATGGTCAGCTTGTATTGATTGTATTTTTACCCATCATGTCTATGGCACTCATGGGGGCGTACTCGGTGTTTTCGGAGGTGCGTCAGTCAGTTTTATCCGAGCAAGAGACGATTGCAGTAGCCTCTTTGATGCGTTATGAGCCGATGGTGCGTCCGTTGCTTCATGACATACAAATGGGGCGATACAGCAATCAATACATCGCAAGCCAACTTGCCAGCGAGCCTGTCAAATGGCTTGATAATGTCAAAACCCATGAAGGCTTATTGATGAGTATTTTGGGGTTTAAACGACAATCTCACAAAGAATGGCTAAAAAGAGTGGTTGTAACAGACAAACAAGGCAAAATACTCATCAATACAGGGCTTGATGTGGGTTGGCATGAGTTTGATGTCAATGCCACCACCTTGACACGCCTAAACACAAAAAACGGCACTGCCTATGGTATGCCCATTATGACAGGGGGTGAGCAGTTTTGGTTGTTTGTAGACATGGACAATCAACCTCTTGTCATCACTTATTATCGTGTGTTGTTGGCATTAATGGTAACAGGGCTAATTACCATGCTTTTACTTCTGTTGATTTTAAATATTTATTCTAAACGCTGGATTGCTCCCATTTACGAAATGCGATTGCATTTGCAAAAACTAAGCACAAACACACTCACCCACCCTTTAACCATCAAAGATGAAGGAGAGTTTGCATTACTTCGTAGAGATTTTGCTGAAGCATTGGGGCGACTTAATGACAGTTTTATTGAGTTACAAACTCATGCCCAAGAAACCGAAGCGGATTTGCAACAGGCTTTTGACGAACTTGAAATGCAAAATATCTCCATTCGCAAGACTCGTGATGATGCCATTAGTGCCAGTCAAGCCAAAACTGCTTTTTTGGCAAACATCAGCCATGAATTGCGTACGCCCCTAAACAGTATTGATGGCTTTATCGGTTTGCTTGCTCGCCATGAGGATTTGACCCCTGAACAAAATCTGTACGTCCAAACCATTAAAAAATCTTCTGCTCATCTGCTTGCTTTGGTCAATGATGTGCTTGATTTTTCAAAAATGGAGGCTGGCAAATTGGTGCTAGATACGCACGAATTTGATTTGTATGCTGTGATTTATGATGTGGTGGATATGCTTTCGCCCTCTGCCCTAGAAAAACATTTACGGCTTTGTGTGCTTTTTTATAATGACGTACCAACTCATGTGGTGGGTGACAGTTTGCGTATCAAACAGATTTTGACCAACCTTGTGGGCAATGCCATCAAATTTACTGATACAGGCAGTGTGGTGGTCAAAGTCATGTTGTCTGATGATAAAGATAACTTTTTGCACATCAGTGTTGAGGATACGGGCAAGGGCGTGAGCGAATCAGATAAAGCACAACTCTTTAAGAGTTTTGGGCAAGGTGATTTGTCGGTAACTCGCCGTTATGGGGGGACGGGACTTGGGCTTGTGATTAGCAAACAGCTTGTTCGGCTTATGGGTGGACAGATTGGGTTTTTTGACAACGTCAGTAGCAACATCGCCAAATCAGGGGCGACTTTTTGGTTTGACATACCCATTCATTTGCCAGAGCTTAATGCACCCATCACAACGTTTGAACAGCCACTTGCCCCAGTAAAAATTTTAGTATGGATAAATCATAATTCAACAAGGCAGGTGCTACAAGCAAGCCTTGCCCAAACAAAGATAGAGATTTATTTTGCGATAGGTTTTGCTGATTTGTTAGAACAGCTTGATAAACCCAATCATGGTTTTGATTGGGTGATTGTGGATTATTTTGGGCAGGACGCTTCACTTGATGATGTGGGGGCGATTTTACGTCAAATCCGCACCCGCTATCAGGGTCAACTATCTGCTTATGGCTATCAGGTGGGCATGGATAATGCTCTGCTTGCCCAGTATAAAACACACCCTTTATATGAACCTATGGACAAACGCCAATTGTACGCCATGCTCACCAATCAGCACATACCCATCAATGACAACCAAGTACAATTTACGGGCAAAACTGTCTTGGCGGTTGATGACCATTTTCCTAACCTGTTGGTATTAAAAGCATTGCTTGGTGAGTTTGGTGTGGAAGTTTTGACGGCAAATAGTGGCTTTGATGCCATTGACATCATGAGTAAAGCAATCACAGGAGTGGGTGTGGCGGTGGATTTGATTTTTATGGACATTCAAATGCCTCGTATGTCGGGGCTTGAAGCATCGCTTGAAATCCGCAAAATTGAGCAAGCTCACAAAGCAAGTGGTGTGCCGATTATTGCTTTGACTGCTCATGGTCTGTCTGATGAAAAAGACCGTTTGGTGGCATCTGGTATGAGTGATTATGTCAGTAAACCCATTGGGCTAAATCAGCTTGCTCACACGCTCCAAAAATGGTTTGGTGAGTCTAACGAATCCAAAATGACCGAAGTTGTCATTCAAGTTCCCAAAATAGATGATAAAACCAAATCTTATGCCAAAACCGATGATGTGCTGGCAGATATTGATTGGGCGGACGCTTTGGAGCGGTCAGCAAACAAGCCTGATTTGGCAAAAACACTCCTTAGTATGATGATAGACAGCAGTGAAAGCGAAAAATTGGCATTGGAGAGGGCATGGGCGGACAGAGATCGTACATCTTTGGCGGACATTGCTCATCGTATTGTGGGAGCGTCTCGTTATACAGGAGTACCAAAACTTCGCACCGCTTCTGAAACGTTTGAACAAAAATGTCGCACCAACCTATCAGACACGTCAGCAGGGCAATTCATTGGTATGCGTCCAAGTTATCGTACGCTGATTGATGCACTAGACAGTTTGGAAAATATTAACCTAGAAGCATGGCTTGATGATAATGCCCAATGACCATGCCAAAAATAACGCACAAGTTGGCGTTTGGGGTGAGTTGTTGCTAAAATAATTCACCAAACATATCACATGAGAAAATGGTATTGTTAAATAAAGATAGATTTTAAGGTTTTTCGTTCGGACTGAGCTTGTCGAAGTCTAGGAAAACAGTGGCGGTTC
>NZ_BCYQ01000039.1 GCF_001598275.1 Moraxella oblonga NBRC 102422
TATTTGTTTAAACCAACTTTCAAACAAAGCACTTGTTATTGTATGAATTTGTTTGACATAATAACCTCCTTGACTTTGAGAATCTTCTTGGTATCATACAAATAAACCCTTCAAAATACAACAGGTCAAACCATGCTCCTCAACGAACAAGAAATTGAATATGTCATCAAAAAATCCGCTTATGCAGATTATATGGCAGAAAATTTGACTGGATTTGGGTTGGTTGTTATTGTTCCTATTTGTTGTTTATTGATGTGGTTTGATATTAGCTTAAATACTGAATATCTCTTTTTAAAAGACTATTTGCCTTATATACAGACATTGGTAGATGGCAACAAAAACAGCACTGCTACTGCTCATTTTGTGTTTCATTTGTACATCATTCTTGCTACCATTTATTTTTTCATCAAATGCCGTTTGCCCAGTGTCAGAATGATTCTGTTTACCATGCACAGTTTTAAATATACGTTTTTGACTTTATTTGTTATTACTGTTTGTTTAATCTTGATGGTGTTTCTTATCGATGTTTATGGTTATGAATATAAAAATTGCTCACCCAACGACATGATTTGCCATCTTAATTATGGTAAATCCGATACATCATTAGTGTATGCACTAGTGTTTTTTGGGTCATACCTAAATACTTGGTATATTTGGCTTGCATCTATAAAGTTTACACGCCTAGAACACGTCAAAGATGAGCGTTGGTGTTTGCACGATGAATATAAAGAGCAGTTAAGACAAGAATTTTGGCAAAAATTAGGAGTAAAGAAGTTGGATAAGAGAGATGAGGGTTAAATCCAATAGATTGGTATTGGATACAACATCCAATACCCATACAGAAATCCAGTACGCCAACAAAAAAATCGTAGTATGAACGTTATTTAAACAAATGGCATTGTTCACCAACTATACATAACTCAATCTACCATTCCACTTAGCAAAAAGTAGATTTATAGTCAATTCTATTCAAAACCAGACAAAGGTTTTTCGTTCGTGGTGAGCTTGTCGAACCATAACGGAAAACCGCCCTTCGACAAGCTCAGGGCGAACGGTTTTGCTGTATAGTTTTGATATGAATTAAGTATAATAATTCTCTATCATCTTATGGCATTTAGTACAACATTTGCCTTTGCGTTTAAACCTTGCAAGATGCAGTATTTACATCTGCATCTTTGCTTACCACAGGCAAAACCTGCCTTAACAATATGACGGTATTGACATTTTGGGCAATGGTCTAAGGGCAACATAATGATTGCTCTGGTTTTGGCTGTATGGTCGGACTTGGTATTATAGCTTAGGCATAGGGGTTGAATACCGAATTATTTTAACCCCTGCTTGACCAAGTCATCATAACCACCATGATTGGTAACATTGGTGTAGCCTAGCTTTTTTAGCTCTTGTAGAGCAGCTTCGGCACGGCGACCAGATTTGCAGTATAGGTTGATGGGAGCGTCTTTGTTGGGTTCAACATCAGCAATCTTGCTGGCAATATCGGTGTGAACAATATTGACTGCATCTGTTAGATGACCTTGTGCAAACTCTTCTGGCGAACGCACATCAATCCAGATACCAGCCGCCTTTTCTGGGGTTTGGGCGGTTTGAGCTGGTGCTTCTTGGGCTTTGACTTCTTGGGTTTGGGTGGTGGTTTGGCTATTTTGGGTAGGTTCACCAGAATTGGCACACGCACTCAAACTTAACAAAACCCCCGCCAATAATGCAAAGTGCTTCATTGAATTTTCCTTACAATAGAGTTATTCACCTTTGTGTTGTTCAACCGCTTCCATCGCACGCAAAGCGTACGCATAAGTTGCTCCTGCATTTAGCGAGATGGCGGTTGCCAATGCCCCTGCGATTTCGGCATCACTTGCACCTGCCGCCAAAGCCTTTTCGGTGTGAACAGCGATACAGCTTTCACAGCGAGTGGTAACAGCAACAGCGATGGCAATGAGTTCTTTGGTTTTGGCATCTAAGCCTTCGGCGTTGATGGCTTCGTCAAGATTGCCATAGGCTTCTAGCATTTTTGGGTGATTTTTGCCTAGTTTACCAAAAGATTTTTTGGTGTGTGTGCCAATGGCTTTCCAGTCTGCAAATTGTGTCATAACAACCTCTTTGATTTGTCAATGTGATAAAATAATGCTATTATTATAGTATATTTTGCTAAGTATAATAGTCAAATCGTTTCAAATTGTGGACAAAAGTTCGCATCATTACCACTTGGGGACTACAATGGATATTTTGGACAAATTGATTGCTTTGGCACAGATTACTGGGGGTGTTACGGTAAATTGTCAATTACAAGGCGACTGGCAACTCATCAACGCCCCCAAAACCAATCAAGCAGTTGCCCACATTGTGCATAAAGGGCGTGCTTTTGTGGTGGCAGACGAGCTTGGAAAAGAGCTAAGTCTGCAAGAGGGCGACATTGTCTTTTTTCCTAGAATGATAACGCACACTCTAAGCGATGATACCACCAAAAACACCGCACAAACTTACCCTACGCCAACACTCAATTATGATGTGTTTACAAGACTAACGGTGGGCGAGGGTATGATGGGTACAAAGGCGTGCGATTTGTTTTGTTTGCATTTTGGCTATGACAGTGGGGCAGAACTCATCAACAGCCTGCCACCAATGCTCATCTTACATACAGCTGGCACACCTTTGCAATCTATGATTGAATTATTAAAAGCAGAAGCATTGCAAACAAAAATGGGGTCAGCATCGGTTGTGAATGCCTTGACGACTATGATTTTTACTTTGATTTTACGCACTTTTTTGGAGCAAGAACAAGGCAAACAAGGCGGTGGCGTGCTTGGTATTTTAAAGGGGCTTGGCGAGCCTAGATTGCACGCCTTGCTTGGCAAAATTATCCAAAATCCTGAACAAGAATGGTCGGTGGAGGCAATGGCAAACCTTGCTCATCTGTCTCGCTCCCAGCTCATTCGCCTCTTTAATCAGCACTTGGGGGTCAGTCCGCACGCTTTTGTGCATAAACTTAGATTACAAAAATCGGCAATGTTATTAAGGCAGAGCAATGATTCTGTGTTGTCGGTGGCGTTGTCGTCAGGGTTTTTATCCGAAACACATTTTAGCAAAGCCTTTAAAAAGCTCTACGGCACAAGTCCTAGTCAGTATCGGTTGATGGGGTAGGAGCTATTTTTATGACCGCAAAACTATTAAAGTAAGCAGACGTTGTTTATCGTTTGAGGCTTAAAATATTTCAATTGTGCATCGTGTACACATGACACCAAAATAAAAGAGGATTTTAAAAATTATCATAAGGTGTATTAACTATTTCATGCCATGATAAAAAACCATTCAAATTTAAATGGGTTTTTATTATCAATAAGCACAAAATTCAAGTTCGGCATAAGTATGGCTGTCGTGCGGTATGTCAAATCCAATCATATATTTTCCCTTGTTTGCAATATGATATTTCCATTGTGCTTGCTTAATGTCGTATTTTTGACTATATACTTCGTCATAATCATATTTAATACCATCACCTTTGCTATTAGTAAGGTGGGGTTTTGCAATGCCTGCAATTAAATTAATGGTAAACTTTTGATTTTTGTTTAAATAAATATGCAGGTCGCTACGGGTGTCAATTTCATAGGTGGCACAATAATCACCTTTGTCAAATTTTATCTCTATGGCTTTGGGTATTTTAGCAAAACTTTGTCCACTTACCACCAATAACGCACAAAAGACTAAAACTTTTACACTTTTCATTAAATATTCCTTAAAAAACCATTTTTGTCATCATAACAAATTTATAAAACAAACACAAGTTAAAAATTAAAAATGGTAGGAAGTACGATAATTTTACCATTTGACAAAATCACCCAAATCCGATACGAGAACAAAGACCATTTTAATCCAAAAGTTAATTTATGACCGTACTTACTTTACATACACCTGACGAATTATCCACCCAAGCTGACCAATATGGATTATTAAATGAACAATCCATATTGCAAGCCTTTGGTGAATTTATTAAAAAAGCCCAAAGAGCGAAAACTTAGTGGGACTTAAAGGAGTGGTTAAATTTATGGCGGATTATTTTAATGAATGATTATGATGATTTGTTTGGTAAGGCATTTTTAAAATAAAAAATCCACTCAATTTTTTGAATGGATTTTTTTAAAATTAGTAACAACTGATAAATTCACGATATACCCAACCGATATATTTATCGTTTTTGGCATTAAAAATCAGAGCCCACGGACGACCTTTATTGTCATAATCGTATTTGCTCACATAAACAACTGTGTTGTTTTTGACCTTTCCAATAACTTTGCCATTGGGTGTTGCACGCACATTTAAGGGCGTTCCTGTGGGGTCAGTAACTTTGCAGGTTTGGGCGTGAGCGGACACACTTAGGGCAAGTGTGGTAAATAAGGCGATGGTGAACTTTTTCATTGTATCACTCCATAAAAAACATTCTTATTATCATAACAAATCCATAAGAAAATACAAGTCAAATTGACTGCATCTATCATAAGCCAATTAAAGCAAAAAAAATCTACTCAAAATCTCTTTTGAATAGATTTTTATTTGTTTATCTATCTGGTAGGCGTGGAATAAATATACCAACCGTTGCTATATGAATTGGTAATGTAACCAAATCAACCGCAAACGCAACGGGTGTTAATATAAGGCCAGTTGCTTTTAATACATTATTGTTTTTTGTGTAATAAATATGGTATTTAAAAGGTTGTTTAAACTGGTGGGTTAAATTATAGCTGTTCTTGACTGCATTAGCTAGCGTTAATTTTGCTGTTAATTTATATTCGCAAAGCAATGCTGAATCAAGCTCAAAGGTTTTTGGATTTCCTTGTAAGTCTTTGTAAAATGTACATCTAAATCCCATCTTGGTTAACTCTTTTTGGGTATAACTGTCTTTTGGAACACTCCATTCCCAATATTGTAAAAGAAAATTATCTTGAATTCTATGAATTTGTTTTTGTTTGTCTAATTTTATTCCTTTCTCATTACCATCACTAGAAAGATTTAAATGCTGATTATTGATTTTGCCACTTTGTAGCTGGGGAACTAATTGATTAAATAGATGATAATCTTTGTTTTCCAATTCTACAATCAAGCTATTTTTTGGGCTTGCGAGTATCAGAACATTGTTAAATCCTGAAATTGGCTGACTGGGCTTACCAATGGCGACAAATTCATCTTGAAATAATGTAATATCTTTTGGACTTCTATTTGTCATTTCATCAACCAGCATTGATGCACACCCTGATAGCAAAAAAGCACTAATTGTTAATACAGATAATGATTTGATAATTTTAGACATTTTATGCCCCAATCAAAGGGATTTTGGTTATTCTAATTAAAGTAATAAAAAAATACAAGCCAAAATTTGACTTGTATTTTTTATAAAAAGGCAAAGTTACTCCGCTTTCACTTCAACCCTTCCCTTCTTCTCAATCGCCGTACCCAGCACGCTCATAAAGTCAGCTAGGCTCATACTGCCCAAATTCTCGCCCTCTCTTGTACGCACATTGACCGTACCGCTTTCCACTTCTTTATCGCCCAAAACAAGCATAAAGGGAATGCGTTCAAGGGTGCGTTCACGGATTTTAAAGCCGATTTTTTCGTTACGAACATCGGCAATGGCACGGTAGCCCTTGTCGGTCAAGGCTTTGACGGTATCAGCGACATTGTCCGCTTGCTTGTCGGTGATGTTCATTACCACCACCTGCTGAGGGGCAAGCCACGCAGGAAACCAACCTGCATAATGCTCAATCAAGATACCAATAAAGCGTTCAAAACTGCCCAAAATCGCACGATGAAGCATGACAGGGCGTTCTTTTTCGCCAGACTCGCCCACATATTCTGCCCCCAGTCGCTCTGGTAAGTTAAAGTCCAGTTGTAGCGTGCCACATTGCCACACACGCCCCAAGCAGTCTTTTAGGCTAAATTCAATCTTAGGACCATAAAACGCCCCTTCGCCTTCTTGGAGTTCCCAAGCAAGTCCTGCGTTATCCAAAGCGTCCGCCAAATCTTTTTCGGCTAAGTCCCAAAGCTCATCAGAGCCGACTCGTTTTTCGGGGCGAGTGGAGAGCTTCATTTGTACATCATCAAAGCCAAAATCTTTATAGACCTGCAAAGTCAATTTAATAAAATCAAGGGCTTCACTTCTGATTTGGGCATTGCTACAAAAGATATGGGCATCGTCTTGAACAAAGCCACGCACTCGCATAATGCCGTGCAATGACCCAGACGGCTCATTACGATGGCACGAGCCAAATTCCGCCAAACGCAAGGGCAAATCACGGTACGACTTTAAGCCCTGATTAAACACCTGCACGTGGCAAGGGCAGTTCATCGGTTTGATGGCATAGTCTCGCTTTTCTGATGAGGTGGTAAACATCATATCGCCATAATTTTCCCAATGCCCTGACTTTTCCCACAGGCTTCTGTCCACCACTTGCGGGGTTTTAATCTCTTGGTAGCCGTTGTCTTTTTGTACCTTACGCATATATTGTTCAAGCACCTGCCACACCGTCCAGCCATTGGGATGCCAAAACACCATACCGGGGGCTTCTTCTTGCAAATGGAACAGATTTAAGGCTTTGCCGATTTTGCGATGGTCTCGTTTTTCAGCTTCTTCAATGCGTTTGATGTAGGCTTGTAGCTCTTTTTTGTCTGCCCACGCCGTGCCGTAGATGCGTTGTAATTGTTCGTTTTTGGCGTCCCCTCGCCAGTAGGCACCGCTCATTTTGGTCAGTTTAAACGCCTTTAAAAAGCGAGTATTGGGCACGTGGGGCCCACGGCACATATCAATATATTCTTGATGATAATACAGCCCCATTGCCGTCTCATCCGGCATATCATCAATCAGACGCAGTTTGTAATCTTCGCCACGATTTTTAAAGATTTCAATGACTTCTGCTCGTGGGGTCATTTTTTTGATGACATCATAATCTTGGTTAATCAGCTCCACCATACGAGCTTCAATGGCGGTCATATCATCAGAGGTAAAGGGCTTTTCGCTAAAAATGTCATAATAAAACCCCTCATCAATCACAGGCCCGATGACCATTTTAACCTCTGGAAATAGCTGTTTGACGGCGTGTCCCAAAAGGTGTGCACACGAGTGGCGGATAATCTCCACACCCTCGCTATCCTTTGGTGTGATGATTTGTACGGTTGCATCTGTCGTGATGGGGTCAGAGGCGTCCACAAGTTTACCATTAACTTTGCCTGCAACGGTGGCTTTGGCAAGTCCTGCACCGATACTTTGGGCAATGTCCATTACTGTTGTTGCACCGTCAAAGTGCTTGATGTCGCCATTTGGAAGTGTGATTGCAACCATAAGAAGTCTCCTAATGTTGGCGTTGGTAGTGATGTTCGTTACGAGTGAACATTTAACCGCTACCAGTGGAATGATTTAAAAGTAATATAAAGTGCGTACTAAACACTTTGGGTAAAGGGCGGTATTATAGCACCTTTTTGGGTGGTGGAAAAGTGGTAAACGGTGGGGGTTTGGGGTATAATGGTAATTTTTAAAAAAGGGGTTGCAATGAATTATATTGCTTATTTTAATCAAATCTGTCATTTGAATGAACAAAATCCCATCAATCTTTCTAAAAAGTTATTGAATTTGTCTGCAAAAGAATATCATAACGATAGAAAACTTATGTTGGCAAATGATGAATTTATTGAAAATATCATTGGTTTTTCTTGTCAAGAAAACAATGAAAAAATTATAAGAAACGCCATTTTAATACTTGGTCATATTGGATTTATGTATCAATTTTTTCCTAATTCTGCGTTTGAGTTTATTTTGCAATATAAAGATGAGAAAAAGTTGATTTTTTATGTAGCAAAGAGTATTCATTTATTTCCACAATTCATTCGTCATCAAGAATATTCAGAAATTTTACTAAAATTGGCAAATGGCACGCCCAAAAAAGAATGTATGCTTTTATTGTATGTTATCATATCACGATTGTTGGATAAGATTGATGATAATGAATTTTTATTAAAAATTGTGGATATTTTTAAAGAATTTATTGAACGCTATCCACAACTTTATCAATCACAAAATGAGTATCCGAATTTAATAGGGAAAATATTAGAGAATTATATAATAAAAAATGTATGATGTCTCTTTATTTGTATTTTAAAAACGGTGCGTATTACGCACCATTAAAAGTCTAAACCTAAATGTTGTGATATACTCTTTACACCATAAAAGTATTTTTTTACTTTTAAAATAAATATGAAAAATGATGATTTTTTTTAAAACTTCACAAAAATTGCTTTTAAATAATTTTTTGTTATAATATCTTTAATTTTTTTTAAAAAACCATTTATGAAAATTGTTTCTATCAAAGACTATCTACGAGCGTGGAAATTATTTAGCCTTGCTTGTGGTATTGGCATTTTGCTTGTGGGTTCGGTGGTGGAGCAGGCGATTGATTGGGATTTTAATATCAGTTTTATAATGGCAATTAGCACTTATATTTTCTCACCGATTACCAGCCGTGTGATTTTTTATAAAGAATTTCGCACCTTACCACTAATTATTTTGGCGGTTTTTGGCTTATGGTTTTCGGTGGACGGAGTTTATTGGCTGTATTGGAGCATTAAAAATCCCGAAGTGGTTGGGTTTATGCGAGATGCCAATTTTTTACCGTCTTTGTGTTTGTATTTGATGTGCGCATTTATTTGGTTATTTGACGGTTCATTAAAAGAATTATTAATAATTTTAAAAAGGAGCTAAAATGCCCTTCCCCAAAATCATCAGTGGCGGACAGACAGGCGTGGATAGAGCGTGTGATGAACACTGTTTTATAGGGGTAGAAAGTGGCATTATTTATCTTTTAAATCATTATAATTCAAATGGTTGCATAAATATTTTAAGCAACAATAGGTAAATTTTACCACAATCCTTGACTTTCTAATCAAAAACGATTATCATTATCAAAAATAAACCCACGCTTGGGCTGTGGGTTTGGCTTGTTATTATATAACAATTGGTCAATTTTCACAACCATTGGACTTAGCCTATGAATTTTAAATTAAATGCCACCATTGTTGGTTTGGCAATTTTGTTTTTAACGCCCATTACCAGCCGTGTGATTTTTTATAAAGAATTTCGCACTTTGCCGTTAATGATTTTGGCGGTTTTTGGCTGGGTTGTCTTTTTGGTTTTTGTTATGGCATAGTCTTTAAACCATACTTAATTCATATCAAAATCATACAAAAACCATTCACCCTGAGCTAAGCCTTACAAATGAAGCGGTTGTCTTTATGATTTGATAAGTTCACCACGAACAAAAAACCTTTGTTTATTTTTGAATAGAATTTTTTTCATCAATCATCTGTAAAATGACGCAAAAAAAGCGGACATATATCCGCTTTTTTGGTGTTTGTTTAGTGTTTGGGTGGTTCACCTGTTCCTAAATACATCTCGTCATTTTTGATGAGTGTGGGGTGGTCAGCATTAGGGATACATTTTCTTAAAATCAAATAGCCCAAAATTCCAGAAATGAGCGAACCTAAAATAATACCAAGCCGTGGGTCATAGCCCTCTGGCACACCCCCAAAGGCAAGTCCTGAAATAAACAAACTCATCGTAAAGCCGATACCACATAGGAGTGATACGCCATAGATTTGTTTAAAATTGGTTCCGCTTGGCAACTTGGCAAACCCAAGTTTGGTCATCACCAGCACAGGAATTATCACCCCAATTTGCTTGCCGATGAATAGACCCAACGCAATACCCATTGGCACACCATGCACAAGGCTAGAAAACGAAGTACCAACCAAACTAATGCCTGCGTTGGCAAAGGCAAATAAGGGCAAAATCCCAAAGGCAACGGTGTTATGCAGGTCGTGTTCTAGTTCTTCTAAAGGTGAGTGTTCTGGATCTAGCTTATTTTTTAAGGGAATAAAAAACGCCAACAAAACACCAGCTAAGGTAGCATGAACGCCTGACTTTAACATCGCCGCCCACAGTACTGCCCCAATGAGAATATAAGGGGTCAGACGAACGACATTAAGACGATTTAATAAAAATAAGAATGGCAAACAAATCCCTGCCACACCAAGCGATACAAGTGATAACTCACTGGTGTAAAACAAAGCAATGATGATAATCGCCCCCAAGTCATCAAAAATGGCAATAGACACCAAAAACACTTTTAGGGCATTGGGGACTTTGTTGCCCAAAAGACTAAGCACCCCGATGGCAAAGGCAATGTCAGTGGCGGTGGGGATTGCCCAACCCTTCATGGCAGTGGGGTCGCCATGATTTAGGGTTGTGTAAACAAGGGCAGGTACAATCATGCCACCAACCGCACACAAGGCAGGCAAGATGATTTGTTTGATGTCAGACAACTCACCAATCAAGGCTTCTCTTTTGAGCTCTAATCCCACCAAAAAGAAAAAAATCGCCATTAAGCCGTCATTAATCCAGTGGTGGGCATCTTTGGCAATCTCAAAAGCACCAATTTGTACCACCACAGGGGCGTGGATAAAGGCATGATACAAATCATGCAAGGGTGAGTTGGCAACAATCATGGCAAGCACGGCGGCCAGAGCAAGGATAATACCCCCAGCAGCTTCCAACTCAAAAAAGGCTTTGATGCGATTCATCGGCATGGCTATCTTTTCCTTTTGAAAAATGGCTAAATTTGAAAAAATTCACAAAAATTAACTGTCTTGTGAATATATTACAAGATGTAAAACACCCTAATAATCATTTACAAAACAAACAACGATTTTGGCACAATGAAAGCTCTAACCCAACCAAAGCACCAAAATCGTCATGACTTGCACTTTACTCACAGATAAATGATGACACAAGTTAAAAGCGATTTTACTACAACTTAGTGTTTACAACAAGCACAATCTTAGATTAATCGTAGAGGGTGTTTTATTTCGCATTCGTATAGGCATTTTGTGGGAGGGGATTCACCTCATGAGTTTGGTAATTGTTATCCTATTTATACTTAATTCACATCAAAATCATACAAAAACCGTTCATCTAAGCTAAGCCTTTGGATAAAGCGGTTTTTTGTGATGGTTTGACAAACTTACCACGAACAAAAAACCTTTGTTTATTTTAAATAAAATTTACCACAGATGGTCAAAATCTGGCAAAATGCAAGTGGCAACGCCAACATACTAAGTGCTGATAAAAGTTATGATTGTGATAAACTAAGAGAACAAATCAAACAAGCCAACACCCAACATACCAAAACACAATCACAGCAAAGACCAAAGTCCAATGAACAGCAACTGATACAAACTTAGATACTTGGTGGAAAATGTCTTTAAAAATGCAAAAAATTTAGGGCAGTTACTACAAAACATGATAAACTGTTGATGTGTTAAAAGTACAATGGATTTGGCTTTTGTGTGGATGGATGAAATTGTTGTGAATTGTTGGGGTGCTTAAAAAAACACTGTTTTTATTATAAAAACAGTGTTTTTTATTATGTTTATAAAGTGTTTAATTCTCTAAATTCCGCCTCAATCACTTCGCCTTGTTTTTTCCATTCATAAAATGCCTGTTGTCTGTCCTGTTCGGCTTGTTTTTGTTCACCTAATTTTTGTACTGCATTTTGAAGTTCAAGATAACCTTGAAAGAAAGCAGGTATAAATTCATTGCCATCAATTAATGCCAACAACTCTTTTTGTTGGGTTTGTATGTCATTTTTAAAATCACTAATAGCTTGCTTAAACTCTTCTTCCATTTGAGCCTTTTTATAACTATCCCACGCTTCCATCGCAAGCCCCAAAACTGCAATCGCACCATTTAATTTATTGGCAAGCTTAATCGCACCATAAGGCTTAAATTTCATTGCTTTGGATAAATCAAGACCTACCACCATAGGCTCGCTCATTGCTATCGGCAAGTCGCCACGCATAAGATTCGTTGCCATAACCTGTGACAAACATCATCGCCAGTTTCATTTGTTTGTTTGAATTGTCAAGATAATCGCTCATTTTGTTCTCCAATTTAAGTTTATGGGCTTATTATAAAATTTTAAAATTGGGAATAGAATGGCGATTATTGGGAGGTTGGTTTTTATAAATGGAAAATATGTTTTTTTAGACTACCCAAAAGATTTATTAACAAAAAAACACCACTTGAATGTCTCCAAACGGTGTTTTATCTTTTCAAATCAAAGTAATGCTTCTAATTTTTCAATCAAAGTGTTGCTATGATTTTTGGCATTAGTTTGTAATTGTGCCAAATGCTCATCATTATGCACGCCTTGTATATACAAAGCTCCATACAAAGGATACACGCCCTGCCAGTCAAAACCTGCATAAAGTGCAGAATGCTTAACAGGTTTGACCAAATCATCAATGGTCGCCACAATCTGCCCATTGTAGGTATTTTCGCCTGAGCCTGTGGTGGTAGAAACAAGAAGTTTCTTGCCGTGCAGTTTATCGCCACCCTCGCCATAGGCAAAGCCATAGAGCCATACATCGTCTAGCCATTTTTTTAAAATGGCAGGGGTATTAAACCAAAAGGTGGGGTATTGTAGTAGCACCACATCCGCCCCAATCAAGGCGTCCTGCTCTGCCTTAACATCAATTTGATAATCAGGGTACAAATCAGACAGACGGCGAATGCTGATTTTATCACCAAAATGCTGCGTAAGCTCATCTAAAATCAGACGGTTGCTCACCGAAATATTTAAATCTTGGTGGGCAGAAATAACCAAAATATTGGACATAAAAACTCCTTATCAATCAATAAATTAAAACATTGTACGACCACTCACGGTTTTTTCAGGTATGGCTTGAATGGTATCCCAATGCTCCACAATTTTGCCATTGTCGTCAAAACGGAAAATATCCACCACCGCCTCGCCCTTATCATTTTCATCAAGACGGCTATGAACGTGCAACACCACCAAATCACCTTCGGCAATCACACGATGGATTTTGGCAGACGATTTGGGGTGCTGTTTTAAAAACGGCACAAAGGCATCAATAAAGGCTTGTCCGCCATCTGCCACAGTCGGATTGTGTTGCAGGTAAGTGTCGCCCACATATTTTGCGGTGGCTTCGGCAACTTTGTGCTGATTAAATGCCATTTCATAAAACGCAATGGCATTGGCTTTGTTGCGTTCGGTTTTGCTTTGTGCGGTAGATACGCTGGCTTTGGCTGGATTGGCGACATTAGACACCGTCTGACAGCCTGTCAAAGCCACGCTTGCCAAAACAAGTGATAAAATCAGTGCTTTCATTCAATTACTCCGATACATTGATTGTGCTGATGTGGCATATTATAATTTAAAAAGTTACTTTTTATAAGTACTTACAAATTTGTAAGTTTAAAAATAATTTATAAACTATTGAAAATAAAATATTTTTCCAAAATATGCTCACAAAAAACCACTTAACTTCAAATCGTTGTTAAGGGGTTTGACTGATAATTATTTTTTAAAAAATTGGTTATCCAGCGACCACGCACCGCCACCAGCACTTGCCAAATACAAAAATACAAAACTAAATAACATCGCTGCATCGCCTGCTTTGACCAATGGGAAAATGGAAAAATGCATCATAAAATACGCCGCCGCCATTAAACCCGACAACACAAAAGCGACTGGGCGAGTAAACAGACCCAATATAATCAAGAGTCCGCCCACCAACTCCAATACAGCTGCCACACCGATTGGCGACAACCAATTACCGCCAATGTATTGGGTTTGGTCAATCGGAAAACCAAAGGCTTTGGCAGTGCCGTGCAAGAAAAAAGCATAGCCTGTAACAATGCGTAAAATGGCTAAAATTTGAGTTTGAAAAGGGTGTAAAAAATTCATCATAAATCTAACGACTGGATTTTATTAAAAGAGTTTGCTATTATAAATGCATTATTTACTTTTTATAAGTACTTACAAATTTGTAAGTATGGAAATTTTTTTTAATCAATTGAATTTTAAGGTAAAAATAATGAAATCTTTTGACAAAGGACGAGTATTGTCCAAAGGTTGCCCCAGCCGTTTGATTTTAAATCACTTAACCAGCCGTTGGGGCGTGCTTGTGATGATTGTGCTACTTGACGGTACAAAGCGGTTTAGCGAGATTCGCCGTGAAATTGAAGGCGTGAGTGAACGAATGTTATCGGAGACTTTAAAGCAATTAGAGCAAGATGGCATGCTGATTCGCAAATCCTACAACACCGTGCCACCGCATACCGATTATACTTTGACCGAATATGGGCGACAGGCAGCACAAAAAATTGATGCGTTGGTGGATTGGCTTGAAAATAATCTCAATGGTATTTTGGCGAGCCAAAGTTAGCCCATCTCAATCACAATCTTACCCTTTGCTCGTCCGCTTTCGCTGTATTCTAAGGCTTTTTGGGTATCATCAAAGGCAAAAACTTGGTCAATGATTGGGCGTAATTTACTCACTTCTGCCCAAGTTTTGATGATATTTAACTCTTTGCCAGACGGTTTCATAAACAAAAATTCATAACTTGTCCCATAATTGTGGGCGGTTTTGTGGATTTTGGCACTGATTAAGCCCATCGCAAATTGTTTCCACCAAGAAAGCCCCATTTCTTTGGCAAAATCTTTGGTTGGCATTCCTGCCACGCTGACAACTTTTCCACCTTGTTTTAAAATTTTTAACATTTTTGCCAACTGCTACCACCACACCAGCAAAATCATTGCCCAAAATCAGGGGCAGAGAAAAAGGCAAAACCAGCTTTAAATCGCCATTTCTAATTTTAAAATCAAGCGGATTGACGCTGGCACTCGCTACCTTGACCAAAATATCATCATCGCCAAAAGCAGGCATTGGCACGGTGGATTTTTTGACAGAAGTTTTGCCGTATTTTTGGACGGTCATTGCAGTCATTTGGGCTGGCTGGGTCATTGATATTCTCATAAGTTTAAAAATTTAAACATATTATAAGCAGGAAATGGGAAGAAGTCAAGAGAAACTGACGGTCTTTATTTTTAAACAGGTTTTTGTTAAAATACAACACAAAATCAAGCTCTCAGAGTAAAAAATGAAAATTCAAGAAGTACAAATTGAAGGTCTATTTGGCAAAAAAGACATACTTTGGAAACTTAATCCCCAAGTCAATGTTTTGGTTGGGGAAAATGGGAGTGGGAAATCAAAATTATTAATGATAATACATAGTTCTATTACAAAAATAATATCAGAAACTATTACTGATTTGACATTTGGTTCAATCATTCAACTTAGTAATAAAAAAATATATTTTTATTACAAAAACAAGGATGAAATTCTTGAAGAATTGACAAAAAAATTTAAAGAAGAATGGTTTAAAGAAGGCTCAAATAAAAACAATCTGAGAGAAGAAGATTTCATTCATATTTTAGAAGGCATTACGCCACAATATCGTTTTTATGAATTAACGCCTGATAACCACAAACTTCCTTCAACAAATAAACCAGAAAATATTTATATAGATTTAATTACTAGCAATCTAACAAACTCCAACGCCAATCATATCATCCAAAAAAGCAACCAAGAAAAAACCAATGCTTTGGATATGGAGATTCGTGAAACAATTTACGAATTAAATAAAATTCAATCAAATGAAATTATTGAAAGATTGGTAATCAGTCTAAATTCATTTTTTAGTCAAATTGATAAACAGGTTTCCTATAAAAATAATGAGCTAATTTATACCGATATTCAACTAAAAAAACAGCTTAATTACTCTGATTTATCATCAGGTGAACGCCAATTAATTTATATTTTATTGCGTGTGGCATTAAGCAATCAAGATAAAAATAAAACCGCCATTATTTTAATGGATGAGCCTGAAATTTCCTTACATGTAAATTGGCAATCACAATTTATTAAACAATTAACTTTATTAAATCCTGATGCACAATTTATCATTGTTACGCATAGCCCTGCTATTATTATGAATGGCTGGAATGATATGTATGTTACTATGGAAGAAATCACACAATGATGGGTCGTATTTTTGATGAACATATTGCAGATTATGCCAAAATATTGTCTCAATTTGAAAGCAATGATAAAAGTAAATTGGGTATTATTTATATTGAGGATATTACCGATAAGCAATTTTGGCAAAAAATTGCTACCAAACACGAGGTAAAATTATATTCAGAAAATGGTTCAACCATTACCGGTAAATCAAAACTATTGCAGATTTGTAATCAAAATCAGCTTATTGCCATTGATAGCGATTTTGATTATTTATGTCCAAACTACAGAGATGAAAGTATATTATTTCACAATAATAGCTCCTTTATTTTACAAACTTACACACACGGACGAGAAAATATTACCTATTCTCCAGAATGCTTGCATAGAATATTAGAAAATAAATTCCAACTATATTTAGAAAATCATTATAATCCAATTTTGGATATTTTTAATGAGTTATCCAAAATTTGGTTTGAGCCCTATTGTAAATTATTATTTTTACTCAATAATAAATATCATCAAATTTCACACGATGACTGGATAAATACTATAAAGTTTTCCAATCAAGAATGCCAAGACATTGCTTTAAAACAAGACTTTTCATCATACAAGGATAGAATATCAAAATTTCACAATCAATTAAATCAATGCACGCAAAACCAAAATGATTTTTTAAAATTTTGTAACGAATTAGAACAGAAAAATTTCACCAATCATACAGTTTGGGCATTTATTCGTTGCCACGATTTTGAAAATAAATTTGTTGAACCTTTGATAAAAGAAATTATTAAATCAAGACAAAGTAAAGAGTTGGGGGATATTGATAGCCAATATTCCAAAAACGAAATTGGCAACAGAAAGAGTGAAATTATCAATTATTTTAAAGAAGTCAACCACATAAAAACCATATTACATCATTATTTTTATGATACCTATTTTGATGTAGCTAAAAACTCCAATATATTTCTAGCTAAAATTATACAAGATTATCAATACATCATTCAATAATTATTTTTATTGAATATTCAAAAAAATATTATTGGCAAATTTTATTTTTACCCAAAATTGACAAAACCAAATTGTTAATTGCTCTTGATTTCAATATTGATAATAATGAGAATAGCAACATTCTATGAAACATCACTCCCCCACTCGCTCCACGATTTTTTTAAGTACATTGATTTCATCAACGGATAAATGTAAACATTTGCCGATTTCTTGGGGAATGTGCGTTGCCTGATTTTCCAATTGCCGTCCTGTGTCGGTTAGGCTAATCACCACACTGCGTTCATCTGTTGTTGAGCGTTTTCGCTCCACCAAGCCCTTATTTTGCAAGCGTTTTAAAAGTGGTGTCAGCGTACCGCTATCCAAATAGAGTTTATCGCCAATATCGCCCACACTTTGCTCGCCAAATTCCCACAAAATGAGCATCACCAAATACTGCGGATAAGTCAAATCAAGTGTGTCCAAAAAGGGTGTGTATTTTTTGATAATCGCTTTGGATAGGACATACAAAGGAAAGCAAAGCTGGTTAGAAAGTTTAAGTTGTTCGTGCATTGGGCAAACTCGTTTGAAAAATGCGACTATTATAACTTAAAATTAAATTGTTTAAAATATATTTGTGGGGAATAATTTTGTCAAATTTAGACAAACACCACCTACCCCACCCCAAACAGCATTTATCATCAAAACCCCGAATGGCTTTTTAAAAATTCCAGCTCATCAGGGGTGCTATCTCGTCCCAGTACGGCATTTCGGTGCGGATAGCGTCCAAAACGGTCAATAATGGCTTTGTGCTGTAATTCAAAATCAAGGGCTTTGGGATTGCCCAGTGCCTCAAACAACGCCACCGCCTTGTGATGAATGTCGGCACTTTCGCTGTGCATCAACGGCATCAGCATAAAATGACGCTCGCTTGGGTTTAGGCTGGCAAAATCAGGCTGGTTGATGGCTTCTTGGGCAAGCACCAAAGCGGTCAAATCATAAGCAAAAGCCTCTTTGCTTTGGCGGTGTAGGTTGCGTGAAAACTGGTCTAAAACGATGATTTCGGCAAGTCGCCCTTGCAAAGTCGTCCGCCAATGATACAGCTCGCCTTCTATTGCCTTTGTCCAAGTCTCATAAAATTGTTGAGAAATGGTGCGGTCAAAGTCATCATTTTGCACAAACCAAAAAGCTTGATTGTCCTGATGAAACCAAAAATCCAAAATGTCGTTTGGGGCAACAGCATAAGAGTGCGACATACAAAACCTTGCTAACGGATTGATTTGTGGGGTATTATAACACGGTCAATGGTTTTGGTTTTTAAAAATTTAAGAAAAAACCGCTTAAACATTCCTGCAAGCGGTGTTTATCCTAATGCCCACCCATTTTGGACAGTGTATTCATCATTATCACCCCTACCAAAATCAGTCCAATGCTCGCCATTCCCCAAAAATCCACCTTTTCGCCAAACACCACCACGCCAACAATTGCCGTCAAAACAAGCCCGACACCAGACCAAATCGCATACGCCATTCCAAGCGGAATACTTTTTAATGCCAAAGACAACATATAAAAAGCCAAACCAAAGCCGATGACAAAACCCACCGATGGCAAAGGCTTAGAAAACCCTTGTGATAATTTCATCATCGTTGTACCAAATACTTCACTGCAAATGGCAATCGCCAATAAAATAGACCAGTGCATAAAATGCTCCTAAAATAAAAAACTTAACTTTCCAAACGGCTGGCAATAAGTGCCTGTAACTTATTGGTTTCATTTAATAAAAATAACAGGCGTTCTATACCAAATTCATCAATGATTTGTTGTTCAAGGTTTAACAGCGTTTCAATAATGGGTTTGGCAAAGGCTTTACCCTTATCAGTCAAGGATAGGATTTTTTCTCGTTTGTCATTTTGACTAATGATACTTGTGATTAAACCGTCTGCCTCAAAGCGTTTGCATAAAGTGTTAATGGTTTGTTTGGCAAGCACATATTCATCGGCAATTTGTTTTTGCGTGCGAAATTCATTGACCCAGAGGGCATAAAAAATCGCCAATTCATTATCGCTAATGCCATATTTTTTGGCAAAAATGGCATAACTTGCCACTATTTTGGTAGAAATATCGCCCAGTTGGTCTAGGGGATTTTTGAGGGTATTGCTCATAAAAATAGTCCTAAAATTCACTAATTGCGTATTTTAGTCAATTTTAGGACGAATTGCAAGGGGTTTTTAAATTTTTTTAGGCAGCCTGAAAAGTTTATTTGCAAAATTTAGCAAGAAAAACACCGCTTGAACCTTAATCCAAGCGGTGTGTTATCTTATTCCCACCCCAATTTTGCCACTTTTGGCACGACACGGCTGGGATTGACATTGGCAAATGAATAAAAATAATTTTGCACGATATATTCTACATCCACCGTGTTTTGAATGCGGTCAATCTGATATAAATCAATCAGATAACGGTACAAATGCCCAAAATCGGACAAAGGTGTAAGACTGCATTTAAACAAAGTGGCATACACTTTTTCAAAACGCACCAAAGTCGGAAACAGGAAAAAGTCCGACAGCGTGATGTCATCGCCAAACAGGTATTTTTGCAAAGCAAGGCGGTTGTTTAATGTTGCCAAATCACCAAACAATTCAAACAGATGTCGCTCATAATCATCTTGATTTTTGGCAAGCCCTACTTGATAGACTTTGGCGGTAATGTGGTCGTTTAGCCAAGCGTTTAGGGCAATGATGTCATCTTTTAATTCAGACGGCACAAGGCAATAAGGGTTATTTGCCAAATCCTGCCAATCGCTCGCCAAATGCAAAGCCAATTCGGATGATTGATTGGACGCTATGCGGTTGCCTGCTTTATCCCACAGCACAGGCACGGTTGCCCTGCCTGAAAAATCGGCTTGGTGTTTTTGATAAATCTCATACAGGTTTTGCACGCCGAACAAAAGGTCTGGATATGCTTTATCAAAACCCCAACCATCTGTTTTTAAGGGCGAAACGCTGGATACATCAATTGGCAAGCCCAAAAATTGCACCACCAGATTGGCACGGTGGGCATAGGGGCACGCCAGCGAAATATACAAATGATAGCGGTTCGCCATTGGCGTACTCTGCGTGATAATGGTATCGGTATGGCTTAATTCTTGGTCGGCAACCCACTGACCGTTTTTCAGTAAAGACATAAAAACCCCTAAAATTGACTTATTGGCGTATTTTAGTCAATTTTAGGACTAATTGCAAGGGGTTTTTAAATTTTTTAGGCTACCAAAAAAAAAAGGGGGGGGTTATTTTTTTCCCATTTTAAAAAGAAAAACACCGCTTTCATCACAAAAACGGTGTTTTTATTTTAACAATCAGCCAATTACTCTACTTTCACTAATCATAAAATTGGCAATGCGTTTGGCGATTTTCCAATGACCATTTTCTTTGACATAGGTGTCATTGTAACGCACACTGTGGTCGTGCAAAATTTCTTTACCGTCTTTGGTCTCAACGAGTTTCACCGCACAATAGTTAATCGCTGCGGCATTATTTTCATCAATAAACGACACGGTATGCTGTCCATTGATGTGATACACGCTGTGAAATGGCGTTAAAAATTCGCTAAACACTTGTTCAATCTGGGCAACGCCATTCATCTCAAACACGAGTTTGCCACCAATAAAGGTATGAACAATGGCATTATCGGTAAAAAGTGGCATTTGCTCGGCGACTTTTTTCTCGTCTGCTAAATTGGAAAAAGTATCTACCAAATCTTTTAAGGCTTGGCGTTCGGTGTGGATATTAAAACTCATAAAATGCTCCGTACATTGGATTAACTACTACTTAAATAAAAATTACACTCGCCCAATCCCTATGCTTTGTTGTTTAAAGGCATCAGGATTATCAAAAATCTT
>NZ_BCYQ01000040.1 GCF_001598275.1 Moraxella oblonga NBRC 102422
TCAATACTTGGTATATGTTAGTATTCTTGCAAAATTACAAACTTCACCATTCCATAAAATATATGGCTCAACTTCAAGTAAGACGTTATCTCTTAATTGGAGAAATGGTAGAGTTTTTGGCTCCCCATCTCCAAAATGCGGAATGCAATATAATCCATTTTCTTTTAATAAATATCTAATGAGCTGAAACTTTTTCTCTACCATTTCTAAAGATGGGGTTGCATAATCAAATGGATCGCAAAAAATCAAATCAAATTTTGTTTTGTAATCGTATTCTAACCAATCTGAGAGACATGGTTCTATTCCAGAATAAGAGAGGCTAAAATTTTCTAAGTCCTCAAAAATCTCATCGGATATTTCTACAATTGTATGATGTTGTGGATTTAGGTAATTCTGAATTAATTTTGCAGAAATTCCAAGACCATAACCTATTTCTAATACTGAATTAAATTTGTATTTAGATGATAAGAATTTAAATATTTCTGAAAAATAATTCTCTTCTGAACGAGACATAACTATTTGGTTGTTCCAAATAATGATATCGTTATCTTTTTTATCAAAATTAATTTTCATAAGTTACCAATTTAGTAAAATTATAAATAAGTGTATATCTTGTTGCATTATGAATTGGGCTAACTGCATGATATGAATATGGAGATATTTCAAAAGCAAATACACTATTGTGATTTGGTATAAAAATATCTTTAATATCTGATTTATTGTCACTATTAAAAGTTTTCAATAGCCCACCAAAACTTTTAGCCCAACCATCGTTAAACTGAATGATTAGTCGGTGAGTTTCTACATCTGGCTCATTTTCAAGATAATCATTATGTATATCAATATAATGACCATCAATCAACTTATGAGCAACAACATAACAGTTATCTTTAAAATCAACATTAAATAAATTTTTCATAAAGTCTTTTAAATAATTTAATGTTTCTTTTGAAAATAAATAATGTAAATCTTTATCAGTATTTTTAATATTAAGCATAAATTCATATTGCGTATAAAAATCAGCAACAGTCAAATCCCAATTTGCTGTTTTTAGCCAATTCAATATGTCTTTTGCTTGTTTTTCTTCCAAAAAATCTTGACCATAGCAATATTGATAGGATTCAATATTTTTGTTTAGGTGCTTATTTTGTATTTTCAACATAATCATTTACGGTTTCAAAGATGGAATTAATAAGATATTTATGGTCATTACAAAAAACAGACGGGTTGTCAAATCCATTATGCTCACTCCAACGATACAAAGGCATGCCGCCACCGCAGATATGTAAAATATTACACTCCAAGCAAGTTTGTGAAGTAGGATTTTGCATTTTAATATAATCTTTATATTCAGTAGAATGCAAAAGTTGAATGACATCAAAATTTTCATCATTTACATTCCAACAAATATCAAATTTATCTGCTTTGTTTTTGGTGCTTTTTAGTGTGTCATTTTTTGTAATTTCTCCACTTGTGTCAATAATAAGAATTTCAGAAATATCTAATCCTGTACCCTCTTTTTGACTTTCTCCGCCCATGATAGTTTTGACAATATTATCAAAAACAGCAATTGGAATTGGATTTGCATCATTAAAATATTGTAACCACATATCACTTAACCATTTGCCATACTCTAAAGAGTTATAATTTGATTTTCCAAAAGGGTAATGATCGTGATTACCATCTCTCATTAAAAAATTAACACTGGGAACATTTAATTCTTTAAAAAATTTGTAAACCTTTTTTGGGTTACTGAAAGGATTGATGACTGCTAATAATCCTGTAAAAACTGATTTGGATTTTGGATGGTTTTGGACAAGATTTATTTTTTCAATAATTCTGTCATAAGTCCCCTTACCTTTGTGGTCAATTCTGTTTGCATCATTGACAATCTTATCGCCATCAAGACTGATTGCCAAAGTTGTTTTGTACTTATGGCATAATTCAATGATTTCATTTGTAATAAGCAAACCATTTGTTTGAATTGATATGGTGGTATAATCAGGAAGATTTCTTCTAATCTCTTTTAAGAGATGTTCTAATCTATCTTTTGGTAATAACAGTGGTTCTCCACCGTGTAACACAATGGCAAAGCTATGACCTTGATATTGATATATGTTTCTTAATGTATTGATGATATTATCAATTGTATCAATAGACATTAATTTTGGATTTTCTTTCCAACCATCATCGCCCAAATTATAAACATAACAGTAGGTGCAATTAATATTACACCTACTAGCAGTCTTGATAAGAACTGTATCAACCATTACTGACCACGATTGTGTCTATTGTGGGTTCTATCGTATCTTGTGTGTGGGCACATCAAATGAATTTTGTCATCGGAAATTTCTTTAATTAATCTGGTTAACAAAGGATGATTTTTTACACCTTGCAACCCATTGCTAATATTAGCTTTTGGTAGTGTAGTTGTCTGCATGGCACTTCTCCAATATTCTCAGGTGTTTAGCATTGATTTTAAAACATAAGACAAAATCTTATCGCAAAAACAGCTTGTTTTGTTCGCCATTTCATCTTATAATCTCTACTATCTATGATAGATATTATAGTTTTGATTGCATAACTTATCAACATACAAATCCGTTACCAAAACCCACAAATAGGACACTTTATGACTACGCAAGATAACATTCGCCAATATAGAGAAAAGCTGGATATGACTCAAGAACAAATGGCAGAAAAATTACACTTAACCAAAAATGGCTATGCCAAAATTGAACGGGGAGAAACCGCTTTGACAGTGGCAAGATTAGAACAAATTGCAGGTATTTTTGATATTGATATGAGTGAATTATTAAAAGAAAAGAGTGAGTTAAATTTATTATTGGGGGATAATAACCATTCAAATTTTCACAATCATTATTATAATCAAACCCAAGAAATAGAAAAATTACAGATGACTATTGATTACCAAAAAGAATTATTAACCCACAAAGATGAGTTATTGGCTCAAAAAGATAAAGAAATTGATTTATTAAGAAAGTTGTTAAATCAATAGTTGTCCGTGCTCCCTATAAACCGCTCCAAGCCATGTCAATTTGCAACTAATGCAAGAACGCTATCCAGAGGTGGAGTTTCGTAGCACTCGTGAGCATTGATATTAATATGAAGTGGGTAATATGAAAATTAAAACCGCGATTCGTGGTATTTTTATCACTGTTGTTTTGGTTTGTATGTTACCCATCATGATTTATTCTTGGGTGGATAGGTTTAAAAACCCTAAATTTCATGCACCCATCAAATTGGATTATGATAAAAAGCAAGCCGAATTACAACAAATATTAGATGCCATTACAATAGGCTTGCCCCAATTTAATAAAAGAGAGGATTATAAAAAGGTCAGTGCAAAAGCTATTGCTATTACTTATCATTATTACAATCCCAAAACTAGCGATATTAAAATATTATTAGACAACATTCAAAAAATTGCTGATGTTGAATTGAGCTATTCTGATACTTCTAGCCATTCTTTTGCTAGAAGGTTCTGTATTGGTGAAAATACAATATCGGTAGGCGATTATCATTTTGACAATTTATACCAAATGCATTTGTATGTCGGTTTTTATAAATATGATGATTGTCGTCGCTTGGTTTATAAAAATGGTCATAAATAAGAATGAAATGATAATGTTGTGATTTTTAAATTTTAATACTAAAACAACTGTTGCAATTAATGAGTGCTAATGGCTATATTTACATCAAAGTTGGTAATAACAGGCACGAATGCCTAAGTATGCTTGCCAATAAATAAAAATTAAATCTCTCTCACTTAATAGATGAAACAGTATCCAATATGCTTGCTGAATACAAATCAAAAAACACTTTAAAAATAGAATCAAACAAGGCGGATATTAAAATATCCATTAATATTTTAGATAAAACTTAAAAGTATTTATCATTCTTATGATTGTCTAGTTTTAGTTAAATTTTTATGACTATTCCTGTTGTATTTTGAGTTATTAGGTGAAAGCTTATTGATAAATCATTGGTTGGATATAATTTAATTATTGTAGTTATGCCAAATAATCTTAATAAATTTGTTGCATCATCTGTTTCCATGGCGTATTTGGCGGTATTAAGCTGGGCAACGGCTTATGCTTATGGTTGGGGGCAAGCAGTCTATCACGGCTATCCGTGGTGGCATGTTGTTCAAGGGGTAGTATGATTGCCAGAAGCCTTGCTTATGTGTGGTGCTGTATCTATGGTTTTGGTGGTGGGTTATTTGATTGCTTTTTGGATATTTAGATTTATCAAAAAAGCAGTGGGAATTTTGCAACATTCTGGCTTGACTTATCATTTGGGTTTTTTAAAAATATTTATTTTATTAATGGTGGTTTCTACCCCCATTGTATCATTATTATATTTTTATGTTGGGATTTTATCTTTGTACTGCCTTACTGGATTTTTTTATTAACTTTATTTATTTCTTTGATTTTTCATAAAGTAGGCAAGAGCATTAATTTTTCTATCAGTCTGAAAGATTTGATTAGTAATGAAAAATACTATCAGCTTTTTATGGGTTTTATTTTTGCTTATGTGGTCATTTCTGTATTTACGATAGGTTATTTGCGTTCGGTATTTTTTGTTGGTTATGACATGATTAAAGTGGACGGTCAGCATTATTATATATTGGCGATTAATGGTGATGAGGATTTTATTTTGGGTAAAAAGATGAAAAATAACGATTATTTTGTATTTTTTTAATCGCAAAGCACTCAATCATTATACCATTCACATCACGCCAGCACCATATTTACCATTTAAGCATGGCTTGTCAGTACACGACACAAATCAGCAAATGCCCATCAATGTTTTTGATTGGGTTGATTTTGGGTTGGCTATGTTTTATTTTAGGCAATCACTCTATTTTATGATTAAAATAGCCCAAAAAAACACCACCCCAATCGGAGTGGCGTTTTTATATCTATTATTAGATATTAAATAGATGCTACAGTTTTGCAACCAGTAGGAGTGAACTTCTCTTTGAAGCCTTTAGCGGAACCTTTAGCAACTTCACAAGTCCAGTTACCATTGGCATCACGTTTTTGAGCGATTTCAGCACCTTTGATGTCGTTGTTAGCACGTTGACCAAGAGTAGCTTTCAATACAACAGTATTTTGAGCCGGTGTATAGGTCAAGCTAAGACCTGCAGTACCTGGTGCGATTAGGTTTGAACGAGCATTTTGGCTAGTGTCAGAAGAAGTTAGACCAATGTTCTCTTTTGAAGTGCTAGATGCTTGGCTTAGTACAGGAGTTTTACCTTCAAATAGAGCAGCATCTACAGCAGTTTTACCAGCAGCTAGCTCACCTACTACACGAGTAGTTTGTGATTTAGAGATGTAGTCTTGGTAAGCTGGTAGAGCGATTGCAGCTAGGATACCGATAATAGCGATTACAATCATCAATTCGATAAGGGTGAAACCTTTTTGAGCGTTCATATTGAACTCCTTCGTTCAAAAGTGGGCGAGATTGCCCGAGTTGTTTAAATTAATTAGTTAGTGTTGTTTTGTATTAACTAACTGGACACCCATACTGTTGCATAGCCTGTGCCAATTTGGACGATTTTTTGGGAAATGGGCGAGGATTGAGGTAAAATTGCTCAAATTTTGAGCTATTTTCAATAATTTTTAAAAAATTGGTGTATTTTTAGACAAATTTGGGGTGAAATTTTTTACATGCGTGAACAAAGTGACATAATTTTTACATCATTTGGCTGACAATTTTTGTCAAACGGAGCAGTTTGGTGAATAAATGTATTTTTGTGAAAAAAATTGGGCAACAAATTTTGTCAATTTTCAACAGGGGGTAGGGTGGGGTGAGAATTTTTGTCAAATATGGGGTGTTTAAAATTGTCAGTTGGACAAAAATAGGCAAAAATGAGATGTGGTTGATGTGTTGATGATGGCAGAAAGCAAGGATTTATTCTTTAATAAAGAAAAAATCCGCCACAAGGACGGATTTTGATGGGTGATGAGCTTATTTTTGTAGTTTGCTCATCGCTTTTTCATAAAACTCATTGAATTTGTCTTTGGCGGTGTGGACAAATTCGCTGTCGGCTTGTTCGTCAATCATGTCGCTGATTTTGGCGAACAGTTCTTTGGTTTTGGAGTGTTGGTACACAGGCAGACGTTTGCACACTTCGGCGACTTTGGCACGCACTTCACTGATGACTTTTTCGTCACCACGAGAGTCTAGTACATCACAGACCCAACCAGCAAGTTCACGCACATCGTCTTCTTTGAAACCACGAGTGGTAATCGCAGGTGTGCCTAAACGAATGCCTGATGTTACAAAGGGGGATTTGGGGTCGTTGGGGACAGAATTTTTGTTTACTGTAATATGGGCATCGCCAAGCCATTTGTCAGCATCTTTGCCTGTGATGTCTTGTTTGATGAGGCTGACGAGCATGAGGTGGTTTTTTGTACCGCCAGAGACCACATCATAGCCACGAGAGATGATAACATCGCTCATGACCTGTGCGTTTTTGATGACTTGCTCTTGATAGGCTTTAAAATCATCACTCATCGCTTCTTTGAAACAGACCGCCTTACCAGCGATGGCGTGCATGAGAGGTCCACCTTGAGCACCAGGGAAAACGGCAGAGTTGAGTTTTTTCTCAATCTCTGGATTGGCTTTTGCCAAAATAAGTCCAGAGCGAGGACCTCTTAGTGTCTTGTGAGTGGTGGTGGTAACGACATCGGCAAATGGCACAGGGTTTGGATAAAGTCCTGCTGCCACCAAGCCTGCCACATGTGCCATGTCTACAAATAGATAAGCACCGACTTCATCGGCGATTTCACGAAACTTTTGCCAATCCATCACTTGTGAATAAGCTGAAAAGCCTGCGATAATCATTTTGGGCTTGTGTTCACGAGCCAGACGAGTGATTTCTTCATAATCTAGCAAGCCATTTTCGTCAATGCCATAATGCACTGCCTTATATGTTTTGCCAGAAAAGGATACGGACGCTCCATGTGTCAAATGTCCACCGTGAGCCAGACTCATGCCAAGCACGGTATCACCTGCCTCTAATAAAGCAAGATAAACAGCATAGTTGGCACTTGAACCAGAATGGGGCTGTACGTTGGCATAATCTGCACCAAACAGAGCTTTGGCACGGTCAATCGCCAGTTGCTCTACGATGTCTACATATTCACAACCACCGTAGTAGCGTTTGGCAGGGTAGCCTTCGGCATATTTGTTGGTGAGGCATGAGCCTTGGGCTTGCATGACCGCAGGCGAGCAGTAATTTTCGGAGGCAATCAGCTCAATGTGGTCTTTTTGGCGACGACTTTCGCCATCAATGGCGGCAGCAAGTTCTGGGTCATAGGTGTGTAGGGAGATGTCTTTGAACATGGGGGTGTTCCTATATTAAAGGTAGATTTGGCTAAGTGTAGCATATTTTGGCAAAAATCTCACGGATATTTTGGTTATTCCCAATTAGAATATTGATATTAATTTTAAACAAAATGCTACAATTTGCTTAGTTGTTTTTGACTATAATACGCCATTTTACCTACCTTTGATTTACCATGAAAAAAAATGCCTTAATCATTGCTTTATTTGCTGTGCTTGCCTTGCCTGCTTATGCCGAAACAAACGTCCAAGCAGACAAACCTACAAGTTTGTCTGGTTTATTTGGACAAAAAAAGAGTAAATTTTTGCCCGTTCATCAGGCATTTGGCGTGAGTGCCAGCCAAGATGGGGACAAAGTTGTAGTGCGTTTTGCCGTTACGCCTGAACACTATGTTTATGAAGATAAATTGAGCCTAAGTTTGCCAGAGGGTGTAACAGCAAGTGCATGGCAATTTAGCCAAAAGCCAACTACGGTAGATGACCCAGAGTTTGGGCGTGTGGCGGTGTTTGAGACCGATGTGGTGGCAACAGCGGTACTGACAAGCAAAACCGACCTAAAAGATGAAAATATCCGCATTAAATGGCAAGGTTGTGCCAAAGCAGGACTGTGCTATCCACCAGAGACGGTGAATGTGGCGGTGAATTTGACTGCCAAAAATGCCGACAAATCCGCCCAAAATACAGACACAGGCAACACTCCCCAACCTAACCAAAAATCCGAACCAAAATCCCACCAAACAACCCAACCTGTCAAGCCCAAAGCTGATAAGGTGGCGGACAAAAACAAAGTACAAGACGAAACACAACCAAATGATAAACCATCTCCACTGGTGCAAGCCATCAAAGAACCTAGTGCCAAAACTAATGATGATGGCATCACCAGTCCAAGCAAAGCCAGTCTAGCCAGTGAGCAAGATGCACCTAATGTGGCAAATGACACCCTAGCGGACAACACCCAATCTACCACGACACTAGTAAATGACGTAGATGATGGTATGGACAATGGAGAGGCAGACGTTTTTCAAACAGACTCGGCAACGGTGGTCAATGTGGCAAATACAGCTGACCAAACTCCATCGTCAACCAGTCAAGTTGCTACCCCTACCAATGCACTTACGCATACCACTGCCACAAGCGACCCTTTTGGTGTAAAAAATAATCCTGTGTGGGCGTTGGTGTTATTGTTTTTGGCGGGATTGGTGTTGTCGTTGACCCCATGCGTCTATCCGATGATACCTATCGTGGCAAATATCGTGGCTCGTGGTCAGGGACAAACAACCGCCAAAAAAGGTCTGGCATTGTCATCAAGCTATGGCTTGGGCGTGGCAACCGCTTATGGCACGCTTGGGGCAGTGGTGGCGTGGTTTGGGCAAGCTATTGGTATCACGACATGGCTCCAAAACCCTTATGTGCTAGGGGTGTTCGCCCTGATATTTGCGGTACTGGGGGTGGCGATGTTTGATGTGATACGTTTTCGTTTGCCATCATTTATTAGTAACCGTTTACAAAATCAAGCCCAAAAAGGCGATGATAAACTGGGCAGTTTGGGTGGTAGTTTTGTTGCGGGGGGCTTGTCGGCTCTTGTGGTGTCGCCTTGTGTGTCTTTGCCGATGGCAGGGGCATTGACGGCAGTGTCAGCGAGCGGTAGCGTAGGTTTTGGCTTTTTGGCGTTGTTTTTGTTTGGGCTTGGCTTGTCATTACCACTTATGGTGGTGGGAGCGGTACAAGGTAAATTTATGCCAAAAGCAGGCGAGTGGATGAACCGTGTCAAAGAGTTTTGTGGATTGTTGCTCCTTGCGGTGGCGGTCAGTTTGCTTGAACGTATGATTTTTACGCCCATCATGCTCATCATTTGGGCAGGGTGGTTTGGTGCGGTGGCGGTTTGGTTCTTTAAAATTGGCAAACTGCCTACCCAAACATTTGGTCTGCTCTCTGGTATTTGGACTGTCATACTCATGGTAGGTGCAAGTATGGGTAATACAGATGCTTGGCGACCACTTGCCAACACACACCAAGTAGCACAAATTTCCACCCAAAAAGCCGATGTAAAAATTACCACGCTTAATGAGCTTGATGAGGTTTTGACCAAGCATGACAAAGTACTGGTGGACATCACGGCTGAATGGTGCATTGAGTGTCGTATCATGGAGCGTACATTGTTCACTAATCGTCCTGCTGTACTTGGTGATTATCAAGTTGTTAAACTGGACATCACCGAAACCACTGATGCTAGCCGTGCGGTGCTGGCTCGTTATCAGCTCTTTGGCCCGCCTGCGTTGATTATTTATCAAAATGGTCAGCTTAAAGAAGTGCTACTGGGCGAAGTGAAACGTAGCGATTTTGAGATGGCATTAGCAAAATACTGATTTTTTAAATATGGTAAATTCTATTCAAAAACAAACAAAGGTTTTTTGTTCATGGTGAGCTTGTCAAGCCATGACAAAAAACCACCCCGCCCTTTGATAGACTCTGGGCGAACGGTTTTTTGTATGATTTTGATGTGAATTAGGTATAAAATCATCACAGACAGGGCGACCTGTCTTTTTTTATTCAACCCTAAAAGTTACAAAATTTGAACAAAGACTATCCATAAGAGATAAAGTCATTTATAATATAGGGCATTTTTGACGTGATGAACTTGGAAAGATGATGACAACTTTTTTACGCATAGTCAGCTTTTTAGAAGGGGTGTCCTTTATTTTGTTGTTGGGCATTGCCATGCCACTCAAATATATGTTTGACAAGCCCTTTTTGGTGTTTTATGCGGGCATATTTCATGGCGTGATGTTTTTGGTTTTTGTGGTGTCGCTATTGGTGGTTTGTCAAGTAAAAGGTTGGTCATTAAAGGTGTTTTTGTTGGGATTTGTGGCATCATTTATACCTCTTATGCCCTTTTGGTTTGAGCGTCATATCTACAAATTAGACTTACAAGATGATGAAGAGTTGGAATAATATGCTATTTTCATCAAAGACCAACACCGCCACGCTCATTCCCTCAAAACCTGACCGAGACATACCAATAGCACTTGTTGTATCGGTGGCATTGCATACTTTTTTGATTTTTGGGATTGGGTTTAGTATGGGCATCACACCCGACCAGATGGCACAAGAAGTTGCTACGGTACTTACCCAAAATACCGACCCTAATAAAGACGCAGTTTTTATCGCCAATGCCAGTCAAGAGGGGAGTGGGGAAGTGCGTCAGCAGTTACGCCAAGAAACCACCGAAATCAGCCCTGATACGTCCGATGAGATGGAAGAGACTCAAGACATTATCAACTTAGAGCGTCAAACTCGCCAAGAAGCCTACCAAAGAAGCTACTTGCGTACCACCATGTCGGTGCGTTATGTGGATAGTGAAAGCGACAACGACAACGAAAAACAACAAGACAACCTAGAAGTCCAAGAAGAACGCATTCGCAAAAAAATCCGTACCCTAGAAGCACAGTTGTCCCAAAGACAGCAAATGTTTGCTACAAAAACCAACACCAAAACAGTCAACTCCAACGCCACCACACATGGGCAAGCGGCAGATTATCTTGAAAACTTTCGCCGTCATGTTGAGCGTGTTGCCAACCAACATTATCCTGAACAAGCTCGTATCAACCGTATTACAGGAGACGTACGTTTGATGGTGGTGGTGTCGCCTGATGGCTATGTCAAAGCCATTCGCCTGCTAGAATCGTCAGGCTCACCTATTTTGGACGAGGCCGCCAAACAATCTGTACGCCAATCTGCTCCTTATGGACATTTTGATGAAGGTATGGGTAAAATTAGCGAACTTCGTATCATTCGTACATGGCGATACAGCGACCAGATTTTGGTGGACTAAATGACGATGCAAACAGTACAAGAAACACAAACAGCACAAGCACCCCAAGAGACAACTGAGGTTTTAAAAACGGTGGCAGAAGTCAAAGAAATCGCTCATGAGACTGCCAAAGAGGTTGCTACTCAAACTACCCAAAATCTAACTCAAGCCAGTGATTATACATTAAATTTGTTGGGCGTGCCAGTTGATACAGCCACATTGCTTGGCAACTCCACCACATTTGCCATCAAACTGTGCCTTGCCATATTGATATTTTTTGTGGGCACATGGGTGGGCAAACATTTTGTCAATGTTGCCAAGCGTGCCATGCAAAAAAGCGCACTAGATGCGACAGCTGTTGGGTTTTTAACCAATCTTTTGTATGGTGTCATGGTTGCTGCTGTGGTACTTGCCTCACTCAATCAGCTTGGTGTGAGTACTACCTCTTTTGTGGCGGTGCTGGGTGCTTTGACTGTTGCCATCGGCGTGTCTTTAAAAGACCAAGTATCCAACTTGGCAGCAGGCGTGCTGATTGTGATTTTTCACCCATTTCGGCGTGGTGACAGCGTGGAGATAGCTGGCAAAATAGGGCGTGTGGAAGAGATTACGCTTGTCAATACTCGCATACGTACACCCAGTAATCATGAGGTTATCGTCCCAAATGGCGACATCATGACGTCTGCCACCACCAATTTTAGCTCTTATGCCAATCGGCGTATTGAAGTTGTGGTGGGGATTGGCTATGACAGCGACATCAAAAAAGCCCGTGAAATCATGCTAAAACTCGCTCACGCACACACTGACGTTCTAAAACAACCTGTTGCTGATGATCCTGTGGTGCGTGTTACAGCATTGGCGGACAGCTCGGTCAATCTCACCATGTATCTATGGACGACCAATGATAAATGGTTTGCCATGCAGTGTGATTTATTAGAAGAAATCAAATATGCCTTTGATGAGCATGGCATTAATATCCCTTTTCCCAATCGCACCGTTCAAATTGACAATTTAGAAAAAGTATTATCATCACTCAAACCCTAAAACGCAATCCAGCCAAATTTGACGGCGTTGTCATAAATAATTTTTAAGGCGATGATTGTCAATATATAAGGCAGGGCGGTTTTTACCCAATTCATCGGCAAACGATTGCGTAATTTAACGCCAGCCCACGAGCCGAGCGAAGCAGATACAACCATAAATAAAATCACCTGCCAATATTCAAAAAAAGCAAATCCCAAAATCACATAAACCGTCAATTTCAATACATGAATGAGCGTCATCATGAGCGAACCGACAGTAACAACCACATCGTTATTGTCGTATTTTTTCATCAATAATGGCATATGCAAAGGTCCGGGTGCTCCAACAAACAAACCAATCCCTGTTTGTAAAAATCCGATTAAATAAAAATTTTCCAAACTTTTTAAAAGGCGGTTGATGGTTTTTGACCATTGTGTCAGTAAAATATAAATGGCGATGAATAAGGGAATTAAGTCTAATTGAACAAATTTTACTGCGGTACCAAAAAATACTACTCCCACCACCGCTCCGACAACAAAGGGGCGAAAATAAGTAAAATCAAGCTCTTGACGACCGAACCACACACGACTAATGTTGCTAGCCAACTGGGTTGTGCCATGAATGGGAATGATGGCACTGGCAGGCAAAAACATTGGCATCAGCCCCAATAAAATCGTGCCACCCCCAAGCCCTGTAATGCCTGCCAATGTGGAGGTGAAAAAGTTGATGATACCCAAAATCAAATCGTTTAACATGATATGAAATATCCATATATAAAAATGGAAATTAATTTAACAATATTTCTTATAAAATACAAGCCATATCATTTATTTATTACCCCATTTTTTTGTTAAATATGTAATAGTATATCTTATATATCTTTTAATTGATAGATTAATAACTATTGGATTATAAAAAAATGACATAATTTCATCAATTTTGTGTATTTTTTTGTTGCAAAATATTTTTTATTTCTATATGATAAATGACAGTTTTGTAAGTAACTATTTAATGATTAAAGATAGGTTATTACAAGATGAATATTGGATTGATGCCCAATAAAATCATAATTTCAGGCAGAATGCATGATTTTGTTGGGATTTTTATACCTTAAAATTTGGAGTGGTATATGAAAATTTTTAAATATGGAGCGGTTGCTCTATCCATTTTGGCTCTGACTGCGTGTGGCGGTGACAAGCAACAAGCCCAATCAGGTGCAACAACTGGCGATGTTAGCGTGGCAGGCGAAGCCCCAAAACGTCCTGAATGTATCGCCCCTGCCAAACCGGGTGGTGGCTTTGACTTGACCTGTAAACTTGCCCAATCAGGATTGCAAGATTTGGGGTTGATGGATAAACCCATGCGTGTCACTTATATGCCCGGTGGTGTGGGTGCAGTGGCGTACAACAAAATCGTTGCCAATGACCGCAAAAACGGTGATGCGATTGTGGCATTCTCCACAGGCTCTATCCTAAACCTAGCCCAAGGCAAGTTTGGTCAGTTTACCGAAAAAGACGTACGTTGGCTTGCGGCTGTTGGTACAGATTATGGTATGGTTGCTGTAAATGCTAACTCACCCTACAAGACATTAACTGACTTGGTTGAGGCACTTAAAAAAGACCCAAAATCTGTATCTTTTGGTGCAGGTGGTAGTGTGGGTGGTCAAGACTGGATGCAAACAGCACTTTTAGCAAAAGCGGCTGGCATTGACCCTAAAACCATGGGTTATGTGGCGATGGAAGGTGGTGGTGAAGCAGTAACTGCTGTGCTTGGTAACCACATTCAGGTGGTTTCAGCAGGTCTTGCCGAAGTCATGCCTCACGTCAAAGCAGGTAAACTAAGAGTGCTGGCAGTGTTTGCGTCCGAGCGTCTAGAAGGCGAGGGCTTTAAGGACATTCCTACTGCCAAAGAACAAGGTTTTGATATTGAATGGCCTGTCATTCGTGGTTACTACATGGCACCAGAAGCATCTGATGCGTCATACAACTGGTGGAAAGGTCAATTTGACAAAATGCTAGCCGACCCCAAATTTGCCGAACTTCGCACCAACCGTGAGCTACTACCATTTGCCATGACAGGCGATGAGCTGACTCAATATATCTATAAAGAAACCGAAGAGTTGCGTGCTTTGTCAGCCGAGTTTGACTTGGTGGAAGCGGGTACTGCTCCTGCTCCAAAAGCCGATGCACCAAAAACAGAAGAAAAACCTGCTGACGCTCCCGCCGAAGCAAAGCCTGAGGAAGTGAAAGCTGAGGACAAGCCAGCAGAAGAAAAACCTGCTGACGCTCCTGTTGAAGAGAAAAAATAATCATCATTGTATGATGACAAAACCAATCCTGCTTTGGGATTGGTTTTTTAAAAGGAAATTTTATGGTAGATCGTATATTTTCAGGGTTGTTACTCCTTGTGTCGCTGATTTTGCTTGTCATGGCATGGGGATACACTGCACCAATTTCTTATGATCCGATAGGACCTCGTCCTTATCCTGTCATAATTCTTGTATTGCTTGCGATTTTAACAACAATCATCGCCTTTCGTCCTGCCAAACTTGCTGAAAAAATAGAATTGGGATTGACCAAGCCTATTATTAAAAATCTAGTTATCTGCACCATTGCATTAACATTATATGCCGTATTGTTTGAAATACTTGGTTATATTGTCTCTACAACTTTGACAGCGTGGGTGATGGGTGTACTGTTTGGTGGCAAAACAACCAAAGCTTTTATTGCTTCATTGATTATGGCGGTGGCAACTTATTATTTGTTTAATGGACCGCTAGAAGTTAGTTTGCCTGCGGGTGTTTTAAGACCGATTTTGGGGTAACTGTGGAGTAATTTATGGAAACTTTAAACTTTTTAATGCAAGGTTTTGCCGTTGCAACCACTCCACAAAACCTATTAATTGCACTATTTGGGGCATTTGTTGGGACGATTGTTGGCATGCTTCCAGGTCTTGGACCGATTAATGGTGTGGCAATTCTACTTCCAATTGCCTATGCGATGGGTTTACCGCCTGAGAGTGCGTTAATTTTGCTTGCTGCTGTTTATCTAGGCTGTGAGTATGGCGGGCGTATTTCAGCGATTTTGATTAACGTGCCAGGTGATGCTGCGGCGATTATGTCCACACTAGATGGTTATCCACTTGCCAAACAGGGCAAAGCAGGCATTGCCCTGTCCTTATCTGCTCTAAGCTCATTCATTGGTTCTATGCTTGCTATCATAGGCGTGGTATTATTTGCACCGATTTTGGCAAAATGGGCAATCAGTTTTGGTCCTGCTGAGTATTTTGCACTCATGGTGTTTGCTTTGACCTGTCTTAGTGGTTTGGTAGGAGATGCCCCCTTAAAAACAGGTGTTTCAGCTGTGATTGGTCTTTTGCTCGCGACGGTGGGTGTGGATGCAGTTACAGGGGTTTACCGTTTTACATTTGGTTCGGTTAGCTTGTCTGATGGTATTGCCTTTACTACGATTGTCATTGGTTTTTTTAGTGTGAGTGAGATTCTTATCATGCTAGAAAAAACCAGTGCAGGGCAAAAAGCGTTGGAGCAAGGCAAGCGTGGCATGGTAAACCTAAAAGAGTTTATGTTCTCTTTGGGGGCGATTATTCGTAGTGGTTTGACAGGTTTTGTGGTGGGTATCTTGCCAGGTGCTGGTGCAACGATTGCCTCTGCCATGACTTATTCTAACGAACGCAAAATCGCAGGCGAGAATGGTAAATTTGGTGATGGCGACCTACGTGGTATTGCAGCACCTGAGGCTGCCAACAACGCCTCTGCTTGTGGTTCATTCATTCCCATGCTGACGCTTGGTGTTCCTGGTTCTGGTACGACTGCGGTAATGATGGGTGCATTGACACTCTACAATATCACACCGGGCCCTCAGTTGTTTGCCGAACAACCTGACATCGTGTGGGGTTTGATTGCTTCATTGTTTATTGGTAATATTATTTTGTTGGCATTAAATTTGCCACTGGTGAAATTTTTTGCCAAACTGTTGGATATTCCAAACTATATCCTAATCCCTGCGATTGCAGCAGTTAGCTTTGTTGGGGTGTATTCTATCCATAGCACCACATTTGATTTGATTTTGATGATTGGTTTGGGAGTGTTTGGGTATTTTCTGCGTAAGCTCAACTTCCCACTATCTGCCTTGATTTTGGGTTATGTATTGGGTAATCTTATGGAATCCAACCTACGCCGTGCATTGTCTATCTCACAAGGTGATGTGGCGATTTTATGGCAAAGTGGCATTTCTATGACATTATGGGTGCTTGCCATCATCATGGTGATTTTACCAATTTACCGTGTCATTAAAGGTAAAAAAGTGAAAAAAATCCACTAATCACCACAAACAAAAATCCGTCCAATAGGGCGGATTTTTTTTGTTTATTCATAAAAGTGGTAACTAGATAGAGGCTTTGTATTGGCTAAATTTACCAATCCAACCATCATCGGTATATAATTCACCACATAAACCATCTGAAATTTCGGCAAGATTTTTATCATCGCTTAAAATTAAACAATTGTCAGAATTTTCAAACATAAAAAGCAGATTATGCAATGTCTTATCAACCAAATAAGTAGATAATTCTTTTAGTAACAAAATTTCATCTGGCGATAATTGTGAAATTCTTTGATGAAATACAATGTCTTGCTCTGATTTGACTTGTCCAGAGATGAGTTTTTCTAGATTAGATAAAACAGGGTCTCTAACATTGCAAATAAGATTTTTGCCAAACTCTGATAATGTATACATGATTTGTCCAAATAATATGGATAAAGTTTTGATTTTGTAAGCCAATGTCAAAATGGTGTGTAATACGCACTGATTCGTACAAATATTTATAATGGTGCGTATTACACGCACCGTTTAGGAAATTGGGCTTAAAATGGTGCATAATACGCACCTACGATTTATCACGAACCCATATTCCAGTATCTCCAACAAAATAGGTATGATAATCCTCTACTTCAATATTATAGACGTAAGCTTCGTAAATTTTTTCATAACTAATACCCGCTTTGATAAGCTTTTCATATTCTTCAGCATCTTGAGAGTTAATAATTAGTCTCTTTTTCTCAGTTTCCATCAATGTGCTGGTTGATATAGATGTTAACGAATTTAATTGTGTACCTTTCCCATCAAGCACAATAGGATAGTCTCCACCAAAATCAATAACTCCTATAGCTTCCTCAGTATTAAATATTAGTACATAATTTGGCAACCGCGGTAGAGTCCCCAAAATTTTATTATCATCTCCAAAGGTATTAACATAAGCAATTTTTCCGTCAGATGTTCTTAGACTATGTCGTGAACATCCATCAAGCTCAATTGCCTGCTCCCAACCTATTGCATCTCTTGTAATTACTTCTTTACCATCTTCAAGAATTTTATGTTCAATCAGCGTATCAATCCAAAAAGGATGGTTTTCTGTACAGAAAAAATATCCACTACCTCTTTCAGTTAAATAGTCGACATAAATTATTTTTTCTTTTTCCTTAGATTTAAAAGTGCTCAATATTCGTTTATAAGCCAGCTCACCCTCTGGCTCGTTTTCGTGGCGTGATAACACCATATCACCAACTTTTAATTTTTCAATCGGTACTAACCCCTTATCTGTATGCACTAATGTACCTGCCACAAAACAAGCGTCATGTTTAGTTTCTAGCTTTAATTCATTAACATCAAAAGCCTCATCATATATTTTTTTATTTAAAGCCTCGCCTGAAAGCGGATTTTCTTTGTCAGTAGCTAAATCAGCATAGTGACTTGGGTTTAGATTTAATATTTTCTGTGCGTCAGCCGAAACATAGGCAGAATGATATAATTTCTTGCCTTTTGTTACAGGTTTTGTACCTGCTAATATTTCATCTTTAGTTGTTACAGGCATTGATTCCCCATGGAATGCTTTTGCCTCAGGGCTACGCATAAAGCCTTCGTTATTAAGATTATCAAGCAGTTCATCTTCGCTAAAACACCCATTGGTGTTATGTACCCAAATGCCATCATGACCAACAAAATAGGTATGGTAATCTGCTACCTCAAAGTTATAGACATAATCCTCATAGGAATTCACCACTGCATCATAATACTCTGAAACTTGCTCATGTAAGCTTATATCAGACAATCCAGCATTACTTCCATATTTTGTAATATTATCTAAAGCTTTTTTAAATAGTTCCTCATTAACAATTCTGTTTTCTCTAACTATTCTCCCATTCACAATCATTGGAGAATACATTATTGAAGACAAAATTTGTGTGGTATGAATTTCTGGGTCTAAATCTTGATTCAACCTAACATTTAATGTCTTATATAATTCTACATCTATTAAAAACGGTGAATTCTGATTGAGATGCAGTATCGAATCACTGGTTTTTGTATTTAAAGTAGCGATTTCTTTTTGATAGCCTTCTGCAGAATCTGCCAAACTAATAAAATGGTAGCCATCCGTATCAAAACGTACAAACTCTACATTCTCTATACCATTCCAGCCTTCCCCATGATGATCAATACTTTGTACATACGCACAGCCTGTTGGATAATTTGGCAAGGTGCGTACAGGTAAATAAGCATAATCATCGAGTGAAATCACATCTCCTGATACTGAAACTAGATGTCCTGCTGGTAAGTCTTCTGCGGCTAACCATTCTCCTTCAAGTTGATTATTTACATTTTTCGTGGGTTTTTTAGTCACATAAAATGGATGCAGTGCATTACAAAATATATAGTTTTTACCTTTTTCACCACGTTTATCTGCTGACTCATTAAAGTATTCAACTTTATATATTTTTTCTTTATAAGCAGATTTAAAAGTACTAATAACAGGTTTATAAGTTGTTTCACCTGAACCATCTTCGGCTTTAGATAGAACCATATCACCCACTTTAATCTCTTGAATTGGCACTAATCCTTTATCGGTATGTACCAAAGTACCAGCAGGAAAACCTTGATTTGACATTATGACTGTCCTATTTTTAAAGAAATATTGATTAAAAAAGCATTATAATAGCTTAAAAATTAAACAAGACTCTAGACTACCAAACTCTAAAATAATCACGCACAAACTGCCATATTGAATCTGATGGTTTACCTATGGCTGTTTGTGTTATGTACGTACCCAAATGCCATCTTTACCAACAAAATAAGTATGATTATTTTCAACCTCGATATTGTAAACATAGTCCTCATAGGAATTAATAGGGGTATCTGTGTAATACTCCATACTAAAATGCAAGCTCTCACCATAGGTTTCTGGCAAATCCTTACCATACTTCTCTAATCTAGCCAAAGCTTTTTGAAAGGCGACTTCATCAATGATGCTATTTTCCTTGAGTACCTTACCATCTACAATAAAAGGTGCATACATTGTATCTAGAAAAACTTTTTAGAGCGATAATGTTTCATCGTATCTTGGGCAAGTCTAACACGAAGTAGCCCATAGTCTTCAGGATGATATGAGATTGGCTCTTTGTTACCTAAGATTTCTGTTGGGTCAATGATTTCTGAGATACCAAAGCTGTTTTTAAAAGATTTTCTTTCTTCATCATTGCGTCCAAAGCTAATATAAGTGTATTCTTCTGGATTGAACTTGATGAAAATAACATCGCTTAGATTTGTTGGACTCCACGAATCGTGCTCTTCTAACCGCTGTGTGTAGCCATAACCATTCGGAAAAGATGGCAATGTCCGCACAGGTAAAAAGGAATAGTCACTAAGCTCGATAATATCTTTATTCGCTGAGGTTAAATAACCTGCTGGTAAGTCTTCTGCCGCTATCCACGAGCCTTGATTAGCGTTTGGTTGCTTAGTAACCCAAAATGGGTGATTAGCTGTACATAGGATGTAAGATGTACCACCCTCGCCTCTTTGATAAGCTGTTTGATTGAAATATTCAACTTTATATATTTTTTCTTTTTTCTGGGATTTAAATGTACTAATAATAGGCTGGTAGCTTAGTATATCATCACCATTTTCTGGTCTTGACAAGACTTTATCACCAATTTTTAAATTCTGAATTGGTACTAACCCCTTATCCGTATGCACTAATGTACCAGCCACAAAACCAGCATTATGTTTCGTTTCTAGCTTTAACTCATTAACATTAAAAGCCTCATC
>NZ_BCYQ01000041.1 GCF_001598275.1 Moraxella oblonga NBRC 102422
CGGTCAGTATATTTTATGGTCGGTAATTTTAAGTTCCACGATGAAAAACCCCATTCAAATGAATGGGGTTTTATGTTGGTGGGTTATGCCTGATGTTCTGGTTCAATGCGAGTGATGGTAAAACCTGTCGCCCCAAAAATCAGGGTCAAAATCAAACATAACCAACAAAAGAAGGCATAAGGCACATAATCAATCACAGGCATATTAAACACCCCTGCTAAAAAGCCCCCATATACGCCCCATGGTACGAGTGGGTTGATGACCGTGCCTGAGTCTTCGATGGTGCGAGAGAGATTTTTGGGGTGTAGTCCTAGGCGTTTGTACTCAGGGGCGAAAGCATTGCCTGATAAAAGTAAACTTAGGTACTGTTCGCCTACCAAAAAGTTAATACCAAAGGCGGTAAAAGCTGCTGCTGCCACGCCACGACTGGCACGAGTAAGTAAATGGCGAATGCCATCAAGTAATGCGGGTAAAATTCCCAAGCCTTGTAATAGACCGCCCAATGATAACGCAAGCAGTACCAAAATTTGGCTAAAAAACATACTCTCTAAACCACCCCGAGAGATGACTTTGGCGATGTCGCCCAGTTCTAGATTTTCGGCAGGTTTATACCCAGAAAAGAACCAACCACCCAAATCTTTGAGTGTGGGTGAGCTGTGACTGTAAGTGATGATGAGAGCGGTTAGAATGGTGGCACAAATGGTGTAAATTGCTCCCACTCGCATGATGGCAAGAGCGACAAGCACCACGAAGGGCAATAGAGCATAACCATGTACAAGGTTGCTCATGATGAGCTGATTTTTGAGAGTGGTGAGTGCATCAAGATTTGCCGTGCCGTCTCCCCCACCTAATACCACAAAGATGATGGCGGTGATGACCCATGCAGGCACAGTGGTGTACATCATGTTTTTGATGTGGTCAAATAAATCCACACCCACGATACTTGCTGAAATACTGGTGGTGTCGGACAAAGGAGACATTTTATCGCCAAATAATGCTCCTGAAACCACCGCCCCTGCCACAATTGCAGGGTTTGCTCCAAAGGCGGTTGCCATGCCCAAAAAAGCCACACCTATGGTTGCACAGGTGGTAAAGCCGCTGCCTAATGCAATGCCAATAATAGACGATAATGCAAATGCAGACAGATAAAACCATTGGGCAGATAACACATCAAACCCATAATAGATTAGCGTGGGAATCGCCCCACTCATCATCAAAGCTGACACCAACAGCCCAATGAATGAAAATAAATACAACGCCCCCATGCCCACAGAGACGCCTCCAATCATTTTTTCTTGCATGGCAGAAAATGCCAGCCCCTTTATTCGTCCGAGCATCAGTAGTCCAACGATGACCAAGATGAGTGATAAATGGGGTAGCCACCCCCAAGCTATCATCGTAATGCCTAGCATGGCGATGATGATGATGGCGTAGATGGCGGACTCTTTGGGTGAGATGTCCAGTAAGGTATCTTTCATGATGATGTCCTTGTTGGGTGATTTGTGTTGGTGTTGTTGGTATTTTGGGTTGTGTGTATTATCCTTGTATTTGCCCAACATTTCAACAATAACTCACCTGATTGATGCTAATATGATTAACGTCTTTTATGTTTTAGTACGATTATCACGAACTTATGATACAATACGCCAAACTCATCCACCACTTTTGATGAGTAATACCACACAGGCATAGGCAGTTATGACGAAACATCACACATCTACACGGGCAACCATCATTACCACACTCCAAAAAATTCATGAAGGACAATCACTCACCACCTTGCTTGATGCCTGTTTGACTGCAGTCAATGACAACGAACGAGCCTTTGCTCACGAATTATTACTTGGGACACTTCGCCAATGGCACGCCATCAATCGCATTGGCGAGAGTTTGATTAAAAATCCACCAAGCGACATTGGGATTGTTTGTGCCTTAAATATGGGTCTGTATGAACTTTTATATATGAATACGCCTGATTATGCCCTTATTAACGAAACACTCAATGCCTTAAAGTCGCTAAATAAAAATTATGGGGTGAGTTTAATCAATGCCATATTGCGAAAAGTTGCCAAAGATAAAGACAAATTTTTAAAAAAGGTTAATAAAAATCACAGCCTACCCAATTGGCTTGCCAAACAATTAAAACAAGACTTTGGCGACTATTATGAAACTTTGGGGCAAACATTAAGACAATCTGCACCTATCTTTTTGCGCCCCAATGTTAAATTGATTAGCCTTAGTGAATACAGCCAGCTTTTAAAAGAAAATCATATCAAACACACCATTGTGGACTTAGGATTTGATGATAAACAATGCATTAAATTATTGGATAATATTAAAATCCCCAATTTACCAAAATTTAAAGATGGTTTTGTTAGTGTACAAGACAAACACGCCCAATTAAGTGGTCATATTTTAGATAAATTGGTGATTAAAAATTTACCAATTGATAAAGCTATTCATATTTTGGATGCTTGCTCGGCTCCTGCTGGCAAAACCGCTCATTTATTAGAATTGTTTGCCAAGAATAATACCAATGCAATCATCACAGCAATGGATAATGATAATGAGCGATTGGCGGTTATTCCTGATAATTTAACTCGGCTTGGATTATTAGATGATAAAGTTAAAATTGTCTGTGATGATGCTTGCATTTTTAAGGTAGATACGCCTTTTGATGTGATATTGCTGGACGCTCCGTGTAGTGCTACTGGGGTCATTAGAAGGCACCCTGACATCAATCTTTTACGCTCCGAAAATGATATAAAACAAACGGTCAAATTACAAGCCGATATTTTAAATAACGCTTGGAAAAATCTAAAAGATGGTGGTTATTTATTGTATGTGACTTGTTCATTATTAAAAGATGAAAATGAAAGACAAATAAAGCAGTTTTTGAATACTCATTCTAATGCTAAAGCGGTGGAGTTTGTATTATCGTTGCCCAATCAAATCAAACAAGAGGTCGGTTATCAATGCTTGCCATTAAATCAAAATGATGGCGATGGGTTTTATTATGCACTATTGCAAAAAGTAAATTAATTTTTGGAGAAAATATGCACATTCATTTTTTGGGTATTTGTGGTACGTTCATGGGGTCACTTGCTCTGATTGCTCGTGAGCTTGGACATACCGTAACAGGCTCAGATACTGCCATTTATCCACCGATGAGTACTCAGCTTGAACGGGCTGGGGTGGAGATTTGGGAAGGGTATTTGGCAAGTCATCTTGACCCTGCCCCTGATTTAGTGGTGGTGGGCAACGTCTGTAAGCGTGGTATGGAAGCGGTGGAATATATGCTAGATAAACGACTGCGTTACACGTCTGGCCCTCAATTTTTATCCGAACACGTCCTGCAATCTCGTCATGTGCTGGCGGTGGCTGGCACACATGGCAAAACCACCACAACCACCATGCTTGCTTGGATTTTGCAGTATGCAGGGATTGATACGGGATTTTTGATTGGCGGTGTGCCACTCGTTGCCACAGACAATGAACGACTCAAATCCGCTTTTGCCCATAGCTCACATTTGGGAGTAGAATATTTTGTCATTGAGGCAGATGAGTATGACAGTGCCTTTTTTGACAAACGTTCTAAATTTGTTCATTATCGCCCAACCACCGCCATTTTAAATAACTTAGAATACGACCACGCCGATATTTTTCCAAATCTTGAAGCGATTCAGACCCAGTTTCACCACATGGTGCGCATGATACCGCCAAGCGGTCAAATCATTATGCCAAACAACACAGAAAGCCTAGAAGCGACCATTGCCAAAGGGTGCTGGACACCGATTTGGCGAACATCTAGTGATGGTACATCTGCTGATTGGCAAGCTGAACTGGTGCATGAGGACGGCTCAATGTTTCACGTGAAACATGGCGATGAAACAGGTACCATCAACTGGGGCATGAGTGGTCAGCACAGTGTCAATAATGGCTTGGTGGCGATTGCAGGGGCGTATCATGTGGGTGTGCCTGTGGCAGTGGCGTGTGAAGCTTTATCCAATTTTGCAGGGATTAAACGCCGTATGGAGCTGATTGGTGAAGTTGGTGGTGTGCAAGTCTATGATGATTTTGCACATCACCCCACCGCCATTGCCACTACGCTAGATGGTGCCAAGAAAAAACTGCAAGGGCGAAAAATTTGGGCAATCATCGAGCCACGCTCCAATACCATGAAGCTGGGTGTTTATAAAGCCCAACTTGCCTCATCAGCGTCTTTGGCAGATGGTGTGATTTGGTATGAGCCAAAGGGTCTGTCATGGGGGTTAAAAGAAGCCATTGGCGACACGAAAGGGCAAATTGTACTAGATAGCATTGATGAGGTTTTGGCATTCGTTAAGGCAAATGTTTGCCCAAATGACGTGATTGTGGTGATGAGTAATGGTGGATTTGAGGGGATTTACCAAAAAATCCTAACCACGTTAGCATAAAATAAAGACATGACAAAAGGGCGACTCTCTCGCCCTTTTTGATGGTTGTTGGTTGGGTTAGAACACTTCGGCTTTGGCAAGCTGTTTGTCAAAGTTGTAGCTGTATTCATTCAACAAATCCACACCGCATTCTAATTTGGCAATCCAGTTTAAAAATTGATGAAACATTTTGTTGCTGTCAAAACGTTTGCCATGCTGGGGCACCATTTTGGCGACATCCAGTTTGGCAACCGATTTTGCCCACAGTTGAGTGGCTTTGTTGCTGACCATGTAACGTCTGTGAAAGCCATACATGTTTGGAATATGTGCCTCAAAGTCAGTAACGACATCGCCAGAATCTCCCACAAGGCTTGCTCCCATGTCGCCAGAAAACAGGATTTTGCTGATGGGGTCATAAAACTGCATATTGCCTACTGAATGTAAAAAATGAGCAGGAATTGCCACGATGCCACTTTCGCCGAGTGGATAATAATCACCTTCGTCAGGAATGCCAATCAGACGTTCAGACAACTTGTGGTGTAGGCGACCTTTGGTAAATGCAGAATTATAATGGGGCAAAAATCGCTCCCACAGTTTTGGAATGATGAGGGTGGTATTTTCAACGTGCAACAACCAACGAGGCATGGATGCTAAAATATCAGGGTCTTGGTGTGAGCCAATGACATATTTGATTTTATTCATGGGAATAAATTTGGTGATTTGCAGGGTCAATGGCGTAAATGTCAAATCCCCGCCTGGGTCAATGATACATGCTTCGTTACCGTCAATGACAAGAAATTGGTTGGATGGGACGCTCTCGTCCGCATCATCAATCATAGAAAAAGCGATACATTTGTGATGACCATCATCATATAGGATATGGTGTTGCATGTGTGATAACCTTAGTATTGTTATGGATATGACTGCTATTGTACACTAAATACATAAAAATAATAGGGTTTATGATAAAATTTGGTCAATTAATTTTAATGAGCATAAGATTTATCCACACATTATAATACAAGTGTTTGTTTTGATTGAAAAAAGTAATCAGTGCCGTTGATGGGGTCAACAAATGCAAGGGCATGAGCGAGCAGTTGTAATGGTTGACCAAAATCCGCTTTGGCTTTATGACAAATCTGTGGATAATAGGGGTCATTTTTAATGGGAATGCCCAAATGGTGTAGATGAACCCTAAGCTGATGAAGTTTGCCTGTGGTGGGGCGAAGTTCGTATTTGGCAAACTCTGCTTTGACATCAAGTAGACTTAGGTGGGTGTGCGTGTTGGGGGTTTTGTCAGGATTGACACGCATGGTGTAAAAAGGCTCGCCACGTTCAAGGTGTAGATTAATGTCAAGTGGCGTGATTAAATTTTTATCAAAAGGGGCAATGGCGTGGTAGGTTTTGGTGATGGTGCGTTTGGCAAACAATGCTTGGTATAAATGACGTGTGGCTGGGTTTTTACTGATGAGTATAAGCCCTGCCGTTTCTCTATCTAGCCTATGAATGGGGGATAGGTCAGGGTTGCCTGTTTCGTGTTTTAGGCGAGTGAGCAGGGTTTGTTTGACGTATTCGCCCGCAGGCGACACCGTCAAAAAATGCGGTTTGTCCACCACCATGATGTCAGTATTTTCAAAAATGATGTGATGCTCAAATGGCACGACCACCTCATCAACAACTTCACGATAATAATAAATGGTCTGCCCATGATGGTAGGGGCTGTGGATATGTAGGGCAACAAAATCATGCCCAAGCACCAAGCCTTGATAAAAGCGTTCTTGCCATTGCTGTGGGGCGATGTGGGGAAATTTTTGACACAAAAAAGCAAAAATAGTGCTAGGCGGTGTGGGTAACTTTTCTAAATAAAGACGGCTGGCACAAATGCCGTCAATCATGGGCGGTGTGTGATTCATGGTGTCTTGTTGTTTTGCTGATGAAATAATTCCCAAAACTGTGTTGGTTGTGCTATGATAAGCCAAATAACCATTTTGTACAAAAAATTTCATGACTTTTTTTGTGTCTTATTGTACACTATCGCCATATTTGCTCTAAGGATACAGCCATGACCGAAGAAAATCACACGCATCGTATTTTGGTGGTTGATGATGATGCACGTCTGCGTGCGTTGCTCCAACGTTTTTTAGAAGAAGGCGGTTTTACCGTACGTGTGGCACATGACGGTAAACAGATGGATAAGCTTATGCAACGTGAGATGTTTTCGCTCATCGTGCTTGATTTGATGTTGCCTGACGAAGATGGTATTGCCATTTGCAAACGCCTGCGTGATGACAATGTCAATATTCCCATCATCATGCTCACCGCCAAAGGCTCGGATACTGACCGTATTTTGGGATTGGATGCTGGGGCAGATGATTATTTGCCAAAACCCTTTAACCCCAAAGAGTTGTTGGCTCGTATCAAAGCAGTGCTACGCCGTCAAAACCGTGAAGTGCCTGGAGCTCCGACTCAGCAGGTGGAAGTGGTGGCGTTTGGGTCGTGGAGTTTGGATTTGTCTACTCGCACCCTCAAAAAGGACGGCGATGTGGTTACGCTCACCACAGGCGAATTTAGCGTGTTAAAAGCACTCGTCCAACACCCACGAGAGCCACTGACTCGTGATAAGCTCATGAATCTGGCTCGTGGGCGTGAATGGGGTGCGATGGAGCGGTCAATTGATGTGCAGGTGTCTCGCCTAAGACGACTCATTGAAGACAACCCTTCCCAAGCTCGCTATATCCAAACCGTATGGGGTGTGGGCTATGTATTTGTGCCTGATGGGGCAGAGAGTTAGAATAATAAAAAAACAGGCATATTGCCTGTTTTTTTATTATTCCATATTAATGCACCAGTATTTGATGGTTAAATATTCGTCCAGTCCGTATTTTGACCCTTCACGCCCAAACCCAGATTCTTTGATACCACCAAAAGGTGCAACTTCGGTAGAGAGTAGTCCTGTATTTTGGGCAACCATACCGCATTCTAATCGTTCAGCAACCCGCCAAGCACGAGCGTGGTTTTGGGTATAAAAATACGAGGCAAGACCATAGGGTGTGGCATTGGCTTTTTTGATAACTTCTTCTTCGTCATCAAACACAAATACAGGGGCAATGGGGGCAAAAATCTCCGCATGAGCAATATCCATGTCTTCTGTAATGTTTGTGATGATGGTGGGTAAAAAGCAGGTAGGATAATCAGTGTGCGTACTACCACCTGTGATGAGTGTCGCTCCCTTGGCAAGAGCGTCAGACAGTAAGGCTTGGGTTTTTTGTAGGGCTTGTTCATTAATCAAACACGCCATGTCAGGATTGTCCATACCATTTCCCACTGTCAGCGAGCGGACTTTGGTGGTGAATTTTTCTAAAAATGTCTCAAAAATCCCACGCTGAACATAGACACGGTTGGCACAGACGCACGTTTGTCCTGCATTTCTGTATTTGGACATGATAAGACCGTTTATTGCTTCGTCCAAATTGGCATCATCAAAGATGATAAAAGGAGCGTTGCCACCCAACTCCAAAGAAAGTTTTTTAAGGGTGGGGGCAGATTGTGCCATGAGTAATTTGCCAACTCGGGTTGAGCCTGTGAACGAGAGTTTTTTGATATGGTTGTCGGTGCTAAAAATCTCTCCAATCATTTCTGCTTGCCCTGTTACGATTTGTAGGATACCTGCCGGCAATCCTGCTTGTATGGCAAGCTTGCCAAGTGCTAGGGCAGAAAATGGCGTTTGGCTATCAGGTTTGACAATCATCGCACACCCCACCGCAAGGGCTGGGGCAACCTTGCGAGTAATCATCGCTGATGGGAAATTCCAAGGTGTGATACAGGCACACACACCTACTGGTTCTTTTAGGACGATGTGGCGTAGATTGGTGGATTTGGCAGGAATGGTGTCGCCATAGACTCGTTTGCCTTCTTCGGCAAAAAAACGGATAAAGCTGTTGGCATAGCGGATTTCGCTTTGGGATTCTTTGAGTGGTTTGCCCTGCTCACTTGTCATGATGATTGCCAAATCATCAAGGTTGTCGTCTATCAAATCCGCCCAACGGTGCAAAATATCAGCTCGTTCATGGGCAGTTTTTTTACTCCATGCCTGTTGGGCGGTTGTGGCAGTGGCAATCGCCCCACGCACTTCATCAGCGGACAAATTAGGAATGATTCCGATTTTTTGATGATTAAAGGGGTTAAAAACATCTATCGTGTCGCCTGATTGGGCAGAGTGCCATGTATTGTCAATCAAAGCACGTTCACGAAAAAGAGAGGGGTTTTGAAGTTTCATTAGCACTTCCTTGTTTACCAAATGTTCAAATTTAGATAGAAAAAGATGACCCACAACCACAAGTGGTCGTCGCATTAGGGTTGTCTACCACGAAGCGTGAGCCTTCAAGCCCTTCTATGTAGTCAATGGTTGAGCCGTGCAAATATTGATAACTTAGGCTATCCACCACCAAGACGGCATCACCATTTAAAAAAGTAGCATCATCTTCTTCTAATTCTTCGGCAAAATCAAAACCATAAGAAAAACCCGAACAGCCGCCCCCTGTTACATAAATGCGTAGCATGAGATTGTTGTTGCCTTCGGCTGATTTGAGGTGGGCAAGTTTTTTGACGGCGTTGTCGGTGAGAGTAAGAGCGTTCATAGTAACTTTTGTTGTATTAAAAAATGTCTTTATTATAGCACAATCGTTTATTTTCAAAAATAAGCAATGAGAGTAAGGATTTTATCATCAGCGTACAAGAAATCAGTAAGATTTTGATAATGATTTGCAACTTGACGAGTTGGGCAATTTTTTGCATACTAGCGTTTTTTGTGGAGAGGTTTTTATGATAAAAGCATTAAGTCTGGCAATGGCGTTGGTGGTTGTGCCTGTCGTATCTGGTGTGAGTTTTGTGCAGTCTGCTTATGGGGCAATGGCAATAGATTTTTCTGATTTGGTTGAAAAAGTATCGTCTGGCGTAGTGCGAGTTAGCACCACAAAACAAGTGGACAGCGAGGGGCTAGAATTGGCTCAAAAAGCCAAGATTTTGCGTGAGCTTTTTGGTGATAAAGTCAATGTTCCTAACATTCCTACGGTAGAGTATGGCTATGGCACAGGCTTTTTTGTCAGTGCCGATGGTTATATTTTAACCAACCATCATGTGGTGGCAGGGGCGGACAAAATTAGTATTACTTTACAAGACCGTACCGAGCTTGATGCACGGCTGGTTGGTTCAGATGAGGCTTCCGATGTGGCGGTTTTGAAGGTAGAAGGGCGAAATTTCCCTGCTTTGACGGTGGCACAAGGTGATACGCTCAAAGTAGGTGAGCCTGTGCTGGCGATTGGTTCGCCCTTTGGTTTTGATTATTCGGCATCGGCTGGCATCGTTTCCGCCAAAAGCCGCAGCATGAGCCGTGAGGCAACCGTACCATTTATTCAGACTGATGTGGCATTAAATCAGGGTAATTCTGGTGGACCACTGTTCAACCAAAAAGGCGAAGTGGTTGGTATTAATTCTTTGATTTTTAGTCGTACAGGCGGGCATATGGGCTTGTCGTTTTCTATTCCCATTGATACAGCGATGGATATGTATGAGCAAATTAAAAATACAGGCAAAGTAACTCGGGTCTATATGGGTTTACAGTTACAAGACATCGATCGCACGTTGGCGGAGGCTTATCAGTTGGATAAACCACAAGGAGCATTGATTACCCGTGTGGGGCTAGACTCACCTGCCTACCAAGCAGGGCTGAAAATCGGTGATGTGGTGCTAAGTTTTAATGGTCAAAACATAATCTTGGCATCTGATTTGTTAAACCGTATTAACCGTGCCAAGCCCAATGATAAATTTAACCTAACCTATCTAAGAGCAGGCAAGGTGTACGAAACAACAGGGCGATTTGTTGAGACACCCCACGATGTCGCCACCCAAAATGCTACTGATAATGGCGTGCGTTTGGGTTTACGCCTCAAAGAGCTTACCCAAAATGAAAATCGTCTGCTCAATGAATTTGGTGTTAAAGGTGGTGTTATCATTACCTCTGTGGATATCACAGGACTGGCAAGTCGGGCAGGACTCATGGCGGGGGACGTGATTGTGCATTTAAATCATCTGCCCACCAACAACATTCAGACATTTGAACATGCCTTTAAAAACTTACCAAAACAAGGCGTGGTTACAGTCGGTATTATTAGAGATGGTATGCCTGCGATTTTGGGGCTTAGGATTGAGTAAAAATGGGTCAAATGGGATTGTTGTTTAAGGCGATAGTCCCATCTGCACTTGCTATGGTTTCAGGACGATGGGCAATCATCACACGAGTAATATTCAAGGATTTAATCATTTCATTAATTTCTTGTTCTTTTTCAATATTTAAATGACTGGTTGCCTCATCCAAAAATAAAATCTTGGGCTTTTTATATAAAGCACGAGCGATAAATATACGTTGTTTTTGTCCACCTGACAATACACTTCCCATATCTCCTACTAAAGTTTGATAATTTATCGGCATTGCCATAATTTCATCGTGAATACCGACCATCTTGGCACAGGTTTCTGCCCAATCTCTGTCCAATTTATCATCAAAAAAGCTAATATTTTCAAGTAAACTGCCTGCAAATAAAACATCATCTTGGCTAACACACGCCACACAGTTTAAGGCATTGACATCACTCATGGTTTTAATTAATTTCCCTGCAATTTTAATTTCACCACTATTGGCGGTTAATTCGCCCAATAATAAACTCATTAAAGTGCTTTTACCACACCCAGTTGCTCCAACAATTGCAACCGATGTATTTTGCTGTATTTTAAAATTTAAATTTTCAAAAATATAAGGCTCATCATCGCTATATCTAAACGATAAATTTTTAACTTCAATATCATAGTTTTCTATTTTTGGTTTATCCAATATAAACTCTTGTTTTTCCTTTTCGCTCAAAACAATATCGGCAAGCCTTTCTCCGTGCAAAGAGAGCATTTTTACTTGGACAAATTTATCAATTAAGCTACTCACTCGTCCACCAAATTGATTTTTATAAGCAATAAATGCCATCAAAATACCAACAGTAAAAGTTCCGTTAATAACATAGCTTGCTCCCAAATAGATAATAATCAAGTTTTCTAATCCAAAAATAATGCCATTAATAAATTCAAACGCTAAGCCTAATTTTTGTGTTTTTAATCCTGCATTAATTTGATTAACGAATAAAGTTTGCCAAGTATTTTGGCGTAAAGTTTGTTTGTCAAATCTTTTAATGGCACGAATACCACGCATGGTTTCCATAAAATGACTGCTTTGTTTGGCACTATGAATAATGGCTTCTTCGCTGGCTCGTCTAAGTGGCATATACCATGCCCATCTTAAAAGTCCATAAATCGCCATTGCACCAATCGCAATCCATGCCAGCGTTGGGCTATAAAAGAACATTAAAATTAAGGTAAAAATAGTCATTAAACCATCTAAAATAGCGGTCAAAAAACTGGTGGTTAAAGTGGATTGAATGCTATCAATGGAACCAAAACGAGAAATAATGTCGCCCAAATGTCGTTTTTGAAAAAATGAGCTTGGCAAATGAATTAAATGATTAAAAATATTGGCTTTCCATTGTACATTTAAAGTGGTTGCCAAATACATGACAATCCACGCTTGTAATAAGCTAATCAATTGAGTTAAAAACATTAACAAGCCAAAACCAATCACAAGCGTGGTTAATAAATTTAAATCAGCTGATACAATGGCGTGGTCAATGACCCATTGCATAAAAAAGGGGCTAGTTAAAGCAAAGATTTCTAAAACAATCGCCAAAATCAAAATCTGATTTAAAGAGCTCCATAATCCTCTTATTTCACCAAAGAGTTTAAAAATTTTGATTTGTGTTTTTTCTTCTTTTTTCTCAAAATCATTATCCGCCCAAATTTCTAAGGCAATACCTGTAAAATGCTTAGAAACTTCTTTTAATTCTAATACTCTAAGACCAACAGCAGGGTCAATAATAGTGATTTTATTTAAGCCAACAGATTTTAGTACCACAAAATGATTTAAATCCCAATGTAAAATACAAGGCGTACGAAGTTCTTTTAATTCATCTAATTCTAATTTTAAAGGGCGAGTGTTTAATTTTATTTGTTGGCAAATTTTAATTAGGGTGTGTAGCGTTGCTCCTTTTTGGGAAATGGGATATTTTTGTCTTAAACTAAATAAATCAGTATGATAGCCATAGTAATTGGCAACTATCGCAATGCACGCCAAACCGCATTCAGCATTTTCAGTTTGTAAAATCACAGGTAGCTTACGACCAAAACCCAAAGAAATATTTTCCAAGTAATTCATAACTATCCATCATTAAAAAATAAAAAAGGTGCCATGCACCCAATGACAATAAAATGCTTGATTAGATTTTGCCAGTAATGCTATATAAAGGCTCTAATACCCACTCATAGAGCTTCCTAGTTTCGTGCAATATATCACCCTCTAATGTCATACCCACTTGTAATGGCAGGTCATTGCCATAGGCTTTTATCGTTTGCTTTTCTAATTTTGCACGTACAATGTATAAAGGTTCATTAGTCATTTGTTCGCTTTGTGATACGGTGCCAATGCTTTGGATGTTTTGTCCTGCTAATGCAGTTTTTGCTACTGAGATGATTTGTGCATTGGCGTGTCCAAATTTTTGATAGGGATAGGCTTGATAGCGGAGCAGTACCTCATCACCAGTTTTGACAAAACCAATGGCACGACTTGGTACATACATTTCGGCGATGACATGACTATCATGGGGCAAAATGGTAATGAGTGGTTTACTACTTTCGATGTATTGACCTGTTTTGATGTGATTGGTGCTGATTACACCATCAATCGGAGCATAAATAGAGATAAATTCTCCTGCCTTGTTTTGGATTTTGCTTTGTCTATTATCCGTGAGGGACTGTTGTAATTGATTGAGATTGGCTTTATGATTTTGTTTGGTTCTATCTAAACTGATGGTTTGCTCTTTGATTTGTTTTTCAAGTGATGATAGCTCTCGGCTGAGTGTCATGAGTTGTTCGTGTTGGGTGTTATATTCCATTTGGCGGTTATTGACTTCAAGAGCGGATACGGCATTGATGGCACTGATTTCTTGATGTCTTTTTAGGTTATCAAGTGCAAGCTGAACTTGGGTTTTCTGCAATTCAATCTGAGCGATGAGTTTTTGCTTATCATCTTTTAGTCGCTCAATGGTGGTTAATATACTGTTGATTTCTTGGGTTTGGCTTTGTTTGGTATAAAAGATTTGATTTTGAATAAGCGTATTTTTGAATGCTAACTCATCATCGATGGCTTTTTGGGTGCTGCCTTCATCACCATGATGGGCGGTGGAGATTTTATAAAGTAAATCACCCTTTTTGACTGCCTTGCCGTCATGAGCATGATTTTCAATAACGACACCACTGGTAGGACTGTGGCTATATATCAGCCCCTGCTCTGGGATAAGCTGACCTTTGACGGTGCTACGTTTGGTGTATTCACCCCAAATCAAAAAGGCGACCAGTACCAAACCAATTGACAAAGCACAGATGGTTAAAAAAGTAAAACTGACTGGACGAGTTAGAATAATCGTACCCGTCCAGTTGGTTTTTTGAGCATCTAGGGCTTCTTGGCGGAATAAATTGGACATAAAAACCTAATTAATGACCGTAGTCATTGCCTGATTTGTCTTTTGTTTGGCTTTGCTGTTTTTTCATTTGATAGTCAATAAGTTTATCAGTTCCTTTACTAATCCAATCTTGAATGGGGTGTGTTCATTGAGTGCCTCCCCAATCTTATATCCAATAATTCCAGCTCTAATGACTTGTACACTATTAGACGCTCCCACTATGAGTGTTGGAACTACTGGATATTTTGAATTTTTTAGTTTATCGCCCAAGTCTGGGTCGGTATAACCGCCAGATACTATATTGAGTTCATTGATTGTTAATTCACGCATGACAAAATTCCTCTTGTTGATTAATTTAAAAAGTAAAATAGTAGAGCCACAACAAAGGTAATATTCATAACCTTTGAAAATATGCAAATATATTTGGGTGGATTTTTATTCCCTATATTGTAAATTTTTGGAAAGAAAAATCCCAAAGTAAATGATGTTATCGCCGTAACATATACGATTGATAAATAAATATTTGTATTAAAATTATTTATTTCAATACATAATAAAATTATGCTAGACATTAAAAAAGAAAATAGCACAATGCGACTTAAGGTTTCTTTGTCAATAGATTTTTGTTGATTCATAAGTCCACCCCCACCACATCAAAATTCGCCAAATCATAAGCCAGTTTTTGAATGTGTTCATGTTGTGCTTTATCAAAATGTGTTAATACTTCCGATAAAGCAATGGGTTGGTGATTAATGATGATGTTGATGAATTTTTTACTCAGCTCATCCACATTAATCTTGGTGCCATTTGAAATCAGATAGCCTTTATCCAATGTGCGTATGTCTACCACATTGAGACTAAGTTTGCTCTCTGGTGGCAACTTATCATTGTTGGGATTGCCAAACAACTCCATATTAAAGCGAGTATCTAGGCGATGATTACCCAAAAATTCCTGCATGAACCTATCATACATAACAGGGTCGGTCATCATGGCAGATAGTTGGGTGCAGGCTTGGGCGATGTTGTTTTTGTCGGTTTCCCAATCAGATAAGTTATAACGCAATGGTAAGATGTTGGGCGTTTGCTTGGTAAGCCATTCCATGTAGTCATAGCCTGTTGGGGCAAAAGTGCCGATTGCCAAATGAAAAGTTTCACAGCCCATCGGTACAGGGTTGTGCCACCACCCTCGAGGGATATACAGCACATCGCCAGCCTCCAAGACCACTTCCATGTCGGGTATGGTCGGTTCTGGCACATCGACATCTTTGGATTGTTGCATGTATAAGGGACTTTCAAAATTGGGTTGATATAACGCCCAATGTTTTTTGCCCATGAGTTGCACCGCAAAGACATCACGAGTATCCCAATGACTTTTAAAGGAAGCGTCCGAACCAAAAGCAAGATAGCCACTAACCACCGTAGATGCATTGACAAACTGGGCGACTTGCTTTGCTAAATCATCAACAAAAGGCTCATTGTTGATGCGATTATAAACAATGGTCGCACCATTTTTTAGGTGGTGATAAATGGCAGGTTTGACAAAGCGGTGGCGAGTACGCCCAGTGTCATCAAAGCTCTCAACATATTCAGAGATGGGTACAATCTCGCCTTTACGCAGACGAAAAAGTTCGTCCATTGGGTTGGCTCGTTGATACAATTCATTGATTTGTCGCCATGTGATGTCTAGGTTTTTGACGGCACCCTTAAACAGCTTAGGCTTTTGGTATAGTACCTCTCGCCTAAACTCATCAGACGACATATTAAAATCCAGTTTCATATAGTTCCTGATATTGATTAAAAACAAGAGTAATGCTCATTTATACGGGTTATGATATAATATACTAAAATGCAAAAAAAAAAACAATACCATTTATCATAAAAAATATACCAATAATTATAAATTTATAGATTTATTATTTAAATTTATTTTTATAAATTAATTTAAAATTTCAATCAACGTAAATAATTTTAATTTAGACATTTAAAAACCCCCATGAAAATGCTAAACTAAGTCGTTAAAAGATAATAATTTAGGTGCTTTATGACAGCTTATGACCATAAACAGACGATGTTAAAAGGCTCTATCACCGCCTTGATTACACCCATGACCGCAGATGGGGCGGTGGATTATGAGGCTTTGGGCAAATTGATTGACTGGCAGATTGAGTCTGGTACGCACGCTTTGGTGGCGGTAGGGACAACAGGCGAGTCGGCAACGCTTTCTATGAAAGAGCACGGCGATGTGATTGAATTTTTTGTTAAGCGTGTGGCAGGGCGTGTGCCTGTCATTGCAGGAACAGGGGCAAATAACACCGCCGAAGCCATTGAACTAACCGCCCACGCCAAAGCAGTGGGGGCGGATTTTGCTCTGCTCGTTGTGCCTTATTATAACAAACCCACCCAAGAGGGTATTTATCAGCATTATAAGGCGGTGGCAGAGGCGGTGGATATGCCCCAGATTCTCTACAATGTACCAGGGCGAACGGTGGTGGATATGAGCGAAGAGACGGTGGCACGCCTTGCTGATATTCCCAATATCGTTGCCATCAAGGACGCAACAGGCAATCTTGAACGGGGTAAATCCTTGATTGAGCGAGTGGGCGACCGTCTTGTGGTGTTATCGGGCGATGACCCTACTGCCCTTGAATTGGTAAAACTTGGAGCAAAGGGCAATATTTCGGTTACTTCAAACATTGCCCCAAATGCGATGAGCCAGATTTTTAGCTTGGCATTGGCAGGTAAATTTGATGAAGCGGATTTGATTAATGAGGGTATTTGCCATTTGCACAAAGATTTGTTTTGTGAATCAAGCCCACAGCCTGTCAAATACGCCCTACACAAAATGGACAAGATTGACACAGGCATTCGTTTGCCACTTGTTTGGCTATCTAAGAGTAGCCAAGTCATTATTGATAACGCCTTACAAAAAGCCAATTTGATTTAGGAAGACTTATGAAAGTGATAAAATTAACCGCCTTGATGTTGGTGGCAAGCGTTATGGCAACAGGGTGTAGCACAATCAAAGCATACACAAGCAAACGCAATGATGGCAGTTTAAAATACCAACAAAGCCAAAAATTAGACCCCATACAGTTGCCTGTCGGTCAGCAGACGGCGGATTTTACCCCTTTATATGCCACACCACAGGTGGAGGGTGGTTTGTCTAATTTTACCAATGAAGCTGGTAGACAGTATGAGCTACCAAAACCACCACAGGTAAGATGATTGTTTGGCATGGATATTTTTGTATTCATGCCTTTTATTTTGTTATCAAATTTATCGTTAATAATGGAGAAAACCATGCAAAAACAAACACTGCTCTACACAGGCAAGGCAAAATCAGTTTATGAAACCGATAATCCTGATTATCTGATTTTGCATTTTAGAAACGATGCATCTGCTTTTAATGGCGAAAAAATTGCAAAGCTTGACCGTAAGGGCAAGGTCAATAACCGCTTTAATAGCTTTATTATGGGCAAATTGGCAGAAGCTGGCATCAAAACCCATTTTGAAAAGCAATTATCAGAAGATGAAGTGCTGGTCAAACGCCTAACAATGATTCCTGTAGAGTGTGTGGTGCGTAATTATAGTGCGGGCGGTTTGATGAAACGCTTGGGTTTAGAAGAGGGCTTGGCACTTGTACCACCAACCTTTGAGCTGTTTTATAAAGATGATAAGCTGGGCGACCCAATGTTGTCAGAATCCACCGCCGTTGCACTTGGCTATGCCACCCAAGCCCAACTTGACGAGATGAAAGCCTTGACTTATCAGGTCAATGAGGTCTTGTCCAAGATTTTTGATGAGGCAGGGCTTATGCTTGTGGATTTTAAACTGGAATTTGGCTTGTTCAAAGATGGCATTGTGCTTGGTGATGAGTTCTCGCCTGATGGTTGTCGTCTATGGGATAAAGAGACCAAGAAAAAACTAGACAAAGACCGCTTCCGTCAAGGGCTTGGTGATGTTGTAGAAGGCTATGAGGAAGTGGCAAGACGCATTGGCGTGCCTTTAGAATGATGTTTGTGGCAAAATGAGGGTGATGTATGTCGCCCTTATTTTTTTAAGAAATAATGACAAATCCCACCATTGATAAAATGGACATCTTCCTAAATGGTGGATGGAGGATTTTTTTGATGATTGTTCATTTGGTGTGGAAAACGCTCATCTTATGAAGTCAGCTTATGATATGTGTGAGATGGCAAAAGTGACTGATTGGGTGAAATAGTGTTTTCTTAATCGGTGTTGTGATGATTTTTTTTGTTAAAATTAACCAATTTGTATAAAATGTTGTTGCAATATTGTTTTTTTTTATGTAATATTGTCATGCAGGTTTTTTTAAACCATGTGTATGCTAAGCAAGGTTGCATTGTGCAAATTTTTTTAGGAGTTTTTCATGAAGAAGTTATCATTAGGTACAGCCATCAAATCAGCTTGTGTGGTCGTTACAACGGCAGTATGCTCACAAGCGTTTGCCCAGCCTGAGATTTATGGTCAGGTTCGTCTGTCTGCTCTAAAAGAAGATTCAAAAACCACAGAGAACGGCGTAACCGAGAAAGAAAGAGGTCGTACAGATTTGAGTTCTGGTAACTCACGTATCGGTGTCAAAGGCAGTGAGCCGTTAACAGAAAATACGGATTTAGAATACCGCTTGGAATATAAAGTGGACGTTGCTGAAAAAACTGATGGCAACTTCTCTGCTCGTCATGGCTATCTAGCACTCAAAAACAAACAATATGGTAAGTTGCTTGTGGGTCGTACCATCAGCTATGATGATAATTTGGATATTGCACCATCATGGTGGCGTGCTGAGGGTACAGGCTATGCCATGGGCTATGGTGGTTCTGATTGGGTGGATAATACCATCGTGTATACCACACCCAAGTTTAACAATGGCAAAACTGATTTGACTCTCCAATATGGTATGGACGAGGGTAGTAAGGGTCGTAAATTTCACACCTTTAAAAATGGTGTTAAGACCACAGTGGAGCGTGACTTCTTTATTGTAGGTGCAAGCCACGAGACCGATAGTGGCACACTTGGCTTGGCTTATACTCGTGCAGGTAAGGATTTTAGTGCATTGGTTGGTTCTATGTCTGTTGATATTACAGAAAAGACAACCGTTGGTGCAGTTGCTCATTATGCTGATTACAACAGCTCTGACAATGAGGTTGGCGGATATTTGTCGTTGGCACATCAAGTCACCGAGCCTTTGGGTGTGTGGGTTGAAGGTGCATACGCTGATAACTATGAAGGCATTGCCAATAAAGAGCAAACCAAGTTTAGCGTGGGTACAACTTATGATTTTGGCAAAAGCACCACCACTTTTGCAGGTCTTAGTTTCCATAACACCGAAACCACCACCTCCAAGACCAAAGGTCATGGCGTGGAAGTTGGTGCAATTTACAGATTCTAATCTGTGCATGATAAAAACAGCTCTTCGGAGCTGTTTTTTGTTGGGGAATTTTAGAAAGGGTG
>NZ_BCYQ01000042.1 GCF_001598275.1 Moraxella oblonga NBRC 102422
TTATTAATTTGGGGGTTTTCATATTATCATTGACTATAACAAAAATTTCATCATTTTTATCATAATTCATCATCAACAAAACTTTAACTTTAACCTTGAAAAATATCTAAAATTAAGCTAAAATGAGGTTTTTATTTCCCACTTAGGTTGGCTAATAAACGACTTCATGGTATATCATGTCAAAGTTGGTTGATGATGATGTGGCTATGGTTGGCAAGATGATTCTTGAAAATGCCTTTTTATTAGTGCTTAGGTTTATTGGATTTTTCTTATGCGTAAAGACATTCACCCAAATTATCGTGAAGTATTGTTCCACGACACCAATGCAGATGTGTACTTCCTAACTCGCTCTACCATCGCTACCAAAACCACTCGTGAGTACGAAGGTGTAGAATACCCATACTACCCACTTGATATTTCAAGTGCTTCTCACCCTTTCTATACTGGTGAGCAACGTCAAGCCACCAACGAAGGTCGTGTTGCTAGCTTCAACAAACGTTTTGGTGCATTCGCCAATCGTGGCAAAAAATAAGTGCCATACACAAAAAAACCACCTTGTTTGGGCGGTTTTTTGTAAAGTTAAAAAGAGGGGTAAATCCCCTCTTTTCTACATTCTTAGCTTTGGTATCAACGGCACATAACTTGCCAATTCCAACAAGGCACGTTGATATACACCCCGTTTGAACGGTACAACCTGCCCCAAAGGATACCAGTAACTCACCCACGCCCAATCATCAAATTCAGGAGTTGCCACATCAAAACGAATAAAATCGGTGTTTTTTTCATCAAGGCGGAGCAAAAACCACTTTTGTTTTTGCCCAATACACACAGGATTTTCATCATAACGCACATAACGTCTGGGTAGGCGATACCGCAACCATTCATGCGTACTCGCCAACACCTCCACATGATGTGGATACAGCCCAACCTCTTCATACAACTCACGATACATCGCATCAATGGGCGTTTCGCCCACATCAATGCCACCTTGTGGAAATTGCCAGCTATCGCTACCAATGCGTTTGGCAAGCAAAACTTGCCCCTGTGTGTTTGCCAAGATGATACCGACATTGGCACGAAAGCCGTCTGCATCAATCATAGTTTACTCTTTAATTTATAAAATAAATCATCTTGATTTAAGATGAAAAAATTACGCCTATTAAACCAAACTTTTGATAAAAAAGGTAGTGTTATTTCAAAATAATTAGAGTTTGTTAAGTTTTAATAAAATTATTTACAAAATAGCAATTATATAGAAATAAAAATCATCATTTTTGCACCAAAAATGATTTTTTACTTGAAAAATCCACAAAAACACGCATTTAATTTTTATTTTTTTGGAAAAACTCATGACCATTACCAATGCCGACATGACCGCCCAAGTGTCATGGCTAAAAAATGATGTGATTAACTTTGAAGCAAAAAGTGGTTCTGGACATACAATTACCATAGACTCCAAGCAAGAGCTTGGGGCAAGACCTATGGAGCTTATCCTTATGGGACTTGGGGCGTGTGCCAGTTATGATGTGGTGAGCATTCTTCAAAAATCTCGCCAAAACGTCAGCGATGTGCGTTGTGAAGTGTCTGCTAAACGTGCCGACAGTGTACCTGCAGTGTTTACTGACATTCATTTACATTTTATCGTAGAGGGCATAGACATCAAAGAAAGCCAAGTTGCCAAAGCCATTGAACTGTCCGCCACCAAATACTGCTCTGCCTCCAAAATGCTTGCGGACGGTGGCGTGAACATCACTCACGACTATCACATCACGGGTGCATGACATGAGCCTTGTAAATTTAATACCACCAGACATCAAATACGCCGTCATGGCGGTGGTTGTGGCGTGTTTGCTGCCTTATGTGTTCGCCATTTTGTCAAAAAAAGTGGGCGGATTTGATTTTAAAACAGACAACCATCACCCCAGAGACTTTTTGGCAAAAACCACAGGACTCTCTGCTCGCCTAAATGCCGCACAAGCCAACAGTTTTGAGAGTTTACCAATATTTATTGGGGCGGTGCTGTTGGCGATGTACTGCTTTGTTCCCCAAAATATCATCAACTTTTTGGCATGGTTTTATGTGTTGCTACGTGTGATTTTTGGTGTGGCGTATGCTTATGATTTGGCAATGTTTCGCTCGGTAATTTGGGGATTGTCGCTGATGTGCTGTTTGCAACTTTTTTATTTTTCCATAAAAATGTTGTAAATGATACCATGATTAAACATTGGTCAAACGTTGATGTTGTGGCGCATACTCATAAACGATGTAGATACCATTAAACTGGGTCAATCCACCTTCATCAATTGTTAATCCACCAAATCCACCACATTGACCGTCATGTCATCAACCACACCCACGTCCACAAAAACTGCCACTTGGGTCTCAAAGTTATCAGCAATCTCATAATGCCAAATTGCTCGTTCGCCTTGATACACAAGTGGTGCAATAAAAATAGGCTCGCCCAACATTTGCAATAACATTGTCATCACAGGAGTGGCGGATGTGCTAAAATTTAGAGACTTTTTGGTGATGATTTTTTTATTGATTGCTTTGGTGGGTTCTAAGATAAAGACATTTTGGGGCAAAAAATCGGATTTGAGGGTAGTAAAAGCTACATTATCAACCACCGCCACACTGGATAATTCGCTGATATTTTGACAAATAAGCACCAAATCTGACTCGCTTACCCCCAATCTTTTGACCGTTTCAAACGCATCTTTGGCATTCATACCAAAAGCAAAACGGTAACCATTTTCGGTGGGGATAATGACAGGCTCACCTGATTGCAAAGCAGATACCACATCATTCATCAGGCGAGCTTGGGGGTTGTCAGGGTGTATGTATAGGGTTTTCATGCTTTATCCTTGATTGGTGTTGTTATGACGAGTATTTATGTCCAAAAACACCCAAATCAACCGCTTGGCATCTTTGGGCAATGCGTGTGGATTGGTCAGATAATCATAGGCTTTGGTGTAGACATCTTGGGCAAAGGTGCTGTTTGAGGTGTCAAAATTAGCATCAAGATTGTCCGCCGATACATAAAAATACCGCCCCAATGCAAGCGATAATAGACATTCTATCGCTTGGGGCTTGATTTCTACTTGTTCAAATTGACGTTGGGTTGCCTCGTCTCGCCCATCAGGACAGTACCAATAACCAAAATCATCAAGTTCTCGGCGTTGATTTCCTGCCACACACCAATGACTAATCTCGTGTAAGGCACTTTGAAAAAAACCATGAGCAAACTCAATACGAGCAGGTTTGCCATCTCTACTAGCAAAATACTCAGGCTCACCTTCACCACGCACCAACACCGTTGGCATAGGGCTGTTTTGATAAAGGTAATCAAACAGAACAATAAGCCAATCGGTTTGGTTTTTTTCATCATCGCCAAGAGTTTGCCACGCCTGCTTTAAGGTATGATAATACTCATCAAATTGACACACATCATCAACATGGTGTTTAATTTTTTCATCGTCATAAAAGGCTTGCCAAAGGTGCGTTTGTTTGGATAATCCCAACGTTTTAAAATCAACCATCTTAATCTCAAATCAAAAATTATAACACAACCCCAAAATTTTGCGTGAATTTTGACAAAATTTATGAAATAATAACCAAAAAATCATCACACTATCATCATGACAAATTTTTCCCAACCTACCGCCATGCCCACCGAAATCGCCCTTGATAAATGGTCAGATGTCGGCTTTGAATGGCAAGGCATTGTTCCTATCACCCAGTTTGAGCGTCTGGCGGACGAAATTGACAGTTTGGGTGATGATACATTGGACATATCTTTTGCCCTTATTAATAAAAATGGATTACTTTGGCTCAACTACCAAATTGAGGCGACACTACTTATGCCATGCCAACGTTGCCTTACTCCTATGGCAATCAATATCTCCAACCATTATCGTTTGGCAATTTTAGAAAACGAAGACAAAATCAGATACCTACACGCCATAGAGCCTGATGCTGATTATGTTTTGATTGATGAGATTTGTGAACCTGACAGCAGAAAAATGCTCCCTGTTGCTGATTTGCTAGAAGATGAGTTGCTACTTGCCATACCACTTGCTCCACGCCATAGCGACTGCGAGCTACTCACCGACAGTGTTGGCGAAGTACCAAATACCCCAAAAGAAAACCCATTTGCCATGCTAGAACAGTTGAGAGGCAAATTGTAAAACCAAAATAGATACTCTCTCAACAAACTTTTTACAAAAATCACCAACTTTCTCTTTAAAAATCTAAAAATTTTGGGTATAATAAGGCGTTTAATGTATCTGCACTGATTTGTTAGGCGAAATGATGCTACCGCCACAGATACCCATTTTCATTTAGATTTGGCAAATAGTTGCCATACTTATATTTTAGGAGCTATCATGGCAGTTCAACAAAACCGCAAAAGCCGTTCACGCCGTGATATGCGTCGTTCTCACGACCGTATCAGCGTTGCCACTTTAAGCATTGACTCTACCACTGGTGAGAAACACATCCGCCACCACGCCACCAAAGATGGTTTTTATCGTGGTCGCCAACTTTTTAAAGTTAAAGCAGTAGAAGCCTAATCGTTTTAGCTTGACACAAAAGCCAAGTTCCATCATCGTATGAGCTTGGCTTTTTTACAAACAAATTTTTTACAATGAGCTAGGACACCCACCCTTTATCACACTATTTATGTTTGGCGATAATTTAGATATAAATGTAGTGTTTTTACGTTAAAATGGTTAAATCTTGTTTTTGAAGCATCAAAACTCGTCCGATAGAGTTGCTATCAGCCTGCGTTTTTTCTAAAAAAACGTACGATTTATCTTATTTTTAATTGTAAATATAAAAGGTGGACATACCCCAATTTTTATAAAAAATTTGTTTGTAAATAATCAGTTATTTTGTAAACAGATGTTCTATTTTTATGATAAAATAGAGATATTTCAATCAAACATGGTGAATTATGACACAAATAAAACGTGTGGCAGTGATTTTTCCCGGACAAGGCTCACAAACTATTGGCATGATGGATGAACTTGCCGAACAATTTGACGTGGTAAGAACAACTTTTGATGAAGCAAGTACTGCCTTAGGTGTGGATTTGTGGGAGATTACCCACGATGAGACTCGCTTGCACGACACCAAATATACTCAACCTGCCCTACTGACTGCCAGCATTGCCATTTGGCGTATCATCACGCCCATATTGGCACACCAAGACATCAAGCCTGCATATCTGGCAGGGCATTCTTTGGGCGAATACTCAGCACTTGTGGCAAGTGGCGTGCTAAGTTTGGCAGATGCAGTTTGTCTTGTTCACGAACGTGGCAAGCTCATGACGGATGCTGTGATGGGTATGGATACACAAATGGCGGCTGTGCTTGGCTTAGAAGATGAACAAGTGGCAAGCCTGTGCGAAGACGCTACCGAAAACGCAGGCATTGTAGATACCGCCAATTTCAACAGCCCTGCCCAAGTCGTCATCGCAGGCACACAAGTAGGTGTAACACACGTGCTAGAAGCGGTAGAAGCGTTGGGCAAAAAAGCTGTCCCCCTTAAAGTCTCCGTCCCCTCTCATTGTGCCTTGATGAAGCCTGCCAGCGACAAATTGGCAGAGCTTTTGGCTCAAACCACCTTTCATCAAGCCCAAATTCCTACCATTCAAAACCGCCATGCTGAGATTCACAAGTCCACAAACGACATCAAAACTGCTTTGATTGAGCAGTTGTCTATGCCTGTCCAGTGGACAAAAACCATGCAGGAGCTGGCAGATAAGCAGATTGAGTTGGTGATAGAATGCGGGCCTGGTAATGTGCTATCCAACCTTGCCAAACGCCAAGAAACCCCCATCACTGCCCTACCCACCGACAAATTGGCACGTTTAGAAAAATTGGAGAATTTACATGAGTCGTAAGATTGTTTTGGTAACAGGAGCCAGTCGTGGCATAGGGCGAGCGATTGCTGAGCGATTTGCTAATGATGGTCATTTTGTCATCGGTACTGCCACCAGCGAAAAAGGGGCAGAAGCCATTGAAGAGTATCTTGGCGAGTCAGGAGGCATTGGGCGTGTACTTGATGTGTGTGATGATGAAGCCATTGATAAACTCTTTGAAGAGATTGATAGCGTTTATGGCAGTGTCAATGTGCTTATCAATAACGCTGGCATCACCAAAGATGGCTTGCTCATGCGTATGAAAGATGAGGACTGGGCAAGCGTGATTGACACCAACCTCACCGCCATTTATCGCACATCTCGCCGTGCCGTACGTGGCATGATGAAGGCTCGTTTTGGGCGTATCATCAATATCACATCTGTGGTCGGTCAAATGGGTAATGCAGGACAGACCAATTACGCAGCTTCTAAGGCAGGTGTTGAGGGTTTTACTCGCTCATTGGCTCGTGAAATCGGCTCTCGTGGCGTTACGGTAAACTGTGTCGCCCCCGGTTTTATTGAAACTGACATGACTGATGAGCTGGACGAACGTCTTATCAGCTCGATGCTTGATGCTGTGCCAGTTGGTCGCATGGGGCAACCACACGAAGTTGCCGCTGCTGTCGCCTTTTTGGCAAGCGATGACGCAAGCTATATCACTGGCGAAGTGTTGGCAGTCAATGGCGGTATGCACATGTGATGATGAGGTAAGTGCCATAAAAATAACAACGTGAACAAACGTACTTATGGCACTTGCACAAATTGTAAAAATGTTTTATCATACACACAAGCCTGACAAATTTATTTGATTAATTTGTCTGTTTTATTTATCTTATTCTTTTTGGAGTATATCATGAGTGATATTGAAGCAAAAGTAAAATCAGCCGTTGCCGAACAACTGGGCGTTTCTGCCGACACCATTAACAACGGTGCGTCTTTCATGGACGATTTGGGTGCAGACTCACTAGACTTGGTTGAGCTTGTTATGGCATTTGAAAATGAATTTGGCATCAGCATTCCTGATGAAGATTCTGCTGAAATCACCACCGTTCAAAAGGCAATTGATTACATCAGTGCCAAGCTATAATCAGCAAAATCTCCCAACTGGGAGATTTTTTTACGGTAATCTATCAAATAGTTACAAAATTACATTCATCTTTTACAAAACTCACCCAAAAACCTCCTAGACGAACCATGAGTATTGTATTAAGATGAGTTATCTTTTTATTTATAGGAACATAATTATGGGCATTTTTAGTTTTGCCAAAGACATCGGCGACAAAATCTTTAACCGTGACAAAAAAGACGAAGCCCCAGCCACAACCGCACCCACCGCTCCAACCACGCCTGCCGAGCCAACCGCCCAAGAGATTGCCAATCTTTTGCTTGCTCGTGTACAAGCCAATGCCCAAATTGACAGCTTAAAGGTTAATTATAATGCCAATACTGACACGGTGGTATTGTCGGGTGTTGCCAAAAGCCAAGCGGAGCGTGAAAAAGCAATTTTGGCAGCAGGTAACGTACAGTATGTCGCCCAAGTAGAAGACAACATGACAGTAGCGGAGCCTGAACCAGAATCTCGTTTTTATACTGTCAAATCAGGCGACACTCTATCCAAAATCGCCAAAGAAATGTATGGCAATGCCAATGAATACAACAAAATCTTTGAAGCAAACCGTCCACTACTTAGCCACCCTGACAAAATCTATGTCGGTCAAGTGCTACGTATTCCTGCCTAATTAACACAATAAAAAAAAGACAAGTATGAACTTGTCTTTTTTTATGTTTAAATCAACGCTTGGCAAAGCCTTGTGATTGTAGATAATCAAGCACAAACGGACGCACCTCACCACCAAAGGTCTCACCAATTTGAGCCTTCCAATCCAAATCCAAGCCACGAGAGGCATAATAGGCTTTAACTTCCTCATTATAAGCTGATAGGGTTTCATCGCTTGGGATTTGGTAAGTGTCAGTAGAGACGATGACATTGAGGGGCAGGCGTGGACGTTGTGATTGGTTGATTTTGGCTTCCCAGTCAGGGTGTCCCAAACATAGCCCAAACAGTGGCACGACATGTTTAGGCAAGCCCAACACCTCACCAGCTCGTCTGATGTCGTTACGCAGTGAACCGATGTACACACCACCTAACCCCAAGCTCTCTGCTGCTGCCAGCATGTTTTGAGCCATCAGAGCCACATCAATCGCTCCGATGAGTGTAACCTCCGTCCAGTCAGTATTGACATCGGCAAGCTGATGGTGGCGATGTGCGTCCATACAAAACACCAAATATTCAGCACAGCTCTCCACATAGCCATGCCCCAAGCGTTTGCCCTCGGATAGTGCCTTGTCATATTCCTCTGCCGTCATGTCGCAGGAGATTTGGCGTAGGGAGGTTCGTTTGGTTTTATCAACAACACGAATGACGCTCACCGCTTGTAGATAGCTTGATGTTGATACCGCTCGTCCTGCCTCAAAAATGGCACTAAGCATTTCATCGCTGATGGGCTCACCTGTGTATTTACGCACCGAACGGTGGTTGAGTAGGGTTTCTAGGGTGGGTTTGCTGTTTAGCATAGATTGCTCCTTTTAAAAAATGTGTTCATCTTATCAATCTTTGGCGATAAAGGCAAATTTGTTTTTATTGATTAAATCTTTTATAATGAAAGCATTCACCTTAAAAAAGTATTGGAAACGTTCATGTCAAAAAAAGTAAAAAAATCCTCAAATCAAATCTGTGCCAACAAAAAAGCCCGTCATGAATACTTCATTGAAGAAACTTTTGAGGCAGGCATGGCGTTGGAGGGCTGGGAAGTCAAGTCCATCAGAGCAGGCAAAATGGCAATCACGGACGCTTATGTGATTTTTAAGGGGGGTGAGGCGTTTTTGTTCGGTGGACACATTCAGCCCCTCTTGACCAGCTCCACCCACATCAATCCCGACAATATTCGCACACGCAAACTTCTGCTCAATCGCCGTGAGATTGACAAACTCTTTGGTATGGTCAATCAAAAAGGCTATGCAGTCGTGCCACTGTCGTGCTACTGGAAGGGGAGCCGAGTCAAGTGTGAGATTGCTCTTGCCAAAGGCAAAAAACTCCACGACAAACGAGCCACCCTAAAAGAGCGTGATTGGCAAATGGACAAAAAACGAGGCTTTAAGGCGGATTTACGCTGATGAATGATATTGCCCATCAACTAAAACAGGGAAAACTTATCGCTTATCCCACCGAAACAGTATGGGGAATCGGCTGTGATGCCTTTTGTGAAAAGGCAGTCATGGATTTATTATCCATAAAAAACCGCCCTATTGACAAAGGCTTGATTGTTTTAACAGACAAGGTAGAGCGGATTTCACCCTTTTTACAAGCACTGCCCACCGACCGCCAAGCCGAGATTGTTGCTACTTGGCAACACCTCCATACCACCAAACAAGCAACAACTTGGCTTTTTCCCATCCCCAATGGTACAAAAATCCCCATGTGGCTTACAGGCTCTCACGATAGTCTTGCCATCAGAGTCATCAACCACCCCGCCATTGCCAAGCTATGTGCCTCACTCGTGGACGATGATAATCCTTATGGATTTTTGGTATCCACCAGTTGTAACCCCACCGCCCTACCCCCTGCCCATGATTTATATACTGCCATGAGCTACTTTGGGAGTGGCAATGTGATGTTTTTGGACGGCAAAACACTCGGGTTTGACAAACCTAGCCAAATTAGGTGTGCGGTGGGGGGCGGTGTCATTCGGATTTAACGCCCAAATCATGCAATTCTTGTAATCGCTTTAATATCGTTTTAGAAAACGGCTGCCAATATTGCCAAGATTTATATTTGCCATCATACTTGCCACCCACTTCATTTCGCCATTGTTTTAATAAAGCCACCAAATCATGATTAAAAGTTACCAACTTCACAGCTAACGTGCCACTCTCAAATAAAAAAGCCTCAACCCAATAGCCGTGAATGGTAAATTTATATAATTCAAATGCTTTTTCTTTTGATTTATCACTGGCAAATCAATTGTTTCATCATCGCTCGTTTTACCCAACTCTATATAAAAGTCAATTTATTATTAAAGTTAAGAGTGGGGGTAAACTATTTCTATTTTATATATCATTCTCAACTTTGCATAACTATTTGATTGTTACAGGGTCAAATTGCAATTCTCTCCCACAATTTGTCGTGGATTTTAAGTTTGTTGGGTGGTAATTTTTTTATAAAATATGTTAAGATAACACAAAAACCTTGGTAAAAAAAATGAATCACAATCCCTACACCGCCCCACAATCAAATCTTGATGATGATTATGACTACTTTGAATATGACACCACCCCATTTTATAAGCCCACAGGACGGATTGGACGAGTGAGGTTTTTGGCATATAATGGGATTTGGGCGTGCATTTTGGTTGTGTTTTTTATCTTATTATTGGGATTGGTGGAAGCATTTGGCATTACATCAACAATCATTACCATGCTTGGCACGCCAATCATGCTTTATGGTGTTTTGACACCCATGGCAAGAAGGCTGACTGATTTGGGGCGTTCAAGGTGGTGGGCGGTGTTGTACTTTGTGCCGTTTTTAAACTTCGTGTTCTTTTTGTATTTGATATTTGCCAAAGGTGATGAAGGTGTGAATGATTATGGCTCGCCGTCCTTGTATGGTGTGGTTGATATCATCTTTGTTTGCCTTGTATTGTCCTTTATCGTCATGATGTCGTTTTTTGATATCTCCAAAAGTGAATTTTTGATTTACTTATTTGGTTCGGCAGGTTAATTTATCTTAACCTAGCCAAGCCCAATCACGCCCTGCCAACCCACCTTAATCCCAAGCCCCACCAAAACCCATAGAATCAGTGTGCGAAAATGAGCGGACGGCAAGCGTTTGCCAAGCCTTGCCCCAATGATAATGCCAAGCACCGACAAGACCGTTAGCCCGATTATCATCGTCCAAGTTTGGGTGGGTACTTGCAATAAAACTTCTTTTAAAACAATGGCTTGTACGATTTTATTGACAAAATAACACAAATTGCCCACCTTGATAATCACCGTTTTATCATCAGTCATTGACAAAAGATACATCAAAAGCACAGATGACATTGCATTGGTTGCACCGCCCACCACCCCTGCGATAAAGCCAATCACCACTAAGGATAGCGTGGTATCAGGCAGGGTGATTTTTTTGCCCAGTAGGCTACTTGTGGCATACCATAGCACCACAAGCGATAAAGCAAGCATAAGATAACTGGCATTGACCACCAGCAAAAGATACGCCCCCAACGCACTGCCAAGAATGGAAACGATGACAAGGGGGAGATATTTTTTTAGATAAAAAGTGGTATTGTGCCAAACACCGCCTGTACCACCCACCCACGCCATTAAGTTTAAAACGGCGGTTGGCACAAGGACAAGGACAACGGCATTGGTCAGCCCATACACGCCAGACAACGCCCCAATGGTAATCAAGGGAAAGCCCATCCCTGCAATACCGTGCAATAGACTTGCGATAAGAAATAAAGGAATGAGCCAAAGTTCAAATTTCATAAAAGTCCTTTTAAAGTCCAAATCATCTAAAATCACTATCTAAAAAAATTCACCACAAATAACCACGCCATCATCGTTATCATTGCAATGGCGTGGATAATTTTGGCAAAGTGGTGATAACGGTCTAATTGCTGGCGTGAAAATTGTTGTTTAAGACAAAAATTAATCATCAATTTTTGACTGATAAAATGAATAATAACAACAAACGCAATAAAAGCAAATGGCAAAATAACAACAAAAGGAAATTCGCCATTTGCTCTTAAAAAATTACCAACCGATTCTCTAAATACCATCAGCACAATAAAGTAAATAATAGAAATCACCATTAATGGCAATTCCACCAAACGCTTATAGTCTTTTTTAAAATCTATATTGGCATTGTCATTCATTCTTTATGCCTTGATATTTTAGCACTCATTAGAATACAGTTTTGCCACACACCCCACCAAAGTATCCGCCCACACTTGATAGGTCAGCTTGCTTGGGTGAAAGCCATCTTTGGCAAACATCGCTTGACGGTCAAGTTTGGCTTTATCAAATTCATCTTTGACATAATGCACGCCTTGATGGGCTTGGCAAATCTGTGCCAACATCGCATCAAGTGCCATCGCTCGCCGTCCGATTAAGCCATTTAAGGGCGTGGGCAAACTGGGAGCTAGGTGCATTGGCGGTAGGCTTAAAAACAAAATATGAGACACGCCAAATTTGCGTTTTAGGAGCGTGATGATGGCGTGCAGATTATCCGTCCACGCCTTATTGGAGCTGGCTTTGACGACATCATTCACCCCAATACTGATAATCGCCACATCAAAGCGACACGCCCCCATCACATATAGGCGATAGAGCAAATCAAAACTGGTATGCCCACTGGTGGCGTGTAGTTCAACATTGATACCAAAACCTTGCTCGGCAAGACCCCAACCAATCTGTCCAAACGGTGCATCATCTTGGCTATCCACACCCACGCCAGCGGCGGCACTGTCGCCAAAAATCGCAAGCGATATGCCACGCCCATCATCACCAAACCGCCCTGCTCGCACGCCGTCAGGCTCTGGCAATCTTAGGACGGTTTTGGCAACCCTTTTGGCTTGGGCATAATAAATCAAAGCAAGCAGATAATCACGCCTGCGACCAAATAACTCAATCGCCATTTAACAACCTCTCAATACACCCCACCAATCCCTTCGCAATCTTATCCTTACTCATTTTTGCCAAGTCCACTTTATCTTTCCCATATTTTTGAGCAAAAAACACGCTCATCGCATTGTCATCACTGCCAAAGCCAATCGTCTTATCCGACACATCATTGACTGCAATCATATCCAAATTTTTGGCAATGAGTTTGCCTTTGGCATAATTTTCAATATCTTGGGTTTCAGCCGCAAAGCCAACGGTCAAAAGGTGCGGATAAGTTTTGGCAATCGTTGCCAAGACATCAGGGTTTTTGACAAGCTCTAAGGTCAAGCCATCATTGTCAGCCGTTTTTTTGAGTTTTTGAGGGGCGATGTTTGCCACCTTAAAATCCGCCACGGCAGCGGTGGCGATAAAAATATCCGCCCTTTGGCACGCTTGCAGGCACGCCCCTAACATCTCATCAGCCGTGCCGATGGTAATTTTTTGTACCCCAAGCGGTGTGGGCAAACTCACCTTTTCGCCTGCGATGATGACAACCTTCGCCCCTGCACTCACACACGCCCTTGCCAAGGCATAGCCCATTTTGCCTGTGGAATGATTGGACAAATAGCGAACAGGGTCAATGGGTTCAAGGGTTGCCCCTGCGGTGATGACCACCGTTTTGCCTGCCAAAGTTTGGGCGGTGGTTTGGCACTCAAAAAAGCTCAAAATCTGCTCACAAATCGCCTCAGGCTCTGGCAATCGCCCCATACCAACATCACCGCACGCCTGTTCACCGCTATCAGGGCTTATGATGTTAAAGCCAAATTGGGCAAGTTTGTTAAGATTGTCTTGCACAATGGCATTGCCCCACATCGCCTGATTCATCGCAGGATAGACCCACACAGGGGCGGTGGTGGCAACAATAACAGTGGTTACAAGATTATCCGCCAAACCATTTGCCAATTTGCCAATGGTGTTGGCAGAAGCTGGGGCAACCACCACCAAGTCCGCCCACTTAGCAAGCTGTATATGCCCCATACCCCTTTCGGCTTGCTCATCAAGCAGTTTGGTATGCACTTCGTTACCTGTCAAGGCTTGCAAGGTCAAAGGCGTGATAAACTGGCACGCCCCGTCCGTCATCATCACTCGCACGCTATGCCCTGCCTTGATTAACAGGCGTGCCAAAATGGCGGATTTATAACAGGCAATACCGCCAGTTAGGGCAAGCAGGATATTTTTGGAAGTCATGGTAGGATTTTCAAAAGATAAATGGGGTATTATAAGGGAAAATGGCGAAATTTTAAACCTTTGTCGTTGAGATGATTTTTGCCATGCTATTGATTTGTGAATACATTTTCAAAAATCTAAACAAATCTATGATATAATGGCAGATTTTATAACCATCAAGCCCTTGGAGAAAACCATGACCGCTCAAACTTTCAATCCCAAAGATTTGCAAAAAAACCAACTCACCTCACACATCATTAGCCAGCCCAACCCAAACACCTCCACCAAACCCAAAAAAGTCTTTATCGCCACGCAAGGCTGTCAAATGAACGAATACGATAGCCAAAAAATGGGTGATGTACTGGGCGATAGTCATGGCATGGTAGTTACCACCGACATCAATGAAGCCGATGTACTCATCATGAACACCTGTTCCATTCGTGAAAAAGCCCAAGAAAAGGTATTTAGTGAGCTTGGTCGCTGGCGTAAACTCAAAGAAAAGAACCCAAATCTAGTCATCGGTGTGGGAGGCTGTGTTGCCTCCCAAGAAGGCGACAATATCCAAAAAAGAGCGCCCTATGTGGACATGGTGTTTGGACCCCAAACTTTGCACCGTCTGCCTGAACTGTACAACAATTCCCAAAAAGCCAAATCTGTTTTTGAAGACAACCCCAAAAATAAAAACAAAAACCGCATTGGTGTGGTAGATGTTTCATTTCCTAGTATTGAAAAATTTGATTTTTTGCCAGAGCCTAAGGTAGAGGGCTACAAGGCTTTTGTTTCTATCATGGAAGGTTGCTCAAAATATTGCTCATTTTGTGTTGTGCCTTATACTCGTGGTGAGGAGTTGTCTCGCCCACTTGATGATGTTTTGGCAGAGATTGATAGCCTAGCCAGTCAAGGCGTGCGTGAGATTAACCTTTTGGGTCAAAACGTCAATGGCTATCGTGGATTAAAAGATGATGGCACCATTTGCCGTTTTAGTGAACTTTTATACTATGTATCACACATTGATGGCGTGGAGCGTATTCGCTACACCACAAGCCACCCCTTAGAGTTTACTGATGATATCATAGAAGCCTACAAACACATACCACAGCTTGTCTCACATCTGCATTTGCCCGTCCAGTCTGGCTCAAATGCCATTTTACAAGCCATGAAACGCAATCACACCATTGACATATACATCAATCAAATCAACAAACTGCGTGCCATTCGCCCTGATTTGCATTTGTCTGGTGATTTTATCATTGGTTTTCCAAACGAAACAGAGCAAGATTTTTTAGATACCTTTAATCTTGCCAAAGAACTAGATTTTGACCACTCGTACAGTTTCATCTACTCAAAACGCCCCGGCACGCCAGCATCCGAGTTGCCTGATAACGTGAGTTTTGAGACCAAAAAAGACCGTCTTGCCACATTCCAAGAACTCATCAAAGAGTCCACTTTTGCCAAAACACGAGCGATGGTTGGGCAAACCCTCAAAGTTTTGGTAGAAGAGCGTGCCAATCGTCGTGAAGGCTATCTACATGGTACAGCCGACAATACCCGTTCGGTGATTTTTAAGGGTGGTGATGAATTGCTTGGCAAAATGGTCATGGTGCACATTACCAATGCCATCAGTATGCACCTTGTGGAGGGTGAAGTGGTAGAAATCTTAGGGTAAAACACGATTACAAGGATAGAAAGTGGATACCCCAAAAAGTACAGACGACACCAATGTCCAAACCCAGACACCACCAGACTCTGATGATAATGAGGTGGTGCTGGATTTGGACGAAGTCATTCAAGAGATACACAACACCCCACCAAAAGAGGCACTCCAACCGTCTGACGCACCCATACCCACGCCCAGACAGATTTTTACTGATGCCAGTAAAGTCATCTTGCACCAACCTTTCGCCCTGCGTGAATTATCCACCGTATTTTATTATCATCTGCAAAGCCAAAGAAACCGCAAACATCGCCTTGATTCTATCCATTTTGAACAACTCTCAAAGGCATTGGGTTTTGATGAAGCATTTTTGGAAAAATTGGATAAAATCAACGAGGAGGAGCTTAAAAAACTAGACCCAAACTATCAGCCCAAATTTCGCTCAAAAGCCCCCATCACCAACGCACCGATTTTTTTGACAGGTAAAACAGGCTCTGGCAAAACGCACATGATAAAACAACTGTGCAAAATGTTTGATTTAAATTTTATCGCCATCAACACCCCCACCATCAGCAATGCAGGCTACAAAGGCGTAACGCTGGCAGATATTGGAGCAAACCTGCTACAACACAGCAACGACAGCAAAGTGTATGCTGAGCATTCGGTAGTATTTTTTGATGAATTTGACAAGCTTTTTATCAGTGGTGATGAACAATTGGGGACATACCATTTATCACTCATGACGGAGATTTTGACCATTATTGAAGGCACAACCCCTTTTCCTGTCAAAGATGGTCATGGTATTGATAGCAGTCGTATGTTGTTTGTTTTGGGTGGTAGTTTTAACATTCACCAAAAAAGAGAAAAAATGCCCATCGGCTTTATGGGTGAAAAAACTTTACAAGATACGCCAGATAACCAACTTAAACTGACCGATTTTGGCTTACCTGATGAACTGGCAGGACGTATTGGCAAAATCATCGCCCTAGATGATATGAATCATCATCAGATGATAGATATTTTACTAAATAGCCCAACATCACCTTTCACCACCTTACAAAATCGGCTGGCACTTTTGAATTGTACGGTGGACATTGCCCCTGACGTGTTTGATGAGTTGATAAAAAACAACAAAGAAGCCATTGACAAATTTGGCGTGCGTGGGCTTTATCAAGCATTTTATGACCTACCCCAAATCAATGACATCTTGTTTGAAGCACCAGAATGGGCAGGTTCACATTATGTCATCACCCAAGATGGTTTTGAAAGTTTTCAAAAACACGCACCACAAGACGATGAATGGGAAGGCTTGTGGTGAGGATACTTATGGGTGCAACCAAATTACTGTCTAACGCCCATCGCATCAAACACAGGGGGTAAGGATTTTTGGCTTTCTTGGGCAGTTAGTCGCCCCATTGCCAAGCCCTTGATGATAGATAACTCTTTGATATTTTTGCGATTTTTACGAAATAATCCCACAGGAATCATACGCACAAATTCAAACAAATACAAATACTCTTCTTCATCACCGTCAAACTCCTCATTTTCGTTGGGGCGAATACTGGCAATTTTGGCAAGGTCGGCGATTTGCTCACGCTCATCATCAGACAGCGTAATTTCTGCCACACCAAGCCCAGTAATAAAGCCCCCCGCCCAATCTTTTAACGCCAAAAACCGCTCTGACAGCTCATGTTCATCATCAGGCAAAAGCGGTTCATAAGCATAGGCATCATCTTTGTCTTTTAGGGCAAAGCTGACATCTTGGGCATACTCGGTCAAAATCTGTAATGCTTTATCACTAGGTCTGGCAAAACTCAATTCATCAAGCAACAACGCCCAACCCTCAACATCAGTAGGCTGACACGCTATCATCAAAGCAGTCATTAGACCATGCAGCTCACTAATAGACACATCAGTCCAATCTGTAAAAGCCTCTACCCAATCATCAAAACCTGACAAATAATCACTCATCACTCAATCTCTTGGCTAAAAATTTGTCTGTAAATGACACCAACCACCCAAAAAATCAAGCCAGTCATGAATTTTTATACAATTTTTTGAAAAATTAACCAAAAATTGTCTAAAACATGATAATATGGTACAATTTTGCATTATTGCCTAACTTTTGTATAGGACGCACTCATGATCGATCAATTACAGCTACTTGAACAAACAATTTTAGAGCTAAAAGCTCGCTACAACGTAACCGCCACCGAGCTTGTCAATTTAAAACATAAATTGGCACACGATGATGCACCTCGCCAAATCAGCGAATTGCAAGAGCAAGTTGACAGACTAACTGCACACAATTCAAGCCTCAATCGTGAGCTTGATGAGCTTACCAAAACCAAAGAACTGCTCAACACCCAAATTGATAATTTATACCAACAAAACAAAGAACTGACCGAGAAAAATCAAGAGCTTACCGAGAAAAATGAGTTGGCAATCAGCCGTGCAGAAATCATTCAAGAGTGGCTTACCAAAATTGACAACCAAACCATATAATCACAACAATTAAGGAAAATCCATGAATATCCAAACAGCCCTAAAATCCAATCCCAACAACACCAGTAAAGCTCCCCAAAGCACCCCTACCATGACTGACACACCCAAAAGTATCGCCAAAGCAGTAGATATTAGCATTTCTGGAACACCGCACCGCATTGTTTGTCCTGCGGACGAAGTCCAAAATTTAGAAAATGCCGCCAAATTCATCAATGACAAAATCCGTGAGATTCGCCACAACATCAAAGGCAAAAACCCCAACAACGAAGAGTTGCTCGTATTAACCTGCCTTGAACTGTATGACCAAGTCCAAACCTTGCGTGATGACAAACAGCATTATGTTATTGAAAAAGAACGTGCTAAGACATTGATTGACAAAATGATTAAAGATGCACGTTCGGTGCTGTAATGTCTCATTAAAATAAAAAATGGCAGGGTTTACCGTGCCATTTTTGTGTTTTGATAAAAACATCATCATAGGAATGCCATGTTAACACTACCCCCAAACACCCAACTGAGCAAAACCACCATAAGTGCGATGGCTTCCACCGCCCTAGAATTTAGCGAGGATGTGGTAAAAAGCACCAACCCTATACTGATTGCAGGGTTTGAACGTATTGAAAAAGGCGAAAGCACCCACGAAGAAGAAATCGCCAAAGTGATTGATAATTTTCTAAAATACGGAAAAATTGATGGTTGATTATTCTAAAATTCAGGCAATTTTAGCAACCAAGCCAAACAGCCAAGCGGAAGCCATCGAACGTGATAGGCTTGAACGAACCATCACATCCTATCGTGAAGTACAACTTTTAAAAAC
>NZ_BCYQ01000043.1 GCF_001598275.1 Moraxella oblonga NBRC 102422
AACATTACTTAGATTAACATAGCAATTCACACATTCAAGGACAAGATTGCCGATATGATTGTGGGCATTGACATTTATCACGTTCAATGTTTATAAAGCCCATTTTTAACCCAAATCAACCCACAAAGGCACGCTCCACCACATAATCAGCAGGCACGCCCATGCGTGGTGAAATGGTTAGACCAAACTCGTCCAAAATGGCACAAGTATCCGCATTCATCGCCATACTACCACAAATCATGACACGGTCGTTTTCCTTACAAATCGGTGGCATACCAATATCATCAAAGAGTTTGCCTGATTTTAAAAGGTCAGTAACACGTCCTTGATTTTTAAATTCATCACGAGTTACGGTTGGATAGTAGATGAATTTTTCACGCACCCATTCCCCAAAAATCTCATCATTTGGCAACTCATTTTCAAAAAAATCACGATAGGACAAATCTGCCACATGACGCACACCATGTACCAAAATCACTTTTTCAAAACGCTCATAAACTTCAGGCTCACGTGTTAGAGATAAAAATGGAGCAAGTCCTGTGCCTGTGGCAAGTAAATATAGATTTTTGGCAGGAAGCAAATCGTCCAACACCAACGTACCTGTGGGTTTTTTGCTAACCAAAAGTTCATCGCCAACTTTGATGTGTTGCAGACGTGAAGTCAATGGACCATCCGGCACTTTAATAGAATAAAATTCCAATTCCTCTGCCCAAGCTGGACTTGCGATAGAATAAGCACGCACCAATGGTTTATCTTCCACTTCTAGCCCAATCATGGCAAATTCGCCACTTCTAAAACGCAAGCTGTCGCTACGAGTGGTTTTAATGGTAAATAAGCGATCTGTCCAATGATGAACATAAGTTACGGTTTCTTTGATGAATTTTGACATGAACAATCCTAATGAGAATGATTATTAGAGATATGATAACAAATTTTGTGTATAATAGCGATTATTTAGGTAAATTTTTACCAAAAAATTGGAATATCAATCGCTCATTCTAGCATAAAACCACCCAAAACACCATGAACACCCACACGTTACCCATCATCGGTCATCACCGCTCGCCACTTAGCCAAAAATTTGGTATGCCTCGTCAGCCCAACCTTGTCGCCATCAAAAGCCATATTGAATTTACCCCACCTTTTGATGTACCTGATGCCTTTGTCGGTATTGAACAATACAGCCATCTTTGGGTGTTGTGGCTTTTTCATCACAATAAAGAACAGGCAGGTTTTCGCCCACAGGTACGCCCACCCCGTCTGGGCGGTAATGACAAAATAGGGGTATTTGCCACACGTAGTATGTATAGACCTTCAAGAGTTGGCTTGTCTGTGGTAGCATTTGACAGGTTGGAGATTAAAAACAATAAAGTCATTTTGCACATCACAGGGGCGGATATGATAGATGGCACGCCCATACTAGACATCAAGCCCTACATAACTTTTGCAGACAGCTTGCCACACGCCACAAGTTTTGACATACCGACCGTTCGGTCCGTGATAATGACACCGCAAGCTAAACAAGATTTTGTGGATTTGTCAAACAATAATCAATTAAATCAGTACGATAAACAAATCATCAATCATCTTATCGCCCAAGACCCCCGCCCCGCCTACCGCCAACACGAAACGGATATCGTGTGTGCCATGAGATATAAGGCGGTAGACGTGGATTTTTGTATGAATGGCGATGGGGAGCTGGTGATTATGCAACTTCGGGCGGTGAAAAATGTTTGATGGTGGAAGTATTTACATTTATAATAAAATTTTGTCCAAGGAAATCTCATGAAAAAGTTACTCACCACTTTATTGTCAATCATTGCTTTAACCATATCAGCATTTGCTCAAACTCCCTCCGATGATTCTTTAAGACAAATGATGGCGTTGGCAGGCGTGGATAAGATGTTAGACAATTCAATAAATAGCATGATAAAAGTGCAACGAGATATGTTTGAAGAAAGGCTAAAACAATCTGGTCAATTATCACACGATACAATCACCCAAATGGGTGCTGTCCATGAAAAGTATATTCGTCAATCTGTTGTGGGATTATTAAATGAACAAACCAAAGAACAGATGGCGAATCTTTACATTATGGTGGCTAAGAATCATTTAACCCAAAGGGAGGTTGATGATAATATCCGCTTTTTGCAAAGTGAGAGCGGTCAAAGTATTTCCCAAAAAACGCCTTTAATCATGACTGAGTATAGTCAGCAGGCACAATTGCTATTAATGCAATCGCTAATACAAAACACAGTCAATTCAGAAGAAAGCCAACGGCAAATGCGACAGGAAATGCAAGCCATTTTGGAAAAGTAAAAAACGCAACCAAAATGGCAGTATTTAAAACCCTGATAGGATTTTTAAACTCGCCTTTAACAGATTGGAAGTCGTCAGCTCATCATCGCTAAATTGCTGTTTGGCGGTTTTAATGGCGGATTGAGCTTCTTTTTCTTTATAACCCAAGCTCATCAATGCACTTTCGGTCTCGTGCATGATATACATGGGATTTTGGGTGGGATAGGCAGTATTTTGAGCATTATCTGGCGTTGCCAGTAAATCTTTGTCCATGCTATTTAATTTACCCTTTAACTCAATTATCAACCGTTGGGCGGTCTTTTTGCCCACGCCTGCCACACGAGTAAGAGCAGTTTCATCGCCATATTCCACTGCATTATAAAGTTCGGTTCTTGATAGAGTGGATAAAATAGCAAGTGCCATTTTTAGCCCAACCCCTGAAATTTTGATTAAGGTTTTAAAGACATCTTTGTCATCTTTGTGTAAAAATCCACACAAAATCTGGGCATCTTCTCGCACCACCAAATGTGTCCACAACTTAACCGTCTCGCCCAATTTTAATTCACAAAAATCGGTTAAAGACAATTCCACTTCATACCCTACCCCACCTGTTGTCATTATATAAGCAGTGGGAGCGGACAAATGGCAAATTTCGCCTTGTAGGAGTGCAATCATAGGGTTTTCCTTTTTGTCAAAAAATTTATTTAGTAAAAATATCACAAGGTTTTAAATAAAATTGTTTAAACATCTTTGCTTTCTTTAAGGCTTTACATAACCTATCAGAAATAAAGATAGAATCCCACAACATTGGGTCGTGCCAAAGGTCTAAATCGCAATTTAGTGCTTCGCTGGATAAGGTAAGATTACCATCTCTAAAACCACGATATTGATAAGCATCATAACCATTTGTCTGATAACCAACATAATAGCAAGTATCGCCACTTTTTTCAGGCAATAAATAATGTCGCCACTCTGCCATATCTAAATAATAAAAAATACGGTCATCATCAGGTTCTTGTGTTTCCATATTATAAATTTGTACTTTGGCTAGCCCAGTTTTACCCAAATTAAACTCTTGCAACAATTCGCTACATGCTTGACTTAATATCAAGCACGAGCCTGTGATTTTAAAAATATGTTTTGTCTCTTTTGGAATACTAAGACCAGTTCTCCACAATTTATCTGGCAACACACTTAGCCCACGAAAGTCCGAAAAGCCTTTCCATGACTGTTTTAACAATTCAGACAACACTTCAAGTTCCTGTTTCTCTTTGTCAGTAAAGATGATTTTGCTATTAATTACTCTAGAACCTTCTTTTTTGTGCCACAAGATATGATATCGTCTATAATCAATGTTAGGAAAACTAGCACTAATATCATAGTATTTTGCCCACCTTCTTGCTTCACTAATCCAAACAGTTTGATTACTCATTTTATCTCCTTTTATCCAACTTAATTTTTAATAAATTAAAAACCATTATCCCAAATAATAAAACCAAGCCCAATCGCTTGAACTTGGTTTATGGGCGTAAAACCACCGATTATTTATAATATTCCACCATTTTTTCAAGTGAAATGGGGCGGATTTTGCTGGCATTGCCTGCACTACCAAAGGCTTCATAACGTTGCACACAAATATCTTTCATGGCAACGATGGAGGCTTGGAGGTATTTGCGTGGGTCAAATTCGGCTGGGTGTTCATTCATGAAACGGCGAATTGCCCCTGTGCTTGCCAAACGCAAATCAGTATCAATGTTGATTTTGCGTACACCGTGCTTGATGGCGTCCACAAGCTGTTCTACTGGCACACCATAAGTTTCGCCAATTTGACCGCCATTTTCGTTGATGATTTTTAGCCATTCTTGTGGCACACTTGATGAACCGTGCATGACAAGGTGAGTGTTTGGCAAGGCTTCATGAATCTCTTTGATACGGTCAATCGCCAAAATATCGCCTGTTGGTGGACGAGTAAATTTATACGCCCCGTGCGAAGTACCCACCGCAATCGCCAAAGCATCAACATTGGTGTCAGCAACAAACTGCTTGGCTTCTTCTACCGAAGTCAAAAGCTGACTGTGGTCAAGCACGCCCTCTGCCCCCACGCCATCTTCTTCACCCGCCATGCCTGTCTCTAAGCTGCCCAAACAGCCAATCTCACCCTCAACCGACACACCGCACGCATGAGCCATACGCACCACTTCACGAGTAACGCCAACATTATAGGCATAATCGGCAGGGGTTTTGCCATCTTCAAGCAATGAGCCGTCCATCATCACCGAGCTAAATCCAAGCTGGATTGAGCGTTGGCACACGGCAGGACTGGTGCCGTGGTCTTGGTGCATGACCACAGGAATGTGTGGCCACTCTTCAATAGCAGACAAAATCAAATGACGCAAAAATGGTGCACCTGCGTATTTACGAGCACCTGCCGATGCCTGAACAATGACAGGCGAGTCGGTCTCATCCGCTGCCATCATAATAGCACGCATTTGTTCTAGGTTGTTTACATTAAAGGCTGGTAGACCATAAGCGTGTTCGCCTGCGTGGTCAAGAAGCTGACGTAAAGACACAAGTGCCATAAAAACTCCAAAAAGTGAATTAAAAATTTTTCTCAATTATAACAAAAAATACATCATTAAAAAACCTTTTTATGGGGTTTATCATATAATTTAATGGTTTTTATTTTGATATTTTTTAAAAAAATAATAGAACGTTAAAATCATGGGGATTAGTAGCACTCCAATCCACATACTCACCCAAATCATCGCACCAACGACAGTTCCAAGCAAACCCAACACACCATAAAAAATAAGCCAAATCCCAAACTCACCCAAAAATACAATAGTAGCTTCTTTGGTATTGGTTTAGCTTAGGGATTTATGCCACATATCACCCTTGACATCATTTGGTTTGGGATTTTGTGTATTCATGAATTATTACACTCCATTATTTATGGCGATGGTTGATTTAGCGATTTTTAATATAAAAATACTCTCTTTATTTCTAAATTATACCAAAACAACTTTAAAAATGATACAAAATTAGTGATTGTCCGTAGGGAAAAATTGCAATTACCCCCTACAAAACCGTATTAAATTTATGGTTCGGTTGGTATATTGCTAATATAAATAATGTTATAAAGGGTGGGTATACCCCAATTATCACACTTATACCATACTAAAACAATCTTAAAAGTACCACGAATTTATTTTTTTAGCGGTAAGGGCGAATTGCAATTCACCCCTATAATCCGTAGTTATATTTTAAGTTCGTTGGGATAGATTGGTTGGTGCATTAAAAAAAGGGCAACAATTGCCCTTTTTATTACCAAAATCAATGCCCTTCTTTGGCGTGGTTTAGGGTGTGTTTGGGGATATAAACAGTCAAATTGCTATCTGCCACCATACATTGGCACGATAGGCGAGAATTGGGCTCTAGCCCCCACGCACGGTCAAGCAAGTCGGCTTCAACATCGTCCATTTCTTCAAGACTATCAAACCCTTGACGAATCACAACGTGGCAAGTGGTACAAGCCTTAGAACAGTCACAGGCGTGTTCAATCTTAATGCCGTGTTCGTGCAAGCCTTCTAGCAAGTTTTCGCCTTCGGCAAGTTCAACAACCGCCCCTTCTGGGCAGATTTCGTGGTGGGGTAGTACTGTAATGGTTACCATAATTGAGTTCACTTATTATTTAAAATGGGTGGGTTAAGCGATTATTGCCAATCGCTCGCCTTAGTGCCAGCTAGGGCTTGTTTGATATTTTGGTTCATAATGACAGAAGCAAAATAATCGGATAAGGGTTTTAATTCGCCAACCGCCTTATCAAGCACCGCCTTATCATCTTTGGCAATGGCTTCTTTGACGGCGGTCATTTTTTCGTTTAATTTGGCTTTGTCGCCATCGCCCAAAAGCTGGCTAAATTCGTCTAGTGCCGAAGTCAATGCCAAAAGCTCTCGCTCTGCTTCCACTTGGGTTTCTATTAGCATTCGTTTTTCTTTGTCGGCTTTGGCGTGGATAAAGCCTGCTTTTAATAGCTCTTCTTGTTGTGCTTCTGATAAGCTATAGCTTGGCACAACTTCAATCTTACTTGCCACTTTGGTGGTCTCTTCCATTGCCGATACAGTCAGCTGACCATTGGCATCAATGGCAAAGGTAACTTCCACCCTTGCAAGCCCTGCCTTCATCGGTGGAATGCCCGACAAGGTAAAATTGGCAAGGGTACGACAATCCGCCACCGTCTCTCGCTCACCTTGCACAATATGAATCACCATACCTGTTTGCCCATCGGTATGGGTGGTAAAGGTTTGACGGCGTGCCACAGGAATGGGGGTGTTTCTTGGAATGATGACTTCGGTCAATCCGCCCATTGTCTCAAGCCCAAGCGATAAGGGGGTTACATCAAGCAATAGCAAATTATTATTGTCTTTGTGAATAAGCTGATGAGCCAGACGACTTGCCCCCAGTGCCACCACTTCATCAGGGTTGATGGAGCATAGGGGTTGTTTGGCAAAAAAGGCTTGTACTGCCGTTTGAATAATCGGCATACGAGTAGAGCCACCCACAAGCACCACCTCGTCAATGGCGTGCTTATCAAGGCGAGCGTCCGTCAAAACCTGCTGGCAAATTTGCAAAGTTCTACGCACCACAGGTTCACAGATTTGCCCAAGCATTTCACGATTAAAAACGGTGTGCAAAGACACGCCATTAATCTCAATATCCACCGATACCGCTTGACGGCTAGAGAGGGTTTGTTTGTAACTTTTGGCAAGGCTGGCAAGGGTGGATTTTTGGGCATTGTCCACTTCTTTGGGGTCAATATTTGCCAATTTGATAAAATGATTGGCAATCAAACGGTCAATATCATCACCGCCCAATGCTGAATTGCCACCTGTTGCCAAAACTTCAAAAACACCGTCTTTAAGCGACAAAACCGACACATCAAAAGTCCCACCACCCAAGTCATAAATCAAATAAGTGCCTGTTTTGGCGGATTTATCAAGCCCATAGGCAATGGCGGCGGCGGTAGGTTCATTTAACAGGCGTAAAACAGTTAAACCAATACTGGTGGCAGCGTCTTTGGTGGCTTGTCTTTGAGCTTCATCAAAATAGGCAGGCACGGTAATGACCGCCCCTTCAATGCTATCGGCAGGTAGGCTGGCTTTGGCGTGGTTGTAGAGCTTGGCAAGAATATGAGCCGAAGTTTCTACAGGCGACTTTTCGCCCTGTGCGGTAACAAAGGCAGGCATTGCCTTTTCACCGCCAACAAGCTGATAGGGGTGGCTAAATTTAATATCCGCCAAAGACCGCCCCATAAAGCGTTTGGCAGAAATAATGGTATTGGCAGGGTCATTATAAGTCAAGGCGTGGCGACCAACCACAGGGGTGTTTGACTTATCACCATAATAAACCACGCTTGGCAAAAGCGGTGTTTCACCAAAGGGCAATACATCAGCTCGCCCAGAACGCACAACACCGACAAGTGAATGGGTCGTCCCCAAATCTATGCCAATGGCATAACGGTGTTGGTGGGGGCGGGCGGATTGGTTGGGTTCGCTGATTTGAAGTAGGGACATAATTTTATTAAGTTTAAATGGGCTAAAATTTTAACATATTTTGGATAAAATTAAAATTTTTGGCGTTTTATTATAAAACAACAATCAAAAATCACACATACAACTCATCATCGTCATTGGTTGTAAGTTGATTTAATTTTTCTACACAATCTTTATGCAAATTGGTTAAAAATTTAAGTTTTTGGGCTTGTATTTGAGCAGTTTGCCAATCTTGATTTTGATAGCTTGCGTTAAATGATTTGGCGGTGTTTAATAATAGCGTGAAAACTTGCCCATCAATCTCTTTGATTTGCTTATCATCATTATCAAAATGGGCATCTTCTAATGCCATACGATAATCCATCATTTGCATTAAAAAGGCTTCATCGCTGATTGATTTGTCCGAATTAAAATCAATATTGGCAAGTTCCAATAAATAGACTGCACGGCTATCATAACCAGACAATACATCAAAGGCGTGATTGATAAGAGCGGTGTTTTGCTCGGCTTTGATTTTATCATCGGCATTATCGGGGTGGTGCTGTTTTTGTAATTGCAAAAAAGCACTTTTTAATGCTTGAGTGTCAATTTCAAACAATGCAGGCAAGCCAAATAGCTCAAAAAAGTTGTTATTAAATGACATAGCACACCTTAGACGGTAAAGGACTCACCACAACCGCACTCGCCTGTTTGGTTGGGGTTTGTAAATTTAAAGCCAGAATTTAGCCCTTCGGTAACATAGTCCATCTGTAAGCCATTTAAATAAACCAAACTTTTAGGATCAACATAGACACCAACACCACCATTATCAAAGCATTCATCGCTATCATTGGGACTATCAACAAATTCAAGCACATAGGCAAGACCTGAACACCCTGCCGTTCGCACGCCCACACGAATGCCAACGCCACTGCCACGATTGGCAAGAAAGTCTTTGACATGGGTGATTGCTCGTTCTGTTAGGGTAATCATAAGTCTCTCCTATGCTTTGAAAATGTAATAAATACCTTATGCCACCGCTCTTTTGGATTGGTAATCTTCAATGGCGGCTTTGATGGCGTCTTCGGCAAGTACCGAACAATGCACCTTGACAGGGGGCAAGGCAAGTTCTTTGGCAATGTCTAGGTTTTTGATAGCAGCCGCTTCATCTAGGCTTTTGCCTTTGAGCCATTCGGTTACAAGTGAGCTTGAAGCGATGGCAGAGCCACAGCCATAAGTTTTAAACTTTGCGTCTTCAATAATACCGTCATCGCCAACTTGAATTTGCAAACGCATTACATCGCCACAAGCAGGGGCTCCCACCATACCTGTGCCAACATTTTTGGCGTTTTTGTCTAGGTTGCCGACATTGCGGGGGTTTTCATAATGGTCAATGACCTTGTCTGAATATGCCATAGTTTTTTCTCTCTTTTGTTTGGGATAATTTACCTTGCTATTTGCTAGAAAATTATCTTTTAATTAATGGGGTTATAAATTAATGGTTGTACAAAGTAAAATCGTGGTCAAACCATAATACATAAAAGACATCTCTTTGTCGGTATCCAACCATTGGATTTTTACCGTGATAACGAAATACCAAAAAATCATCAAAATCATCAGTAATAAATCTTGGCAATGGTGCTTTTAATGATTTTTTATCAATTTTTTCTGCACCCAATGCGTGCCGACCTGTATTTTTGATATCTTTCCACAAAATATTTTTTCTTTTAAAGATAGCATCAGCAAATTTGGCTTTATGCTCAACATTTAAATTAGAAAAACAATATTTTCCACTTTGAACCTTTTCTAATGAAAAAATGGGCGGATAATTATCATAATTAATGGGTTCTGGTACTAAAATTTTCAAACCTTGTTTTATGTTTGAGGGTTTAATTTTAGGCTTTGCCATTATCTTACTCTTGTTTTAAAAAAATCTTTCATTTCTTTAAAAGGGATTATTTCCGCTTGTCGCTCGTGATTAATCCAAGGACTTTCATTGTGTGTTAAGTCTCTTAATCGCCACGCTGAAAATTGTCCATAAACATCATAGACTTCTTGAATTAATTCCATTTCATCATTGGTTAAATGATATTGAGATTGATTGTGTGGAATAGGGTTTGAACCATAATGCTTATATTCTTGATATAAGCTAGGAATCACAGGACCGTGTGTCCACGCCTCAATAGAATCTTCAAATAAAGGCTTATCATAAATCGCCCCATAAAAGCCTTGGGCATAATAAGCCAATTTTTGCAATTTTAAATTGGTTAATCCACTTTCGCCTTCATCACTTTTTTCCGCATTTAAAGCAATCAAATAATTTGCTACATCTTTGATATTAGCCATTAAAATACTCCAAAAATTTAATTGATAAAAGCAACACACAATCAATCTTTTAGATTAATGCTCTTTCCACTCAACACTAGCAAAATCAATGCCTTCTTTGAACATATCCCAAAGGGGCGATAATTCACGCAGTTTATTGACCGCATCTTTGATTTGGGCAAGCACTCTATCAATATCTTCATCGGTGGTATAGCGACCAATACTAAAGCGGATTGAAGAGTGGGCAAGCTCATCAGGACGACCAATGGCACGCAGAACATAAGATGGTTCAAGTGTTGCCGAAGTACAAGCAGACCCTGATGATACCGCCAAGTCTTTGAGCGACATCATCAAAGATTCGCCTTCAATAAAGTTAAAGCTGACATTTAGGATATTGGGAATGCCGTGTTCAAAAGAGCCATTTAGATAAATCTCTTCAATGTCTTGCAAGCCATTCCACAATTTATCACGCAAACGAGTGATATGAGCGTGGTCTTCATCAAATCGCTTAACCGATAATGCAAATGCCTCACCCATACCCACAATTTGATGGGTTGCCAGCGTACCAGAACGCATTCCTCGCTCGTGTCCACCACCGTGTTGCTCGGCTTTGATACGAACTCTGGGTTTACGGCGTACAAACAACGCCCCAATACCCTTTGGACCATAAATTTTGTGTCCAGAAAAACTCATCAAATCAACCTTTAATTCTTCAAGGTTAATCTTGATTTTGCCAACAGCTTGAGCAGCGTCCACGTGGAAAAGCACGCCCTTGCTACGAGTGATTTCACCAATTGCTTGAATGTCTGTTACTGTACCAAGCTCATTATTGACCGCCATCAAACTTACCAAAATGGTATCAGGGCGAATGGCTTCTTCTACTTGCTGTGGCGTAATCAGACCTGTGGCTTCTTGTGGTTCAAGATAAGTTACTTCAAAGCCCTCTTCTTCCAACTGGCGACAAGTGTCAAGGATTGCCTTGTGTTCAATCTTAGAAGTGATGATATGCTTGCCTTTTTCGTGATAAAAGTGGGCAACGCCTTTTAGGGCTAGGTTATCGGACTCGGTTGCACCAGAAGTAAAAACAATCTCTCTTGGGTCGGCACCCACCGTTTCGGCAATTTGCAAACGGGCATTTTCTACCGCTTCTTCGGCTTGCCAACCAAAACCGTGTGAACGGCTGGCAGGATTACCAAAAACCCCATCAAAAGTCATATATTGTACCATCTTGTCGGCAACTTCTTTGGCAACTGGGGTAGTGGCGGCATAATCTAAATAAATCAATGAACTCTGGCTCATGCTGGATTTCCTACTAAGTTAATGGTATTGATGTGTGAAATTCTGTCTTTATAAACAAGTGTTTGCTCTTGGCGGTCGGCAATGCTGTGCGTGTGCTTAGAGTTGAGTAAATCATCAAGCGTTACTTGACTCAAATACACCTCAATGTGCATGGACAAACCACGCCACAAATCGTGTGTCAAACACATCGCTCCGTCTTGACAATCACCCTTACCACCACACTGCATGGCATTGATAGACTCATCAACAGCGGTAATGATACTCATGATGTCAATTTCATTTAGAGGTTTAGCAAGGTGATAACCGCCAGAAGCTCCACGAGTGCTACTGACCAAACCTTTTTTACGAAGTTTAGAGAATAGTTGTTCTAAATAAGAAATAGAAATGGATTGACGCTTAGCAATGTCTGATAACGACACCGCACCTTGATGACGGCTTTCTTGTACCGCCAAATCAAGTAAGGCGGTTACCGCATATCGTCCACGAGTGGTTAATCGCATAATAATAATTCCAAGTTGCCTAGCCTACACAAAATACTAGGCATGGGTGATTTAATGGGGTGTATTATAATAATCCTTAGTAAATCAGTCAAGATTACATGCATCAGATTTATACAAATTTTATGATTGAAATTTTTAATGTTGGCAGATTGTCATCATAAGGCATGGATTTTTGAAAAATTTTTCTTTATAATGAGAGTTTTTATCATATAAATTCTTTTATCATGAATGATTTTATCGCCCAAATTGAGGCTCGCCGTAGTATCGGCAAGCTCACCTTGCCCATGCCAAACTTTGATGAGCTAAATATCGCCCTGCATTGTGCCACCACCGCCCCAGACCACAAAGAGCTCCGACCTTATCGTTTTACAGTAATGACAGGTGAAGCGTTGGAGCGGTTTGGCGAAGTGCTTTTACAAGCAGGTCTACAAAAAGCTGACCGCTTGGGCAAAGTGCTTGACGATACCGCTTGCACCAAACTTATCAATACACCAAAACGAGCTCCAATGATTATCACGGTTGCCACCGATTATCAAATACACCCAAAAGTACCAGAATTTGAACAACTTTTATGCGTAGGAGCAGTTATCCAAAATCTGTTGCTTGCTTTTGAAAGTCAAGGCTACAAAACCGTGTGGCGTACAGGCGATTTGTGCAACGAACCTTTAATCAAGTCACATTTTGATGTCAATGAAAACAATCTGATTTGTGGCTTTGTTTATGTAGGAACAAGCGACATTACCATGCCAGAGCGTGAGGCGGTAGATTTGGCAAATTTTGTCAAATTTGACCACTAATTTTAACATACTCTCCACGCTCAAAAAGTGCCACAAATTCACTCAATATCAAATCAATTGACAATAATATAACCTATTGATAGAATTAGCAAAATAAGAAAATTTATTCATCTTATTTGGTCTAATGACTGTATTTGATTTCTACTATTGTAGATATATTAATTAGAGGCAATCATGAAACTGCCAAAAAGCAATTCCAAAGTCCAAAAAATTGTTGATGTTGCCAATCAAGGCATAGAAGAAGCAAAGCACTTGCTTGAAAAGTCGGAGGCAGAAGGTGGCATTTTGGCAAATTTGGCACATCTTGCCAAAAAACGCAAAAAAGTCCCAGATGCTGACAAACTTGGCATTCATGTGGATAAAAATATGCCCACACCATTACGCATTGCGGTGTTGGGCGGTGGCAGTTTTGGCACAGCAATGGCAAACCTATCTGCCAAAAATGGCTGTCATACCACCTTGTGGGTGCGTGATAAAAAAACCGTCAAAATCCTAAACAAAACTCGCATCAACAAAAAATACCTACCCAACCATACACTTGAAGAACATCTTAATTTTAGTCATGATTTGGCACAGGCAGTCAAGGGTACAGATATTATTTTTGTGGCTGTGCCAAGTTCGGCGGTGCGTGAAACACTACAAAACATCCGACCTCTCATCACTCATCAAGCAGTCGTCTCACTTACCAAAGGCATTGAAAAAGAAACCTTTGCCCTGATGAGCGACATCATCAAAGAAGAGTTGCCACAGGTCAACTTTGGGGTAATGAGCGGTCCAAACCTTGCTCTTGAAATCATGAATAATATGCCGTCAGCCAGTGTCATTGCTAGCTCCTCCGAAGCCTTGCGAGTGGCAGTACAAACGGCATTGCACAGTGCTTTTTTTAGAGTATTTGCCTCTGATGATGTTAAAGGCGTGGAACTTGGCGGGGCTTTAAAAAACATCTACGCTGTCGCTATGGGCATGGCAAATGCTTATGGTGTGGGCGAAAATACCAAAGCCATGCTTTTAACTCGGGCGTTGGCAGAGATGAGTCGTTTTGGGGTGGCAGTGGGGGCAAATCCTTTGACATTTTTGGGGCTGTCAGGTGTGGGGGATTTGTACGCAACCTGCAACTCAACCCTAAGTCGCAACTATCAAGTAGGTAATATGCTTGGCAAAGGCATGACCCTTGATAATGCCATCAAAAAACTGGGGCAGACTGCCGAAGGAGTGAACACCATCGCCCAAGTAGAAGAACAAGCTAAAAAATTAGGCATCTATATGCCCATCACACACGCATTATATGCGGTACTTTATGAAAACAAATCCGCCCTAAGCGTGGCGATAAATCTAATGGAAACTGGCTTTCGCAGTGATGTAGAATTTGTCATGCCTCATGATGAAAGCAACGAAAAACTTTCCAAAGAATTTGATGAAGTACTAAAAGCCACCAAAGAAAACAAAAAAACCAAAGATACATCAGCAGATGAGCAACTCACCCAATAATCCAACAGGACAAGTTATGAAACTTATTTTTATCCGCCATGGACAAGCCACCGCCTACTGTGCCGATGATGCAGGACGTAACCTAACGGAGTTTGGGCAAGCCCAAGCTCTTGAAACTGCCACGCATTTACTTAAACATCATCAGCTTGACATGATTATCACAAGCCCCTTTAACCGTGCCAACCAAACCGCCAAAATCCTAGAAAAACTTGCCGACACACAAGGACAACACCCCACTTTTATCACGCTTGACAGCATCACACCAGATGATGACCCCACACAAGGTCTATCAGACATTGAGCAAATCATCGCCAAACATTATGGACTAGAACATAACAAAACCATCGCCATCGTCTGCCATATGCCGATTGTGGCTCGTATGGTGTCACTAATGCATGACTTTCCTGCCACAACATTTGAACTTGCCGAATGCCGAGTGCTAGAATCGCAAGTATTTGCCAAAGGCTTGGCAAATCAAACTGATAATTTTATCCCAAAACAACCCCAATAGCCATTTAATGTTAATGCACATTTGTATGGGACATACCTACCTTTTTATATTACAATTAAAAATAAAATAAAACGCACCCACAAGATTTGGCCATTTTTAATGTAAAAATGCCATATTTCTAGATTATTGCTAAATGTAAATGGTATTATAAAGGGCGGGTATGCCCTAAATATGTCTCATTGACATAAATAACAGATGTACTGTTTTTTCATGATTGGTATGGATTTTATTGCTATAATATTGCCAAATTGTAAATTGTCTTATAAAGGGTCAGCTTGTTCTAGCTTGTAGGTTTTGTTATTAACAAATTAATGATATAATTTGGATACAGTCTTTGGAATATAAAAAATGTCTTATAAACTACTTCGCCCTTATTTGTTCACTATGGAGCCAGAAGAAGCTCATGAGTGGACACTTGATATGCTTCAAAAAGCACACGATGCACATCTTTTGGGTTTTGCCTACCCCAAACAAGCTCTGCCTACGTCCTGCATGGGCATCAATCTCACCAACCCTGTGGGACTTGGGGCAGGACTTGACAAAAACGGCGAATACATTGACGCACTTGCCGAGCTTGGTTTTGGCTTTTTAGAAGTAGGAACAGTAACTCCAAAACCCCAACCGGGCAATGACCAACCCCGCCTGTTTCGCCTACCCGAAGCAGCAGCGATTATCAATCGCATGGGTTTTAACAACAATGGCGTGGACAGACTGGTGCAAAACATCCAAAACGCCAAATATCAAGGTGTGCTAGGTATTAACATTGGTAAAAATGCCACCACTTCCATGCTCAATGCTCTAGATGACTACATCTATTGCCTAGAACGTGTCTATCCACACGCCAGCTATATCACCGTCAATATTTCAAGCCCCAATACCAAAAATTTGCGTGATTTACAAAGTGGCCCTGCTCTTTTAAGGCTTCTTGAAGGGCTTAAAAATTGCCACATCAAACTTGCCAATCAACACGGCTATTATGTGCCACTTGCCCTAAAAGTCGCCCCAGATTTGGACGAAAATCAAATCAACGAAATCGCCGAAGGGTTACTTGCCTTTGAGATTGATGGATTGATTGCCACCAATACCACTTTATCACGAGCAGGCGTTGAAGAATACCAATATGGAGACGAAGAGGGCGGACTGTCAGGCAGACCACTAGGACATCACAGCACACAGATTGTCTCCAAATTTGCCGAACGTTTAGATGGCAAGATTGACATCATTGGCGTAGGCGGTATTGATACAGGCGAGCTTGCCGTCCAAAAAATCAAAGCAGGGGCAACAGCCGTACAAGTATACTCTGGGCTTATTTATAAAGGCCCTGCCCTTGTGCAGTCTTGCGTACAGGCGATTGCCAATTACCGAGATTCTCAAAAAGACAAAAACAGCTGACGAATAATAGAGATTATTTGTGATTATTGATATCATCATCGTTATATTGTTGGGGCTTGGGCTTTATCGTGGTTTCAAGAAGGGTGCAGTCAAAACCATCTTATCCTTTCTAGCTTGGCTTGGCGGACTGATTTTAGCTACTGCCTTAGCCAGCTCATTTGCCCCCTCATTTGCTCATATATCAGATGATATTTTGGTGCAAAAAGCCATTGCATTTTTCGTCATCGTTGTGGTTGTGGTTGGTATTGGACATGTGGTGGTTTGGATTGCCCAAAAAACCCTAAAAGCCCTATATTTGGGACTTTTTGACAAACTCATTGGTGGCGGTATCGGCATGGCAAAAGAGTTATTAAAGGTATTGATTTTACTTAGTGTTTTTTCACCCATTTTAGCAAAAACACAAAGTTTCCAAGAATCAACATTGGCTCAGATGATACTGCCCTTTGCTCCTGTTGCAAAAGTCATCGCCCAAGAGATTTGGCAAGAAGTCAAAGAAGAGAGTCATCACCATTTTTAATCGTTGGCGTTTGATTTTTCAAACGCTATTTTATTGAATTTTAGGAGAAAAAATATGTGTGGCGTAATTGGTGTTTGTGCCCATGAACCTGTTGGACAGATGCTCTATGACGGCTTGACCATGCTACAACATCGTGGGCAGGACGCAGCAGGAATCACCACTTTACATGACGGACGCTTTTATTTACGTAAAGATAATGGCATGGTAAAAGATGTGTTTTTGGACAAGCATATGTTGCGTCTGGTTGGCAACATTGGCATAGGACACGTTCGCTATCCTACGGCAGGTACATCTAGCACCGCCGAAGCCCAGCCCATGTACGTCAATTCACCTTATGGCATTGCACTGGGTCATAATGGCAATCTAACCAACGCCGACACACTTGCCAAAGAGTTGTTTGAAAAAGATTGTCGCCACCTAAACACCGATTCAGATTCAGAAGTTTTGCTAAATATTTTTGCCAACGAGTTACAACAATCAGGCAAAACCAAACCTGAACCTGATGATATTTTTACCGCTCTCAACGCTGTCTATGAACGGTGTCAGGGTGCTTATGCAGTGGTGGCAATGATTGCAGGCGTGGGGCTGGTGGCATTTAGAGACCCCAACGGCATTCGTCCGCTTGTCTATGGTAAACGTGATAGCGAGCAAGGGGTAGAATACATGGTCGCCTCCGAATCTGTTGCCTTGACCGCCTTGGGATTTGAGATTGTGCGTGATATTAATGCAGGCGAGGCAATCATCATTGACCTAAATCACCAAATTTATACCAAACAATGTGTTAGCAATCCTCGCCACACGCCTTGTATTTTTGAATATGTTTATTTTGCCAGACCTGATAGTATCATTGACAACATCTCTGTACATAAAGCTCGTATGCGTATGGGCGAAAAACTCGCCAAACAAATATTGCGTGAATGGGGCGAAAACCACAACATTGATGTTGTTATGCCCATTCCTGATACTTCTCGCAATTCTGCCTTAGAATGTGCGTGGCATTTGGGTGTCAAATACCGTGAAGGTTTTAACAAAAACCGCTACATCGGACGCACCTTTATCATGCCAGGGCAATCTTTACGCAAAAAAAGCGTTCGCCAAAAATTAAACGCCATTCACCTAGAATTTAAAAACAAAAACGTCCTACTCATTGATGATTCTATCGTGCGTGGTACAACCTGTGGTGAAATCATACAAATGGCACGAGACGCTGGGGCGAAAAATGTCTTTTTTGCATCCGTTGCTCCACCTGTGATTTATCCCAACGTCTATGGCATTGATATGCCTGTACGCAGTGAGTTGATTTCATCAGGTCGTACCGTAGACGAAGTGTGTCAAATCATTGGTGCAGACAGACTCATTTTCCAAGATTTGAACGATTTGATAGAGGCGGTCAATAACACCAAATACAGTCGTGTCAGCGAGTTTGATTGTTCGGTATTTGACGGCAAATACATTACAGGTGATGTTGACGAAGCGTATCTACAAGCCCTCCAAGACAAACGAGCTGACAAGAAAAAAGAAACAGGACTCACCACCCCTGTAGACATCACAGGCGTAGTAGAAAGTTGATTTTTTTACATAATTTTCACACACCAGCCACAAAAGACGTGCTACACTTAGTGCGTCTTTTACTTTTATGCTTAATCCATACCAAAACAACTTTAAAAATGATACAAAATTATAGTGATTTAACTTCAAAAACCACCAAAACCGTTCGCCCTGAGCTAAGCCTTTGAGTGAAACGGTTTTCCACCATGGTTCGA
>NZ_BCYQ01000044.1 GCF_001598275.1 Moraxella oblonga NBRC 102422
GGGGGGGGGGGGAACTGCATACAACTTCCTCTATAAGTGCAAATTTGCACAATTACACAAAACAAGCAACAAAATGGCAATACTTTTAGATATTGCCATTTTTACTCAAACCAACTTTTCCTTACTCACTATCACGCCATTGTTATCCACATAAACGAAGTCGCCATCACAAATGGTTACTCCGCCGATACTAATGGGCAAACCTGTTTCTCCAACGCCTTTTCTTACGCTCTTTTTGGGAATGCTAGCAAGGGCAAGTACCCCAAGAGTCATCTTGGCAATCTCATCAACATCACGCACACAGCCACTGATGATAACTCCTACCCAGCCGTTCTCTACCGCTGATTTTGCTATCATATCCCCCATCAACGCACATCGCATGGAGGCACCACCATCCACAACTAAGATTTTACCAGTACCATCAGTAGCGAGCAGTTCTTTGACACGAGAGTTGTCCTCAAAGCATTTGACCGTTACCGCCTGACCTCCAAAAGTACTGACACCACCATACTGTCGCCACGCCTGACCATCTATGATAGGGGGCAGTACGTAGATAACTTTATCTTCGTTATCATCAAGCAAATCACAAGTTACAAAATCAGCCATAATTTTATCCTTAAAAATGGGTGAGTAATGTCTCAACTATAACCATTTTTAAGGTTTTTGTCAATCACTTGGGATTTTGTTATAATGGCAACTTTACATCATTAGGATTGTTCCACGTGAAACATTTTGCCGTTTTCTTATTGGCTTTGCACTTAATCGCCTGTGCGACTTATCCAGCCACAAAGCCACGTCCAGAGCATTGGGCAAGTTTGATTAAAGCAGATGCCAATTTTTATCAAGTAGATGAAGGTGTTTATCGCAGTGAAATGCCAATCCATGATGATATCTCACACATGAATGCTCAAAACATCAAAACCGTCATCAACCTCCAATACAAAAACCAAGATAAAGATGCTAAGATTTTTGATAATTCAGTAACGCTCATCAACGAACCAATACTGACATGGCATGTCCGTCCTGCCCAAATCGCCCGAGCTTTGTACGCCATTGAGCAGGGTCGTGAGCAAGGTGGCGTGCTTGTACATTGTTATCACGGAGCTGACCGCACAGGCATCGTCATTGCCATGTACCGAGTGATTTATCAAGGTTGGGATATTGAATCGGCACGCACCGAGATGAAAGGTGGTGGCTACGATTTTCACAAAATCTGGAAAAACCTAGACCGTATGCTAAGTCCTATTGGGGTAGCACAGGTGAGAGCCGAGCTTGATAAAATAAGAGCAGGCAACTAAAAACCTTGTTATCAAACAAGGTTTTTAGAGTTAATGTTGAATTTACGTTTGTTTTTTAAACATTTTAAAACCACCAATCAAGAGCGTAACCAAAAACACCGCAAACATAGCAAGCGTCAGCTCAGGAATGCTAAATCCCGCCATCTGCCAATCAATCACTGCACATTCGCCTGAACCTTTTAGTACTTCTTGGAATACTTGTAGTATAGGCAATGTCTCCACCCAGTAATTTAGACCTGGCCCACAGGCAGGCACTTGGTTGGGAGGTAGGTGTTGTAGCCACACATGGCGACCTGCCACCCCAAGCCCCCAAAGCACGCCAATCAACATACCAACCCATAGGATGGATTGTAACCACAGTTTTTTAGGGTTGACAAGCATACCCAAAAAGGCAAACCCACCCATAATCCAAACGCCAATGCGCTGAAAAATACAAAGCGGGCAAGGTTCAAGTCCTAAATGCTTTTGGAAATAAAAAATCGCCACTAGGGTCGCAATGACCGAAAAAGCAAACAAACTGGCACACAGTGTACGAAAAGTTAAATGTTTTATCATAATCAACGAAACTGTTTCACAAACTCAGAAAATGGTACGGTGATTTCTCTTTCAAGTGCCTGTTGGTCGGCAAAAGATTGTATGGCGATGTTGGCATAATTAAAGGCATTTTCGTTACTTATGGCAAAATCAAGCAGTTCATTTTGGTGTTTTTGTGCCAAAAATTGCCCGAGCTTCCACGTGCTACCAAGTCGTCTAGAATCCGATTCTATTTGAGCAGAAAGGGTAAAGTTGGGATTGGTTGCTTTGCCCTGCATGAGTGCCAATGCTGTGCGATAATCATTACCCTCATAATACTCATCAAAGGCATCAGCGATGATTTGCATTTGGTTGAGCGTTGCCACTATCCATTCGTGTAACCCCTGTTTGCCATTACTTGTTTGAATGATGGTGCCCATTTTTCTACCATGGTTAACCACCATCTCCACATTATCTGCCAAACGTGTCTGCTCATCAGGCAGTAGCTCAGGAGAGTCTGACAACAAGCAGTACAACGCCAGCACCTCCAAAAAGCAGGCGGTAGCAGTCGTAATGCCGATGTCGCTATATGGGTCTAGGTCTATGGCACGAAACTCCACATAAGCAATACCTCGCTCTGCTAGGGCGGTTGTTGGTGTTTCGCCTGATTTGGTTACTTGTTTTGGGCGAATGGGGCTATAAAATTCATTTTCAATTTGTAAAATGTGGTCGTTGATTTGAATGGGATTGCCATTATCATCATCTACACCAATCTTGGTAAAATCAGCAAAAGGCGTACCGATAGCCTTGCGTAGACCCTTGATGTATTCATCTAAATCATTATAGCGAATATCTAAATCCTTTTGGACACTGTTGGTATAACCAAGTTTGCCCATGCGTAGGCTTGTACCGTTGGGTTGATAATAGGTACGCTGACTGTCATCAAGTGGTAACAAATCATGCTCACGCCCTGTCAAAAAGCACCGACACACACTCGGACTTGCCCCCAACAGATACAACACAAGTGGTGTAAGGCGTTTAAAATTGCGAATGAGTGCCAAATACTTTTCGTTTTTAAAAGCTTGTAAATCGGCACGACCTTCTGCTTTTGCCCATTTTCCAAACAAATCATCGCCAATGGATAGATTGTAATGCAAGCCTGCAATCGTCTGCATTTTACGACCGTATCGTACCCCAAGCCCCATACGATAAAGTGTTTTTAATTTACCAATATTAGACGTGCCATAATCTGCTAATGGTATGTCGCTATCATCATCTGACAGCATACATGGCATGGATAACGGCCACATCAACTCCCCATTTTCTAAGGAACGATGCACAAGCACATGAAGCTCACGAAGCATGTCAAGTGCATCTTTGATGGTGGATTTGGGTGTGGTGATGAGTTCAAGTAGATTTTCAGAATAATCGGTAGTGATATAGGGGTGGGTAAGCTTTGACCCAAGTTTGGCGGGGTGAAAAGCAGTGGAGGCATAGCCATTGGACTGCATGCGAAGCCCTTCTTTTTCTATGCCACGTCGCATTCCTGCAACCAAATGAGGAGCAAACCATGTGGGAAGTGCAAAATCTGTCATAAATAAATACCCAAAAATAGTTTATATTCTTGTGTATTATAAAACTCAATTATCATAACTACAAAAACTATTTTGTGGAATTTTGTACTAATGTATTGACGAATGTGTCAGAATTATGGACAATAGCACAAAAAACACCCCAAAAGGGGCGCTTTTTGTGCTTTTTCATTCAACTTTTGATAGGAGCTTAACCAAGACTATTAAGAGAAGTCTAGTTCAGTTTCAAAGCTCTTCAAGCTGTGGCGAGCCATAGCTAGGTTAGATTTTTGGCGGTCAAGTACTAGGTACAAGAATAGGCTGTCGTTACGCACTAGTGGGCGGATAAGGTGGTATTGACCGCTTAGAGTGATTAGGATATCTTCGATAGATTCGTTAAGACCCAATGCCTTAGCAGTTTTACGCTTAGCACGTACTACTTCGGTGTTACCAGCAGCTGCTAGTTCTAGGTCAATACCAGTACCCAAAGTAGCTAGAGCAAGACCTGATTCGCTATCAACCAATGCTGCTGCTACGAAACCGTCGATGTCGCTTAGACCGTCAAGAGATAATTTAGCCATGATGCTATTCCTTAAAAAGTAGATTAATGGATATTAATGACGATTTAAGTAATAGTTATCAGAATTAATTTTTAAAATTAAAAGATTAATTTAAAAGTTAATGACTATTAACAAATTGCTAAAAATCGTCAGATTGAATTTGTTGGAATGATGTTTCCAACTACTTGGCAATATTAAACCAAATATGAGCAACAATCGCAACCATTTTTATGTGTTGTTTTGTAAATTTATAACCATTTGTCGTAAAAATAAGTCATTTTATTTAATCAATCTTTTAAGATGACATTATCAATCCGCCAATCTACCACTTGATGACGTGTCATGATGATACGAATGGGTTGATTTTTTATGGCTGTATCAATGGCAAAACAATTAAAACCACAGTACTTGAATGTAGGTTTGGGGCTGTTTGTGGTGGTGGTTTTTTTGGTAATTTGTTGTTTTTGTTCGCTAATGGCTTGCTCTACATTGCCTGTGCGAAAATAGCTTTGCACCAATTTTGGCACATCTACCGCCCCACTGACCAAAGCAATGCCGATAAGCAAAGGCTCGCTATCTTTGTTGACGTTGCCTGTGGCAAGGGCGGTTAGGTTGTCAGGCGTTATGGCTTTATCCACCGCATTGTCAATAAAACGCACGCCGTAGTTGTGGATTTGTTCAGGTTTGACACCAAACAGGCTTAGGGCTTGGTCAAGGTTATTTTGGGCAACAAAACCGTCAAATTTTTCATAAAACTGATGTTTTAGGTTGGGGCGTAGCGTCTCAAAATCAACGCTATTGACCATGGAGGCATAATCGCCTTGCTCATAGGCAGTTTTAAGGGTGTATAATTTATAATAAGGCGACAATGCCACCACCAACACAGCAATGACAACAACGAGAAGAAAGGGGGCTTTTTTCATAAGGATTTTCCGATAATTTGGGATATTTTGCCATAAAAATTTAAAAATGATAATCCCAAACCTTGATTATTATGGTAAAAACACCATAAATAGGGCAAATTTTTGTGCCATTTGGCAATTTTTAGGATTTGACATGAGTAAAGATTTTTATACCATTTTGGGTGTGGATAAGTCAGCAGACGAAAAAGAAATCAAAAAAGCCTACCGCCGTCTTGCCATGAAATACCACCCTGACAAAAACCCAGATGACCCAAGTGCCGAAGAAAAATTTAAAGAAGCGACTATGGCGTATGAGGTACTGTCGGACGCTCAAAAACGTGCCACCTATGACCGCATGGGACACAGTGCCTTTGAACAAGGCATGAATAATGGTGGATTTGGCAACGCTGGTGGATTTAGTGCTGATGACTTAAACGACATTTTTGGCAGTTTCTTTGGCGGTGGTCGTGGTGGATTTAGTGGCGGAGGTGGTTTTGGCGACATCTTTGGTGATATGTTCGGTGGGCGTAGTGGCGGTGGTCGCCGTGCCAGTAAAGGGGCTGACTTACTCTACAATCTAACTCTCACCCTAGAAGAGGCTGTTAAGGGTTGCAAAAAAGACATTCGTTTTAGCACTTCTGTGGCGTGTGAAACTTGTCATGGCAAGGGAGCAAAGTCTGACAGTGACATCGTAACCTGTAAAACCTGTGGCGGTCATGGGCAGGTGCGTATGCAACAGGGCTTTTTCGTCATGCAACAACCATGTCCTGAATGTCATGGGAGTGGCAAAACCATTAAAAATCCTTGCTCTGATTGTCATGGTGAGGGCAAACAACAAAAATCCCAAACCATTGAAATCTCTATCCCAGCAGGCGTGGATAATGGCGACCGTGTACGAGTCTCTGGCAAGGGTGAAGCAGGCGATCATGGTATGCCAAATGGTGATTTGTACGTAGAAATCGCTGTCAAACCTCATGATGTCTTTACCAGAAATGGGGCAGATTTGCATATGGACGTTCCTGTGGATATCGTAACCGCCTCACTAGGTAGCGATGTAGAAGTTCCGACACTGGACGGCAAAATCAACATCAAAATCGCCGAAGGTACTCAAAGCGGTAAGCTTTTGCGTGTGCGTGGCAAGGGCGTAACGACTGTGCGTGGTGGTATGCAGGGTGATTTGATTTGTCGTATCGTGGTTGAAACACCAACCAACCTCACTGGCGAACAAAAAGCTCTCCTAGAACAATTTGCCAAAACCCTACACAGCGATAACGGTGCTAGTGCCAAGAAAAAAGGCTTTTTTGACAAATTAAAAGATGATGTCAATGATTTGTTAAAGGGGCATTGATTATCAAATCATAACCGTAAAAACTGACCGCCCAGTCAAAGGATTGGGTGGTTTTTTATTAACAAATTTCATATTCAACCAACCTTATTTTTTGCTAAAATACCCCAAATTCATTTTTAGCTATATTCATGTCTGACAAAAAATCTTTCCTAAATACCGATGCCATGACCAAAGGCTTGTTACACTTTTTGGGTGGAGTGTTACTCCTTGGTGGCATAGCTGGTGGCGTGGCAGTCTATCAAACTGCATTTGCCCCCACTGACCGCCCCGCCCACAAACTCACCGTGAACGCAGGCGATACCTACCATAGCCTACTGACCGAACCAAACTGGCAAGATACGCCGTTGTCATTTGAGCCGATTACTCGTTTGTACATCAAATTTTTTGCCAAAGATGCCCTAAATTTGGGTACTTATGAAATCCCTGCCCATGCAAGCCTCAAACAAGTGGTGGATATTTTGGGCAAAGGGGCAAAAGTGGAAATGGTTAAAATCCAAATCATCGAGGGCAAAACTGTCAAGGATTTGTATCAAATCCTAAAAAACACACGCGGTATCAGCCTTGAGCTACTCACCCCAAAATCCGACCGTTACTCATGGACAGATGTCGCCAGAGACAACGAAGCGGTTGCCAAAGCATTGGGGATTGATAGTCCCAACGGCAACCTAGAAGGGCAATTTGCCCCCAACACCTATCTGTTTGCACAAGGCACGTCTGATAGGGAGATTTTACAACGCTTACACGATACCCAAATGCAGCTTTTAGAAAAAGCTTGGCTTGGGCGTGACAAAGATTTACCCTATGATTCACCCTACCAAGCCCTCATCATGGCAAGTATCATTGAAAAAGAAACGGGCATCAAATCCGAACGCAATGATGTGTCTGCCGTTTTTGTCAATCGCCTACGCCAAAATATGCGATTACAAACCGACCCCACCATCATTTATGGATTGTTTGACCGTTATGATGGCAAAATTTACCGCTCAAACATTGATGAAAAAACTGACTACAATACCTATCAAATAGACGGCTTACCGCCCACACCCATTGCCCTGCCGTCTGCCGAAGCCATACACGCCACCATGTACCCCTCTGATGTACCTTATATCTTTTTTGTGGCGACAGGTAAGGGCGGACACAAGTTTAGTGTAACGCTAGACGAACACAACAAAGCCGTGGCAGAATATCGCAAAGTCATGGCAAATAAAGAATAACTGTTTTTGGAAACATCATGACCGCACCCAAATTCATCACCTTTGAAGGTACAGAAGGCGTTGGTAAAACCACCACCATTGACGGTTTTTGTCGCAAGCTTGACAGTCGTGGCATCGCCTACATTCGCACTCGTGAGCCAGGGGGTAGTCCTTTGGCAGAAACACTGCGAAAGATTTTACTGGACAACAAAACCAACATCAGCGATGATACTGAACTTCTGATGATGTTTACTGCACGAGCTGACCATTTGCACCAAACCATTTTACCTGCCCTAGCAGATGGTAAATGGGTGGTGTGCGACCGTTTTTTTGATAGCACGGTGGCATATCAGGGTTTTGGGCGATTTGGTGGAGACAGTCATCAACTTGCCAAAATCTCATCTTTGATTGAAGCTTTTGTTCCAAAAAAACCCGACTTGACATTTTGGTTGGACTTAGACCCTGTGATTGGCATACAACGAGCAGGCAAAAGAAGCGTGGTAGACCGATTTGAAAGTGAAGATTTGGCATTTTTTGAACGAACATATCAAGGGTTTTTATACCAACATCAAAAAAATCCCAACAGAATCAAACGCATCAATGCCAACGGCTCACCTGCTGATGTACTAAGCAGACTCTTACCTTTCTTAACCTAAACGTTCATTTGGTACACTGACACATGATAGAACTAAAAAATGTCGCCATTCGCCGAGAAGGTTGCTTATTGTTTAGTGAAGTTAATCTACAACTTCATCAAGGTCAAATCGTAGGACTTACAGGCAACAACGGCACAGGCAAATCCACACTATTTGCCAGTTTGCTTGGTGAGTATGGCACAGACATGGGTTTAATTGACATGCCAAAAAACTGGCAAATCGCCCACATGGCACAAGAAATCCACGCAAGCAACCAAACGGCGATAGATTATGTGTTGTCAGGCGACAAAGAATGGTATGAGTTAAATGCCAAACTTGCAAATCAAACCAACCTTGCCCAAGATGCCATCGCCCCTTTGTATCAACGTTTTGATGAGATAGACGGCTATCGCACACCTTCCAAAGCAGGACAGATTTTGTCAGGGCTTGGATTTGGTGAACAAGAACACACAAAAGCCGTGCAGGATTTTTCTGGTGGTTGGCGAATGCGTCTAAATTTGGCTCGTACGCTCATGCATAGGGCAGACGTGCTTTTGCTAGACGAACCCACCAACCACTTAGACTTAGATGCTATTTTATGGCTAGAAGACTGGCTTTTAAAATTTGGTGGTCTCATCATCGTCATTAGCCACGACCAAGCCTTTATGGACACAATTTGTACACATATTGCTCATATTGAGCATGGCAAAATCACCCTTTACACAGGCAATTATAGCCAATTCATCCGCACTCGTGCCGAACGCTTAACCCAACAACAACAAGCCTTTGAACGTCAAGAAGCCATAAAAGCCCACCTTGAAAACTTCATTCGCCGTTTTGGGGCAAAAGCCACCAAAGCCAAACAAGCCCAAAGCCGTGTCAAGCAACTTGCCAACATGACTGACATCGCTCCTGTCATGGCAGACAGTGAATTTACCTTTCAATTTTATCCACCAAACTGCATTTCATCACCACTCATCAGCCTAGATAATGCCACCGTTGGTTATGACAAGCCTCTAATCAATAAAGCAAATTTACAAATCACGCCTGACACTCGGCTTGGGGTGCTTGGGGCAAATGGGGCAGGCAAATCCACACTCATTAAGGCACTCGTAGGTGATTTACCACTCATCACTGGCACACGCAAAATTTCCGACAACCTAAAATTGGGTTACTTTAACCAACACCAAATGGACGCACTAGACGAGTCTGCCACGCCACTTATTTTACTTCGGAGGCTTGCTGGTACGACATCGGATGCTGATTTGCGGTCGTTTTTGGGAAGTTTTAATTTTAAAGGCGATAAAATTGACACGCCCTGTCGTCTGTTTTCTGGTGGTGAAAAAGCACGGTTGACGCTTGCTCTCATCGTTTGGCAACGCCCCAACGTACTGGTGCTGGACGAACCAACCAACCACCTTGATTTATCCATGCGAAACGCCCTCATGCTCGCTCTACAAAACTATGAAGGGGCATTAATCCTAGTCTCGCACGATAGAGATTTGGTGATGAATGTCTGCGACAACCTTTTACTCGTAGCAGACGGACGAGCGGACGAATTTACAGGCGATATGGCAGATTATGCCGAGCATTTACGTCAGGCTCGCCTTGCCAAAGTCGCCCAAAACAAAGCAGGGGCAGAAAACTCCACCACCGAAAAATCTGCCCTTTCCAAAGAAGAAATTCGCAAACAAAATGCCCAAAACCGCCAAAAAACTGCCCCCTTGCGTAAAGAGATAGAAAAACTAGAAAAACAGCTGGATAAATTAACAAGTGAGCTTGGCGAGATTGAAAATACCTTATCTGACCAAGCCATGTATGATGATAAAAATAAAGACAAACTGTTAAATGTACTTGGCAAACAAAGCGAGCTACAAAAACAAGTGGCAGACATTGAAGAAAATTTACTTCTAAAAATGGATGAGCTTGAAACATTGGAGAATGCGTTGTCATGAAAAACCAAGCCCCCAGACACGACTATTATGCCATTTTGGGCGTGCCAAAATCCGCCAGCACAGATGATATCAAGCACGCCTACCGCCAATTAGCCAAACGCCACCACCCAGACCGAGCAGGCGAGAGTGGTCAAATCGTACTGATTAACGAAGCTTACGCCACCCTAAAAGACCCCAAAAAACGTGCCGAATACGACATATATCATGCCGTCTATTTTAGCGTGGTGGGTAAATTTACCCAAAAAATCAACCAAGAAATCCAAAAATCTCCCACCGTCATGGCAAATTTGCAAAAATTTGACATCAAAGCCAAACGATTTGCTCATTTCGCCGAACAAAGACTGCACGAATTACAAAAAGATTGGCAAGCTGATAAAGGCATTTTTAAGAATGCCAAAACCCTACTTGCCAAAGCCCAAAACATCATCAAAGAAGCTGGCAAACCTCCAAAAGACACTCTACCCACACTCATTATCAATACCGCACTTAGCGAGCATGGTGGGCAAATCACCTTTAATCATCAAGGTCGTACCATTCGCACCACGCTCCCGCAGGGCCTGGTGGACGGCTCACAAATCAAACTTACCATAAATGGTGAGGCGGTGTGGTTTATGATAAAAATAGAGTGATATACTCACTTAACCCCAAAACACCCATCAACCCCTGCCAAACACTCTCAAACTTTGATAAATAACTTCTAAGCCATTTCTTATATAAACCAGCTTGTAGCCTTGCGTGCTTTGCAAAATATTTCAAGTTATCTTGGTAGTCTTTGACTTTGTTTGAGTTTTGCTCTTTATGGGCTGTGGTCTTTTTTAAGGGTGATTTTATTGTTTTGAGTGCCTTAGCCTCTACAACAAGGTCAATGTTTTTATATTTGTCATAATAAGCTAAGGCTTTTTGTTTGATTGCTGGCGAATAAGCCATTTTAAGTAGCGATTAGTAGATGGTGGCGGGAATGTGGGGTGGGTGTTGTTTTAAGGTTTGTGGGTATAAAATTGAGCTTTATTATCATATATGTTAAAATGGCTAAGTTGAAAAATTGGATATTTTTTGGAGTGATTTTACTAAGGAGTTATGATTGGATATTAAAAATGTTTTATCGCTATGTAAAAATTTGAGCTATTCTGATAAATCATTGCTGGCAAAATATTTTGATTTTATTACTTTTGTGGCTGATATTGATGAATTTTATCAAGCCAGTGATGAATTTTTCCTAGAAATAAAACATCATAAACAATATCACGAGTTTTACCACTTTTTACAAAAAAATATTTTTAATGTTATAGAGAAAGAAGATTTTGAGTCATCAAAAGAATCTTGTAGAACAATCAAGAAAAAGCGTAGATTGCCAAAAAATAAACCAAAGCAACAACCACAAGTTGGATATAGAAGATATGGCATTCCGATTGAGCATAACTTCTTTGATGAATTTTATCAAGGGCTGTATCAAAATTCTTGGCAAGATTACGGCTATCAAAATGATTTGGGAAATCATTTTATTGCCTTAGATGACACTTGGTATGCTAATTATAATAATTAGGTATAAAGTGGTATAATTGTCATTCCCATTTTATAAAATTTATGTTAGCATAATCCAGCTTACCCTATTTTGCAAGCCATTTTAAGGATTGAAAATGCACATCACTCACAACCTTACCACCCAACGCTTTGAAACCACCATTGATGGTCATACTGCTTATCTAAGCTATGAAACCATTGATGATACCACCCTAGATTATAACCACACCATCGTTCCAAGTGAGCTTGGCGGTCGTGGTGTGGGGACGGCACTTGTTAAATTCGCCTTAGACTATGCCAAAGAAAATAACAAGGCGGTTGTGCCAAGTTGTAGTTTTGTGGCAAGTTTTTTACAAAAACACCCTGAATATCAGTCGCTTTTGGCATAAGGTGAGTTACAAAAATCTTGCTGATTTTGCCAAAAGTTTTGGTACAATAGGACATCTTTTAACATCTGGATAAAGTCTATGAGTACACTCACTTCCGACCAAGTGGCTTTACAGTTGGAAAATTTTTTACCTGATTGGCGATTGGACGGTAATCGTTTGGTGAAAACTTTTGAATTTTCGGATTTTGCATCTGCGGTGGCATTCATCACTCGCTTGGCGTTTTATTGTCAAGAGCTTGAACACTATCCGTACCTTAGCCAGTATTATAATACTGTTTCGGTAGCGATTGGTGAAGTTGATAATCCCGAAGTTCACGGTAGGGACGTACAACTTGCCAAACGAATACAGGCATGTTTTACACAATAATGACAAAGCCATGTTGCAAAACGTGGCTTTTTATTTTTGGTTATGTCTAAAAAGATGGTAAAATATCTCCAATTAATTTTTAGGATAATGCCATGACCAACCTAACTGCCGACCAAGTCCTATTTGAAAAAGCCAAACGCCATATCCCAGGGGGCGTTAATTCCCCTGTGCGTGCCTTTACAGGCGTGGGCGGTACACCTGTTTTTGTGTCAAAAGCAAAAGGGGCGTATATTTATGATACAGAAGGTCGCCCTTATATTGACTATGTTGGTTCGTGGGGACCGATGATTTTGGGGCACGCCTTTGAGCCTGTGATTAGTGCGGTCAAAACTGCTGCCGATGATGGTTTGTCTTTTGGGTGTCCAACACCCTTTGAAACCACAATGGCGGATTTGATTTGTGAGCTATTGCCTCATATTGAGCTGATTCGTATGGTGTCCTCTGGCACAGAGGCGACAATGTCGGCAATCCGCCTTGCAAGGGGCTATACAGGACGAGACAAAATCGTCAAATTTGAAGGCTGTTATCACGGTCATTCCGACAGTCTCTTGGTCAAGGCAGGCTCTGGAATGCTAGATATTGGCGAGCCAACCTCAAAGGGCGTGCCAGCCGACTTTGCCAAACATACCATCACTTTGCCCTATAATGACATAGAGGCTTTGAAGGCTGCTTTTGAAAAATTTGGCGGTGAGCTTGCCTGTGTCATCATTGAGCCAATTGCTGGCAATATGAATATGATTATCCCCACTAAGGAATTTCATCAAACGCTTCGCCAATTATGCACCGATTATGGCGTGGTCTTGATTTTTGATGAAGTGATGACAGGCTTTCGTGTCGGACTCAAAGGAGCAAGCCATTATTTTGGCATACAGCCTGATTTGACCACCTTTGGCAAAATCATTGGGGCGGGCTTGCCTGTGGGAGCGTTTGGCGGAAAACGAGAAATTATGGAATGTATCGCCCCTTTGGGCGGTGTTTATCAAGCTGGCACGCTCTCTGGCAATCCTTTGGCAATGCGAGCTGGCAAGGCGATGTTTGAGCATTTGACCAAGCCTGATTTTTATGAGGAGCTGACTGCCAAAACCGCTTATTTGGTCAATGGCTTAAAGGCGGTTGCCAAAAAGCATTCTGTTGCCTTTAATGCTTGTTATGTTGGTGGTATGTTTGGCTTGTTTTTTAGCCAAAATTTGCCCAAGAATTTTAATGAGGTGGCAAATGCTGACACCAAACGCTTTAATGCTTTTTTCCACGCAATGTTAAAACAGGGTATTTACCTTGCCCCTTCTGCCTTTGAAGCCTCCTTTATGTCATCGGCTCACAGTTATGATGATTTGGATAAGACGATTTTGTGTGCCGAGCGGGCGTTTGAGCAGTTGGTGTAAAAATTGCAGGTTAATCCACCAAAGAGGTTGCCTTGATTTTTTATCATTGGCAACCATATACCTAGATTGTATTTAAAAGATTTTTGCCAACTGGCAATTTGGAACAACCATGTTATCAACCATCATCAAAAAAACCATCGGCACCAAAAACGACCGTGAATTAAAACGCATGCGTAAAATCGTGGATAAAATCAACGGTTTTGAAAATGCCATCATGGCACTGTCCGATGACGAGTTACGCCAAAAAACCACCGAATTTAAAGAACGTCACCAAAAGGGTGAATCGCTAGATAGTATTTTGCCAGAAGCTTTTGCGGTGTGTCGTGAAGCGTCCAGACGAGTCAATGGCATGAGACACTATGATGTTCAGCTCATCGGTGGCATTACTTTGCACGAGGGCAAAATCGCCGAGATGAAAACGGGTGAGGGCAAAACCCTCATGGGGACACTTGCCATGTATATCAATGCCATCAGTGGCAAGGGTGTGCATGTGGTTACGGTCAATGATTATTTGGCGACTCGTGATGCAGAGTTGAACCGTGGCTTGTTTGAGTTTTTGGGTTTGACGGTGGGGGTGATTTATAGCCAACAACCTCCCCAAGAAAAATTTGATGCCTACCGTGCCGATATTACTTATGGCACCAACAACGAATACGGTTTTGATTATCTTAGAGATAATATGGTGTTTAGCATGGACGAGAAAAAACAACGTCCGCTAAATTATTGTATCATTGATGAGATTGATAGTATTTTGATTGATGAGGCTCGTACACCACTCATCATCTCTGGGCAAGCGGAGGATTCTGCTCACCTTTATGCACTTATCAACAACATCATTCCTCGCCTTACTCAATCCAAAGATGAAGAATTGAACAAAGAAAATAAAGAGGGTGATTTTTGGATTGATGAAAAAAACCGTGCTATTGAAATTAGCGAAAAGGGCTATGAAAAAATTGAACGCTTTTTGATAGAAGTGGGCGAACTTGGTGAAAATGAAAGTCTGTATAGCCCTGCTCGCCTGCCCTTACTTGCTCATGTGCAAGCCGCCATTAAGGCACATTATATTTTTATTAAAAATGTTCATTACATCGTGGACGAGGCAGGAGGCGAGATTGTTATTGTAGATGAAAATACAGGTCGTACTATGCCGGGCAGACGTTGGAGTGAGGGTTTGCACCAAGCGGTAGAAGCCAAAGAAGGCGTGGAGATTCAGCCTGAAAACCAAACGATGGCAACCACCACCTTCCAAAACTATTTTCGTCTTTATAGCAAATTATCAGGAATGACAGGGACTGCCGACACTGAGGCGGCGGAATTTAAATCCACCTACAACCTTGATGTAGTGATTATCCCAACACATCGCCCCATTGCTCGTATTGATTTGAATGATCAGATTTTTATGACCAAACTGGGCAAATATCAAGGCATCATTCGTGAGATTAAACAAATCACTGCTAAGGGGGCTCCTGTCCTTGTTGGTACAGCCACGATTGAGGCAAGTGAGGAGTTGTCTTATTTGCTTGAGCAAGCAGGCATTGCCCACAATGTTCTAAATGCCAAACAGCATGAGCGTGAAGCCGAAATCATTGCCCAAGCAGGCAGACCCTCTGCCGTTACCATTGCTACCAACATGGCAGGTCGTGGTACGGATATTATTTTGGGCGGTAATTGGCAAGCCGAAGTTGCCAACTTGCACGATTTGACCGAAGAGCAAAAGGAACAGCTCCAAGCTGATTGGCAGATTAAAAACGAACAAGTCAAACAAGCAGGTGGTTTACATATCATCGGCTCTGAACGCCACGAATCACGCCGTATTGACAACCAATTGCGTGGGCGAGCAGGGCGACAGGGCGACCCTGGTTATTCTCGCTTTTTCTTATCATTGGAAGATGATTTGATGCGAATTTTTGCAGGCGAGCGTGTGGTAAATATGTTCCGTGCTATGGGGTTAAAAGAAGATGAGGCGATTGAGCATAAAATGGTTTCTAAATCCATTGAAAATGCTCAGGGCAAAGTGGAAGCGAGGGATTTTGATGCCCGCAAACAGTTATTAAAATATGACGATGTTGCCAATGATCAACGTAAGGTGATTTATGGACAGCGTGATGATTTGCTTTTAGAGGCGGATTTGTATGAATCTATCAAAGGCATGCATCACGAAGTGTATAATATTTTGATTGACCAATTTGTTCCTCGTGGTTCGGTTGATGACCAATGGAATATTGATGGACTAGAAGATGAGATTGAAGAGGCGTTTCGCTTTTATATGCCCATCAATGATTGGTTGGATGCTGACCGCCGTTTGGACGAGGAGGGTTTACGCCAAAAAATCATTGATACCGCCATCGCTCATTATGATGAAAAACGTTCTCAAATGGGCGAAGAAAATGCCAGTCGCCTAGAACGAGATTTCATGCTTAGAAATCTTGACCGTCATTGGAAAGAGCATTTGACTCAAATGGATCAGCTCCGTAAAGGCATTCATTTACGTAGCTACGCCCAAAAGAACCCAGAACAAGAGTACAAGCGTGAATCTTTTGAGCTTTTCCAAGCCATGCTAGGAGCCATCAAATCAGACGTGGTGCAGGATTTGGCACGTGTACATATTCCAACCCCAGAAGAGATTGCATTCTTAGAAGAAGAGCGTCGCCGTCAAGCCGAGCAGATTCGCATGACTTTTGAACATGCAACAATGAATTTGGAGGGAGAAATCACCCCCAGCACACCAGCAGAACGCCCTGTACAGCAAGGCTTTAAACGTGTGGCGGTGAGTTTGGGTTCAGGCAGTGTGGATTTTACGCCTGTAAAACATCAAGTTGAGCATAATGACGATGTTGAAATCCCTGAAAACATCAATCGTAATGCTCCTTGCCCATGTGGCTCTGGTCTTAAATACAAGCAATGTCATGGCAAATTAACTTGATTAATAAAAAAAGAGCAACCATCAAATTGCTCTTTTTTATTGGGTTATTCAAAACTGCTTCGTCCCAAAAATCTTATCTCCTGCATCACCAAGTCCGGGAATGATATAACCTTTGTCATTTAGATGGCTATCTAGCGAGGCGGCAAAAATCTGCACATCAGGGTGTGCGTCATTGACCGTCTTAACTCCCTCTGGGGCAGCGACCAGTACCAATGCCTTGATGTTGGTACAACCGTGCTTTTTTAACATATCAATGGTTGCTACCATGCTACCACCTGTCGCCAGCATTGGATCGAGGATTAGGGCAGGGCGTTTATTAATGTCTTTGACAAATTTTTCAAAAAATGGCACAGGTTCAAGCGTCTCTTCGTCTCGTTGCAAACCTACCACCGAAATTTTGGCGGTGGGGAGTAAATCCAATACGCCATCAAGCATACCCAATCCTGCCCGTAGGATTGGTACGAGTGTTACGGTTTTGCCCTTAATTTGTGTACCTTCAATCTCGTTACCCTCCCAGCCTGTCATTGTAAAATGCTCGATTTCAAAATCACGACTCGCTTCATATGCCATCAGTCGCCCAAGCTCTTTGGTTAGTGTACGAAATTTATAGGTGGAGCAGTCTTTTGCTCGCATTAGTGAGAGTTTGTGCTTGACTAAGGGGTGGTTAATGATAGTAATATTCATGGTTTAGTACTCAAAGAATTTTTGGCTATTGTAACATTTTTGGGGCAAGATGACGCAATATTTGCCATTATTTTTTTACAAAAAGGAGGTTAATTTGCATAAATGTAACAAAATATGTCATTTGTGCGTGTTTACCCACAAAATCAGTGTGGTTAGCAAGAAAATTTTACCGTTATACTATATTGTTTTTTGTGCGTTTTGTTATAATGAAGACATCAAATCACAGCACAGTCTATAATCTTGACCATGTCCGACTTTTGTGGTGATTTGATTGTACCATTCACTCATTTGGAGTAAAGTTATGAAAACCGCTAAAATCATTGCACCATTACTTGCCTGTGGCGTTCTTTTTTCTGGCATCGCTTCTGCCCAAGTCATGGATCCGGCACAAGCTGACAAGACAGCCACCAAAGTTAGACAAGTAACATACAGTTGCGGTAAAGGTGGTAACATCAAGGTTACTTATGGTTTTAACAAACAAAACCTGCCAACTTATGCCCAAGCTAATTTGGGTGGCAAAACTCGCTTCTTGCCCATCAACTTGGCACAGTCTGACATTGCAGGTACGTCATTTGGTGATGACAACAGTTGGAATATTGGTACTGACGCACTAACCTTGAACAACTATCACAAGTCAGACATTTTGGTGCAAGACCCAGACTCAAGAATTACGCACAAAACTTGTAAAGTAGTTAGCACCAAAAAAATCAAAGGTTAATGCTGATAATATCCTTGTGATGACAAAAAGAGACAACCTCAACGGCTTGTCTCTTTTTTATAAAAACCCAAAAAAATCAACCCCCTACAACTTTTTTCAATTTTTTTCAAAAACA
>NZ_BCYQ01000045.1 GCF_001598275.1 Moraxella oblonga NBRC 102422
TTATTTTTTATCTCCCAAACAAAACTAAAAACCACCATAAAGTTTCTTAGAGGTTTACCTTTACTAGATATAAATATTACTATATAATAATGGGTTATCCTTTCATTGAAGGGCTGTTTGGACCAATGATTGTAGTAAATTTCTACTATTGTAGATGTATAATCATGTGTATTATGATGTGAGTATTTTTTTAAAACTGGGAATTACTATGAAATCTTTTAATGTAAGTAAGCGTACATCTGTTTACTTGAAACCATTGGCAATCGCCATCTCTCCGATACTTATGGTGGCGTGTGTTGCTCCCCAACGAGACAATGCACCTATTAACACATCAGCCAATTCAATAGGTGGTATGGCACAGCCCAGTTATGGCGATGTTAATGCCTATGGGCAAAATCCCTATCAAGCAGTCAATACGAATGTAAATACCAATGCCACCACTAATCCCGCTACCAATCCCAACATTTATCAAAATCCTTATTCTGTTCCCAATACTTATCAAAACACTTACCAAACACCCAACAATAATGTCCTAGACCAAGCCACGCTTGATGAGCTTGAAGATTTGCTCCAAGCTACCGACATGAGTATGGTGGAAGGGGATAATTTGACCATTCAACGTTATGGCAACCTTTGGGATAGAGTGCGTCGTGGTTATCGCATACAACAGTTTAATAACAACCGTATTGAGGCTCAAAAATCATGGTTCTATGGTCGCCAAGATTACATCAATCGTTTGACTGCACGTACTTCTCGTTATCTATATCATACCGTTGCCGAAGCTGAAAGACGTGGCATTCCTACCGAGCTTGCGTTGTTGCCTATCATTGAGAGTTCGTACGACCCATCAGCAACGTCCAATGCAGCAGCAGCAGGGCTTTGGCAGTTTATTCCAAGCACAGGACGTATCTATGGTCTAAACCAAAGTATGGGCTACGATGGTCGCCGTGATGTGATTGAATCTACTCGGGCAGCTTATGACTTTTTGACCAGTTTGTACAATCAATTCGGCTCATGGGAGTTGGCACTGGCAGCCTACAATGCAGGACCTGCCCGTATCCAAAAAGCGATTGATGCCAACCGTCAAGCAGGATTGCCAACCGATTATTGGTCGCTTCGTTTGCCTGCTGAGACGATGAATTACGTGCCACGTTTCTTGGCAGTTGCTCAAATCATCGGTGCTCCAAACAACTACGGTGTGTCATTGCCTGCTATTGCCAACCACGCCCATTTTAGAGCTGTACCTACCAACTATGGTGTAAGCTTATATGATGTGGCTCGTATTACGGGTGTTGCTATTGAAGAATTGCGTTTCTTAAACCCTGCTTTGACTTACCTTAAAGTGGACGAAACGGGACCTGGACGGGTTATCATTCCAAATAGCATACCAAATAACATCGATGGTCAGCTTTCGGCGTTGGCGGGTGATGGTCGTGGCGGTGCGACCACCTATATGATTAGTGATTATGTCCCACTTAGAACGGGCGGTACAGGTGATACTTCATCAGCTCAGGTGCTGGCTTCTACCAATACTTTGCCGACAACCAACGTCCAAATCACAAACAACAACACCATTATCCAAGAGCCACCATTATCCCAAGAAGAACGTGATTTTATCGCAGGTCAGATTCGTGTCAATAGTGTGGAGAATGTCCAGCCCATTTCTAATGATGGCAACATCAATCTGTCAGCGATACAAACAGGGCAATCAGTGCTAGAATCTCGTGGGCAGGTAAAAAGCCTAAGCTTCAATGCACCCAATGCTCAAACAGGTAATGTTCAGTTAAATAACACCAACAATGTACAATCTGGCAGAAAAAACAACAATGCCATTAGCAATAAACCCAGAACCCAAACGACCACAATAGAACGCTATAAAGTGGTGGCTGGTGATACCTTAACAGGCATTGCTTCCAAGCATGGTTTGTCAGTCAGTCAGCTTGCCAGTTATAATGGTGTACCCACCAACTATATGGTAAAAAGTGGTGAGCGTTTATGGCTTGTGCCAAATAAAGTCAGTACTGTTGCCAGTAATGCCAACAAGCCTGCCAACAATAAACTTACCACTTACACCGTACAGGCTGGCGACAATCTTACTACATTGGCTCGTAAATTTAATACCACAGTGGCGGATTTGGCAGCATTAAATGGCTTGTCGGTTACTGATGGTCTTTTGATTAACCAAAAACTTACTGTACCTAATACAGGCAATAATACAGTTGTTACGTCTAATACCCAACACACCACCCCAAAAGCTGTTCAAAAATCTACCACTTATACTGTTCAATCCAATGATAGTTTGACCAGTGTGGCTAACAAATATGGTATTAGTATTGCAGAGTTGGCAGCAGCCAACAACCTATCGCCTGATGCAGGACTGATTCGTGGTAAGGTCATCACCATACCAGCCCCCGGTACGGTCAAAATCCCAGCAAACACCCAGCGTACCACGACCACCTCTCAACGCACCTCATCAGGTGGTTATGATTATGTAGTGAAAGCAGGTGAGACGCTACTGGGTGTGGCAAATAGACACAGTGTTCCTGCCAACGAGCTTGCCAAAGCCAACAACCTAACAAGAGAATCACACCTGCGAGAGGGGCAAGTTCTAAGAATCCCTGCCTTGGGCAACATCACAAAGCCCACCGTGAGCAAAAAAGCAACTACCACAACTTATACGGTGGTTGCAGGTGATAGCCTAACATCATTGGCAAGAAAATATGGTATTAGTATTCAAGAGTTTGCCAAAATGAACAATCTTGGGGTGAATGATAATCTATTTATCGGACAAAAACTTACTGTACCCAACAAATAATTTGGTAAGGCAAAACAGCACAAATTTTGGTTTGTGCTGTTTTTTTTAGTTTTAAATTTTTAAATATTTACAAAAAATAAAACATCACAGAGTTGGTTTGGATGTATGCCAAAAGATTTCAAAATATAGTCAATTAAATCCAAAATACACCACATTAGGTTTTTTCGTTCGTGGTGAGCTTGTCGAACCATGGCGGAAAACCGTTTCACCCAAAGGCTTATCTCAGGGCGAACGGTTTTTGTGGTTTTTGAAGTTAAATCACTATATATACCAGCAGAACTTCAAAATTGTTATAGTTCCCGTTCGTGGTGAGCTTGTCGCACCATAACGAAAACTCACCCACAGACAATTTGGGGCGAACGGTTTTTGTACCAGTTTTTAGGTTCGGTTGGTATATTGTCCATAGGGGCAAATGGCATTCTCCCCCACAAAACTGTATTAACTTTATGGTATTAAGTTGGTATGTGTTTTTTGGTCATAAATGTGCTACAATACTCAAATCCACAATATTTTTATGAAATTATGATGATAACAAGAACATCTCCGATTTTATTATCAAACAAATCCTTTATTCATCATTTAAATTTAATTGCCACTTCTTTGATTGTCAGTAGTTTTATTTATTTGATTGCCTCTAATTGGTTTGGATTATCCCCTGCCATTCGCCTTGCCATTCCAATGATATTATTATTTTTATCAGGATTGGCAAGTTTTTTTATTCTTAAAAAAGAGCATATCAATCATCAAACTTTAATTGTCAATACCCTACACACCATTTGTTGTACGATGATTGGACTATCATTGGCAAGCATTGGACAAATTTATCAAACAGGGGCAGACGCTTATTCTTTATTTGCCTTATGGTCTATCTTATCCTTATTGTGGTTATATCGGCATAACAGTGCCGTATTTATAATTTTTGTTGTTCTTTCTCAATTGGCATTGTATTTATTTTTTGAACAATCTTTTATTGGTGTTGATAGCTATTATTATGCCATTGCCATTCATACTTTAACAGGCATACAATTATTTTTAACACTTAAATATTATCCCGTTGCTCGTTGGTTATTGGCAAGTATAATTGCAATGATTGGTACTTATTATGCCATAGAATTTACAAGTTTTCATTATAACAAAAACCTTATTAATTTTTTATCTATTTTTTTATTACCTAGCATTGCCAGTTATTATTTTTATAAATTAAAATATCAAGGCTCAATGGCGATTGTCTCTTTGTCTTTGGGCGTTTCATTTTTTGCTTTATTTTTGGATTTGATGGATATTAGCATTGATGGATTTGGTGGATTGATTGTTTATGCAATGATTGCAATTGGTATATTTTTTGCCATTGGCTTTTGGCTGTTAAATTTATTTCCAAAAGGAGTCTTTCATTATATTCCCATTGTGTTTGGAGCGTGGCTAGGTGGATTATTAACTGCGTTTGCCTTTTTGATATTTTGGGATAAAGTTTCTTTATTGTTTGGTATTATTGGGTTGATATTGTCTTTTATTGGTCTTAGAAAAAGCCATTCTTTATTTTTAAGACAATTTCTTTATACAATTTTGATTGCATCACAACTGTCTTTATTGTTTTATTTGCAAAATGAATTTCATTTTTCAATATTTGCCATTTTTATTGTGCAGGCGGTGTTATCGTTGCTGTGTTTATTGATTAAACCACATTGGTTTTTGATGCTGTGTCAATTATTGTTAAGCTATGGCTTATTTATTTATGCTACTGTTTTTGAAAATCAGCTCTCTTATAATGACCCATTTAATTCTAGTATTGTTTTATTTGCCAATCAAGCCATCTTTTTAATGGCATTACCAATCTTACTGTTTTATAGACACAAACTCAATACTATTATGACTAATAGCACTCGCTTACTATTATTATTTGTTATTGGTGTTATTGGCATTACTCAAATTTCTTATTTTTTGGTCAATGAGGATATAAGTTTTATTATCAGAGAATTACAAGATACCAATCAAACAATCCCCAATATTCATCAATATTTAATCAAAGCCATTGGCATTTGTTATACAGGTATTTTATTATTAACACTATGGGCAAAAAACATTACAAAAAATAATCTTATCATAATGGCACTACTTGGTATGGCATTATCTTTATTGGGTTATACAGAATTGTTTGTGTTAATGCTTGGGCTTTTTTTGACACATTATTATAAAGATAAATACTTGTCTTATGCTTATTTAATTGCTATTGGCTTATTTTTATGGCAGTTATATTATCGTCTAGATATGCTATTTTTAATAAAATCTTTGACAATTTTTATCTCTGGTTTATTATGCTTTTTGGTGGCATATTTTATTAAAAAACAAGAGGAAATCAATGTATCAACTCATTAAAAATAAAAAAATCAATGCCTTATTGCCAATCATACTTGCATTATGTTGTATTGGGCTATTTTTGTTTTTTATCATTGGATTTGAAAATCACAAAAAACAGGGCGATGATTTGTATGTAGCATTAGCTCCATTAGACCCTCGTTCTTTATTGCAAGGCGATTATATGGCATTAAATTATGACTTAAATATTACCAATCCAAATGTCCAATTTGATGAAAGCGGTGAAGAAGTTTGGAATAGTGATTGGCACTATGATAATGCTCATATTAAAGATAAAGGTCATATTACACTTTGGATAACAAAAGATAAGAATAATAAATTAATAAAAAGTGATTTTCAAAAACACGACAATACGGTGGCATTAATTGTCAAAAATCCCACTAATTATCTAAATGATTTATATCCTGCTGCTAAATCTTTTTTATTTGCCGAAGGGCTTGCAAAGTGTTATGAAAAGGCAAAATATGCTCATTTAAAGTTAACCAAAAAAGGCAAGCCCTTATTGGTGGATTTGGTGGGCGAGGATTTTAGGTCTTTGGGCTGTGAAAAAAATGAATGACAAATTCTAATCTTTATCATTCATTCTATAACAAGACCGTTTTTAACAAATATTGTCGTTAATTTATATAATCTCATCAACCCTTATCGTCAAATCCTCATTTAACGACACCCACGCCCCTGTGTTGCGAAGTGGGGCAACTCTGGCTCGTGCGATGAATGCCATAGCCCCCATCGTTAAGCCATGATAGCTGACATCAGGCGTGTTAAGCAAAGGAAAACGCTCCTTTTGGCTTGCCCAGTCAAATTTACCGCCATCAATAATAATCCCACCCACCGATGTGCCAGAACCACTGGCGTATTTGGTCAAGAGTGTATGACAATGTCCGCCCCATGCTCAAAAGGCTTGCACAGGATTGGTGTGGCGACTGTATTATCAATCACCACAGGCACGCCCTTGCCATGAGCCAGCTCACTGATTTTTTGATGTCTAGGATATTGCCCAATGGGTTGCCGATACTCTCACCAAAGATAAGTTTGGTTTTATCATCAATCAAATCAAGCAAACTCTCAGGCTTATCATAATCAAAAAAGCGTACCTCAATGCCTTGACGAGGCAAAGTATGAGCAAATAGATTGTATGTACCGCCATATAGAGTTGAGACCGATACGATGTTGTCGCCTGCCTCGCACAAAGTCTGTATGGCATAAGTAATCGCCGACATGCCAGACGACATGCACAGCCCCGCCACGCCACCCTCTAAGGTACTCATGCGAGCCTCCAAAACAGCATTGGTTGGGTTCATGATACGAGTATAAATCCGCCACTTGCCGAGAGTGTCATTTTTGTTTGTTTATTTGATAATAAGTGAGTGAATAAATTTTATTGGCACTTGATAATAATGGTTGATGGTTTAGATAAATATCCAACATGGGAGATTTACCAAAGCCAAATTCTATCTTTTTAATGTCTTTAAAATAAAAAGCTTCATAAGTAGTTTTAAAGGGATTTAATAATAAAATGCTATCCTTTTTAAGGATAATATGGGGTAAATTTGAAAACACCATTTTTATCAATACAAATAACCAACCGCCCATAACAAGCATCAAAATCACTTTAATAAAATAAGGTAATTCCCTATGATAAGGAATAGAAAAATAATCAAAAAAACACTTCCAAAAATAAAAATATAAATAATATAGCACACAACATGATTAAAAATATCATGATGTGTTTTTGTTTATCAAATTTGATTGGCACGGTTAATTTTTCTGCATTCATCATTCCCACCATTCCCATTCTTCCTTATTTCTAATTCTAAGCGGGTAATTAGTTTCTTCGTGATAATTCCAAAATACTTGCCAAATGATGTCAAAGGCTTGATAAGCGTCAATAGATTTGCCATCGATGTATAAATGTCCAGATTTCATAGAATAATTAACATACTTTCCTTTGGTTACATACTCATCATCAATGGTCATTTTCAAAAAGAATTCTGTGCCACCCCTACTTCTCGTAATTGAAGTCAATTCAATCTCTTCCATTTTATCAAATTCCGCCAAAGCATAATCATCATATAACAAATACAAACAATCTTTTTTAATGATGATGTTTGGGTTTTCATATTGCATGGATTTACAAAAATCCACCACTTTATAAATTATTACTAAGACCAATATTAGCGTGATAAGACCAAACCAAATATTATCAGACAAATCAGGTATTGTGGCAAGAATAGGAAAGGTGGTAGCCATACCAATTATTAAACCAATTAACATATAAACTTCGCTAATCTTGCTATAATAAAACTCAATCGGCAATTCCAATTTCTTTTTCTTAACTCTTAATGTGGGTTTTGCTTTTGGAAAATTCACTTTTTCTTTGCCCATTTTTATTCTCCATTGATTAAAAAAAACTAACCGCCATTACTGACGGTTAATTTTCTTTTAAATAATCAAATTAGCAATCACAAATCCTGCAAACGATAGACATCAAATGGCAATGCCGTTTCATAAGCATCACACACGGCTTTTGCACCGTTTAGGGTGGTGGCGTTAAAGACCTTTTGTTGCAAGGCTTCACGGCGGATAGGGAAGGAGTCTTCTAAGGCTTGTTTGCCTTCGGTGGTGTTGATTGCCAGATGAATGTCGCCATTTTTCATCATATCGACGATGTGTGGACGACCCTCGCTCACCTTATTGACACGCTCACAGGCGATACTATTATCAGTCAAGACCTTGTGTGTGCCACCAGTTGCCACCAAGTTAAAGCCATAGCTTTGAAGGCGTTTGGCAACATCAACAATTCCAGCTTTATCGCTATCTCGTACCGAGATAAAGGCGGTCTTGGTCTCACCATTCTTTGGCAAGCCTGTCAATCTGTCGCCTGAACCTAGCACCGCCTTATAATACGCCTCGCCAAAGGATTTGCCAACGCCCATCACCTCGCCTGTGGACTTCATTTCAGGCCCAAGTATTGGGTCAACACCAACAAATTTGGCAAACGGAAATACTGCTTCTTTGACACTAAAATGCTCTGGAATGATTTCTGTGGTAAAGCCTTGCTCTGCCAGACTTTGTCCTGCCATACAACGAGCTGCGATTTTTGCCAAAGATTTGCCAATACATTTTGAGACAAATGGCACAGTACGAGACGCTCTTGGATTGACTTCTAAGATATAAATCTCTTTATCCTTCACGGCAAATTGAACGTTCATCAGCCCCACCACACCAAGCTCTTTTGCCATTGCAATGGTTTGACGACGCATTTCATCTTGAATGTCTTTTGACAATGAATAAGGTGGAATGGAACACGCCGAATCCCCAGAATGCACGCCTGCCTGCTCAATATGTTGCATAATACCGCCAATGACGACATCTTTACCGTCCGACACACAGTCCACATCAACCTCAATGGCATCGTCCAAAAAGCGGTCTAATAAAACAGGGCTATCGTTGGAGGCTTGCACCGCATCACGCAAGTATTTTTTAAGCTCATCTTCATTGTAAACGATTTCCATCGCACGACCGCCCAGTACATAAGATGGACGCACCACCAAAGGATAACCGACCTTACTGGCTTCACGAATACCTTCATCAGCCGATTTGACAATGCTGTTATTTGGCTGTTTTAAGGAAAGTTTAATAATCATCTGCTGGAATCGTTCACGGTCTTCGGCACGGTCAATCGCATCAGGGCTTGTGCCAATAATCGGCACGCCTGCTTCTTCTAAGCTACGAGCCAATTTGAGTGGTGTTTGACCTCCATATTGCACAATCACGCCTTTTGGTTTTTCTACTCGCACGATTTCAAGCACATCTTCAAGTGTCACAGGCTCAAAATACAAGCGGTCAGAAGTATCATAATCGGTAGAAACTGTCTCTGGGTTACAGTTGACCATAATGGTCTCATAGCCGTCTTCACGCATTGCAAGGGCGGCGTGTACACAGCAATAATCAAATTCAATGCCTTGTCCGATACGGTTTGGCCCCCCGCCAATCACCATAATCTTATCTTTGCCTGACGGGTTCGCCTCACATTCTTCATCATAAGTTGAGTACATATAGGCGGTGCCTGAGGCAAATTCTGCCGCACAAGTATCTACTCGTTTATAAACTGGATAAACACCAAGCTCCCAGCGTTTTTTTCTAAATTGTTTTTGGCTAATGCCCATCAAATTGGCAATTCTTAAATCTGACAAGCCTTTTCTCTTAAATTCACGCACATTATCGCAAGTTAAATCGCCAAAGCCTAAGGTCTTAATATGATTTTCAGTTTTAACAATATCTTCAATATAAATTAAGAACCATTTGTCAATATTGGTGGCATTAAACACCTCATCAAGGGTAAATCCGTGGCGAAATGCGTCTGCAATATACCAAATACGGTCAGGGTTTGGCACTTTTAATTCTACCAAAATTTTTTCTTTGGCACCTGCTTCATCAATGGCAATTTTTTCATCAAAACCTGTTGCACCCACTTCAAGCCCACGCAAGGCTTTTTGCATAGATTCTTGGAAACTACGACCAATTGCCATTACCTCGCCCACCGATTTCATTTGCGTGGTCAATACCGCTTCGGCTTGTGGGAATTTTTCAAAGTTAAACCTGGGGATTTTGGTAACGACATAGTCAATAGATGGCTCAAAGGACGCTGGTGTGATACCACCTGTGATGTCGTTCTTTAATTCGTCCAAAGTATAACCTACCGCCAATTTTGCGGCGACTTTGGCAATCGGAAAACCTGTTGCTTTACTGGCTAGTGCTGATGAACGACTCACACGAGGGTTCATTTCAATCACGACCATTCGCCCATCTTTTGGATTGATACCAAACTGCACATTGGAACCGCCTGTTTCCACACCAATTTCACGCAAAACGGCAATAGAGGCATTACGCATTAACTGATATTCTTTATCGGTCAAAGTTTGAGCAGGTGCAACGGTAATACTATCGCCTGTATGTACGCCCATTGGGTCAAAGTTTTCGATAGAGCAGACGATGATACAGTTGTCATTTTTGTCTCGCACCACTTCCATTTCGTACTCTTTCCAGCCGATTAACGATTCATCAATTAAAAGCTGGTGCGTTGGCGATAAATCAAATCCTCGCTCACAAATTTCCAAAAATTCTTCTTTATTGTAGGCAATACCACCACCACTGCCACCCATTGTAAAGGAAGGACGAATAATCACAGGAAAACCAAAACGGCTTTGGATTTCAAGGGCTTCTTCCATTGTGTGAGCAACATCAGCTTTGGGGCATTCTAGCCCAATTTTTTTCATCGCCTTGTCAAACAGCTCTCTATCTTCTGCCTTTTGGATAGCTTCTTTGGTTGCACCAATTAGCTCCACACCATATTTGGCAAGCACACCATTTTCATCTAAGGCTAAGGCACAGTTTAGAGCCGTTTGCCCGCCCATTGTTGGCAATACCGCATCTGGGCGTTCTTTTTCAATGATTTTGGCAACGGTTTGCCAAGTAATTGGCTCAATGTAAGTGGCATCTGCCATTGATGGGTCGGTCATAATGGTCGCAGGGTTGGAGTTGACCAAAATCACACGAAAGCCTTCTTCACGCAAGGCTTTGCAGGCTTGGGCACCAGAATAGTCAAATTCACAGGCTTGTCCAATCACAATCGGACCTGCCCCAATGATTAAAATGGATTTTATGTCGGTACGCTTTGGCATAGGGGTCTCTCTTTTTACTAATTTCACTCAAATGGATTGATAGGTAACTGATTGACAAATTTATCAATCTTTTCAAAATCTTTTTCATTCACATTAACCAAATCCAAATTATATCTTTTGGCAACGACATAATGAAAAATATCAAAATTATGTTTATAATTTTTCTTTTGTATATCGTCCAATTCATCTATTTTTGGCATAGCGTGAAAAATTTTAGCAGACGGATTTGCTTCCAAATCAGTAATTTCAAGTTCTATAAAGTCATCTAAAAATGCTTGAGCTTCATTAATGGATTTGCTTTTTATACCACGCAAAATCTCATAACGAATGAGTGATGTAATTACCATTTTGGCATTTTTTGACTTCAAATCATCATATAATTCTTTTGCTTTTTGATGATTTGGGTTATCTTTATTTTCGTCAAGAACCGCAATTAAAATATTGGCATCAAGTAAATAAGCTTTATCTTTCATTTATCACACCTATTTATCCAATAATTCTAATAATTTATTTTTAACTTTGCTTTGATTAATATTAGAAATATTGTCAATTTTTAATTGATTAAGGTTAATACCAAAGGCATCAATCAAAACATTAGATAAAGTTCTGGTATTTGGCGAATTGATAATATGACTACGCACTACATTATCTTCATCTCGTTTTAATAGATAGGCTTCGCCTTCATTAAGCTGTGATAAAACCAATGGCGAATGCGTGGTAATATAAAATGTGGTATTAGGAAATAAATTCTTTAAAATTGGAATAATTTTAACTTGCCATTCCAAATGTAAATGGCTTTCTATCTCGTCAATTAGCACCACACCTTTAACATTTAATAAATCTTTTTCGTTGGTAAATGCGGAGAAACTTGCAATAATGGATTGAATAATTTTAACTAAGGATAAAAATCCTGAACTTAATTCGCTAAGTTCTAAAACTTCGCCATTGACTTTTAAATAAACATTGTCATTTTCATTGATTTGCAAAAATTTATCATCAAAAACACTATCAATTTTATGCAAGCATTGTAAAACGCTTTCAATCGCCAATTGAGAATTGTCCCTTTCAATTTGATACGGATTAATAAATCTTGCTCTATCAATTATCCATTGATGAATATTTTTATTAAATCCTAATTCTGAAATATCGTCATTAACAATCGCTTGAATAATTTGAGAAAAATAACTATTCAATAAATTATTTTGAGAATTTTGTTTTAAATATTTTTTATCAACCAACTCACTACGATACTTAGCCCCAACATAAGAAAAAACATAATCTTGTTTTTGTGAAAATTGCTCAATAAAACTTTTTGGAAATTGCTCCTTAAATGATAAATTTTTATTATTTAGAATAATATTTTTTGCCAATGATGTTTTACCATTTGAATAAATAGTTTTTTCAAATAATGTTACAAAATCCTTTTGTTGAACCAAAAACCAAATTAACAAACTTTCCAAAGTCTTAGTTTTTCCAACCCCATTTGTCCCCAAAAAGGTAAAAACTCGCTGATTACTGTCAAGATTTAACTCAACATCACCCACGCCTTTTAAGTCTTTTATTTGCCAGTTATTCATTTAAGCCCCACGCAATTTAATAATTAAAATAATCACGATGCCAACTCAGATAATCACGCATTCGCTCATTCACCTGTATTTGGTTATTCAATAACCTAAAATTGTCATTAACCAAGCTCTCAATAATTTCACTCTTGTATAAAATCTTGCCCTCATTATTAAAACTAATTTCACCACAATCAAATAATTTATCAAAATGAACTGAAAGCAAAATTCCATTATCAACATCTTGCCTTTCAAAATCATTGGATTTTGACCAAGGTTTTATATGACTCGCCACCAAAAATAGAGGGATTGTAATGCCAGTAAGAGGACAAGTTGATTTATATTTTTTAATTAATTTTGCACGAAAATCTCTTTGAACCAATCGCACAGGAACTGCTTGCACAACAGATGTAGCTTTATTAAAACTATCGCCATATTCTTTAAGACTTACATTGATGTCGTCTTTGGAATAATCTCTTAACCTCCAAACTCCCTTACCAGCATTAACACCATATACCGATTGAAATAAATCGGTATATCTGTATTTTTTTGAATCAGATGAATATTTTTGTATCGCATCACGAATCTCTGCCTCAGGAGTTTTTGAATGCTCAAAAATCTGACAATTAAGTTGAAGAACCTTTTTTATTATCTCATCTAAATGAGCTTCCCCACCATAAAACTCTAAAGCAGATACAACAAGCTGGGCAATTTGCTGATGTTTAAGTGGTTTCGTGACAGAATCAAAATTCATTTTTACGCCTTAAACTTCTCAATCTCCCTCACAAATCTATCAAAAAGCGGAGAACAATCGTGCGGGCCGGGGCTGGCTTCTGGGTGTCCTTGAAAACTAAATGCCACTCTATCGGTGCGTTCAATGCCTTGATTGGAGCCGTCAAACAGTGAACGGTGGGTCGCTCGCAAAGTGCTTGGCAGGGTGGACTCATCAACCGCAAAGCCGTGATTTTGGGAGGTAATCATCACTGTGCCATCATCAAGATTTTGTACAGGGTGGTTGGCACCGTGATGACCGTGTCCCATTTTGATGGTCTTAGCACCGCTCGCCAGTGCCAACAGCTGATGCCCCAAACAAATACCAAATACAGGGATTTTACTGGTATCACAAATTTCACGCACCGCTTCAATAGCATAATCGCACGCAGACGGATCGCCCGGTCCATTGGATAAGAAAATACCATCAGGATTCATTGCCAGCACTTCACTTGCAGGTGTTGTCGCAGGCACAACGGTCAATTTACACCCTCTATCGGCAAGCATTCTTAAAATATTGGTTTTAACGCCATAATCGTACGCCACAACATTGTATTTAAGTTCTGGCGTTTTAAAGCCTTTGCCAAGCTCCCAAGAACCTTGTGTCCAAATAAAGCCCTCTTTATCACAACATTCTTTTGCCAAATCAAGACCATTCATATTCGGTGCGGTTTTGGCAAGCTCTATCGCTTGCTCTCTTGTTACATTTTCGCCTGCAACAATCGCCCCATTTTGCGCCCCTTTTTCACGCAAAATACGAGTAAGTTTACGCGTGTCAATCTCGGCAATCGCCACGATATTGTGCTGTTTGAGATACTCATCAAGCGACATATCAGCACGAAAATTGCTGTGTAATAACGGCAAATCACGGATAATCAGTCCACTTGCCCACACTTTGTGAATGCGTCCTGATTCGGTGTCTTCGTCATTGCAGCCTGTATTGCCAATGTGCGGATAAGTAAGGGTTACAATCTGCTGGGCATAGCTGGGGTCAGTTAGGATTTCTTGATAACCTGTCATTGCGGTATTAAAAACCACCTCGCCTTGTGTTTGCCCAGTTGCACCAATGGATTTGCCGATAAAAGTTGTGCCATCGGCTAAGGCTAAAATTGCTGTTGTCATCACTTACCCCGTCTTATTTCATTTAAAAATGTTGTCAATTTTGTCTAAAATTTAATCAGAGCCAAATTTTAGACAAAATTTTTTGGCGAAAATCGCCGTCAAATTGCTTGTGTCAAATTTTGGGTACAAAAAAAGCAAGTGATCCAAAATAATAACTTATCTTTGGCAAAAGGCAAAGGTTAAGTCTTATTTTCATAATCACTCGCTTGTCGTAGATTTTGGTTATTATATACAAAAAAACAACCATTTTCCACTATTTTTTATCAAAATTTTCGCTAAGCCACTCGCTTGGGGTTTTGCCAATTTCCTTAACAAAGGCTCGTGTCAAAGAGGCGTTATGACTGTACCCCACTTTTTCGGCGACAACCGCTACAGGCAAGCCCTTTTTAAGAAGCATTTGGGCAAGGCTAATCCGCCAAGTCGTCAAATAATCACTGGGCGACACCCCCATTATTTCCTTAAAATAATTGCCAAACTTGGCTTTGGACATAAACACCTTATCCGCCATTGTTTGCAAATCCCAAGTGTGGGCAGGATTTTGATGAATGTCAAGCAGTAAGGGAGCAAGGGTGGGATTGGTCAAACCAAGCAACAAGCCCCCTTGAATCAAGCCCCTTTCCAAACATTGTCGTATTACCAACATCATAAAATAACCGCACAAATACGAAATCACCGCTTGATAGCCACAAGGTTTTTGGGCATTTTCCGCCATAATCTCTTTGGCAACCATCATCAAATGGGGCAATTCATCAAGCCAAAGCGTTGCAATTTTATTCATCTCATAATTGAGCGGATTTTGAATGTCTTGCCCAAAATCAAAACTGACACAAAACACCATCAAATCATCACTAACAGGCTCAATACGGTGCAAACAGCCAGAGGGCGAAAACAGCACACAAGGGCGGTCAATGACCATCGGGGCTTGCCCCTTTTGAATCAGGCGACAACTGCCTTGATAAATAAAGTGCAAATAGCCCTTGTTGGCTTCATCAAACTGCCCCATACGGCAGAGTAGTCCCACAAAAAACAGCTCGGTGCGAAAGGAAAATTGGGTAAATAAATGGGTTAAAGCGTCCATAGGCAAACTTTTTATTGGCAATAAGAATTATTCTAACAAAAAGCACGATGAGCAACAACAAAATAACATTTTGGTTAAATCATTAATGTGATTGGTTAAATTGATAAGGCAATAAGGGCGTATAATACACCTAAATTTGATAAGCTAGATTATCAAATGATTGATTCTAAATAACAATGAAAGGTGCAATTATGTCAGAACAACTTATCAACGAACAAGAAAGCATTGACACCACTCGCCGTAGTGCTGCCAAAATCGCAATGGGGGCAGGTGTCTTGGGTGCAATGGGACTTGGCAGTCTTGCCCACGCTGGCACAAAAGCAAGCAAAACCGTTACCAAAAGCCCCTATGCCGAACCTGAGCAATACGGACTTGAACGCCCTGGTATGAAAATTGACCCAAAAAGAGTGGCTTTGGTCATTGTGGACCCACAAAACGACTTTTTGAGCCCAAATGGCGTGATGTGGGGCGTGCTAAAAGACAGCATTATTGAAAACAACACCGTTGAAAACATTGAAAGCCTGTTCAAAGCCGCCAAAAAAGTGGATATGCCGGTCATCGTCTCGCCCCACTATTATTACCCAACCGACCACCAATGGGAATTTATGGCACCAGGTGAAAATTTTATGCACAAAACCAATATGTTCGCACGCAAAAGTGCGTACAGTATGGACGGTTTTGAAGGCTCTGGGGCGGACTTTGTAGAACGCTATAAACCTTATATTTTTGATGGCAAAACCACCATCTGTTCACCGCACAAAATCTTTGGTCCTGAAACCAGCGATGTGGTGTTACAGCTTAGAAAACGCAAAATTGACCAAGTCATTTTGGCAGGTATGGCCGCCAACCTATGTATTGAATCGCACTTGCGTGAGCTTGTAGAACAAGGCTTTGAGGTAACTGTGGTCAAAGATGCCACCGCAGGGCCTCGTATTCCAGAAGGTGATGGTTATTTGGCGGCTCTCATCAATTTCCGTCTGATTGCCAATGACTTGTGGACAACCAAAGAAGCGGTTAAGAAAATGGGTGCGTGATTGCCTGTTTGAATTGACCTTAAAACCCTAAATTGGCATTCAAACCGTCTTTTGTATCATTTGAACAAAAGGCGGTTTTGGCATTTAAATTTTAACGCAATAATCAACATACAATCTCTTAAAAGTTTGCACAATGAACACCGACAAACGGATATTTTTAGGAACAACGCCCCTGCCAGCGTCATTTTTTAGTCTGCCACTTGGGCTTGGGGCATTTGCGTTGGCTTGGCACCACGCCAGCCAAATTTTTGCCTTTGCTCATATCATCAGTCAAGGGCTTGGCATATTGGCAATCACCTTTTGGTTACTGTTTTTGGGGCTTTATATACACAAAGCCATTTATCATCGTGTGCATTGGCTTGATGAACTACATTGCCCTGTTCGCTTTGCCTTTGTGGTGCTGATTTTTGTCAGTGCGATGATTGTGGGGGAGCTTTTGATATTTTGGCATTATGACATATTGGGTCAGTTTTTGATTTATTTAGCCATTATTTTACAACTGCTTTATGCCACTTGGCGAATTGCAACCCTCTGGCAGGGTATGGAATTTGAACAAAAATCCACGCTACCGCCCTTTTATTTGCCAGCCGTTGCCAGCAATTTTACCAGTGCCAGTGCCTTAAGTTTGCTTGGACTCAATGACTGGGCAATGCTGTTTTTTGGGGCTGGGGTGATTGCTTGGCTGATGTTTGAGCCTGTACTACTGCAACATTTGCGTACCCAAGAAATCCCAACCAAACTAAGAGCCACTTTTGGCATTATTCTTGCACCTGCCTTTGTTGGTGTCAATGCCTACATTGCCACGACAGGGCAAATAGATGTATTTGCCAAAATGCTCATCGGCTATGGCATTTTGCAACTGCTGTTTTTGGTAAGATTATTTACTTGGATTTTAAAGGCAGGGGTTGGGGCAAGTTTGTGGAGTTTTTCGTTTGGTTTGGCGTCAATGGCGAATGTTGGCATTACCCTATATCAGCACAATATATTATCGTCTTTGGGGGTGGTGATGTTTGTTTTTGCCAACATTGCCCTGATTGCCCTGCTTATTTTGACAGTGTTTAGACTGATACAGGGCAGATATTTTGGCATTACTAGCCCATCAGGGCAATCAAAATGAGGTATGCTTATACGATTAAGAGTACCAAAAAGCCGTTTAGGTGTAAGCATATTCAAGACTTGGTGATTTAATGATGTTGTTTAATAAACCATCAAAATTCTTGGTGGTTATTGCCCTAATCTCATCAACCAATTTGCCAAAAACATGTGAAAACGCCTAATTATCATTAGGCGTTTTCACATTTACTATCAAAATTTAAACCTCACTCCCAGCAATCCACTGGTTCTCTCA
>NZ_BCYQ01000046.1 GCF_001598275.1 Moraxella oblonga NBRC 102422
AAACCCTCTGCCTTTTGGTGGGGGGTTTTGGTTTGCAAAAAGTTGAGGGCTTTTGAGATTTTTTGTAAAAAAAATGTTAAAATAAGTAAATTAGTCTTTAACCGTCCAAACCATAGGATTTTGTCATGTCTTATATGGCTATTTTTACAGGTAATGCCAACCCTGAACTTGCCCAAACCGTTGCCAATCACCTTCATATTCCTTTGAGTAAATCTGACATCACTCGTTTTTCTGATGGCGAGATTGCTGTTGAAATCAAAGAAAATGTGCGTGGTAAAGATGTTTTTATTATTCAGCCTACTTGTGCCCCTACCAATGACAATCTTATGGAAGTGGTGCTTTTGGCGGATGCCTTACGCCGTTCAAGTGCGGGTCGTGTCACGGCGGTGATTCCTTATTTTGGTTATGCTCGCCAAGACCGCCGTTCTCGTTCTGCTCGTGTGCCAATTTCTGCTCGTGTGGTAGCAGACATGTTGTCTATTGTGGGTATTGACCGTGTCATGGTGGTGGATTTGCACGCTGACCAAATTCAGGGGTTTTTTGACGTGCCTGTGGATAATTTGTATGCTACACCTATTCTTTTGAATGATTTAAAGCAAAAAAATTATGAAAATCTCATGGTTGTTTCACCTGATGTGGGCGGTGTGGTGCGAGCTCGTGCCATGGCAAAATCATTGGGTGATTTGGATTTGGCGATTATTGACAAACGCCGTGCCAAAGCCAACGAATCACAAGTCATGCACATCATTGGCGATGTCAAAGACCGAGATTGCGTGATTGTTGATGATATTGTAGATACAGCAGGTACGTTGTGCAAAGCTGCTCAAGCCCTAAAAGATAGTGGAGCAAGACGTGTGGTGGGTTACATTACACACCCTGTATTGTCAGGTAAAGCGATTGAGACAATTGCTCATTCAGCCCTTGATGAAATTGTGGTTACAGATACCATTCCTTTGAGTGCCGAAGCCAAAGCCTGCCCAAAAATTCGTCAAGTCTCTATCGCTTCCATGCTTGCCGAGAGCCTCAGACGCATCAACAACGAAGAATCTATCAGTGCCATGTTTGATTGAGGATTGTTGTATAAAATCACCCTTTTAAAGGGTGATTTTTTTATTGCTTAAATAAATGTTATAACATAACTTATTAATTTTATTTAGGTTTTTTTACATCTTATTTGTAAATTTATGCTTTACAAGTGGCGTAAAAATTGTTATTGTAACAATATATTTCAGACTTTTAACATTACCCGCCATATTTTAATAAACCTTATTTTTGGGTTTGGTAGGAGGTTTGGTGATGTGTAAAAATCTGATGATTCAACGCCTGTCGGCATGATTTATCAATCAATGAGGAGTTGTTATGACCACCACAATGAAAGCAATGACTTATTATGGCGAAAACGACATTCGTTTTGAAGACCGTCCAAAGCCTGTCATCATTGACCCCACCGATGCGATTATCAAAATGACCAAAACCACCATTTGTGGCACGGATTTGGGCATTTGGAAAGGTAAAAACCCCGAGATTGAAGAAGTTGCTCGTCAAAAAACAGGGCAATGGAACGGTCGTATTCTAGGACACGAAGGCATTGGTATTGTGGAGGAAGTTGGCTCTGCTGTCAAAAATTTCAAAAAAGGCGATAAAGTCATTATCTCGTGCATTAGCCGTTGTGGTTCGTGCGAAAACTGCCAAAAACAATTGTACTCTCATTGCCGTCAAGAGGGTGGCTGGATTATGGGCTATATGATTGATGGCACGCAAGCAGAATATGTGCGTACGCCTTTTGCAGATACTTCACTATATCATTTGCCAGAGGGTCTTAATACCGATGTGGCGGTGTTTTTGTCAGACGCTTTGCCAACTGGACACGAGATTGGCATTCAGTATGGCGATGTCAAACCTGGAGACACCGTTGCTATTGTTGGTGCAGGTCCTGTAGGAATGGGCTGTCTTTTGACTGGACAATTGTATTCTCCTGCAACCATCATTGTGATTGATATGGACGACAACCGCCTAGAAATGGCTCGCCAAATGGGGGCAACTCATACCATCAACCCAAATTCTGAAGATGTCATTGAAAAGGTAATGCAAATTACTGATGGTCGTGGTGTGGATACTGCCATTGAGGCGGTGGGCGTACCAGCAACTTGGGATATTTGCCAAAAAATCGTCAAAGAAGGACAAAACATTGCGGTGGTGGGCGTACACGGTACAAATGTAAACTTTGAGCTAAATAAGCTGTGGATTAAAAACTTAAAAATCACCACAGGGCTTGTCAATGCCAACACCACAGGCATGCTACTAAAAGCGTGCGAATGTAGCAAATTGCCAATGGATAAACTTGCTACCCACCATTTTAAATTTAGTGAAATGGAAAAAGCCTATGATGTCTTTAAGCACGCCTCTGAAAATAAGGCGATGAAAGTTGTGATTGAGTACTAATCACACGAATGCTAATAAAAACCACAAATTTGCAAAAGTTTGTGGTTTTTTTGACGAATGGCGGTTGATTTTGTGGGTGGCTTGATTTAGGATAGAGGCGATTGATTGATAAGCGGTGATGACAGTGGTTAAAATGGTGAAAGTGCTCATTGTGATGGCAAGTATTTGTGGAGGCATGGCGGTGGCGTTGGCGTGGACGTTTACCAAAAGCTGTGATGAGTTGGCAAGATTGGGTTCATCAAAAGCGGTTGGGGTGTGTCAAAAAGAGTTGGCACAAAAGCCAGATGATGACAATTTGCAATTGCATTTGGGTGTGGCGTATGCCAATCAAGGTGATGATGTCAATGCCGTCAAGTGGCTCACCAAATCCGCCAATCAGGGCAACACCACCGCTCAAAACGACCTTGCAATGATGTATGTCAAAGGAGAGGGCGTAACACAAGATTACGCCAAAGCAGTGGCGTGGCTGACTAAGTCCGCCAATCAAGGCGTTGCAGAGGCTCAGTATAATCTTGGGGGTATGTATTATAGTGGGCGAGGCGTAACACAAGATTATGCCCAAGCGGTCGAATGGTATACCAAATCCGCCAATCAAGGGCTGGCAAAGGCTCAATTTAATCTTGGGAGTATGTATGTGAATGGGCAAGGTGTGGCACAAGATTATACCAAAGCCCTAGAATGGTTCACTAAATCCGCCAATCAAGGGTTTGCACAAGCTCAAAATAGTCTTGGATTGATGTATGCTGGTGAGCAAGGTGTAACGCAAGACCATGCCGAAGCCTTTAAATGGTTCACCAAATCTGCCAATCAGGGCAATGCAGAGGCTCAATACGTTCTTGCAGTGATGTATCAAATGGGACAAGGTGTAACGCAAGACCATGCCGAAGCCTTTAAATGGTTCACCAAATCCGCTCATCAAGGGCTGGCAAGAGCTCAGTATGATTTGGGGGGAGTGTATTATTTGGGTTATGGCACAACAAAAGACTACGCCAAAGCCTTTAAATGGTTCACCAAATCTGCCAATCAAGGCGATGCAGAGGCTCAATACAGTCTTGGTGTTATGTACCAACAGGGTCAATTTGTGAAGCAAGATGATGCCAAAGCCTTAGAATGGTTTACTAAGTCCGCCAATCAAGGGCTGGCAAAGGCTCAATTTAATCTTGGGTTTATGTATAATAATGGACAAGGTGTCGAGCAAGACCACGATAAAGCCTTAGCATTGTATGGTGAATCTGCCAATCAAGGGCTTGCAGAGGCTCAACATAATCTTGGAGCAATGTATCATGATGGAAAAGGCATTCCCAAAAACCCCCAAACCGCCAAACAGTGGTTTAATAAAGCCTGCGATAATGGCTACAAAGACGCTTGCCAATACCGCTGATGAATAACAAAAAAGACCCAGATTTGGGTCTTTTTTGTTAATTTATCTCGCCCATTTTACCCCACCAACTTCTCCATCGCCCTTGGCATGCCCAGTTCACCGATGTCCTGTTGCCAAAAAAGCAAAAATCACTTTATGGGGGCGTGTGCGAAATTTTCAGTGCCAAACAGTCAAAATGCGTGGAAATTTGTTATAATAGCCTCATGAAACGATTTATTTTAATGGGGCTTGTGGCGATATTGCCCCTAACGAGTTTTGCCAAAGATGTGTATGTTGGTCAAAATATCAACGCCAATGCCAATACCGCCCAAAATTTAGCGACTTGCTCTCATCATTTTTATGCAGGCAGACCGCCAGAATTTGTTGGCACAAAAGGGTCTAAACTTAGCAAAAATACCTACGAGCTGTGTTTTGATGGTTTTGGGGTGTTGTATTCTGGCATTTCACGCACACCCATTTACTCAGCTGAGTATTTGACCAAAGCCCGTATCCAAGAGGCTAAAACACTCACTCGTGAGGATAGTTTTCGTGAAGAAAGTCGTCTACCTCACAACGTGAGAGCAACCTTAGCCGATTACAAACAATCAGGCTACGATAGGGGGCATCTTGCTCCCAACGGTGATATGGCGACCAAATCTCAACAGTTTGACAGTTTTAGCCTTGCTAATATCGCCCCCCAAAACGGTAATCATAACCGCACACTTTGGCGACACATTGAGACGACCACACGCTATCTGTCTCATAAGCATGGAGAAGCCTACGTTGTTACAGGTGTGTTGTTTCAGGGCAAAAACATCAATGCCATCGGTTCTGGCGTGCTTGTGCCAAGCCATTTTTTTAAGGCGATTTATGTGCCAAGTTTGCACAGAGCTGGCGTATATCTATCACCCAATGTAGAAAATGGCAGTTATGAAGTATTGAGTTTTAGCCAATTTTCAGACAAAACAGGCATCAATCTTATGCCAAATCTCCCTGCGGACATACAAAGTGCCACCTTTGAGTTGCCACGCCCTATGGCAGATGATGGTATCGTTGCTCAAAAACAAGAAAAAAAACCTGCCTCAACCAATGACACGACCACTGATGATGAAGCGAGTGGTTGGGTAGTGTTGATTGTTGCAGTTTTAAAATTTTTTGTAGGATTATTTAAATGAATATTTTTGATAATGATAGTGAAGTTTTGCAAATTGGTGCTTTAACCATTGAAAATCAAACAGACTGTGTGGTAATCTCTGGTGATGTTGAGATTAACCAAGATCAGGTTGGCAAAGAGCAAGCCCAAGCTCTGTATGATTTTGCCAAAGCCTTGCTGGATAAATTTGGTCATTTGGGTGAGCTGCCAGAATGTATTGAAAAGCCTGTCAAAGCCAGCACCCAAGTTACCAATCCTTTTGAATGATTGATGTTGTAGCAATATCATTAAAAAAAGACCTACAAAACGGCTATTTTCTTACACGGTAAATATTTGCATTTTGATGAGTTGTTGATTATAATTTGTTTACGCTTGTTTTTGTGAACGAGTTTTTTCTATCTTAATCATTTTGAGAATACTTATGAAATTATTGAAAATTGCCATGTTAGGCACACTTGCTCTATCTGCCACTGTTTTTGCCAATAACGATGCGATTGTTGGTAAGTGGAAAATGAGCGAAAAGGGTGAGGCAAAAGCCATTATCCAAATCAGCAAATCAGGCGATGGCTATCAAGCAGTTATGGTTCAAGGTTTGACAGAAAAAGCCAAAAAGCGTGAAGGTGCTACCGTTATCAGCAACATCAAAGCACAAGGTGATGGCAAATACGCAGGCAAGGGCAAACACCCAACCCTACCTATTTCTGGTACTGCCAACATCACCCTAAACGGCAACAAAATCACCATCAGTAGCCGTGCAGGTACACAAACTGGCGTAAGACAATAACCAAAAACACCCCAATGTGATTTGGGGTGTTTTTATATAAAAATCCCCAAACAAGCGTGTTTGGGGATTTTTGATTAGTTGGTTTTGGTGTCGGCAGGTGCTTCTGCGGTCGCTTCGCCTTCGGATTTGGTTTCGGCAGTCGCTTCGCCTTCGGCAGGCTTGGTATCTTCTGCTTTGGCTTCGGCTGTATCAGCAGGTTTGCTTTCATCAGCAGATTTGTTTTCGGTTGCTGTCTCTGCTTGCTCTTGCGTTGCGGTTGCTTCGGTGTTGTCAGTGTTTTGGGGGTTGGTGTTGGCACCTTTTGCACCACCCACACCACCCATGGTGGGTTTGCCATGATCATCAAAAGTGATGGCTTCGGCTTTTGGGGCTTTTTCTTTGGCGGCGGCTTCGGCTCCAGCGACAGCGTCTACTGCTTTGACGTGTGCATGGTCACCACCACAGGCAGATAAAAGGGCGGTTGTGGCAATGCTGGCTAATAACAATTTGGCGTTCATGATTGCTCCAATGGAAAAATAAAAAATAAGTTACCAATCACGGTCATTGGACGGCTAAGTACAAAATACCACAAAAGGCATGGGGTTATCCATAGCCTTATATTATGCCACAATTTGCCAAACATTAGCAATCACCAACAAAAAATCGGACGAGTGTCCGATTTTTCTTTGTCAAATCGCTTATTCGTCCAAACTTTCTAGGCGAATGCGTACCACAGGTTCGGTTACGGCATTAAGAGCTTCAATTTCTTTGATGGCTTTGTTCATTTGCTTTTCTAGGACTGGCAAGGTCAAAATGATGATGGGTACTAGCCCTGATTTGTGAGCGTCTCGTTGCATGATGGCGTCAATGTTAATGCCATTGTCGCTAAGAATGCGTGTGGTGTCTGCCAGTACGCCCAGCTCATCTTTGACCGTCAAACGCAAATAATAACCACAGGTCATCTCATCACTTGGCAGTACACGAGTGTCGGAGAGTTCCTCTGGGATAAAGGCAAGATGTGGTACGTCTGCCAGTGTATCATCATCGGTTCTTGCTCCTGCTTCAATGACGTAAATCAAGTCCATCACGTCCGCCATGACCGCTGATGCTGTTGCACCAGCTCCTGCTCCATCGCCATAGTAGAGCGACTGCCCTAATGGGTGAGCGTCCACCATGACGGCATTTTTTACACCATTGACATTGGCAAGTAGGGTGCTGTTTGGGATAAGTGTGGGGTGAACACGAAGCTCAAAACCATGATCACGGCGAAACGCAAACCCCAAATGTTTGATGGTGTAACCCAGCTCTTTGGCATAGACCACATCTTGAAGGCTGATTTTGGTGATGCCTTCACAATATACTTTATCAAATTGTAATGGAATGCCAAAAGCAATAGAAGCAAGCAGTGATAGTTTATGTCCTGCATCAATGCCTTCCACGTCAAAAGTAGGGTCAGCTTCGGCATAGCCTAAGGCTTGGGCTTCGGCAAGCACATCACCAAATTTGCGGTTTTTTTGTTGCATTTCGGTCAAGATAAAGTTGCCTGTGCCATTGATGATGCCTGCCACCCAGTCAATTTTGTTGGCGGCTAGGGCTTCACGAATGATTTTGATGATAGGAATGCCACCTGCGACCGCTGCTTCATAGCGTACCTGTACACCGTGTTTATCTGCCAGAGCAAAAATTTCATTACCGTGCTTGGCAAGCAAGGCTTTGTTGGCAGTAACAACGTGTTTTTTGTGTTTTATGGCATGGATAATGACTTCTTTGGCGACATCTGTACCACCAATCACCTCAATAACAATATCTACATCATCAGCTGCCGCAATCGCCATAAGGTCGGCACTTTGTTTAATGGTGGGGTCAATGTCCGTGCGGTGTCTTCTTGTGCCAACATGCGTGATGTTAAGCTGATAACCGCTACGGCGAGTGAGTTCTTGGACGTTGTCTTTGAGTAGGTTTACCACACCTGTGCCAACAGTGCCTAATCCTAGTACAGCAAGATTGATAGATTTCATAACATTTCTCTATAAATACGAATAAATATGGCAGGGAAATGCTGTCTAACTTATCATAAATTATTGTCTTATGCTAGGGGGTGAGAAAAATTTTTATGATTTTAAGGTATAAAAATACCCCCTAACCAAAAGATAAGGGGTAAATTGTTTGGGTGATTTTTTAAATTTCTTGCAAAAATTGGTTTTTTAATTTTAGGTTTTACAGGAAATCTAGACATACTTATTTGTTGCTCATGGCTACTTTCACAAGTTCGTCGGCGGGCAAATAGCCACCGATTTGCATACCATTTTCAGCAAATACTGCAGGTGTACCAGATACACCCAGACTATGCCCAATCATCATGTGTTTTTCCACAGGGTTATCACAAGCAGGGGCAGTAATATGTTCGCCTTTTTTGGCACGAGTGATGGCATCACGGCGGTCAGCACTACACCATACAGCTTCGGATAAAGCACGCAGTTGTTCGCCACGAGGCCATGCCAAATAGCGAACTTCTATGCCCTGACTGTTAATTTGGTCAATTTCACTATGAAGTTTTTGGCAATAATGACAAGTAGGGTCGCTAAATACATAGATGTGCGACTTGGCTTCACCTTTGGCAGGGAAAATAATCATTTCTGATTTGTCTACAGCCGATAGGGTGGTTTTTGCCCCTACTGACTGCATTTTTGCTCCGATGTTGATGGGGGTGTTGCCACCGACTTGGACGATGTCGCCTTGAAACAGATATTGACCCGTTTTGTCCACAAAGACAGGTTGAGCCTTGTCCAATGTCGCCCAATACATCTGTGGTACATCGGTTGGCACGACAGAGGTTACATGCACATCCACGCCAGATTTGTTTAGGTTGTCTTGTAGAGCTTTAGCGATGTCTGCTTGGTGGTTGGGGTTACTACTCTCGGCAGGGTGGTTGTCAAGTGATTTGGTGGTTTCGGCTGGGGTGGATTTGGGGGTGGTATCGGTAGATTTGGCGTTACTGTCTTGGTTGCAACCTGTCAAAACGGCAGATAATACACTGATAAAAAGAGTGGTTTTAATAAGATGTTTCATAATAACTCAAAAAAGAATAAAAAACGTCTCATTATGCCAAAAAAGCATATTAACCGCCAGTTGCTGTAACCAAATTATTACAAAAAAGCAAAGTAACGCAAAACTAAGAGATGATGTTAAAACCAAAAACCCCATTTAAAAATAAGGGTATTTATTAATATAAAAACAAAACACACAGTCAATATGTGGTAATAAAAAGTACAGTTCTAAACTTGTATTCCTACAACTGTTAATGAGTGCCGTGTACTGGGCGTAAGGTGTAAAAAGCCCTGTTATTGCCCACCATAACGAAGCCTGTTCCCGATATGTTTGCCATCTCTCGGAGGACAGGAAACCAAAGACAAAAAGTCTAACGAGATGTCATATTCGCCCTGTGTGTTTCAAAACAGATTATAACTGATTTAAAATCATTATTCAACCAATTCAATCTGCCAATTTGCTGATTGAATGGCGATATTACTGTGGCGTAATTTAATGGCAATATCATCGGCTTGTTTTTGTAAGGCTTTGACATTGATTTGTTTTTGCCATTTGATTTCACGATAGCTATAACGGTCACTTTCTGTCTTGCTACTTTCAATGGCAGATAATAATAATTTGTGCCGTTCTACCAGTTCATCTCGTTCATTTAAAACCGACAATAAGGATTTGCCATTTTCCAATATGGCACTGCTATTGGTTTTATGTATTTTTTCAATTAAGACATATAATTCGCCAATAATCTGATTGGCAGTTATCAATAATTCGTCTGGTAATTCATCAGGGTCATCGCCTTCTTGTACTTTGACATTTTCAGCAAGGCGAGATTTTAAACTGGCTAATTTCTTTTGTAAATCAGCACGCAATAATAAGGCTTCGGCAAGTTTCATTTTACATCCTAATTATTAAATCAATAAGTAAAGTAGCACAAAGCACGCAGACCAAGCCAAAATCAAAAGCAAAGCCCCCTATTTTTGCAAAGTCAAAGTCAAAGATAAAGTCTTAACATTTTTCCAATTTTTTCAAAATTGGCAAACATTAAGGATAAAAATAGGGCGAATTAAACCAAGTATCTAATTTGGTATGGAGACATAGCGGACGCAGTTCAGCACTTTCCGCCCCTTCGTCTATTAAATCTTGCCTTGTGCTACTTTGGGTTTTGGGTATGGATAAATTTATAGGTCAAATTTAACCAATCCCAAAATTTTTAAATCAGTTTTTAGTTTTATACCTTTTTTAAAAGTTCATCAATCATTTCTTTAAATTCATTGGGAATGATGATTTTAAAACTGGCAATTTCTGCTTTAACGGCGGTTAAGCTTTCCGTTTTTGCTTTTACCCGTTCATTTAAAATAGCGTTTCGTTCATTTTGAAGTTTATTTAATTCTTCTTCATAACGCACTTTGGCACCGTTTTCAAAATCACGAAATTTGGCTTTATAAAAATTGACCGTATTTTCATAGTCTCGATGTTCTGCCAAAAGATAATTTTGCGTTTGTTGCAATTCATCAAGCTCATATAAAGGCGTATGATGAATTTTAAATACTTGCTCGCCCACTTCTTTAAAGCTAATGCGTTCTTGTTTGGTCAGTTTATGGCGAATGTCATCAAAATTATGAATAAATTTACCAATATGTGATGCTTTTGCTTCGGCAGTTTTATAGGCAATGACATCAGCTAGTGGCAAGGTTAATAAAAAATCGTCCATATCCACACGGCGGATTTTTTCTAATTCTACCATATCAATTCGCTCCAAAAGTTCGTCCTCTTGCTGGCGGACTTTACGGATTTTATCATTGATGATATTAAGACGATTTTCTTTTTCTTTAATGGCGGTACGCAAAAAGGCAGAAATGGCGTATAATTCCCCAATGAGTTTTAATTTTTTATCAATATTTTCTACTTTTTTAAAGCCGTCCAATGCCTCACCATCTAGGCTAGAAGTGTGTGTCTCCAAACCATTGATTTCATCTTGAATTGGCTTTAATTTTTCTTTAATTCGTTCGCAAATATAGTTTGCTTCTGACGAAGTAACCCCAGAGACATTAAAATAAGGGTTTTTGGTTAACAGGGTGTGGATTAGGTCTTGTTCTTTCATATAAACTCCAATTTTTTTTTAAATATCATATACCAAATAAAATCTTAAAGCAAGCCATTTATCTTTAAAAGTTCCTGCTTAATCAGCTCTTTATTGGTTGTTATATCAGCATTTAATACAATCTCATCATCACTGCCAAAATGAGACACATTGGGCAAGTCTTGCAAAAATTCATCAATATCATCAAGTGTCAAAAGTTTGCCGTGCAAATCAAAACCAACATTTAAAATCTTGCCTTTGACCTTTGCCATACGGTCGTGAATATGCCCGTGCAAATGATAATAACCCTTATGACAACCGTCCCATTCATCTATCGGATAATGAAATAAAATCAGCGTGCGTTTTAATTCACGCAAATTTAATTTTAAATAATGGTGGATAGAGGATAATAAAGGATTACCATCATTTTTGATTTGCTTTAATAACCGCTCTTGATTTTGGGCGATAAGGTTATCGTGATTGCCCAAAATCAGATGATGTTTGCCATTTAACTCTTTTAATACTGCCTCAATCTCTTTTAGATTGTGGCTAAATGACACATCGCCCAGATTATAGACAATATCATCGGGTTTAACAGTCTCATTCCATAAGCCAATCAGCTCATCATTCATTTTTTCCACGCTCTCAAAGGGTGTGCGAAAGGCGGGACAAAACTTGGCGATATTTTTATGGCTAAAATGTAGGTCGGAAGTAAAATAAATCATTGGTTTTTCCTTTAAAAAAGTTAAATTATCAGGTAATTCATCGTGTGTTATTGGATTAAAATAAAAAATTTCTTGCCAACCTTTATCATCAATATCATCTTGCCAAGATGATAATGCCTCATCAAGATTATTATAATAGGCATCATAACTGCCGTATTTTGCATTGATATTAGCATATTGATAAACAAAAGTGCCGTCTTTTTTATCGTGAACCAGTATTTTTTTGGTTGATGAATTGGGTTTTAATATCGCAAAAAATTTTCTTTCTTGATACATTTTATCTCCAATTGACACCTGTTAAAGCATCAAAAACACAACTAATATAATCATTTCTTTTTGCATATTCATATTTAGCATAAAACCTATCAATATCATCATTGCTTAAATTAACAATACAATCAGTAAAATGCTGTTTATGTTTTGGGTTATCCAGCCAATGTGTCATTATTGACTTAAATTCTGGATAATCCTGTGCAAATGCCATATTGATTTGATAGTCAATGGGATGTGGATAATAATTTTCCCAATAATCATAGGCAGTATCAAATATATAATTGATTGTAGATTGTGGTGTTTTTAGCGTTGCCCAATACTCTAAAAATGGCTGAATGTCAGCACCACCAATATAAAACATTAACAAGCAACTAAATACATCGTCTTGTTGCCATTTTAAACGCTCATAAGGATAAATATTGACTAAGGCTTTTAGATATTCATAGCAAAATTTATTCCACAGAGCCATTTCTTGTATGCTAAAACTGCCTTTTGGGCAATTTCCCACACGCTGAAAATAAATTTCAGTAGAATGGTGTAAATTTTCACCTTCGGTAAATAATTCCACCATTCTAGGCAAAAAATATTTTAATTCATCAGGTCTTTCTATGGTGTCTTTGGCAGTATCATTGTAATTATACAAATGATTACAAGTTAATTCACGAAGTGGCAATGTTCGCATTTGTACTTCAAGTGTTTCGTCCATACATACACCACAAGTACAGACATTTAAAAATCCATTTGGTTTTGGATAAGTAAATACTTGATAAAATTCATCAATAATATCTTTAAAATCATTAAATTCATCTGATTGTTTCATAATCTCCCCAAAAACTCTTGAATAAAAGCAATTTTATCCAGTTCTGATAAGCCATTAAATATCTCTTGATTGTCTTTAATATAATCAATCAAAGGATAATATTCCTCATCAACTTTGGCTTTATTACTAAGTTTGCTTGCGATATTTTTTTCATTACTTCTACCCAAAAATTTAGAAATCAGATAATAAGGCGATTTAAGTTTAAAAAGCATTTCTTTGCTTTGACTGTCAAAGACCATAAAGCCTTCGTGTTCTACTGTTTTTAATAACCCCTTTAATTCGCCAAAGGGTATGGATTTAATGATTGGTGGGCGTGTGATTTTTATGCTCGTATTTAATTTTTCTTGCTCAGCATTAAATGTATTGGCAATGGCGTTAATCTCATCTTCATCAAATTGTCGCCCTGTTGCCACATCAATAATCCCAATCAAAGTTTCGCCAAAGAGTTCTTTGATGATATGCACATCTTTTTCATCGGTAACCTCAAATAAAAAAGTATGGTTCGGATATTGCTTAAAAAGTGGTTCATACTTTTGGCAATGGTTTTCATTCATTTTGGCAAAATCGCTATCTAATGACCCTGTGGTAGAATACAACACCTTTTTATTAAAACTGGCTTGGTAACTTGGGTGATTTTCATCTAATTCTACATAAGTACATACCCCCAAAAAGCCATTGACTTTTAATACCGCATCGACTAAATGATTATCATCTATCGCAATCGGATATTTAGAATTTTTGGCAATTCGTTCGCTATAATTAAATACCTTTTTAAAAGGGCGTACAATGATGTTGTGATATTCATCAATCACTGTACCACGCATTTCAAGTAAGGCGTTATCAAAGCGATTATTAAAAAATATGTCTCTTTTGTATTTTAAAACAAACAGCTCTGGATAAGTTTTGGATTGCTTAATGGTAAAATTGCGTCTGCCGTATTGTAAATAGTCATCACTGATATAGCTTTGATGATTTTCATCAAAGGGCAATTCTTTTTTATCAAACTTGGTCATTTGTTCAATCTCTGATTTAATATCATCACTCATTGGGCAAATCGGCTCAATATGAATTTCATCTCTAAGTTTATTGTTATTAAGTTTAAGATAAGCCGATAATACATCTGCTTTTTTGACATTATGGGTATTGTCAAAAAAGTTATGCAAGCGATAAATTTTGGTATCCAAGCCATATTTTCTGGCGGTTTGTAAAAGTTTGATACACGCCCCTGATTTTTGATTGGTGTTGGAATTGATAATCAACATATCCAAAGCGGGGTTTTCTTTGGCTTTTTTAAAGGCGGTTTTCATCATCTCATCATTTATTTTGATTGCCTGTTCCACACGCTCAGGAGACCAATGATAAATACCATTTTCATCGGTTAATAATAGGTCGTTTTCAATATGAACAATCTCGCCACTTGGATAGTCTTTTTTAAATTCAGCGATTTTGGCTTGGGCAAAAGTGGATTTACCAGAGCCTTGATGACCACGAATTAAGATAAATTGTTGCATTGGTTTTCCTTTTTTGATTTGCTTGCTTTTTATTATCCAAATCTTATGCCAACTTGGGCAATTTTGGGGAAAATTGTTTTTAAGTTATTGATTTTTAATGGATTAAATTTTTAAAACTTACAAAAATTGGTGGTGGGCTTGTGGGAATTTTTAATAAAATATATAATATAAGATATTTTTATAGATTTAAAAATATCATATGAAAAAAGTCCTAATCAGCTTTCTTGGTACGGTCTTAGATGATGGATTTAGCCAAAGACGGCATCATAAATGGCGACCCAATGTCAATGTCCATAAGGTGATGGCGTTTGAGCGGGTGGAGCTGTTTATCGCCCCAAAATATGAACGCCTTGCCCTACAAGTGGTGGACGACATCAAAGCCATCAATCCTAATGTAGAGATAAACTTGGTGCAAATGCCCCTTAATAACCCTTGGGATTTTGGCGAAGTCTATGAAAAATTGGCAGAATGGGCTGATAGCTATCCCTTTGATATTGAACAAGAAACCTATCTAACGCACATCACCACAGGCACACATGTTGCCCAGATTTGTCTGTTTTTATTGGTAGAGTCTCGGCAAATCCCAAGTTTGATTTTACAAACCGCCCCACCCAAAGGCGACAAGCCAGATTGCGGTGTGGAGGTCATTGACCTTGATTTGGCTCGTTATGACGCACTGGCAAGCCGTCTTGATAGGGTCAAAAATGATGCCCTTAAATTTTTGAAAAACGACATTGAAACCAAAAATACCGCCTTTAACGCAATGATTGGGCAGATTGAGGCGGTTGCCATTGGGAGCAATACGCCCATACTGCTCACAGGGGCGACAGGGGCAGGCAAATCACGGCTGGCACGGCGGATTTATGACTTAAAAAAAGCACGGCACTTGATTAGCGGTCAATTTGTGGCGGTAAACTGTGCCACCTTGCGGGGCGATACCGCTTATTCGGCTCTGTTTGGGCATAAAAAAGGGGCGTTTACAGGGGCGATGACGGCAAGGGACGGCTATCTTTTGACTGCTCATAAGGGCGTGCTGTTTTTGGACGAGATTGGCGAGCTTGGACTGGACGAACAGGCAATGCTTTTGACTGCTTTGGAGGACAAAGTCTTTTATCCGATGGGGTCGGATACGCCCGTTAAAAGCGATTTTTGGCTGATTGCAGGGACAAACAAGGATTTAAAGGCGTGTGTCAAAGCAGGGTCGTTTCGTGAGGATTTGTACGCGCGTATTAACATTTGGCAGTACACTTTGCCGCCTTTGGCGGACAGGCGTGAGGACATTGCCCCAAACATACAGTATCAGCTTGTGGCGGTCGGGCAAGAGCTTGGTCGCACGGTGCGGTTTGATAAGGGGGCATATCATCGTTATCTGGACTTTGCGATGAGTGGGCAGGCCAAATGGCAAGGCAATTTTCGGGATTTGTCGGCAAGTATTTTACGCCTAGCAACTTTGGCAAATAATGGGCGAATTGGTATGGAGCTGGTGGCTGATGAAATCCAAAGATTAAATGATTTATGGGCGGATGATGATAAAAAGGTTTATAAAATCCATAATAAACTCATAGATAAAATCAATGCCCAAAACCTAGATGAATTTGATAAAATGCAACTGCTTAATGTCATTGAATTTTGTGCTAATTATGACACGCTGGCAAGTGCAGGCAGGGCGTTATTTAATCAGTCAAGATTGGATAAAAAGGTCAGTAATGATAGTGATAGATTAAGAAAGTATTTGGGGAGGTTTGGGATTAGTTGGGGGGAGATAAAGGCAAAATAATATACACACTATTTCTTTAAGTTATATACTTGTTTTTGCTAAAATATGTTTGTAAAATAAGGTTGTATCATATCCACTCAACACGGAGATTTTTATGAAAAAGTTGCTAAAACCGCAGGTAACGGGATATACTTCTGTGGATCGTCTTAAAGACGGCTTGGCAAAAGTAGAACAAAACGGCAAATTTGGGTTTATTGATAACACAGGCAAAGTAGTTATTCTCATTCAATATGATGATATTGGGAGTTTTTCAAAGGGCTTGGCACAAGTACAACAAAACGGCAAATACGGTTTTATTGACAAGACAGGTAAAGTGGTTATCCCTGTTCAATATGATAATGCTTGGAGCTTTTCAGAAGGCTTGGCAAAAGTAGCACAAAACGGCAAATGTGGGTTTATTGATAAAACAGGTAAAGTGGTTACCCCTGTTCAATATGATTATATTGGGTATTTTTCAGAGGGCTTGGCACAAGTAAAACAAAATGGCAAATGGGGTTTTGTTGATAAAACAGG
>NZ_BCYQ01000047.1 GCF_001598275.1 Moraxella oblonga NBRC 102422
ATTATCAATTGATTTGACATCAAGTATTTGTAGCAATTTTTGAGTATAGTGAGTATATCAAATTTTAGGTTTGCCAAGTATCAACTAATACCCACAAAAAAACGCACCTTATTGGTGCGTTTTTTACCAAAATCATAGTTTGGCAGTCAGTTCAGGTACAGCAACTTGGTAGTCAGCTTCCAAGAAATAATCTGCCACACTAGCAATTGGAGCTTCTGGGTCGGTATTAATCGCCACGATGGTCTTAGAGTCTTTCATGCCAGCCAAATGCTGAATCGCCCCTGAAATACCTACCGCAATGTACAAGTTTGGAGCAACGATTTTGCCCGTCTGACCCACTTGCAAATCATTTGGCACAAAGCCAGCATCCACCGCCGCACGGCTTGCACCAACCGCACCACCCAGCTTATCCGCCAGTGGCTCAATATATTTGGTAAAGTTTTCACCGCTTGCGAGTGCTCGACCACCAGAGACGATGATAGAAGCAGAGGTTAGCTCTGGACGAGCAGACACAGCAAGCTCTTCTTTGACAAAAGATGATTTACCCGCATCATCGCCTGCACTCACATTCTCAACAACTGCACTACCGCCAGTAGCATTCGCCAAATCAAAAGCGGTAGTACGTACGGTGGCAATGATTTTGCTTTCGGTATTTTGAACAGTAGCAATGGCGTTGCCTGCGTAGATGGGGCGTTCAAAAGTATTTGTGTCAATCACTTTGGTGATGTCTGATACCATGTTCACATCAAGTAGTGCCGACACACGTGGCAAAAAGTTTTTGCCTGTGGTGGTGGCAGGAGCTAGGATATGGCTATATGCAGGAGCAAGATTTGCAACCAGTGGAGCGACATTTTCGGCAAGCTGATTGGCAAAGGCAGGACTATCCGCCAGTAGCACTTTACTCACACCAACTACTTGGGAGGCACTGTCCGCCACTGCTTTGGCGTTCGCACCTGCCACAAGCACATGGACATCACTATCAATAGCAAGTCCTGCGGTGATGGTTGCAAGGGTGGCAGGTTTTAATTCTTGGTTGTCGTGTTCGGCATATACTAATACGGTCATTTTAATTTTCCTTATAGATTGTGGTGGTAATTTTTGAGCATTGTAGAGATGTGCTTACGCCCCACTTTGGACGAATCATCATTCCCCCTGCACACCAATTTCACCCATGAATTTTTTAAATCACTTTGGCTTCGTTTTTGAGTTTGTCAATCAACTCATCAACACTACTCACTTTCACGCCTGCACTGCGTTCGTTGGGAGCGGTAACTTTGAGTGTTTTGATATTTGATGATACCGACACACCAAAATCAGCAGGGGTCTTGGTATCTAGTGGTTTCTTCTTGGCTGCCATGATGTTGGGCAGTTTGGGAAAACGTGGCTCATTTAAACGCAAATCGGTGGTAATCACCGCAGGCAATGACAGCTCAACCGTTTGCAAACCACCGTCAATCTCACGAGTTACCGCCACTTTATCACCATTCACCACCACTTCGGACGCAAACGTGCCTTGTGAGGCATTCATAAGAGCTGATAACATTTGCCCTGTTTGGTTATTGTCATCATCAATGGCTTGTTTGCCCAACAAGACAATCTGGGCATTTTCAGCCTCTGCCACACCTTTTAGGATTTTGGCAACTTGCAGGGGATAAACTTTGTCGTCCGTCTCTACCAAAATTGCACGGTCAGCCCCAAGTGCCAACGCCGAACGCAATTGCTCGCCAGATTGACTTGATCCAATAGACACCGCCACAACCTCACTGGCAATGCCTTTTTCTTTTAGGCGAACCGCCTCCTCAATGGCAATCTCACAAAAAGGATTTACGCTCATTTTAGCATTGGCAAGCTCCACGCCTGACTCGTCTGCCTTGACACGGATTTTGACGTTGTGATCCACCACACGTTTGACAGCGACTACTACTTTCATAATTACTCCACGAGATGAAATGATGTGTTATTTATAACATTTGACAACCAATTTGTAAATATCCATTTTTATGAAAACATCTCTCACCTATGACTATACAGTCATTTTTGTATTGTTGTATAAAAAAACACCACGATAAACATGGTGTTTTTTAATTGGTGATGCTTAAATAGCTTCAATTTCGTCTGCTTGTGGACCTTTTTTGCCTTCGCTTAGGATAAAGACAACTTTTTGACCTTCTTTAAGAGTCTTAAAGCCAGTACCAACAATGGCACTATAATGAGCAAAAACGTCTTGACCGCCAGCGTCTTGAGCGATAAAACCAAAACCTTTAGAATCGTTGAACCACTTAACGGTACCAGTAACTTTATTTGACATGGGAAAATTCCTGTGTGAATTGAAAAATGGCAAAATGCCGTAACATATTTATGTTGTCAAAACGTGCAAAAAGCATGACAAGCGTCCATTTCCAATGCAATAAACCCACGTTCAAAGATTGTTCCAACGCACCATAATGGTGATAACGCAACTAACGAGTTTTGCAAAAACTGACTGCAAATCCATAAATACTTCAAGCCTAAGTATAGCAAAGTTTTATCAAAAAAGATAATTTATTTTGTAAATTTTACAAAAAAGACAAATCCATATAGGGGTGTGCCAACATCGCCATACAAAGCCCTGCAAAAACAAGGGCAAACGACTGCGTATAAGTCAGATATTTGGTAGGCAGGACAATGTCTTTTGGGTCATCTGGCAAATCATCGCCCATAAGACGTACTCCTTTAAACCACCCCATCACAGAATACACACCATAAGCAACAGGCACACTAATCATGACGCCGTCAAAATCCAAAAAATACAACGCCAATGCAGAAATAATAAACCACGATGAGGTCAAAATACTAATCACGGCAAAAAAGGCAGAACTGGGTAATTTGCCATTATTTTTGGCAATCAAGGTAGACTCTATCCACGTCAATACCGCAATCACCAAACTTGCTAGCACATACAAAATAGTAAAATCTGACAGACTGTTTAAAAAATGTAAAATATTGTACGTTATCATGCGTGGGCTACAAAACAATAAGATAAATGGCAAATTATACCCTGATTGATGGGGGCTGACAAGGGGTTTGGCACACCCAACATCGGTACCATACAATTTATTAACGCTTTTGAATGTCGTACGTACCCACAAATACAAGACCTTCATCAGAAATACATTTTTTCTCTTTCTCGTCTCGACTTGCGATAAATTCAGGATTGGTATTATGATAATAACCATTGCTAATAATCACATCACCCATTTTAAAATCAAAATATTGCGGCGTTGGGTACGGATTCATGAGTGTGATGATTTTTTGTTCCTCATTCCACGATACACTATTTTTTGGTAATTCTGGAAATAAAGCCGTTAATTTAACCAACCTATCACCACTTTTATTAAACAAATAAATACATTCATTTTCCCAATGAAACGTACCGTGAATTTCTGTGATTCTTTGGGCTTTGGTGTCTGGGCTGACGTAGTAATATAAAATGGTGGTTTTAGTCTTTGAATGCTGTTCCAAGCTACTTATGGAGTGGCTTGTTATCAATTGTGTGGATTGAGCTGATTTTATTGGTTGTACCGTAGTACAACCAATACACGCCAACACAAGCACATAAAAGTAGTATTTCATGTTATTTGCCTATCTTCAGTTTAAAACCACTTTGTACGATATAATTGATAGGCGAAACAATAGCTGTTTTTGTATCCCCCTTAGCACTTGCAATTCCATAAGCTCTACCAGAGGCATCAAAAAATGGTCCGCCACTATCACCATTATCCACTCTTAAATTGTTGGCACGCACCACAAATAGTGTAGTGGCACATACCCAATGATTACCTGTACTATCACTAGCATTACAACCTCCTCCACTGACATTTACATCAGTAACCACGCCACAACTATAACCTGTAGTTTGCCCAATATGGCAAAGTTGCAACCCTCCTGCACTATTAGCGGTATAAACATCTTTCTGCTGAACAACTCCCATTCCAGTTATTTTTAAATTACCCCGATATTGGTCAGCTCCTTTACCGTCAAGATAACGATACACCTCACCAATCAATGTTGCATTTTTAACAGGCACAAAGGATATTTCATGATAGATTGATTTATCAATAATTGCTTGTCCTAAAGTATACTTTCTACCAAAAGAGTTAATATAGTTAATTGGTGGTTTTTCGCCAGTAACGCAGTGTGTTGCTGTTAAAAACCCCAACTGACCATTCATTGTACCTGTAAAACCTGCCGTACAATTAAACTGTTGCATGCTAGAGTATTCCAACGCACCGCCACCAATCACAGATGTTTGATGTATTGGATTGTTTAAAAATGTGATTACTGTATTCATGCCAGAAAGTTTACTAAACTGACTTTTTATTTTTTCTCTTTGACTTTCATTAGGTTCATAAAATGATAAGGCAATTGCATCATTTTTTGGGTCATAGCCAATCAATTGCAAACTTGGATACTGCTTAGCAATTCTATCACCTTGATTGCGAATAATATTTTGTACAGACTTAAAATTTCTTGGGTGATTTGCAATAACTTCAATTTTTAAGCCATAGTTTTTTGATAATTCTGTTGCTAGTTTACTAATTTGATTTTGTATATTACCCTTTTTGCTGGTTCTTACCACCATTTTAAAATCTTGACCGTTTTCATAAAAGACACTAGCAATATCATCGCCAAACTCCACATTCAATTTAGCAATAATTTCATCAGTATTGGACATAATTTTTAGACGATTTTCTGCCTCCATCTTGGAAACGTGAAATTCATTAACATAACTTTCTATTGCCAAATCTTCTATTTCAGTTATATTACTAGCAAAGCATGATTGATACATACCAATCGCCATTATTAAAGCAACTACAATCTTCTTCATAAAAACACTCCATCGTTTACAAACTACAAGTTCATGAATGATACTTTAGTATCATTCACAAGCATACACTGATGATTATTTAATTGCAAGCAAAAAACCGCCCAACTCTGAGCGAATCGGACGGCTGTTTTGATTTGACATAAAAAAATTAATTTTTCTCTTTGTCAATAATCTTGTTACCACTAATCCAAGGCATCATCGCACGCAATTTTGCCCCTGTTTTTTCAATGTCGTGTTCAGCAGTAGCACGACGGCGAGCGGTCATTGATGGGTAGTTGGCTTGACCTTCGGCAATGAACATTTTGGCATATTCGCCTGATTGGATACGCTTTAAGGCATTACGCATTGCTTCACGGGACTTATCATTGATAACTTCCAAGCCAGTCACATATTCGCCATATTCAGCATTGTTACTGATAGAATAGTTCATATCGGCAATACCGCCTTCGTACATCAAATCCACAATCAATTTCAATTCGTGCAAGCACTCAAAATACGCCATTTCTGGGGCATAGCCTGCTTCCACCAAAGTTTCAAAGCCCATTTTGACAAGCTCAACCGCACCACCACAAAGCACGGCTTGTTCGCCAAATAGGTCGGTTTCGGTTTCATCTTTAAAAGTGGTTTCAATAATGCCAGAACGACCACCACCCACACCGCAAGCATAAGATAGGGCAAGTTGTTTGGCACTGCCTGATACATCACGCCAAACAGCGATAAGGTCAGGAATGCCACCACCTTTGACAAATTCAGAACGCACGGTGTGTCCAGGGGCTTTTGGGGCAATCATAATGACATCAAGGTCGGCTCTTGGCTCAACTTGGTTGTAATGAATGGCAAAACCGTGAGCAAAGGCAAGGGTTGCACCTTGTTTGATGTTTGGTTCAATCACATCACGATAAAGCTGGCGTTGAAATTCATCAGGGGTCAAAATCATCACAAGGTCGGCACTTTTGACCGCTTCGGTAGTTTCGGCAACCTTTAAGCCTGCATTCTGTGCCTTTTTCCAAGAAGCAGAGCCTTCACGAAGACCTACGGTAACATCAACGCCAGAATCTTTTAAATTCAAGGCGTGTGCGTGTCCTTGTGAACCATAACCGATAATGGCAACTTTTTTGCCTTGAATCAATGACAAATCACAATCTTTGTCATAATAAACATTTAAACTCATAAAGTTTCCTTAAAATAATGCCCATAAATAAACATAAAGGGCGTGGGTTTGTGGTTAAAACAATACAAATATATTAGGTTCTTGGTGTGTTTTTAATGGTTTGGGTTATCATTATATGTCTTTACTCACATTCATCATCTTCCCACCACTCATATACCACATCCAAAGGCAATCCCAATTCTAATGCCTTTTGATATACTGAAATTGGCTTATATACATAAAAAACCATTTGGTCAACTTGGGGCAAGATATAAAACGCCTTATCCACTCCTTGACTTGCCAAAAAGCGATTGGCATCATCAAATAACGCTTCTGGTGTTTCGTAAGCATCTTTAAAGGCATTCATAAATGCCTGTTTATCAACATCGCCAACCGCTAGGTCGTACATATCATTCAATGTACCATAAGGGTCGTACAAATTTTCCGAATCAAAACACTCTTCGGTCAATAGTAGTACACCTGATTCGCCATTTGGGTCGGCAAGATTTTCTAAAATATATTGACGCAGGTCATTAACATTGGTATGTACACAACCGTCACAATTAAGATTATCCAACCAACCACTCTCTATTAGGATTTGATGCATTGTGGCGTTGTTCATAAAATATTCCTTAAAATAATGCCCATAAAACTAAGGGGCGTGGGTTGATTAAAAATTGTTAATTTATTCTAATGGGATTAACGCAGGATTGGCAAATTCGGCAAGTCCACCTGCATAATCGGATTTTTTAATACCAAAAGTTGTTGGTGATTGGTTGGTTAATTTGAGAAACTCATCAAAAGACAATAATACTCGCACATTCTCGCCTTGTTTACGAATTAACACAGGCTCGCTTTTGCTATATTGCCAAACCTTATCAAAATTACTTTTTAATTCGTTATAAGCAATGGTTTGCATAAAATACCCCAAACTGTCAAATAACCTTGGTTAATTAGACTGCTTTAATCTTTTGAATTTTTTGTTTAAAGGTTGTATATAGCTTAATAATTAAAATCGCATTAACAATAGCCATAACCAAGCCACTTAATGACGGAGCAACAGGGTCAAAAGCTATTTTCCACCCAAGCCAGCACATTGCCAAAGCAACACAACAGCTAGACAACCCACAAAAGTACCACGCATAAATTTGTAAGGTTTTATAATCGGTCTTTTTATCTGGGTTCATTGAATTTCTCCCATTATTACCATAACAAATATCTCATAAACTAATGCCATATTTATCGGTTTTATCGCCATTCCACCAAGCCAATTCTTCTTCGCTCATTGGTTCAAACCAAAAATTATCATCGGTATGAATATTTAAATGAGCCAATGCCCCCGCTTGTCTGCGTTTTGGCTTTTCTGTTTTGACTGGGCTTGATGGATTTTGTGCCTGAAAATTACGCAACAATCGGTCAAAAATTGCTTGTGGTTCGGTATTATTTTTTTGACAAAACTCCAATAACCAATACGCATCTTGCCCTGTTACTTTAAAATCCAAACTTAGGTTTTGGGTTATCATTTTTTTACCCCTTAAACTTGGGTTTGATGGTACATACTTTTTAAAAATACACACCCCAATATAACAACTACAAACTCAAAGTCCGCTCCCCTCGTGCAATACCAATCACACCACTTCGCACGACTTCTAAGATTTTATCACGCCCAATGACTTCAATAAAGCCATCTAGCTTGCCTGCATCTCCTGTGATGAGAATGGTATACAGATTGGCAGATACGTCCACGATTTGAGCACGGAAAATATCGGCAATGCGATACACTTCTTCACGATGAGCTCCAGTCGCTCGCACCTTGATGAGCATGAGTTCACGCTCGATTTGGTTGCCGTTTGAGACCTCAGATAGGTTTTGGACTTTAACCACCTCAATGAGTTTGTGAAGTTGTTTGGTGATTTGCTCAATCTTGTCTTCGGTGGTAATGGTAGTCAAGGTTAAACGAGACAGTGTGGGGTCTTCGGTGGCGGCGACATTGAGCGTATCAATGTTGTAGCCACGCTGACTAAACAGCCCAACCACACGAGACAACGAACCTGCTTCGTTTTCCATCAAAATAGAAATCAGATGTTTTTGTACTTGTGCCATTAGGTACGCTCCCCTTTTGATAACCACATATCACGCATGGATTGCCCAGCCACTTGCATAGGATAGACATGCTCTGCTTTGTCCACATAGACATCAATGAAGACCAAACCGTCCATCGCCAAAGCCTCTTTTAGCTCTTCTTCCATCGTGGCAGGATTGGTAATTTTTACGCCTTTATGCCCATAACTCTCTGCCAATTTGACAAAATCAGGCAAAGACTTCATGTAGCTTTGGGCATGGCGACCCTCATAGAGCATATCCTGCCATTGTTTGACCATGCCAAGCTGGGCGTTGTTTAAATTCAAAATCTTCACAGGCAAATTATATTGCAAACAAGTGGACAGTTCTTGGATATTCATCTGAATAGACCCCTCGCCTGTGATACACACCACCGTCCGCTCAGGGTAAGCCAGTTTTGCTGCCATCGCATAAGGTAGACCCACACCCATCGTGCCTAGACCGCCAGAGTTTAGCCATTGGCGAGGTTCATCATATTTATAGTACAACGCCGCAAACATCTGGTGCTGACCAACATCAGAGGTGATAATCGCTTTGCCATCTGTGAGTTTATAGAGCGTCTCCACCACACGCTGTGGCATGATGGCATGAATGGCAGCGTCCGTATCATCACCATAACGCAAACCGTGCCGTTTACGCCATTCGTTGATTTGTCTCCACCAGTCGGCAAGGGCGTGTTCGTCAAGGCGTTTGTCGCCTGATTTGATGATGTTTATCATCTCTGTCAAAACAGGTTTCACATCACCCACAATCGGAATATGAGCGGTAATGGTTTTTGAAATGGAGGTGGGGTCAATGTCAATGTGAATGATGGTGGCGTTGGGGCAGAACTTTTTGACATTGTTGGTAACACGGTCATCAAATCTTGCTCCCACCGCTAGGATAACGTCCGCATGGTGCATGGTCATGTTGGCTTCATAAGTGCCATGCATGCCAAGCATACCCACAAACTGGTTGTTACTGGCAGGATATGCCCCAAGCCCCATGAGTGTATTGGTTACAGGTAGGTTTAATAAATTGGCAAGCTCACGAAGCTCATTAGAAGCATTGCCCTGCACCACGCCACCGCCCGAATACAAAACGGGGCGTTTGGCAGAAAGTAGCACCTCAATCGCTTTTTTGATTTGACCGCCATGCCCTTTACAGGTGGGTTGGTAGGAACGCAAATTTACGCTTTTTGGCATAAAGTAGTCAAATTTATCGGCAGGGTTGGTCATGTCCTTAGGAATATCAATCACCACAGGACCGGGTCTGCCAGAGCTTGCGATATAAAAGGCTTTTTTGACAATGGTAGGTATGTCGGCAGGATTACGCACCACAAAGCTGTGTTTGACGATGGGGCGAGAGATACCCACCATATCGCATTCTTGGAATGCATCATCGCCAATGAGTGTGCTTGGTACTTGCCCTGCCAGCACTACCATTGGAATGCTATCCATAAAGGCAGTGGCGATGGCGGTTACGGTGTTCGTTACACCCGGCCCTGATGTGGCAAGCACCACGCCTGTACGTCCCGTTACACGGCTATAAGCGTCCGCCATATGTCCTGCCGCCTGCTCGTGGCGAACCAAAACATGTTCAATTTTATCTTGTTTAAATAAAGCATCATAGATGTGCAGTACCGCCCCACCAGGATAGCCAAAGATATGGGTAACACCTTCATCTACAAGGGCTTGCACCAAAAGCTCACCACCACTCATTGCGACTGTTTCGCCACGAGCCAAACGTTCTTGGTTGTCGTGAAATGTTTTGTACGTCATGGTTAATCCTTTTTATCCTAAGGGACAAATGACCAAAAAAGACGTGGCTATACAAAAGTAAATAATAAGTGAACAAATGTACGCAAAGAATACCAACATGGCAAAGAAAGGGAATTTCTCGTCTTGCGAACTGATAAGTCCAAAGCAATGTTGAAAAAATTTGTCATAAACGGTAATTTATTAAAATTTTATCAACAAACGCAACCTTTGATAAATAGCTACGCCGACTTGTTATAACTCATTGTTATGAATGATATAAAACATCATAAAATTAGTTATCAAAATAACTTTTTACTATATTACCCTAAAATGACTGCTTTGCCAACTTTTTTTTAATTATTGTGATAAAATTTCTAAAATTTGTGCCAAAATTGGGTAAAAATGATAAATGCTACATTTATTTACCTGATTGGGCTTGATTTTATGGTAAATTTGTTGCAATATTAGCACGAATTTTTAATGATTTTGCAATCCGACCTACAAGGATTTATTGATGAAATTTTCTAACCTAACCACTCTATTATTAACTGGCGTTTTACTGACTACCGCTCACGCTGGAACTACCACCGTTTATCACGTTAAAAGCCAATCCAAATTCATGCAAACCAACCCAAAAGGCGTACTTTGCACACCCATTGATGTCAAGGACAACAACGACTGTAAAATCATGTCCATGCGTGATGACGGTCGTATGGCTGATGCAGGACAGATGGCGACACTACCAGAGCGTGCTACTGCTGCACCAGCCCCAACTTCTAGTGCCGAACAACGTGCCGACGAAGCAGAAAAAGCCCTAAAAGAGCAACAAGCCAAGATTTTGGCAGAAAAATGCCAAGCCATGCGTACCAACCTTGCCGCTTATGGTACAGGCGGTCGCATCTACGAGACCAACGCCAATGGCGAACGTGTCTATCTAAACGACCAAGAAATCAGCTCAAAACGCCAACGTACGATTGATGCCATTGAAAGAGAATGCAAATAACCCAAAAAAGCCCCAATATTGGGGCTTTTTACTTGTTTGAGTTTACACCTTTTGTCGTCTTAGCGTAGATGATAAAATTCCCATACTTTCACGATACTTGGTAACCGTACGTCGTGAAATACTCATGCCTTGCGATTCTAACAAAGTGGTAATATAAGCATCTGAATGAGGTTTTTTGGGATTTTCGCTACTAACAATCTCACGAATCTTGGCACATACTGCCGTTGATGATACATCACCTTCGCTACTCTCAATCCCTGATGAAAAAAAGTACTTTAATGGATAAAGCCCCTGTGGAGTAAGTATGCTTTTGTTGGTGGTGAGCCGTGAAACGGTGGATTCGTGCAAACCAACTTCAGTAGCAATGTCCTTTAAGGTCAAAGGAAGTAGTGCATGCACACCAGATTCACAAAACGCCTGCTGACGGTGAATGATACAGGTTGCCACTTTGAGTAGATTTTGATTACGCTCGTCAATACTACGAATAAACAAGCGTGCATCTGCCAATTGTTCTTTAAGGTATGTATTATCGGGACTATCTTCACCTTTTTTGATAAGGCTGACATATTCTTTGTTGATTTGTAAATTGGGCAATACATCAGGATTTAGCATGACTTGCCACGCTGATGCTTCGCTGGTGTCATTGGTTTTTTTCTTGGAATTTTTTAAATCCAAAGCCAACACCAATACATCAGGGACGTCCACACTACGTTCTACATCATGATATTCACGATAAAACTCAATGGCAGGCTCAGGATTTAGTGTCTTAATCAAAGCAATCGCACCCTTAATTTCGTACATATCAAGGTCGGTCTCCTGCATAAGTCCTTTGATATTATTGCTTTCTAGGTGATGAATGGCACTTAGCACCATATACGCTTCGTCTGCAAAGGGTAGTTCACTTTCGGCAGTCAGCTCATCAAGTTGCAATCGCAAACACTCTGCTAAGTTTCTTGCTCCCACCCCTGTCGGTGAGCACGCCTGTATGCTATGCAAGACTGCCGTAATGTGAGCAGGCGAGATTTCTTCTTGCCATTGATAAAAAGATGCCTCTAATGCTAAATTTTGATAAAGCTCATCAAGATTTAGGCGAATATAACCCCTATCGTCCATCGCATCAATCAAATAACCTGCAATCAAACTTTCACGTTCAGAAAGTTTTTTAAAATTCATCTGCCAACGCACATGGTCTTGAATGGTATTTTGTGTTTCCCCCAAATACTCATGCTCACCATCGGTAGATGAGTGTCCAAAATCTAGATCGCTTGGGTCAGAAATATAAACTTCCGCCCAATCACTGTCGGTAGCAGTATCGTCTAGATTTGCTTGGGAGAGTTTGTCAAAACTATCGCTAAGCTCATCTTGCCCAAAATCTTCAAATTCATCGCCATCATGATTGGCACTGTTTTTATCCCAAGTATGCTCTGCCCAATCATCTAAACTAAGCTCATCTTTGAGTTCTTGACCAACATCTTCGTCCACTCGTTCAAGCAAGGGGTTACTGTCCAGTTTAAGCTGTATTTCTTGTTCAAGCTCCAACTGCGACATCGCCAACAGACGTATCGCTTGTTGCATTTGGGGCGTGAGTTTTTGGGATTGGTTAATGCCAACGCCCAAACCAAAGGACATACTCATGATGGTTTCTTAATAAAATCTAACATGACTATTTTAACTTATTTTTGGCACACATTTTGCATGGTTTTTGTAAAAAATTGCCAAACGTATTAATTTTTACGGCAAACATTCATACAATTACAAATAGTTACAAATGTACCTTATGCCAAAAATCGCCAACATTCAACTAAACTCCCAAGACAATATTGATAAAAATTTAGCCATCATTGAGCGGTCAGTTCATACCGCCAGAGCAGGCGGAGCAGATTTGGCTGTTTTGCCCGAAAATGCGTGTGTGATGGGTTCTCAAAAGGAGCTTGCCAAGCGATTTGATGAGATGGTGGCGTTTTATGCCAACCTTGCCAAAACCACCAACATTCACCTTTTGGCAGGTACACTCCCCTGCCCCGCCCGCCCCGATGGTAGTCCGATTGATGGCAAATTTCGCCAAAGTAGCCTGTTATTTGACAATCAAGGTAAACTCCTTGCTCGCTACGATAAAATACACCTGTTTCGTGCCTTAGTTGCTGATGGCGTAGGTAGTTATGATGAGGGTTGTACTTTTGAAGCAGGCGATACGCCTATGGTGGCTTGTTGTATGATTGATGGCGTGGCGGTGGGCGTGGGCATGACAGTATGTTTTGATGTAAGATTCCCTCATCTTTTTCAAACGATTAGAAAACTAGGAGCAGATATTATTACCGTGCCATCTGCCTTTACCCACACCACAGGCAAAGCCCATTGGCAATCCTTACTCACCGCTCGTGCTCTGGACAGTCAATGTTTCATCATCGGTTCGGCACAGGGTGGCACACACCATTTTACCCACAAAGAAACCCCCCAAACCCGCCAAACGTGGGGGCATGGCATCATGGTAAACGCCAATGGACAAATCGTAAGTAGCACCAACATTACAGACGGTGGTGAGTTTGTCATTACTTATGCTGATTTTGACAAAAATGAGCAAGACCAGATTCGTCAAGCCATGCCGATTTTTGAGTGTCAAGTTAGCCTATAAAGCCTAATCCACCCCATCTACATCAATCACATGAGTCACCGCTCTGGGGTGGGCTTTGTCATAAATCTTGGTCAATGCCCCAAAATCCACCTGCGTATAAATCTGCGTGGTCGCCACACTCTCATGCCCAAGCATTTCTTGGACAGCTCGCAAATCACCACTAGACGACAGCAAGTGAGACGCAAAACAATGACGAAGTAAATGTGGATAAAAGTTTTGCTCAATGCCTGCCCGCTTAGCACAAATTTTCAACCGCAATTGCACCGCTCGCCCTGTTAGGCGTGTGCCATGTCGCTCACTGATAAATAGTGCGTCCACACCTTCTTGCCAAAGTTCTCGATGTGGTAAATAAATCTCCAACGCTTTGACCGACTTACCTGTCATTGGTACGACTCGGGTCTTTTTGCCTTTACCTAGTACTCGCACCGTTTTACCTGCCAAATCCACATCGCTCACATCAAGTCCCACCAGCTCCGACAGCCGTAACCCACTCCCATAAGCTAGCTCAAACATCGCCCTATCTCGTAACCACAGCCGTGCATTGGTGGGGTCGTCTGGCGTGGGTTGTTCAAGCAGGATTTTTAACAAATCCTCTTCGGCGATTTTGGGTAGGGGGCGAGACGATGATTTTAGGCGTTGCCCTATGGTGGGGTTGTGGCTTACTAGCTTTTGGTGAATGGCAAATTTATAAAACTGACGAATGGCGGACAAAGTTTGCTTGCCACTGATGTTTTTGATTTTATCTTTGTCAAATCGCTCACTTAAAAATAAACCAATATGCTTTTGTTCGCACGTTTGCCAATTTTGGTTTTGTTCACCCAGAAAAGTAGCAAATTGATAAATGTTTTTACGATAAGCCGACAGGGTGTGGGGCGAATAATGTTGCACCACCAAACTCATGAGCCAGTTTTCAATAGCCACCAAAAAATCATCAGGTATGGGGGAGATGTCGGTAGATTGCATGGACGTATCCAAAAGCAAGTATTTTATATCTACGATGGCAGAAATACAATACGATTTTTAAACCAAAATGAGTAATGCTAGGGTATGCCCACCCTTTATAACGCTATTTATATTTGGCAATAATTTAGAAATAAAGATGGTGTTTTTGCATTAAAAATGACCACCCAACCACTTAATCCCATCAATCAAGATTGGTCTTGATGTTATTACACCAAATTCACCCCAAAACCCTACAACTCTATGCTAAAATATCCCCATTATGGCATATTCACCAGAACTTAAACAAAAGGCATTAGCCTACTTAGGCCAATGTGGCAATATCAGTGCAGTTTGCATAGCCTATGATATTTCAAGAAGCACCTTGTATGCTTGGATTAAAAAACAAGAACAAGGCGATTTGTCTTGTCAAAGTGGTGGCAGTCGTGGTTTTAAGGTAGATAGAGATAAACTTAAAACTTATGTAGAGCAAAATCTAAGATGCCTACTTGCACGAAATTGCCAAAGTATTTGATTGTGGTACAAGCACCATATTTTATGCCTTGCAATCTCTTGGTATCACTCTTAAAAAAAGACCACCACCTACTTTGAACAAGACCCAAACAAAGTCAAAGATTTCCAAGACAGACTAAACCAGATGCAAAGCACACAAGACTACGAGCTTGTTTACATAGATGAAACTGGCATTAACACCTATCTGCACCGCACGCACGCCAGAAGTCTAAAAGGTCAAAAAGTCTATGATAAGGTGAGTGGTAAATGCTATCAAAGCTTGTCTTTGGTTGCAGGACAACTTGGTAACAAAGCCAACAACTTGATAGCTCCACTCATCTACAACAATACAATGACAAGTGCTTTGTTTGAGCACTGGTTTAAACAAATG
>NZ_BCYQ01000048.1 GCF_001598275.1 Moraxella oblonga NBRC 102422
CAGAGCCTGTCAAATCTGTGGGCGAGTCACCAGTGGCAGAACCTGTGTCTGACATGGCATTTGATATGCCGATTGCAGAAGTTGCACCAACCGCCTTTGCCACACAAACTGTCCAAACTGATGATAATTTTGGTCATACCAACCAAGAAATCCCTAGTGAGATTGGCTTTGTCAGCACACTAGACAATGCCCAAATCACGTTAGATTTGGCAAAACAATACCTAGAATTTGGTGAGTATGAAAGTGCCAAGCACCTGCTCAACGAAGTTGCCAAAACAGGTAATGAAGAGCAACGCCAAGATGCGATTAATACCATCAGACGTTTGGGCTAGTCCTTCACCTTTCTTAGAAAGACGCAAAACCTTTGCGTCTTTCTGACATTTACAGTCAAGCAATTTAGCGAAATACACATGACCACTTCGACCCATCTTATCTATGCTGGCGGTACTTTTGGCAGTCATGGCGTGCCGTTATCACCCTTATCTGCCGAAGTTTTTTTGCCTGTTTTAACCAAACTTGTCAATCAGCGATGTGCAGGTACGCTAACCTATCTTGACAACTCAATTGTTAAGGACAGTAGCGCACTCACTCCAAACGATTTTGTGCATTTTTATACACTGATACGTCATGCTTATGAACAAGGCAAAAAACGATTCGTTCTCATCACAGGGACGGACAGTTTGTCTTTTTTAGCAAGTTTTTTGGCAAATGCGTTTGATGGTTTTGCCAACTTATCACTCATCATTACAGGCAGTATGTCACCACTTTTGGTCAGCGATAACCCTGATTTTACCATCAATGACGACAGCGATGCGTGGCAAAATTTAACATTAGCACTCAACAACATACATCAACACGGTGTATTTGTGGCATTTGGCGGTCAAGTCTTTTTGGCAAATAACACCCAAAAAATCCACAGCCAAGACAGCGAAGCATTTGTGGGCGACACCACGTCAACAAAACCACCCAAACATTTGCCTGTTTTGCCCAACTTGGACAACCTAAATTCCGACATCACCATCAAATCTATTTATCTATTACCCAACCAAACCGCCCAGTTGGCAGATGAACTTACCCAAGCCCAACACGCCCAAGCGGTTATCCTCATCGCCTTCGGAGCAGGGAATCTGCCAAAAAGTGATGAATGTGTTTTGGCACTACAAGCCTTGCACCAACAAAAAATTCCTGTTGTTTGCACCAGTATGTGTGCCTTTGGTGGGGTCAATGCTAATTATGAGGCAGGAGCATGGCAGTACAAACATGGTGTATGGTCTGGCGAAAATCTTAGCGTAGCAGGGATTTATGGTAAACTTCTGTGGCTTATTTTGACAGGCAGGCTCACGCTTGATGAATGGGTAAAATCATGACAACCGACAACCAAACTTATGCGATTGGCGTAGAATTTATCGGCACTAACTACCGTGGTTGGCAACGTCAAGCTACCGCCACAAGCATACAAGAACATCTAGAAAAAACTCTCTCTACCATCGCAAACCATGCTGTTGAGGTGGTTGCTTCGGGGCGTACAGATGCTGGTGTGCATGCCAGTAATATGGTGGCACATTTTAAAAGCCACGCCAAACGCACACCCCACAACTGGCTTCGTGGGGCAAACACACTACTGCCTAATGACATCGCCCTGCGGTGGCTTGTACCCATGCCATCTGATTTTCATGCTCGCTTTGGAGCGATTGCTCGGCGTTATCGCTACGTTACCCTAAATCAGCCCTACCGCCCTGCCATACTTCGTCATCAAGTAACACACGTTTACGAACCTTTAAACATCGAGCCGATGATAAAGGCAAGCGAACTACTCGTAGGTACACATGATTTTAGCAGTTTTCGGGCATCACAATGCCAATCCAACCAGCCTGTTCGCACCGTGTCGCACGCACAACTATTTAAACATGGTGAATACATCGTCTTTGACATTCAAGCCAACGGCTTTTTGCACCACATGGTACGCAACATCATGGGTACGCTTTTTGCGATTGGGCGTGGCGAATTAGAGCCAGACGACATCACTCGCCTACTGCACGCCAAAGACCGAAGACTTGCTCCACCAACCGCTGACCCTGACGGATTGTACTTCATCAATGCCTATTATCCCAACCATTTTCAAGCGTTGTTGCCACAGTTACCGCTCACCCCTCTATGGCTCAATTTACCAAAATAATAAGTGATATTTATGAAATTTACCCTACACAAAACCGACAAAAACACCCGAGCCAGACGTGGCACGGTACACCTAGCTCATGGCGATGTGCAAACGCCAGCTTTTATGCCTGTGGGAACGTATGGTACAGTCAAGGGCATGCTCCCAAGAGACATTCACGCCATCGGAGCAGACATTATTTTGGGCAACACCTTCCATCTGTGGTTACGCCCAACCACTGCCGTCATTGATGAATTTGGTGGCTTGCATGATTTTATCGGTTGGAACAAACCCATTTTAACAGACTCTGGCGGATTTCAGGTATTTAGCCTTGGAGCCATGCGAAAAATCACCGAAGAAGGTGTCAATTTTCGTTCACCTGTGGACGGAGCCAAGGTATTTTTGTCGCCTGAGATTTCTATGCAAATCCAAAAATCCCTCAACTCCGACATTGTCATGCAGTTTGATGAATGTACACCCTACCCTGCCACACACATCGAGGCGGACAAATCATTAGAGCTGTCGCTTCGTTGGGGAGAAAGATGTATCAATGAACATCAAAAACTGGGCAACAAAAACGCCCTATTTGGCATCATTCAAGGCTCAATGTATCGTGAGTTGCGTGAAAAGTCACTCGCTGAACTACTACAAATGCCTTTTGACGGCTATGCCATAGGCGGGCTATCGGTTGGCGAACCCAAAGATGAGATGATTGGTGTCCTAAACTACCTACCAAATCTCATGCCTGCCGACAAACCTCGCTACCTGATGGGGGTTGGCACGCCCATAGACCTTGTGGAGGGAGTACGGCGTGGTGTGGATATGTTTGACTGTGTCATGCCAACACGTAACGCCAGAAATGGACACTTGTTTACAAGTACAGGGGCAATCAAAATCAAAAATGCCATTCACCGCCATGACAAATCCCCCTTAGACAGTGAGTGCGACTGCTATACTTGCCAAAATTTTAGCCGTGCGTATTTACACCATCTACACAAATGTGGCGAAATGCTCTCAGCTCAACTGGCCACCATTCACAACTTACGTTACTACCAAAATCTCATGCAAGGCATTCGTCATAGCCTTGAAAATGAAACCTTTGACGAATTTGTCAATACATTTTATGCCAAACAAGGACTTGATACACCCCCCTTAAAACTAGAAAACTAAAAAACAAGCCAAGCATAATCACGATGCTTGGCTAATTATTTAAAAAGCACAAACAATCATCATTTAAAAATAACTTGACATCACCAATCATTTTACATTACAATCCCACAAAATAATTATGACTTTAAAAGAATACCATCATGGTTTACATTGTTTCTTTGATAATTTATGTGCTTATCTTTGTGGTTGGTATGTACTTCATCAAATCCCAAACCGATAGTGCAAAAGCCTCCATTATCAAAGCAAATCTGGTGGGTTTTTGTATACAAATTTTAATCAATTATGCTTTTTGGGGCAACCCCGATGCCTTTGGCATACTCTCACAATTTGTCAACATTGAAAGAGACACCACAAACTTTATACTGCTGTGTTTAACCAGTGTGTTTTGTTATGGTTCTTTGTTAGCTTTGTTATTCATGGCAGATAATCTTTATCACGAATAAAAACACCCAACCACCAATTTTATTAATGGTTGGGTGATGGCGATATTAGAGACTTAATCAAATACCACTGTTTTGTTATCATCTAAAATAACACGGTCTTCTAAATGCCATTTGACGGCACGAGCCAGCACTTCTCGCTCTATTTGTCTGCCCAACTCACGAAGCTCCACCACATCAAAGGCATGGCTAACACGCTCCACCCCCTGCTCAATGATGGGGCCTTCGTCAAGCTCAGAGGTTACATAATGTGCGGTTGCACCGATGAGTTTGACCCCTTTATCAAAGGCTTGTTTATAAGGATTGGCACCGACAAAAGCAGGCAAAAACGAATGATGAATGTTGATGATTTTATGCGTCCATTTATCCACAAATGTTGGGCTTAGAATCTGCATATAACGAGCCAAAACAAGTAAATCATTGCCCTGCATGACTTCGTGAATCTGGGCATATGCCTCTTCTTTGTTGTCTTTGTTAACAGGGATATGGATAAAAGGAATGCCAAAACCCTCCACCGCCGAACGCAAATCCTCATGGTTTGAGACCACTTGAGTAATCTGGCAAGGCAACGCCCCACGCTGATAACGCCACAAAAGTTCAAGTAGGGCGTGGTCTTCTTTGGATACCAAAATCCCTACTTTTTTGACATCAAAATCACAAGACAATCGCCATGTCATGCCATATTTTTCAGCAACGTTTTTAGCAAATGTATCAAGCAATGTTTGTTTTTTATCAGCAAGCTCATCTAAATGAAATTCTATTCGCATAAAATATTTGCCGCCACAAGGTTCGGTTGTGTGCTGGTCAAGCGAGATGATATTTGCCCCATGATGATACAAAAATCCAGAGATTGCCTGTACAATGCCAGACTGGTCGGCACACGTTACTAAAAGGCGTGCGATGTTATTATCTTTCATAATATTACCCAAAAATATGTATTTAACCAAAAATTGTGTTATTGTAAAATCGCTAGCCCAAAATCAAGCTATCGTCAGTAACTTTTTCGCCACGTGTTTTTTCAAACATATCAAGCAAATCCGCCACCGTCATACCACGTCTGTCATCACCTGACACATCAAGCACCACTTGCCCTTGATGAAGCATGACCGTCCGTGTGCCATGTGAAAGTGCTTGTTGCATGGAATGCGTTACCATCATGGTGGTCAGTTTGCCCGTACTGACAATTTCATCAGTCAATTGCAACACAAAATCAGCCGTCTTGGGGTCAAGGGCTGCGGTATGCTCATCAAGCAAGAGAATTTTGGAGGGTTGTAGGCTTGCCATAAGCAAACTTACTGCTTGACGTTGTCCGCCAGAGAGCAGTCCGATACGGTCGGTTAGGCGGTTTTCTAGTCCCAATTTTAGTAATGACAGCTTTTCTTTGAACAACTCACGACTTTTGGCATTAAGGGCTGGCAATAATCCACGCACACCACCACGTTTAAAGGCAAGTGCCATATTTTCTTCTATGGTGAGACTTTCACACGTTCCTGCCAATGGGTCTTGGAATACCCTTGCCACCAAATGACTGCGTTTGTGTGTGGGCTGACGTGTAACGTCTTTGCTATTAATCACCACCGAGCCTGTGTCAGGACGCAACGCACCGCTAATGGTATTTAAAAAGGTGGATTTGCCCGCACCATTTGTACCAATCACCGTAACAAACTCGCCTTCATTGATGTGCAAAGATAAGCCACGCAAGGCAGGATTTTCAATGGGTGTGCCCTTGTTAAATGTCAGTTGCAAATTGTTGGCAATCATCATAGGGTGTTTTCCTTTTTAAATGCAGACAAGGCTCTTGAACGAAATTTTGGCAACATTAGTGCTATCACCACCAAAATAACCGTAACCAAGTTCAAGTCTTGATGTCCAAACCCAAGATTTTTAAGCGTTTGGCTAGACAGTGCCACCTGAATAAGCAGTTTATAAATCACCGCCCCAAGCACCACCGCAAGTGTGATACCAAACATCTTTTTGGCGGTCAATACCGTCTCACCGATGATGACAGCCGCCAAACCAATGACAATCGTCCCAACACCAATAGAGATGTCTACACCGCCTTGTGTCTGTACAAATAATGCCCCAGACAATGCAATCAGCCCATTACTAATCGCCATACCAAGTACGATGACCCAAGAGGTGTTGATGCCTTGTGCTTGTGCCATGCGTACATTTGAGCCTGTGGCACGCATGGCAAGCCCCATTTGAGTACTAAAAAACCAGTCAAGTAGCAGTTTGGCAACCACGACCACCGCCCCAGCAACGAGTACACGCACCCACGCTCCATTACCACCGTCAATAAATGGTGCAAATATGGTTGGCTCACCCAGCAATGACAGATTGGGTGCGTTCATCACACGCAGATTGATAGAATATAGGGCAGTCATTACCAAAATACCTGCCAAAAGGTGCAAAATGCCCATTTTGACATTCAAAAGTGCTGTTACCACACCTGCACTCGCTCCTGCCATCATGCCAAATAGGCAAGCAAGCCAAGGGTTGAACCCTGCCACAATCGCCACGCCTGCCACCGCACCACCAAGCGGAAAACTCCCATCGGCGGTTAGGTCAGGAAAATCCAAAATACGAAAGGAAATAAGCACACCCAGTGCCATAATGGCATAAATCAGACCGCTTTCCAACGCTCCTAAAAAAGCCAACAAAGACATAAAACCCCCAAAAATCAAATACACGCATGATGAGCGTGTATTTGCTTCATTTGATTTACTCGTAATTATTCTACCACTTTTTTGGCTCTATCCAAAATAGACTGTGGTATGGTTAAGCCCTGCACTTGTGCATTTTTTTTGTTTACTATCAAATCAAGCTCTTTGGCACTATAAACAGGAATGTCGCCTGCTTTTTCACCTTTTAAAATGCGAGCAGTGATTTTACCTGTTTCTGTACCCAATTGACGATAATCCACGCCCAACACCACACTGGCACCACGTTCAATCACGCCAGGGTCTGCCGACACCAATGGAATTTTGGCTTCTTGGGCAACCTTAGAAAGTGCCTCATAGGCATTACTGACGTTGTTATCGGTAGGAGTATAAATCAAATCAACCTTGCCAACCAAACTTTGGGCACTCATGGCGATGTCAGAGGATTTTTGGGCGGGTGCTTCTACAACGACAAATCCTTGTGCTTTGGCAATCTCTTTGAAATTTTTAAGCGTGGTGGTAGAATTGACCTCACCAGAACTATACACAAAACCGATGTTTTTGGCATTGGGCAGTAGCTCTTTGATGAGTGCAATCTGTGGCTCCAACGGCAACACATCAGAAGCACCTGTTACATTTGTACCAGAACCGTCCAGTTTACCGACCAGTCTTGCCTCCACAGGTTCGGTAACTGCCGAAAACACCACAGGAATGCTGTCTGTACTAGCCACAACTGACTGTGCTGATGGCGTAGCAATAGCAATGATAACATCAGGATTGTCCGCCACAAACTGCTTGGCAATTTGCCCTGCGGTGGATAAATTGCCTTGTGCGGACTGAAAATTCACCTTTAAATTCTCACCTTCTTTATAACCTTCGCTCGCCAACGACTCAATCACCCCTTGACGCACCTCGTCAAGTGAGGGGTGTTCTACAATGGCGGTGATGGCGACTGTTTTGGCGTCAACTGCTTTGGCATCAACCGTTTGAGTATCGGCAGGAGCTTTGTCGCCACCGCAACCAAACAAAATCGCAGAAAGTAAACCCACACCCACCAGTTTGGCAAATCTTGGTTTGGGTAAAGCCATGTGTTGCATGAAAAATCCTTACAATAAATTTAATAAACCGTCAAAATCTTTTTATTATAAAACACCACCACCACAATCACAAGCCCCAAACATAAGAATTTGGTAATTTAACCAAATAATCAGCACCCACAACCCCAATGCTTATCCTTGCTGGTTTTGCCAATACCGACATTAAAAGTATTGGTAGGGTCAAGCTGTTGATAAAATTTTGCCAAATTACCATCGGCATGATACAAATGCCCCACATTATGCTCGGCTGGGTATTTTGCCCCCCGCTTGTCCATGAGTGCCAAAATTTCATGCTCCACTTCTTGGGGGTCATAGCCCTTTTTAACGATATAATCTTGGTGAAAAACATGGCAGAAAAAATGTCCATAGTACAACTTGTGTAGGATTTTATCATCAATCTCTTTGGGCAAAACCTCAAACCATTGTGTGTCGTTACGTCTAAGTGCCACGTCAATCGCACAAATATCAGACACACCATCTGTATGCACAGCCCGATAACGCACTGCTGAACTTGCCACCGCAAAACGATGAAGCATGGCGGATTGCTCCTCAACCTTGTCGCACTCAAAAAAGTCGCTTTGGTCGTCTTTAAAAATTTTTGTCAAATACGCCACCGTTTCGCCCACACTTTGTCCAGACACCTTTAAAATCAAATGATGTTCATAGCGTTTACGAAAATCCATCATGCGTTTGGGCAAATGGTTTGCACTCATTTTTGAAAGACATTGCATGACATTATCAGTAAAGTGATTGCCCAAAAAGGGGATTTTTTTGGCGATGTTGTCAGTTTTGGATTTTAGAGCAAATAATTTGGGCAACTTATCCGTACCAAATCGCTGAATGGCTAAAAAAGTATCCTTGCCGTATTCGCACGCCATATCAAAAGCATCACGGTGGATATACTCACCACTTATGGGTAAATGCTCAAAATTGGTTAGCATATCACGGCGTAGGGCTGTCAGTTTGGCGGTATCATTTGTGCCGATATAAAACACCTTTGCGCCCGTCTGGGCAGGGAAAGTGTCAAGCCTGACTGCAAATATCGCCAGTTTGCCTGCCGAACCTGACGCTTCAAAATGACGATTTGGGTCAGCATTAAACCGTGCTGGCGTGTCTGCATTGACATCACGCACATGATGTTGGTAGTCATCATCATGCCCACGCCCTATGGTGGGTAGATTGTCGGTGGGATAATTGCCATTTTGTAAATTGGTTAAAATTTGCTTGGGTGTATCGCCAAGCTCAATACCCAAATGGTTGATGAGTTGCAACTTGCCATCTTTGTCCACTTGGGCAAACAGTGCCATTTGGGTAAAAGCTGGACCTCTTTGCACCAATGCCCCACCTGAATTATTGCACACACCACCAATGACGGACGCACCGATACAGGACGAACCAATCACCGAATGTGGTTCTTTGCCATGTGGGGCAAGTTTTTGTTCTAGTTCGTTGAGTGTGGAGGCTGGCAAACACACCACCTGACTGGCGTTATTAATCAAACGTATGCCCTTGATACGCATGACACTAATCACCACCGTATCTCGGTCGGTGTCAGTGGGTGTTGAACCACCTGTCAGACCTGTGTTGGACGCTTGGGAAATAATCACCACACCTGCCGACACGCACGCCTGTAACACTTGCCAATACTCTAACAATGTCGCAGGAGACACCACTGCTAACGCTTTGCCCTGCCCAAAACGATAACCGTGCGTAAAACGTTCCATCTGGGCAGGTTTGGTCAAAACGTGGTTTGTACCCACAATATCAGTTAGAGTTTGGATTAGAGTCATGGTATGTTCTCGTTTTTGGCTTTTAATCTCATTTATAAAATTGACGAGTATTTAACAAATCAATATCCGCCTGTTTTAATCTAAAATTTTTCAAATCCTGCTCTTGAGCATAAGGATACATAAGTGCAGTTGGGTCGTCATTGTGGTCAAGATACAAGGCGTGACCAAGCTCATGAGCCAGCACCAGACGCAACTCATTCACATTTTCAAATTCATAGATATTGATTATTGTATCTGAGCCATGTTGAAATTCGCCTTTATGAAACTCACGAGGCGTAAGACGTGCTTTGGCTTGCTCAATCTCTTGGTTTAGGGCGTGAGCATTGGTATTGATTTTATCAACTCGTTGGTTAAAATTTTCTTGGGTTATTTCGTACCGTCTTTTTTGTTCGTTTAGATTGTATCTTTTCTCAATCAGTTCATTTCTTTGCAAGATGAGCATCTGACTGGTGGTAGGGTCTTGGGTATATTGAAGTTTTTCTTGGACACGGTTGTATTTAGCCTGCCAATCCGCCAATTCTTTTTGCAAAAAGTCAAATTGCTCATGCAATTGTTTACGGTCAGACTCCAACTGAATGATGTCTGCCTGATGGCGTTTTTGCAATTTATCAAGATTTTTTCTGATTTTTTGGCGTTCGTTGGTTTCTATTTGGCGTTCGTCATAGATGAGGTTTATGGTGAGTTTGGCATCTTCATCATACACAAACCACTCACTCCCCGTCCCATCATGCCAAATCATCACCGCCTCATGAGCCAAGCGTTTGACCTCATCACGACCAAGTCCAAAACGCTCATCAACCTGACCGATACGATAACGCACTCGCACATCGGTGGGGTGGGTCAAACGGTGCATTAGGCTGTTATGGCGAGTCTGTGGTTCAGTGTGAGTTTGGTAAGCAAAAAACCCCAACACACCTATCGTCATCACCACAAAAAATTCACGCATCATCAATCAAGTAGTTTAAAAAAATGTTCACGATAATGGCGAAGTTCTCGGATAGAATCTCTAATGTCGTCCAATGCCAAATGTGTACCACCCTTTTGATAGCCGTGAGCAATGTCAGGTCGCCAGCGATAGCACAACTCCTTGACACTAGAAACATCTAGGTTGCGATAATGAAAATAGGCTTCTAGCGTGGGCATTTGTCTTGCCAAAAAACGGCGGTCTTGACAAATAGAGTTACCACACATCGGTGAAACTCCCTTATCCACCCATTTTGACAAAAACTCAATGGTTGCCTGCTCTGCTTGGGCGAGTGTTACTGTACTACGGCGAACACGGTCAGTCAACCCAGACTCACGGTGCTGACGAGTACACCATTCACTCATGGCATTTAGGGTGGTGTCAGGAACTTTAATGGCAAAAACAGGTCCTTCGGCAAGGATATTAAGATTATCATCAGTTACAATGGTTGCAATCTCAATAATCTCATCTTTTTGGGTGTCAAGCCCTGTCATTTCTAGGTCTATCCAAATCAAGGCTTTTTTGGGTTTGGCGTTGGGCTTTGGGTGTTGAATGTGAATTTTACTCATAAAACTTCCATAATTTATAAATTTCTATGAAAAACAAAATAGGGGCAACCGCCCCACTCTCAACTAAAATGTTTGGGTTTTTCGTCATAGACGTGAGCATGATACTGACGCATTTGGCGTTCCATAAAACTTGCTATGCCTGCTTGTATCATATGCTGTCCGATGACATGCAAAGTCTCTTTGCCCAACATGTTTTGTAAAGCCTCTGCAAACTCAATACGCACCCACGCCTCACCGCCCAACTCCCTTAGGGTTAATACGCCATCTTCTTGCTCGGCAAATTCAAGCATGGCTTCTTTGGCAATCATACCGCCTTGTCCTGCCAGTTTGGATTTTGGTTTGGCAGTTGATGTGTCGTGTGCTTTTTCGCCAGTCATAATCCAAACTGGATCAAGATTTAGTAACTTGCCCAGCTTGTTTGCTCCTGCCTGTGAAATGCCCTGCCTTGCCCAACGAGATACAGTAGATAGGGAGATACCGAGCAATCCTGCAATCTCTGCCATTTCCAAGCCTGATTTGTCAAGCACACGCTCTAAACTGGGGTGAATGCTGTTTTTGGTCATAATCATCTTTGTCAAAAATAAAACCCTATTTGGGGGCGGTTTGTCAATTTTCAACTCATCGCCAGTATCTTAATTTTGCCATCATAAACAATAAACCCACAAACATACCCAAATAATACGCCAAACGCACATCAAAAGTATCATCACGATACTTTATGGGCATACTCACAAGGGCGGTGCAACTGGGGATTAAAAATAAATAAAGCACCCAATTTTCTAAAACGTGTAACCAACCTTGTACGCTATTGCCTTGCCCATAACGATAAGCAGACAAACTCATGAGCATAATCACCGCCACCAACACCAAAATCAAGCCTTTGGGAATGTCTTTTGGCACACATCGGTCTGGCAAAATATTGGTAATTTTCATCAGCTATACCGCCCCATAATGCTCAAAATCGCCACACATGAGATTAAAAACCCAAGCGTAATGGCGTTACGAGTTTGGATATTTGTGCCTTGAAATTTATTTGACAGTTTTGCTCCACCGACAAACAGACAAGGCACTACCATCATAAAAAACGACACCACCACAAAGGCATGACGTACGACTGCACCCAAACTGTCTCCTGCCAACAAACGAAAGCCATAACCTGCCAATGCCAATATGAGTGCAAATACCCCAAGCCCAATGGTTAGTCCCATAGGCACAAGACTAGGCTTTGGTATGGTGGGTGGATTGGTGTTTTGCATGGCGACCCCATATCTATTCATAAAAATTTATTTGGCAAGAGTGGACTTGGACAACTCATCACGCATTTCATTAATAGTCGCTTGGTAATCACCCGACCCAAAAATCGCCGACCCCGCCACGAACATATCCACGCCAGCATCTGCTATCGCACGGATGTTTTTTGGGTTTACACCCCCATCAATTTCTAGACGAATGTCAAGCCCACGCTCATCTATCATACGGCGTACTGTACGCACTTTGTCAAGCGTAAAATCAATGAACTTTTGACCACCAAAACCGGGGTTGACACTCATGATAAGAATCTGGTCAAGTTTATCTATGGTGTAGTCTAGGTAATGCAGTGGTGTGGCAGGGTTAAAAACCAAACCGCATTTCACCCCATTATCCTTGATAAGTTGCAAACTTCTATCGATATGTTCGCTTGCTTCTGGGTGAAAGGTAATGATGTCTGCTCCCGCCTTGATAAACTCCTCTATCATTCTATCCACAGGCTTTACCATAAGATGCACATCAATAGGAGCGGTAATACCATAATCCTTTAAAGCCTTGCACACCATCGCCCCAAAGGTGAGATTGGGTACATAGTGGTTGTCCATCACATCAAAATGCACCACGTCCGCCCCAGCGTCCAGCACCGCTTTTGTGTCTTCGCCAAGACGTGCAAAATCAGCAGATAAGATAGAAGGAGCGATTAAAAATTGTTTTTGGGGCAAAATTTTCATAAAAAACATCGGTTAAAATTTGGCGTATGATAACAGATTTTGGTTGTTTTTGACAATAAAAACAAGCCAAAACATTTGCTTTGGCTTGTTGGTGATTTGGTTATGCTTGGGCATTATTTGCCATGGTAAGCAACTTTTAGACCTGCAATGATACCATCGTTGTCTGCAAACTTACCTGCTGTTTGTCCGTTAGGTAGATTGGCCGTGCCATCACCAAACATCAAGTATTTGGCACCTGCTGATACCGACCATTCTTTGGTGATGTTGTATTTAGCACCAAGCCCCACGCTGTGATAACCCTTGATAGGTCCTAGTGTACTAATGGGGTTGCCAGCACCACTGTCATAACCCACAGTGCCAGATACCGCCCATTTATCACTTAACTTTTTGGCAAGCCCAAGCTCACCAGACCATTGGTCTTTGGTATAAGAGATGATTGGCGTACTGGTGGTGGCGGTGTACATGGTTGGCTCAATTTTAAAATCAGACCATGGCACATAGCGTACTTTGGCGGTTAGCAAGGTTGTTGGATTAATCCCTGTTTGAAAATCTAGGTTATAAGATTCAGGCAAAGTTACGCTAAATGGTTGGGTGTCAATACTGCGACGACCTGCCAATGCACGAGCTGGAAAGACTTCTGCAATCGTGGTATCATGCTCTGTCTCTGAACGATAGGTCAATGAGGCTTTTAGGGCGATTTCAGGTTTAGAATACGCCACGCCTGCCACCCAGCCTAGTGTTGTATCACTGCTGATTTTGGCATCATAACCTGTCGCCTGTTGATAAGCGATACCACGCAAATGCACTTCACCATTTAGGCGTTGTAGGGCAGGACCACCATAGACTTGGAAGTTTTTGTTTGCACCAAACTTAGCACCTAGTAGCGTTGTTAGGTTGTTCGTACGAATCTCTACATTGGTGCCTTGTCCGTCTGTTTTTTCAGCAGTTTCGGCAATACCGTGCAATGAAGCACCAAGATTCATCATTTTTGTGGCGTTATCAGCCAATGCTTGGGCTTGGGCTGCTGGATTGGTTGAACTTGAAAGACCTTGAGCCTGACTCATCAGTACAGTCGCTTGATTAAGTATTTGAGTACCAACATTTTTAGCACTTTCTGGACTGGTAATGGTGGAGACTATGGCGCCTATTTGCCCTGCAAGCTGTGGGTTGATATTGGGGTCATTCAATACACGATTAGCTATAGGCTGCACCAAAAACTGAGTGGTGGCATTTTGATTGCCTACAAAATTACTATTACCAAAATGATCAACCGATGCCCCAAAAGGCTCATCATACAGCACACCTACACTAAAACGGTCATTGATGTCTGCTTTTACACCAAAACGGAAAAAGTCATAATCCTCAGAGATGTCGCCTGTGGCTTTACCTTTGACATAGTCTGCCTCAGCACTGGCACCACCTGTCGCACCATTATCATGACCTGACACATCAGCATCAATGTAGGTATATACCGCTTCGGCATAAGTACCATCTTGCAAAAATGCGGTAACGTCCTGTCCAGAACGGTCAAGACCTGCCGAATAAGCGGTACTGGCAAGTCCCATTGAGCCGACAGCGACCGCCAATGTTTTGTAGTTAAATACACTCATGAATGACTCCATGTATAAATTGGTATAAAATAAGCACACTTGTAGTTATAAGTGTACTAAACATATGTTTATGTTAAAGCAAATGTTTTTAGAATACAAGTAAAATTTACCACGATGGGGGTAAATTTTTAGGGATTGATAATATTTTTTACAAATAGTAATATTTTGGTAATAAAAAGTGGTGTTTT
>NZ_BCYQ01000049.1 GCF_001598275.1 Moraxella oblonga NBRC 102422
ATTAGTGAAGAAGTTGCCAAAGGCATGGCGATTTCTGCCATTAAAAACCCCATGCTCAAACAACCCATTAAAACTATGGCAAAAGAACTGTCCAAATTCGTTCCTTTTTTGGGTCAAATGGTTGCACCCACGCTTTCCGTTGCCATGTTAGAAAGTGCAGGTTGGATTTTGGCAAAAGAACTAGACCAAAAATTCTCTAAACGATAAAAATACAGGTGCAACTCATGCACCTTTATTTTTCGCCCGATTATTCCATTATTTTACCTACCTCCCATCACCAATGCTTTTGACACAAATTTTATCCAAACATTGCCATTTATGCTAAAATAGCATTTTTGTTTTTTGGACAAAATGCCCATGCTCACTTCTTTAACCCTACAAAATTTTGCATTGATTGATGAATATACGGTCAATTTTGATGACGGTTTTAACGTCATTACAGGCGAAACAGGTGCAGGTAAGTCATTGATTTTAGACGCACTATCCCTATGTGTGGGTGGACGAGCGGACGCTGGCATGGTGCGTATGGGGCATGATGAAGCAAGCATTTTTGGTGAATTTGATGTGGCAAACGACACCAGCGTGCAGGCGTGGTTTGCCGAGCATGATAGGGAGTTTGAGGATACCTTGCTGATTCGCCGTAAAATCAGTGTCAATGGTCGCTCTAAATCATGGATAAATGGTATGCCTGCCAGTATCGGTGAGCTTAAATCACTGGGAGCGATATTGGTAAACATTCATTCACAGCATGCAGGACTTGAATTATTAAAACCACAATTTGTTGTGGATTGGCTTGATGAGGTTGGTGAATTATCTTGCCAAAAACAGGCGGTGGCACACGCTTATCATGCGTGGCAAAATTTAAAAAAACAAGCCTTAGACATCAAAGAAAAATCCGCCCAACGAGCCGACCGCATGGCGTTGCTATCTGCAAGACTTGGTGAGATTGAGCCACTTTTGGGGGTGGATTTGGTGCAGATTGAGCAAGAATATGATGAGCTATCCAACCTAGAAAATCTCATGCAATCAGCCGTGCAGGCGGTAGGGCATTTGGATAACGAGGAAATGAGTGTTACCACCCTGTTGGGGCGTAGCCTAAAAATTTGTGATAACTTGTCCGACAAAAGCCGAGTATTTGCCGAATGTAGCGAGCTTTTAACCAATGCATCAGAACAGATAGATGATGCGGTGGCAAGGCTTATGGATTATGCCGAGCAATCACTGCCTGATGAGGAGCGTTTAGATGAACTAAACAATCTGATGGGATTGGCTCACAGACTTGCCAAAAAACACCAAACCACAGTTGATGAGCTGACCGTACAAGCAGGAAACTGGCAGGCAGAATTTGATGAGTTGGATAATCTGCCAGATGCCAAAGCATTGGATAAGGAAGTTGAGGAGGCATATCAGGGCTATCTTGGTCATGCTCATATACTAAAACAAGCTCGTGAAGCGGTAGCATCGCCCATTTGTCAAAAATTACAACATCAATTAACAGAGTTGGCATTGCCCAATGCGACATTGCAATTTGTATTTGAACCAAAAGCCACCGAAGATTATAATGTGCATGGCATTGACGATATCCATTTATTGTTTAGTGCCAACGTAGGTATGCCCATGCAACCTTTGCACAAGGTTGCATCAGGCGGTGAGTTGTCTCGTATGGCTCTTGTTATGCAAGTGATGAGTGCAGGCATGGGCAGTCAGACCAATCCGATTTTGGTGTTTGATGAGGTAGATGTGGGCATTAGTGGTGGCACAGCTCAGGTGGTGGGCAAACTGCTTCGTACGCTAGGTAATGCCTGTCAGCTTATTGCCATCACCCACCAAGCCCAAGTGGCGGCGGCAGGTCATCGCCATATTTTGGTTGCCAAAGAGCATGGCGAAAAAACCACCAGTACACTCCAAGTTATCACAGGCGATGCCCAAATACATGAGTTGGCTCGTATGTCTGGGGGTGTTCAAATCACAAAAGCCACACTTGACCATGCCAAACAACTCCTTGATGATGTGGCGACATGGTGATTATTATAAATACAAACCCAATGTGATTGGGCGTATCTACATCAGATGAATTGATGATTTTATGAATAAAAACAATACCTTAAAACTTACTCACCATTTTTTGCTTCCTAGCCCTAGTATGCCTGATGAGCGTTTTGTTGATGCGTTGATTTATCTGTGTCGGCACAACAAAGAAGGGGCATGGGGCTTTATCGTCAACCAACCACTATCGCAGTCGGTTGGCAAACTGCTTCATGAGCTTGATTTGCCAAGTCCCAAACAAACCATGCAAACGCCAGCCATGCAAGGGGGATTTATCCGTCCTGAGGCGGGTTTTGTGTTACATACAGGATTGCCTGACAGTTATGCCTCCTCGTTTGTGGTGGGTGAAAATGTCTGTCTGACGACCAGTAAGGATATTTTGACCAGAATTTATATGAATCAAATACCACATTATTTGTTGTGTATGGGTTTTTGTAGTTGGTCAAAAGGGCAACTTGAAAAAGAGCTGGCTGATAATGATTGGTTTGTTTGCCCTGCTGATTTGCATATTTTGTTTGAAGCCAAATTTACTGACAGATTGGATTTGGCATACCAAAAACTTGGTGTTGATTTGGGTAAATTTACCACACATATCGGACGAGCCTAAGGAATATGATGACACAGACCGCCCCAAAGATTATCCTTGCCTTGGATTTTGGTGTAAAAAAAATGGGCATGGCACTTGGCAACACATTAACCTGTGATGCCCGTCCATTTGATATTTTGGCGATGAATAACGGACAACCTGACTGGGATAATTTGCTAGGCATGATTGCGTCATGGCAGGTGGATACGGTGCTGGTGGGGCTACCTTTGAATATGGACGGCAGTGATTCTATGTTGTCCAAGCGTGCCTTTAAATTTGCTCGCCGTCTGTCGCACCGTCTGGGTGAGCGTCAGTCGCCTGTGCGTGTCTATCTGTGTGATGAAAGGCTCACCAGTCGGCAGGCACGAGCATTGGCGTGGGAACGTGGCTGGATAAAAAGCGACAAAGACCCCATTGATGATGTGTCGGCGTGTATTTTGATTGATGGTTATTTTTATGAGCCTGATAGAGCGGTGTATGTGGGCAATTACCACGACAATCCAGACAGGGAAAGCCATGACTAATCAGCGTGTGGTAGAGCTTATCAAAGATGCCATTAAACTTGCCAACATCAGTGTGTATTTGGGATTGTTGGCGGTGGGCTGTTTTTGTGTGTTTGGGACATTGGCAAGTCTGGCAAATTTTAAGGATAACACGCTGATTTATTGGGCATTTCATTATTTACCTTATGTGCTTATTGGTCTATCCATGCCGATGAGTGTGTATCATGTGTTTATTTTGGGGCGTTATCACATTATCCAAAAGGGCATTTTGCAGATGATTTTGGCGGTGGGCGTGGGGCTACTCATGTTTGCTTTGGCGATGTGGCTTATGGATAAAACGGTGCAATTTTATATGAGTTTATTTTTGGCGATGATTGCGTGGTTTGGTATGCCGTTTTTGTTTCGGGTGAATTTAAAAAAGTTTTTAAATTTTTTGGAAAATCCAAATCCATAGATTTGCCCTTGTTTGGTTTTATGATATAGAAATGAGGGTTTAGGTTTTTTTATATGAAAAACGAATTTTTTACATTTATCCAGTTATTGGGTTATGATGATGGCATTGCACATAAAATGGCGGTGTTATTTGATAGTTTGGTTGGCGATAGGAAAATTTTTGCTCAATTTTTAGCAGAAGAATGTGACTGCGATGAAAGTGTCCTAAACCGTTTATTTAAAGCCAATTTTGATGACGATGATTTGGCATTAAATGGTTGGGTGGTTTCTTATTTGTTTGATAGTCTTTTGGTGTATTATCGTGATGATTATAAGATTGATTATGATTATTTAAATAAATACATCAGCGAACAGATTGGGCAAAAGTTTCATGCGTCTTATGACGAATACACCAAAATTCATCAGCAAAACAACCAATTTAATAGATTCAGTGATGATTTTATCACGGATTTTAACTACATTTGCCACAAATTAGAAAATGAAAGCGAATTTACGCTATTACATATATTTAGTGGCGATGATGATGTTAATTATTTTGTGGTTGATAAAACAGCCAAACCCAAACTGTTGGCGTTGGCAGATGAATTGGGTTTGGTGGTGGAATAAATATGGTGATTTTGTTCATAAAATTTTAAAATCGCACACATCTGATTCTCAAATAAAAAACCCAAGTTTATACTTGGGTTTTTTAAAGAATTATAACTTGCCTTCTGCCACCAGTGTGCGAATGACTTTTTTGTCATGTTTGCCCACGCTGGTTTTTGGAATGTCAGCCACAAATCTAAGTTCGTTTGGGATACCGTATTTGGGGATAATCTCACGCTCATAGGCTTGTACCGCCAATGCCAAGATGTCATTGGGCGTGGTGTCGTCATGGTTGGTTTTTTTGACCACTAAGGCGATTGGTCTTTCGCCCCACTTGTCATCAGGCACGCCAATCACTGCAATGTCTGCCACAGATGGATGTAATGACAAAATGGTCTCAATTTCTAGTGATGACACCCACTCTCCGCCTGATTTGATGACGTCTTTTAGGCGGTCGGTTACTTGTAGTACGCCTTGACTGCTTAGGTGGGCGATGTCTTGGGTGTGCAGATAACCACCTGCCCATAGAGCATCTCCTGCGTCTGTATTTTTAAAGTAACTTTGGGTCAGCCACGGGGCTCGCACCACCACTTCACCTACTGTTTTGCCGTCTTGGGGCATGGGCTGTCCGTGTTCGTCCCAAATCTGCAAATCCACAAGAGGTGTGGGCGAGCCTGTGCTAATGCGTGTGGCAAGTGAGTTTTCTAGGGTTAATGGTTCTTTGGTGTCAAATGTTGCTACTGTAATCACAGGGCAAGTTTCGCTCATGCCATAGGCGGTATAGACCTCAATGCCAGAGGCTAGGGCTGATTTGGCAAGTCCTTCGGTCAGACGTGAGCCACCAATAATCATTTTTAAGCCGTCAAACTGCACGCCACGTTCACCTGCTTCTTTTAACATCATTTGTAAAATGGTGGGAACGCAGTGGGTAAAAGTAACCTTATGTTTAAATACCAAATCCACCAACAAGCTAGGCACATAGCGACTAGGATAGATTTGTTTTAGACCAATCATGGTAGCAACGTAGGGAATGCCCCAGCCATTGACATGGAACATCGGCGTGATAGGCATATAAACATCAGAGTAACGCAGTCCAACCTCATCAGGGTTTAGGCTAGCACCCATAGCCACACCCATGGCGTGTAGGACGATTTGGCGGTGGCTAAAAAACACACCTTTGGGGTCGCCTGTCGTACCAGAAGTATAAAAAGTTGTAGCAATGGTATTTTCATCAAAATCAGGAAAATCAAAGGAATCATTTGCTTTTGACAACAGCTCTTCGTATTCACCTACTGTAAAGTCAGGGGCAGGCGTGGCATGGTCGTCAAGCCAGATGATTTTTTCAACGCTTGGCACATCATGAATATGATTACCAATCATTGGCATAAATTCTGAATTTAGCAAGATGGCTTTTGGCTTGGCGTGATTTAGGGTGTATAAAATTTTGTCAGGCGATAGGCGAATGTTCACCGTCTGCAAAATCAGCCCCAACATAGGAATGGCAAAATACGCCTCCAAATAACGATGGCTGTCCCAATCCATGACTGCCACGACATCGCCACGTTTTAGACCTAAATTGGTCAAAACATTGGCAAAACGTTGTATGCGTACCAAAAACTCACGATAAGTAAATCTGGCTTTATCAGCATAAAAAATCTCTTGGTCAAGTGAGACGGATTTGGCACGGTTTAGCAGTTGTTTGATGATGAGTGGATAGGGGTAGGCGTGAGAGCTGGCTTCGTAGCCGTGAGAGGTGTGGCGGTTCATCATTGTGTCCTTTCAGATAAAATGGGTGGATTTGTGATTTAGCATAACCAATTTTAGTACAGTTGTAAAGTGATTTATGACACATTTTTTTACAAATTTACAAAATTTTACCCATACCAAAAAAACCGCCCAACAACATGGGCGGTCTAGATGGTTAAGTTTACGAAGTTTTTTGAGGCTTTTGGGGTTTTTCAAAACCCTTTTTAGCTAGGCAGGCATCTACTTGGCTACGCTGAGCATCTGTCATTTCTAGCTTTGGGTGTTTGCCGTGTTGTGGACGCATTGGTCTGCCCTGTGCATCTTTGGGTGGTTCGGGACGGTCAGTATTTGGGGTACGTTCGTTTTTGGCTTGTCCATCTTTTTTCAATTCAGGTTTGGTATCTTTGTCAAATTTGGGTTTTTCAATGCCCGCCTGTGCCATGCACTCACTCATCGCTTGGTGAAATTCTGGGTTGTGTTTTGGGTGGTTGCCCTGATGATTGCCGTGAGCAAAGGCAAAATTACTGGCAAGGAATGAAATGGCGGTCAAAGCTAAGATGGATTTTTTCATATCAGTTCTCGTTGAATGGATAAAATTTTCTGCCAACTCATCTTGGCATTGGGTATATGATACGCCATAAATGTTTGGTAAAAATAAATAATTTTTGGAAAAACGTTAGAATTTTTTATCATAGTTGGGATTTGTTGGTAACAATCGCAAATTTTGGTAAGATTATGGGCATTGCTTTACAATGTTTTTGGATTTGGTTAACAAAAGTGTGCCAGTATTCAACTTTATGGGTGGTTGATGTTGTGAAAAATGTCGTTCATGTGTATTGTTTAAGAGAATTTTCAAATCATCAATCGGCGATAAAATAAAGTTAAGAATAAGATTTAAAATTTGGTATAATGTAAATGTTTTATCGTAGCTATTGATAAATACATTATTTATTTTTATAAATTAAAAAGGAGAAAACCATGGGCGGACAAGTCGCTTTTGGCGTATGGATTTCTTTGGCGTTGTATTTTATATTGATGATTGCCATTGGGGTTTATGCCTATTTTAAACAAAAAAATGACGTAGAGGGCTATATGCTAGGCGGTCGCAATCTCTCGCCTGCTGTTACGGCACTCTCGGCAGGTGCATCTGATATGTCAGGGTGGCTACTGTTAGGATTGCCCGGTTATATGTATGGTTCTGGTGTGGTATCTATTTGGATTGCACTTGGGCTAACCATTGGGGCATTTGCCAACTATTTATTGGTTGCACCACGTTTGCGTGTCTATACGGAGATTGCGGATAACGCCATAACTTTGCCTGATTTTTTTGCCAACCGCTTTGATGATTCGTCCCATGCTCTGCGTTTGGTGTCGGCTTTTGTAGTGATTGTATTTTTTACTGTTTATACAGCAGCCAGCCTTGTTGCTGGTGGCAAACTGTTTGAAAGTTCGCTTGGGCTTGGCTATGATTTGGGTTTGTGGGTAACGGCAGGCGTGGTGGTGGCTTATACCTTGTTTGGTGGGTTTTTGGCGGTGAGTCTTACCGACTTTGTGCAAGGGGTGATTATGCTCATTGCCATGCTTTTGGTGCCTGTGGTGGCATTTGATGCCATTGGTGGCGTGGAGACTGGACTTGCTAGTGCCAAATTTGCCAACCCTGATGTTTTTAACTGGACCAATGGCGTAACCACCATGGGCATCATCTCCCTCATGGCGTGGGGGCTTGGGTATTTTGGACAGCCACACATCATCGTGCGTTTTATGGCGATACGCTCTGTCAAGGACGTACCGACCGCCACGCTGATTGGCATGGGTTGGATGATTTTATCACTCATCGGGGCATTGCTTGTTGGTTTGGCGGGTGTGGCTTATACCAATGACAAAAACATCACGCTTGATGACCCTGAGACGATTTTTTTACTGTTTTCACAAGTACTGTTCCATCCTTTGATTAGTGGATTTTTGCTTGCGGCGATTTTGGCGGCGATTATGAGTACCATTTCTAGCCAGCTTTTGGTGGTTAGTAGTTCGCTGACTCGTGATATTTATAAATTGTTTTTGCACAAAGAAGCCACAGAAGCCAATCAAATCATGGTAGGGCGTATCTCGGTGGTGGCAGTGGCAGTGGTAGCCATCGTCATTGCGGGCGATAAAAATAGCTCGGTGTTGGAGTTAGTGTCGCACGCGTGGGCAGGTTTTGGAGCGTCTTTTGGACCTTTGGTGCTACTGTCGCTTATGTGGAAACGCATGAACCGATTTGGGGCGTTGGCTGGTATGGTGGTTGGGGCGTTGACTGTCATCGTCTGGGTGTATGGAGAGATTACTATCGCAGGTAAGCCTGCCAATGATGTTATTTATTCTATCATGCCCGGCTTTGTGGCAAGTATGATTGCCACCATTGTGGTCAGTCTTCTAACGCCAGCACCAAAACGTGAGATTGCAGAGCGGTTTGAAAGTATGGAAAAATTGTTAAAATAGTTGTTGTTATTTTTAAAAACACAGTCAAATTTGGCTGTGTTTTTTAGTGTGATTTGGTAAAATTGCCATAAATACTAAGGTTTTTATGTGATTTATAAAACCACAAATTTTATTAAAAATTATGATATATTTTATAAATTGCTTGACTTTTGGTTGGTTGTCGGCTTATATTTAAAAAGCCCTTTGGCTACTTTTATTTCAATTCATTCTATAAGGAAAATACGATGAAATTGCATATCTTGCCCACCGCACTAACATTGGCACTTGGCATGGTTTTGGCAGGTTGTGGTGGCGATAAAACACCTGCAACCGACACCAAAAAAGAGCAAAGCACCCAAGCCACACAGGAGCTTGCCGAAAAACAAGAAATCACTATCAATAACGGTGCCGAACCTGAATCGCTTGATCCACATAAAGTAGGTGGTGTGCCAGAATCCAACATTTTACGCCAAATGCTCGTAGGTCTTACCACCACAGATGTTAACGGCAAGACAGTTGGTGGTATGGCAACAGAATGGGAAAGTGCAGATAACAAAGTTTGGATATTCAAACTGCGTGATGCCAAGTGGAGTAATGGCGACCCTGTTACTGCCCATGATTTTGTGTATAGTTTTCGCCGTCTAGTAACACCAGAGATAGCATCGCCTTATGCCACTTATTTGGCAGGGTTAAAAGTGGTGAATGCCCAAGACATCGTAGATGGCAAAACCAAACCAGATATGCTTGGAGTCAAAGCAATTGATGATAAAACCCTAGAAATCACATTGTCCGAGCCTGTACCTTATTTCCCTGATGCGTTATTTCATACCTCAGTTAGCCCTGTTCACCAAAAAACCGTTGAGACCTATGGCGACAAATGGACAAGTGTGGGTAATTTTGTCGGTAATGGTGCTTATACCCTCAAAGATTGGATTGTCAATGAACGTATTGTATTAGAACGCAACAAAAACTACTACGATGATGCCAACACCACCATCAACCAAGTAACGCTACTGGCAATTGATTCTGATACGACCGATGTAACACGTTATAAAGCAGGCGAAATTGACATGACGGCAGATGCTTTACCGCCCGCCCAATTTAAACAGCTACAAAGCGAGCTTGGTAGTGAAGTCAAAATTCAGCCCAAACTATGCACCTATTATTATGAGTTTAACCACACCAAAAAGCCATTTGATGATGTGCGTGTGCGTAAAGCCCTGTCGCTTGCTTTTGACCGTGAAACCATCGCTGAAAAGGTTGTGGCACAAGGTCAAACCCCTGCCTATCAGTTTACGCCACCTTCTATCAGTGGTATGAAAAACTACACCCCAGAGTGGCAGGCGTGGGACAGAGCCAAACGTGTTGAAGAAGCCAAAAAACTTCTGAACGAAGCAGGTTATAACGAACAAAACCCACTAAAATTTGAACTGCTTTACAACACCAGTGAAAGTCATAAAACCATCGCTGTGGCGGCAGATTCTATTTGGAAAAAGGATTTGGGTTTTGTACAAATCACCCTAAACAACCAAGAATGGAAAACCTACCTAGACACTCGCCGTACCCAAAAACATGACGTGGCTCGTGGCGCTTGGTGTGCTGATTATAACGAACCATCTACTTTCCTAAATACATTCTTATCCACCGATTCTAACAACTATGGCAAATACAAGAGTGCTGAATTTGATGCCATCATGCAAAAGACGCTGGGTGTGGAGGTGACGCCTGAACAACGTGCCGAATTGTATTCACAAGCAGAAGGTATTTTGGACAAAGATGCAGCAACCATCTTTATCTACCATTATGTGTCGCCACGCCTTGTCAAACCTTATGTGCAAGGATTTATGGAGGTTGATCCACAAAACCAATGGCAGGTCAAAGATTTAAAAATTCTAAAACATTGATGTATCAATTAGTCAAAAAGCACTCACACCATGAGTGCTTTTTTTACGAATGCTTTTTTGTGGCGATTGTTATGAAATTTGTTACCATGTTACCCAAAATCCCTTTAATGCTTGCATTTTAAAGCCAACTTGATAAACTATATCAAATTTATCTTTAATGTAATCGTATGGATTTATTACAAAATTTATTTTTAATCTTAGTTTTGATTTTGGTGTCTAGTTTTTTTTCTATTTCCGAGATTTCTTTGGCGGGGGCTAGAAAACTCAAACTAAAACTCATCAGTGAAGGCGGTGATAAACGTGCTGATAAAATCATGCACCTACAAGAGCATTCTGCCGACTTTTTTGCCACCAGCCAAATTGGGCTCAATGCTGTTGCCATTTTGGGTGGTTCGGTAGGTGAGGGGTCACTACGCCCTTATTTTACTCAATGGATTGGCTATATTTATCACGGTCAGTATCTAGATAATATTGCTTTTTTTACCAGTTTTGTGGTGGTTACGCTTTTGTTTATCCTTTATGCCGACCTCATTCCCAAACGCCTTGCGATGATTAACCCTGAAAAAATGGCGTTGTTGGTGATTAATCCTGTGCTGGTGGTTATCAAGGTGGTCCAGCCTTTGGTGTGGATTATTAATGGCATTGCCAATCTCACTTTTCGTATTTTTAAAATCAACACAGTACGAGAAGAGAGTATCACCTTTGATGATGTATCCGCCATTGTGGACGCAGGGGCAGAGGCTGGCGTGGTATTGCAACAAGAACAGCATTTTATTGAAAATGTCTTTGAATTAGAAGAACGCACCGTACCCTCATCAATGACCGTGCGAGAAGATGTGGTTTATTTTACGCTTGATGAAAGCGAAGAGAGCATTCGCCAAAAGATTGCCGAATACCCTTATTCTAAATTTTTGGTATGTGGCGAAAATATTGACAATGTGATTGGTTATGTGGATACCAAAGATATTTTGGTGCGGATTTTAAATCATCAGTCTATTTTAAATATTCACGAGTCCACCATTAGAAATGTGCTGATTATTCCAGATACGCTGACTTTGTCTGAACTGTTGGATAAATTCCGTGCCAACAAAGAAGATTTGGCGGTGGTTATCAATGAATATGCTCTTGTGGTGGGGATTATTACCTTGTCGGATATTATGATGACGGTAATGGGCGATTGGGTTGCCCCCATTGAAGAAGAACAGCAAATCATTCAGCGAGATGAACATTCGTGGCTGATTGAAGGCAGTACGCCCATTGATGATGTCAGACACGCCCTAGAATGTGAGTTTACTGATTGGGACCATTATGAAACGCTGGCGGGATTTATTATGTATCGCTTGCGAAAAATTCCAAGACCTGCTGATTTTGTCATACACGAAGGACTAAAATTTGAAGTGGTGGACATTGACCATTTTAAAATTGACCAAGTGCTTGTAACCAGAATGCCGATTGAGATGATGGGTGAAAGTGAGTGAGATTGGATATGGTACATTGTAAATTATGGTAATATTTGTTATGATGTTATTTTTATTTATTATATGGAGAATTTGCAATGAAAAAACTGGTGCTAACCACCGCAGTTTGTCTTATCACGCTAAGTGCCTGTACAGCCCCCCAAGCTGTTGCCGACAAGGTTGAAACATTGAACAAAACAGACGAGGTAAAATCATCAACCAAACCTACTCCCCAACAAGGCTTTCGTTTTAGCGATGAGGAGAATTTTGATATTGCCAATGAGAAAAAATTAGCATGGCGTGTGTTCTATAAAGAACCTTCAAAAGGTGAGCATGCACAGTGGTTTGATGCAGTTAAAAAAGGTGATTTGCCAACCGTCAAATATATGGTAGAAAATGGTCAAGATTTAGAAGCCAAAGATACAGGCAGTCTTGAACAAACCGCACTTGGCTGGGCGGCATTTATTGGTTATGAGGACATGGTGGATTATCTAATGGCTAAGGGTGCAAGCCTTTATGCAACTGATAAAGGCGATGTCTACAATGTGCTTAAATCTGCTGTTTTGGGAAAAAATACCAATATTGTGAAAAAAATTCACGCCCAATTAAATGCTAAGCAAAAGGTGGATTTAAACGACCAAACGGTAGAAAGTGATGGCGAAACACTCATTATGGTAGCAGCAAGCAACAATCGCATTGAAACGGTCAAATACCTATTGGCACAAGGTGCTAATCCCAATTTGGTTGCGACCACCAAAGACCCAAAATTAAACGCCTATAACCAGTCTGCTTATTCTTATGCGTGTACACGAGGTCATGTAGAAATGCAAAAGCTACTGGCAAGTTATGGCGTGGTCAATCACCGCACTGGCAAAGCAAGTTGTGAGTGATTTTAAGAAGTTATGTCAAACCTAATAACTTATTGATTTAAATGTATTTATTTTTAAGATGTAGGGGTAAATGGTGATTTGCCCCTACGGACAATGACTAATTTGTATCATTTTTAAAGTTGTTTTGGTATCTATGTGCAGTTGAGATTGGCGTGTATTAATCCACCTTCTCCCCACTGCCAGAGAGCCAGCCAAACACCACATTGACACACATCAGGATAAATAGCACATAGAGCGACAGCTCCCAAGTGCCTGTTTTTTCGTATAATTTTCCCAAAATCAGTGGCCCAAAAAACGCCACGCCATAGCCCACCGCCTGTACCATACCAGACAAATCTCTGGCACTCTCCACGTTACTTGTGCGAATTGAAAATAGCATTAGTGATAGTGTAAAGATAGATGCGCCCCCAAAACCCATGATTGCTGACCATAGATGCAGATAATCAGGCGACCAAATCAGCCCTCCTGCCCCAATGACATTTAGTATACTTGCTACTAAGGCAATGATTTTTATAGAAAAATTTCTTTTAATCAAAAAAGTCAACAAAAATATCGCCATGGGGGCGACCACCTGAAATGCCAACGCCAAGCCACTTGCCTGTGCCAGTGTTAGCCCATAACTCATGCCGATTGATGGCAAAAAACTGGCGACCGTATAAAATAGCAGGGATTGTATGCCCATGTATATGCCCAGATACCAAGCATCTTTATTTTTCCATGCGTTAAATGGTGTGCCAGTTCCAGCATTTAAGGCGGTAGTTTGGGACGATTGTTTTGACAACTTATTGATAAACAACAAAATTATCAATGAGCAAATTGCTCCCACCCCCCAAGACGACAACGCCACCTGCCACGACATGACCGCCATGAGTGGCACGACCACATAGGCACACATTCCTGCAAAGAGTGACATGGATAGGCTAAACAGACCTGTGGTCAAAGCGATGTGATTTGAGGCGTATTTTTTGATAAAAGGGGCGGTCAAAGCGTTTAAAAACCCAATGGCGAGTGAGAGTGCGACCGTGCCGACATACAGCCCCCATACCCCAGACCACACTCGCCCTAGTACGGATATAGCAAGTATGGCGGTGCTGATTATCATCATATTTTCTAGCCCAAAACGCTTGGCAAAACGTGGTGCAACCAACGCTCCCAATGCAAACATCGGCATGGGCAACGCCCCAAGTAGCCCAATCGTAGATACAGATACTCCAAGCGTGTCTGTCAATGTGCTGGCAACCGAGCCTAGCATGACAATGGGCGAACGCATATTTATGGCAGAAAAAACAAGGAAAACGCACAGGAGAGCTAAGGGTATGGCGGATTTTGAAGGGGTCATCAATCGGTATCACTAAGTAGAATTGTTGTCATTTTGCCAAAGAAATGTTAAGTTCGCAACCCAAAAAATTTTCAAAAAAATACTTGCAATATCCAAAAAGTCATGTATAATGACACCCATGTTATGTGATTTTTTGAAGTTTTAAAAAAATAAAAAAATCTCT
>NZ_BCYQ01000050.1 GCF_001598275.1 Moraxella oblonga NBRC 102422
CGGTTAGTATAAAACACCGTTTGGAGACATTCAAGCGGTGTTTTTTTTGTGAATAAATCTTTTGGGTAGTCTAAAAAAACATATTTTTCATTTATAAAAACCAACTTCCAAAAAATCGCCATTCTATTATCAATTTTAAAATTTTATAATACGCTCATTGTAGTCCATTCAATGAGCGTAATATGATGAAAACAATTCTAAAATCAACAGCCCTTGCGTTGGCGTTATCTTTATCTTTTGGCAATGTGGCAGTCGCCAAAACCCCCAATCGATCCATCATCAGCCAGCCAGTAAAAGCCGCCATCAGCCAAATCAAAACCCTTGACGGCTTAACTCTGCACCTGCAAAAAGACATGCCACAAACCAAGCCCAAAGCCGTTGTTGTGATTTCACACGGCTTGGCAAGTCATTCAGGAGTGTTTGGCGAGTTTGCCAAAACAATGAACCAAAACGGCATTGCCGTGTATCGCTTTGACCATCGTGGGCACGGCAAATCAGACGGACGAGACTCAATTCACATCAAAAGCTATTTTGAAATGGTGGAGGATTTGCGTTTGGTGGTAGAAAAAGCCAAAAAAGAAAACCCAAACACGCCTGTGTTTGTGCTGGGGCATTCAATGGGCGGACACATTGCCGCACTCTACGGCACAAAATACCCACAAGGGGCGGACGGCTTTATTTTGGCGGCAGGTGTTTTGCGGTATAACCAAATGAATTTTGGGCATTTGCCACGACCAGAACCCAAAGACAGTTTTGTCAGCGGAATGGTGGCGATGACCACGCTGAATTTACCCTTTAATGGCGAGGGCTTATCGCTAGGTGGCGACCCGTTGATGTTAGACAAATTCTCCGTTTCATTCCCCAACAGTTTTAAAGAAGGCATACAGTATCTAAAAGACAATGACGATAAATTCACCGCCCCTGTGCTTTTGATTAGCGGTAACAAAGATTTGTTTGTCGTACCCAAAGATGCCATTGATTTTTATAACGAAACCAACTCGTTAGATAAAAGTTTGATTTTATATCCCAATTTTGGGCATTTATTGATGTTGGAAAACGGTGGACAAAAGATTAATGATGATGTGGCAGAGTGGATTGGGGAGCGAGCAAAATAAGCTGATAAAAAACACCGTTTTTGGGGAAACGGTGTTTTTTTTTATTTTGTGGGTAGTTTGAAAGGTGGATTTTTGGACTTAAAAATGTTAAAATTTTAAAATTTTTTCAAATACCGTTGAGTAATGCGTCTATGCAAATCTTTGATTTAAATACAAATAAGCTCATTTCTAATTTTAATAATCGCATCTTTAATAATGAATCTGATGTACAAATTCAATTTTATACTGCGATTGTCAATCCAATCATTTCAAACCTGAACCAAAATTCTACGGTTAATTATTCTTTTAATAACGAACATCGTTTTTTACAAGGTGGTAGGGCTGATGCAGTATTTGAAAATTTGGCTTTTGAAATTAAAAAATTAGGTTATTTTGATACCCAAAAAGGTATTAATGAAGCCTTGTTTGGTAGAAATGATAAAGATAATGGTCTTTACGAATATATTTTTGAATTAGCCAATATTGAAAAAACAGATAGTGATGAAATAAAAATTAAAAAAATTACCCATCAGGTTGGCATTGGTTTTGATGGTAAACAATTTATTTTTGCTCGTTTTGCCACTTCTCACAATAATCAAATTATCAAAATAAAAAAAGGAAGTCTTGCCAATCAAGCGTTTAATTTAACCTTAAATTTTACCTATGAAATTTTTGATATGGAGTCTGGCATTGAACGCTTAAAAATTCTCATTCGCCAAAGAGAAAAGTTGGCTTTAAGTAAAGAAACTTTATTACAATTTATCAATCCAAATCAGCCAAATATTCGCAATGGTGTTAATACGATTTATAAAAGTTTAATGAGTAACTTTGATAGTACCAATCCCAGCAATCGTGTGATTACTTTGTATAATGAATGGGATAGGGTTTTTGGTGTTCTGTACGGCGAAGAAAATGAGCAAACTGATTTTACAGACTATATTAAACCCTTAAAAGATTTGTATCAAATTAATGATAGTCAATATCCCAATTTGGATATGAAAAAATATTTGTTTTCATTGCAAACCTATTTTAATATTTTAATCAAACTACTCATTAATAACTTTTTAAAACAGTTAATTAATCCAGAATTTGAAATGCAGTCAGCATTAAAAAAATCTGTTTTAAAAGACTTGTTTGAAGGGAAAGACGAAAAACAACAAAATATTATTGCTAACTTTTTTGAAATTCATTTTTATGAATGGTTTGTTTATACTGAAAAATTTGACATCTCCGTTATTCATTATGCAATTGAAATCATTAATAATTTTGAAATGTCGTCATTTCAATTAAAACCTGAAACAATGCAAGATATTTTGCAAGAAGTTTATATGGGTTTAATTCCCAAAGAAATGCGTCATTTGATGGGTGAGTATTTTACGCCTGATTGGGCAGTAGAATTTGTATTATCCAATGTAGATTATAATGGCAATATCGATGAACGAATTTGCGACCCAACTTGTGGTAGCGGTGCATTTTTATTACAAAGTATTAAAAAGATTGCAGAACAAAATCCTTTAAGTGATTTAAATGGTTTAAATAAAATTACCAGTAATGTGGTGGGATTTGATATTAATCCAATTTCTGCAATTTCCGCCAAAGCCAATTATATTTTGGCATTATTGTCTAATTTTAAAGGAAATAAAGACGATTTAATTAATCAATCCATTCATATTCCTATTTATATTAGCGATTCTGTTTTAACACCTGTTGTTTATTCTGAACAAAATCAAAATAAATTGGTCATAAAAACACATTTGGGTGAATTTGTTTTGCCTAAATTTAATTGTCAAAAAACCGCCAATCAATTTTTGGATATTTTAGGCGAAAATGTATTGCGAGCGGAAATATCAGGATTTGGTACCGCAAAAAATCTATTTCAATCAATGTTGACAAATCAATTGGGTTTAACTTGTGAAAATGATTTGGCAATTTCTTTGGTGTTATTTGAACAACTTTGCGAATTGCATTCGGCAGGAAAAAATTCATTTTGGGGTAAAATTTTTAAAAACAGTTTTGCTCCAATTATGATTAATCAAAAATTTGATTATGTTGTTGGTAATCCGCCTTGGATTAGTTGGAAATCTATGAGCAAAACTTATCGTGAAGGCACGCTAGATGTTTGGCAAAGTTATGGTATTTTTGAAAAAAGTGCTTATGATAAAAAAACAACCCACGATGATTTTGCAATGGCAGTAACTTATGTGGCTGTGGATTATTATCTTAAAGATAATGGAAAATTGGGATTTTTATTGCCTGCGTCCTTTATCAAATCATCAAAAGGTGGACAAGGATTTAGAAAATTTAAGATTGTAAGAAATGGGCAAGATGTGCCATTTTCTGTATATCGTTTAGATGATTTTTCAGAGATTGAATTATTTACTATTAATACAATGGCGATATTTATGCAAAAAAATATTGCAATGCAATATCCGATGAAAAATTATCATCAATGGCAATATTTGACAAGAAAAATTAAATTTGACAGTCATCAAAAGTGGCATAATGTTAAACAGGTATTGGGACATAAAAAATTGACCGCTTTTCCTGTTTCTAATAATGACATTCAGTCATCTTGGATAACATTAGATGAGCACTATCTTGAATTAAGTAAGAGAATTTTAATGCCAAATAACCAAAAGCCAAATTATAAGGGCAGAAAAGGCATTGAACCTGCGGGGGCAAAAGGGGTGTATATTTTGGAAAAACCCATCAATCAAAATGGCAAAGCCAAAATTACCAATGATATTAGCAGACAACGCAGAAAAGATATTTTGGATAAGGGGTCGCATACTAGCATTGTTGAACCTGATTTGATTTATCCGATGCTTGGCGGTCGCAATATACAGCGTTGGCGAGTGATGAACCACGAGTATATGCTCGTACCACATACCGCTCAACATAAATATGGCATTCCTGAAATTGAATTAATGCAAGATTATCCATTAACTCATAAATGGCTTGAATTTTATAGAAAAGAATTATTTGATAGCCGAGTTCAAAATGGTAAGTTTTTTGACCCAGAAAAAAATCCATTTTACCGCTTGGATAATGTAGGGGAATATACTTATAGCCCTTACAAAGTATTATGGAAAGAACAAACAGGCAGTATGTCAGCAGTAGTTGTTGGAAATGCCCAAGAAAGTCTTATGGATTATGATATTGGTTTATTGGGTAAAGATAAAATCATTGTTACTGACTCAAAAGTGTTATTTTTGGCATTGGATAATGAATGGGAAGCCTATTATATTGGTGGTATTTTAAATGCCCCGACCATTCGTCATATTATTGACAGTTATGCGGTTAGTACTAATCGGGGTACAGAAGTTTTGGAGTATTTAAATATCCCAAAATTTGATAAAACCATAAAACTTCATAATGATATTGCTCAGTTATCAAAAACCATTCATCAATATTGCAAAAATTTAACCACAACAAATGATTGGCATAAAGATAAAACTTTATTGGCATACGAAAAAGAATTAGATGTTTTAATTATTGCATTATTTGAATGATAGCAACCAACACCGTTTATAGAAAATGTAAGCGGTGTTTTTTATTGAAATTTTGTAAAATTATTTTCAGGCAGCCTGAAAACCCACCTTTCCAAATCCAAAACCCATCTTCCCAATAATCGCCATTCAATTCCCAATTTCAAAACCTTATAATACGCCCATAAACTTAAATTGGAGAACAAAATGACTGATTATCTTGATAATTCCAACAAAAAAATCAAATTAGCTCTGCAACTCGTCTCTGGCTATGGTGGCGAATTTCAATCGTGGCGACTTGCCGATAGCAACGAGCGAGCCTATACCGACATTGATTTTTATGTCCAAATGGCAAAAACGGCAGAAAAGGGCAAAATCCACACCCTGTTTATTGCCGACACGCCGTCCTTTGGTGGGGCTGGCGGTGGTACGGACATTGCTACGCGTTCGCCTGCTTTTCCGCTTGAACCAATGGTAATGCTCTCTGCCGTTGCCTACGCCACGCAAAAAATCGGAATGGTGGCAACTTTTTCAACCACTTACAACCTGCCTTATAACCTTGCCCGACAATTGAAGACGCTGGATACTTTATCCAAAGGGCGTATGGGCTGGAATGCCGTTACCACAGGCACGCCTTTGACCGCTTACAATTTTGGCGATAAACCCTTGCCCGACACCACAACTCGCTACGAAATGGCACACGAAATGGTGGAAGCGGTGCAAACGCTGTGGGGGACTTTTGGCGAAAATGCCTACATCACCGACAAAGTGTCAGGACAATTTGCCGATATGAGCCAGATTAAACCCGCCAATTACCAAGGCAAGCATTATCAGGTCAAAGGGGCATTACCGATTCCTGCCACACCACAAGGACAACCGCCCATTTTTCAGGCAGGCCCAAGCCCAGAAGGCATTGAGCTGGCAGGGCGATTTGCCAGTGGCGTGTATGCCAACCCCTTTACGATTGAAGAAGCGAAAGCCTATCGCAATGTATTAAAACAAAGTGCCATTGCTCACGGTCGCAATCCTAATGAAATCAATATGTTTAGCGGATTTATGTTTACCATTGGCGACAGTTATGAAGAAGCGCTCGCTCGCCGTATGCAGCTCCTTGATTTTATGAGTGATGAGGAATTTAATGGGCAAATTCGCTATTTATCGGCAATGATTGGGGTGGATTTGACAGGGCGAGATGTGAATGAACCATTGCCAGAATATCTACAAAATCAGGCAAGCCCACACCCCCACGACCCGCGTTCGCCAAGAGCGGTGGAACTGATTCAGCGTGGAATGTCGCCCAAAGAAGTGCTGGCAAATGGTGTGATTAACTATCACCCTGTGGTGGTGGGCACGGCAAGCGATGTGGCGGATTTTATGGAAGAATGGTTTAAGGCAGGGGCAACGGACGGCTTTTCTCTTGCCCCTGATAGCCAAAAAGGGGTAAGCGATTTTGTGGAAAAAGTCGTGCCGATTTTGCAAGAGCGAGGCATTTATCATCTTGATTATGAAGGAGATACTTTAAGGGAGCATTTGGGGGTGGGTTATCAGTATGGGTTGAGAAAATAAAGGGCAAAAAAAACACCGCTTGGGGAAATTCAAGTGGTGTTTTTTTATCTAAATTTTGCAAAATAGCTTTTCAGGCTGGCTGAACATATAGATTTAATTTGTATTTGTAGAATTAACTCATTTGTCTCCCTGTATAGATAAAATCCATTAAATCAACGAACTCTTGAATTTCGGACTTTGATATATTTGAAGGGCTGTGGTAGATAATCCTAAACTCCACACCATTTTCTAAGCACTTTAAGCTGATTAGATGGTGTCCCATAGTGAAACCTAAACTTGCATTCTTTGATGAAAAGATGAAAGTTTTTTTGTTTCAATGCCGTTTTAGCAAGCACTCTTTTGGTTTGTCGCTTGAATAGGTGTGTAAACAAATACTGTCTGGTTTGACTTTACTTTTGATGATGGGTATTAGGGTGTTTTGTTTGGTGTCTTTGACCACCACCACAAACACCTTGCCATCACGCTTTAACAAACCAAACACAGCCCTACTGGCTCCACGCTGTACCCACCAAAATAGCTTTCATCAAACTCTATTTCGCCATCAAATTCAATTTTAGCTTCAAAATCAAGATGATGTTCTATTACAAATCTAATTTGATGGTAAAATAAAGCAGATGAATTGTGCTGAATATGAAGCAAATCACTTGCTGTTCTATCGGCAACTTGTGCCACAAAAAATCCAAGCAGTTTGAACTGGGCTTGTTTGCTTGGTTTACAATGGATTATTTCACAAACTAGCATGGCACACTCACATGGTACAGTTGCCAATCTGGTTTGGCTCTTTTTTATCATCAAGCCAACCGTTGTATCAACTCGCTCATACTTTCATCACGGCAATGCTCCACGCCCATGCCTGCCCACAGCGACATAAAGTCGGTGTTTTGGTGGCTTGCCCCATAAGCTCGCAGAGGTTTGGTCATGGCGTTTAGTGTGGGATAAATTGGTAAATTGTCATTATCCACATGGGCAAAACGCTCCATATAACCTGTAATCACACCCCTTGCCCATTTGCCAGAATACAGACGAGTCAGGTGGGTATCATTACCTGTGGCATTAAGCAGTTTTTGTTTCCAAAGGGGGCTGATGGGTGATTCGTGCGTGGTCAAAAAAGCTGTTCCCACCGCCACCAAATCCGCCCCACCATCAAGTATTGTTTTTACATTTTCACGACTGGCGATGCCTCCTGCGCCGATGAGTGGGATATAGCTGGCATTTTTGGCAAGTTTTAAAAGAGTTAGCGTATCTAACTTCTCATCATTTTGGCTAAGCCAACCTCCTTGATGACCGCCTGCCTCCATGCCTTGCACCACCACAGCATCAGCACCGATTGCTTGCCATGCCAGCACTTCCGCCACACTATTTGCCGTACCAATAACAAGCGTGTCAACAGCGTGCAAAGCGTGTACTTGCTCGCTTGTCAAAATCCCAAAGGTAAAACTCGCCACAGGCACAGGGTTGGTAAGCAGTACAGCAAATTGTTCATCAAAGGCATGAGCAGGTTTATCATCAAGTTTTGGGCTAACACCAAGCTCATCATAGAGCTTGACAAGCCACTGGGGCATGGGGTCGGTGTACCGCTCGGTGAGCGTTTTGTCCAAAATCATGAGGTTGATGTTAAAGGCTTTATCCGTGCCTGTCTTGATTTTGGCAATCTCATCATGGATTTGGGTAGGAGACATCATGCCTGCCCCAAGCGAGCCTAGCACGCCAAGCTCACACGCCTTGATTACAAAATCAGCATTGCTCGCCCCTGCCATCGGAGCTTGGATAATGGGGGTGTTTAGGTTTAAATGGGCTTGCAATTTCATCATCATTCCTTATAGATTTGCGTGATTGTGTGTTTATTGTATCAAAATACGTTAAGGGTTTTGACATTTTTTGTACGATTGTAACGGTAAATTGTTACAATTGATTGACAAATTTTAGGTATAATAATCCAAAATTTCTCACTTTATGGAGTTGCCCATGAAAAAACTACTCATCGCCACAGGCATTGTTTCTGCCCTAGCCATGACAGGTTGTGCTACCACCGCCCATACCCCAGCAGATGACCACGCTCACGAATATGGACATCAGCACACTCATGAGTACGAACACAATCATGACTATCATAGCAAACCCAAACATCACAAAGAAGGTGATTCATTTACCGCCACTTATGAATGTGGTGCAGGTGCCAAAGTTACTGCCTTGTATGACCCAGAAGCAGAAAGTAGCATACTAACCATCACTGCCCCCAAACTTAACCTAAACAACGCCGAAATCACCGCACAACTTGCTCCATCTGGTTCGGGTATGCGTTTTGTCAGCCATGTAAGTAGCGACACCAGCTATGATTGGCACACCAAAGGCACGTTTGGTATGTTAGAAGTTACCATCAATGGTAAGGCTCACACCTTAGAGTGCTATGGTTCAATTCCTATGCACGACCACTAATCTAAAATTTAAAAAACGCATCTAAATGGTGCGTTTTTTTATGATATTTAGTTTAAAAAATGCTAAAATGGCTTTTATTTTAACGCTCATTTGCCATGAAAAAAATTACCTTAACATTTGTAGGGATATTATCATTTACCCTACTGTCAGGCTGTGCTACCACCAAAACACTCAACCAAGCCGACTGTGCCAACGCCAACTGGCAAAAAGTTGGTGTGGAAGATGGCAAACTTGGGGCAAGCAGTCAAGCCATTTTACGCCATGCCAAAACTTGCCAAAACCTTGCCACGCCAAACCGTGAATTGTGGGAAAAAGGTCGCCAAGAAGGTCTTAAATCCTACTGCACCACCAAAAACGCCTACGACATTGGACGCATGGGCTATACCTTGTCAGCCGTGTGTGATGATAGCAATCTTGCCAATTTGCACCACGCCAACATGATGGGATTGCAACAATACGAGATGAGTCAACGTATCAACCACCTAAATCGTGGCTTTGGCTATTATGAGCCATTTGTGCCATTCACATGGTGGTGGTAAGTTGGTTATTTTTTAACCACCAAGCGACACAAATAATCCCGACAACGTGCCAACAACAACGACTCATCTTCAAAAGTTGGCACCTCTTCGTCCAGCATATTTTGCAAGAGCCATCGCCCATCATCACCATACAAAGCGGTGATGACTTGGTAGGCTTTTTGGGCGTATTTTTGGCTAGTTTGTTTGGTTTTTTCATCATCTTTGGTATGGGCAAAATACCATGCCAACTCAAAACTCTCTTTGGATTCTACCACATATAGTGTCGGTTCATATGCCGAAACGAAGCTGTATTTATTTGCCATGTTGCCATAAAAATCTAGCGTATCAGTCTGGGTGGCACTATGACCAACAAGCCCTTTTAACATCTCAAAATCTGGCTTACTCATCTGGGCGTGCCTCTCCCACTCGCTCACATCATAGCTGACGGGGTGATATACTTTGGGGGTAGAAGGGGCTTCTACTGTCTTTGGGTCAGATTGAAGCAACCACATAAATCCCACCGCCACGATGATAAGAGCGATGACGTAAGGGTATCTTTTGGGTTTTGGTTTGATAAAAAGTGGGCGATTCATGACAAGGTGCGTAAAAATTTGTTAAAATGACTATTGTACTCAAAAATCGTGAATTTGACAGTTTTATTTTAAGGAAAAATCATGCGTCATTGTGTTGTGATAGGCAATCCCATTGCTCATTCTAAAAGTCCCATCATTCATCACGAATTTGCCCGTCAATTGGGGCTTGATGTGTGCTATGCTCGCCAATTTTGTCCCAATGATGTAGAAAGTTTTAAGGCGGTGGTAGACGCATTTTTTCATGGGGGTGGCGTGGGAGCAAATGTGACTCTACCCTTTAAAGAAACGGCGTTTGAGCTTTGCCAAAGTACAGGGGAGCTGTCCGACTTTGCCCGCACCGCAGGAGCGGTCAACACCCTTGCCATAAAGGACGGCAAACTCTATGGTGACAACACAGACGGTCGGGGCTTGGTGGCGGATTTGCTCACCAAAGGGGTGAGTTTAAACGGTAAAAACATCGCCATACTTGGGGCGGGCGGAGCAACTCGGGGGGCGATTTTACCGCTTTTACAAGCAGGAGTAAACAGCATCGCCATTTTTAACCGCACCCTAGCCAAAGCACAAAATCTGGTGGATATATTCACCCCATTTACCACCAATCAGCACGTCTTTGCCGAGTCGTTGACTGCCCAAGAGTTGACAGGATATTTTGATGTCATCATCAACGCCACAAGTGCAGGCACGACAGGGCAAACGGTGGGTTTTGACAACGCAGACATCACCACCGATGTCGCCTATGACATGATGTATGGCAAACAGACGGAATTTTTAAGCCATTTTAGCCACTTTGCCACCACCCATGACGGCATGGGTATGCTCATTCATCAGGCTCTGCTCTCTTTTGAGCTGTGGCATGGGGCGGACATCAGTCGGGTGGATTTGGCGTTGGTGAAAAATGCGTTGTTGGCAAATTAATCCCCACAAAAAAAGATTGCATTTTACCAAAATGCCCAATAAAATAACATTACTCAAACTATGGCAAGGTTTTGGTAATATTTTGAGTAATTTTACATAAGGAAATCATCATGCGTCATTCATTTGCACCACTGGCACTTACGTTGGCACTCTTGGCAATCTACCCCGCCCATTCTGCTCCTCCACTCCAAAAATTCGACAGCTACGACATCAGCCAGAGCAAAACCGCCAATGCGTGGGTGGAGATTGATGTTAAAACCTTTGAAAACAACATCAAACAACTCCAAGCCAAACTCTCCGACCAAACCAAAATCTGTGCGGTGATGAAAGCGGACGCTTATGGCAACGGCATTGATTTACTCATGCCAAGCATCATCAAGTTGGATGTGCCTTGTATCGGTATCGCCAGTAACGATGAAGCCAAAATCGCTCGTTTGCATGGCTATAAAGGGGTCATTAGCCGAGTACGCACGGCAAGTCCTGATGAGATTGAGCAGGGCTTGGTGTACAATATTGAGGAGTTGATTGGTGATTTGGATCATGCCAAAGTGGTGAATGAGATTGCCAAAAAACATGGCAAAGTCATTGATTATCACTTAGCACTCAATGCAGGAGGCATGAACCGCAACGGACTAGAAATGAGTAGCGAAACGGGCAAACAAGATGCCTTGAACATCGTACGTCTATCACACATTGATCTTGTGGGTATCATGACGCATTATGCACTAGAAGATGAAACTTTTGTGCGTGAAGCACTCGCCAAATTCAAAGAACAAAGCGACTGGCTTATCAAAACCGCCAAACTTGACCGCAAAGAAATCACTTTGCACACCGCCAACTCCTTTGCCACCATCACCGTCCCAGAGTCTCACCTTGATATGGTAAGACCAGGAGGTATTATTTATGGTGATACCATCGCTACTACGCCTGCTTATGAACCCATCATGACTTTTAAATCAAGAGTGGCGTCGGTCAATGAATACTTGGCTGGCACAAAAGTTGGCTATGACGGTACATTTACCCTAACCAAAGATTCTAGATTGGCAAATCTGCCCTTTGGCTATTCGGACGGTTATCGCCGTGTTTTTACCAATAAAGGTTATGTACTCATCAATGGTCATCGTGTGCCTGTGGTTGGCAAAGTCTCTATGAATACAACCATGGTGGACATTACTGATTTTCCTGACATCAAAGCAGGCGATGAGGTGGTGATTTATGGTTCACAAGGCAACGCCAAAATTACTCAAAGCGAGATTGAAGACATCAACGGAGCGTTGCTGGCTGACCTATATACCATTTGGGGTACGTCAAATCCAAGATTTATCAAGCCTTGATGAATTGTCATTAATCACAGCACTTTCAATATCTGGTAGACTAATAATACTCATCATTCTCACCGTATCATGTGTGCGGTGGGAATTTTTATAACTAATTTTTATAAAATAATTCTCAAATCATGAAAAATAATTATTGATTATGAAAATTCCTACCCCTTTTCCAAAAAAATAAGGTATAGTAGAATCATCTTTTGACTAGCAATACAAACGGAGTGTTTATGCTAACCTACAAAGCCCCCCTGCGAGACATCAAATTTTTGATGAATGAAGTTTTTGATTTCCCCAAGCATTATGCAGGACTAGACTGTGGTAAAAATGCTGACCCTGAGACGGTGGATATGATTTTGGAAGGTTTTGCCGAATTTTCCAAAGACGTGCTTGCCCCCCTTTACCAGTCTGGCGATGCCGAAGGTTGTCATTTCAAAGATGGTGAAGTTACCACGCCAAAGGGCTTTAAGGAGGCGTATCAAGCCTTCGTTGAGGGTGCTTGGCAAAGTCTATCCTACCCTGAACAATACGGTGGCATGGCTCTGCCCACGTCCCTAAATCTCATCAAAGCAGAGATGATGGGTACTGCAAACTGGCCATTTTCTATGTATCCAGGACTGACCACAGGGGCGATTAATACCATTATGCAATACGGCTCTACCGAGCAAAAAGATACTTATTTACCCAAACTAGTAAGCGGTGAATGGAGTGGTACAATGTGTCTGACCGAAGCAGGCTGTGGTACCGATTTGGGACAAATGAAAACATCTGCCAAACCTAGCGATGATGGCAGTTATCTCATTAATGGCACTAAGATTTTTATTAGTGCAGGTGAGCATGATTTGACCGAAAATATCATTCATATCGTGTTGGCTCGTTTGCCCAATGCACCTGTTGGCACAAAAGGCATTTCTTTGTTCATTGTTCCTAAGTTTTTGGTAAATGCTGACGGCACAGTAGGTGAGCGTAATGGTGTAAGCTGTGGTTCTATTGAGCATAAGATGGGTATCAATTCATCAGCGACCTGTGTGATGAATTTTGACAATGCCAAAGGCTTTCTCATTGGTGAAGCCAACAAAGGCTTAAAAGCCATGTTCACCTACATGAATACCGCTCGTATTGGCACAGGCATTCAAGGTCTATCGCACATGGAACTGGCTTTCCAAAACTCTCTACCATACGCCAAAGAACGCCGTTCAATGCGCGCCCAATCAGGTGTAAAAGAGCCAGATAAGCCAGCCGACGCCATCATTCACCATGCCGATGTCCGCCGTCTATTACTCACCCAAAAAGCATTTAGCGAAGGGGCAAGAAGCATGATTTATCATACTGCTCGCTATGCCGATAAACTGTACGAAGCGGTGGGCAAGGGAGACCAAGAGGCGATTGAGCATTGGGATGATAAAATGGGCTTTTTTACCCCCATCATCAAAGGCTTTTTGACCGAGCTTAGCCTAGAATCTGCCAAAAATGCCCAACAAGTCTTTGGCGGACATGGTTACATCAAAGAATGGGGCATGGAACTCATCGCCCGAGACGCTCGCATTAGCACTCTGTATGAAGGTACGACAGGTGTACAAGCCCTTGACTTACTGGGTCGTAAGGTGCTATTACAAGGCAAAGGTAAAGTGGTGCGTGATTATACCACAGGTATCATGAAATGGTGTGGCGACTATGCCCTAGACAAAGAGATGCGTAAATATGTCTGGGCATTGACCAAGCTGTGTGCCGAGTGGAATGTTCTAACAGGTCGTATTGCCCTAACTGCTTTGCGTAAAAACCGAGATGTGGTCTCATCAGCATCCGAAGATTATCTTATGTACTCAGGCTATGTGATGATGGCATATCATTGGGCGAGAATGGCAGCGATTGCTTATGACAAGATGAAAAATGGCGGGCAGCAGCCTTACGAGTTTTATCTTGCCAAAATACAAACGGCAGAATTCTATTTTGATAAAATTCTACCACGCACCAATGGACTTGCTGACTCTATGACTGCATCGCCTGAGGTGATGACTGACATGAAAATTGAGCATTTTATCATTGACTGATAGATTGATGATAACCAAAACCGCTACTATTAAGTGGCGGTTTTTTGTGAGTATGTCATTGATGGTTTTTTATGATATGATTTTAGACTGATGTTGTATACTAACTAAACTTCAAAATTGTTATAG
>NZ_BCYQ01000051.1 GCF_001598275.1 Moraxella oblonga NBRC 102422
TTCCCCCCCCCCCCACTTTCCCCTTCTAAAAAATCATTATACCTTGCTCTTACTGGACTTTTAATCAGTCCTATCGCCACCGCCCAAAACAACCAACAACAAGACAATCCACAATTTAGCCAAACGGTTGTATTTGGAGATAGTTTGAGTGATGTGGGTAATTTTAAGGCACTTAATCCCAACATTTCTAATTTTGCTGGTGGTGTATGGAATGGCATTAAGGGTTGGTTGTTTGGCAAAAATAACCCTGATGTTGGTATTGGTCAGACGTTTAGCACCAATCCAGATTTGACGTGGGCGGGTGATTTGCCCCCTGTTACTTATGGTGAACCAGTTGTTTATGCTGTAGGTGGTGCAAAGGTTGCTACTGATAACCCTCAAAGTAAGTTGTTTGGGCTTGTCAAACCTGATATTCCCTCTGTTAAATCTCAAGTTGATGCGCATTTAAAATCCAACAATCAAGCCAATCCTGATGCTTTATATGCAGTATGGATTGGTTCAAATGACTTAATGGGGCTTAAAAATGGCAACAAAGAGTTAAAGTTAGCAGACGTGCAAGTTATTGAAACTGCAAGCCAAAAGCAAGTAGAACAAATCGATCGCCTACACCAAGCGGGGGCTAAGTACATTCTTGTGCCGAGCGTGCCAAATATTGGCATTACTCCAGAATTTAACACCAGCACCGAACGTCAAAAAATCTCAGATGCCGCCAATCATTATAACCAAACGCTATATCAGGGGCTGCAAAATCAAAGTAATGCCAATGTGATACCTGCCAATACCTATGCTTTATTAAATGAAGTAGTGGCAGATCATGAGTCTTTTGGTTTTAAATATGGTAATGGCAAAAATGACCGTGCATGTAAAACCTCCATTGGAACAGAAGAGAAAAACTGGGGTTGTGGTAAAACCGAATGGCAAAACCCTAATGCCAACGAAGAATATGTATTTGCTGATGGTATTCACCCAAGTGGCAGAACACACCTATTTTGGCTCAATACTATCAAACATTGATAGAAACGCCCACACAAATGGCACAATTACCAAAATATGCGATACAAGCCCAAACGTTGCGTGATGAACAACTTCATCAGAATCTAGATAATTTAGACGATGGGCGTTTTTCTATTTGGGCAAGTGCAAGCACTACCAATGCTAAAACACATGATGGTCAAAAACTAAACGACCCAAATATCATGCTAGGCATGGACGCAAAAGGCAACTCATCACGAGTAGGTCTTTATGTGACTCATAATAACCAAGATTATGCACCAACGCCAGCCATTGACGCCAAGATGAAAACAACAGGTGTGGGTTTTTATGGGCAAAAAGAGGAAGGTGGTTTTAGGGTGAGAGCCAATGTTGGTGTAAACGACACCAAAATGGATACCAAGAGAGATGTGGTCTGGGAAGGGCAAAAGCGTACCCATACCGCCCAAACTGATGTGTCAGGTATCAATGCGGGGTTGCAGGTGAGTTATGGTATTCAAGCTAATAACCTGACTGTCCGCCCACACGTTGGCTTGCATGGTCAATCATTAAAAGTGGATACGTTAAGCGAATCTGACCCACATCTTTCCACAGCGATGGCTTATGATTTTGACGACAGAACATCGCTACACACTCGTGTAGGGGTTGATGTCGCTTATCAGCTGGGTAATAAAACAACATTTAATTTGGGTGTCGCTCATCGTCATGAGATTGGTAATAACAGTGAACCACATTTTGTAGAAACCCGTTTACCATCTTTGGTAAATAGTTATTTATACTGACAGCTATCTTATGCCCGTGTCGGTAGATAAAGTAGATTCAACAACAGCACATATGGGTGTGCGTGTGGACTTTGGAAAAGTAAGCATGAATGCAGGCGTGAACGCTAATGACATCAACAATGAAACTGCTGTCGGCGGTCATGTGGGCATACAGGCGAGTTTTTGATTAGTGGATTTTGCGTGAGTTTTTTTATGTTAAAACATATCTTATTATCAATGATGGCGGTGTTGGTGGTTGGTTGTGCTAGTGTTCCCATGCATGATATTCAGACGTCTGGTCAAGCAAAAGTCTTTAAGGTACCTACCAATGGCAATGCTGGTCTTTATGTGTATCGTGATACAGCATTGGGTGCAGCACTAAAAAAGGATGTATGGGTTGATGGCGAATGTCTGGGAGAAACTGCCCCCAAGATATTTTTTTATAAAGAAATTTTGGGCAATCAAAGGCATGTTATTACCACCGAATCTGAATTTGGCAATCAAGATTTGTGGATTGAAACCAAAGCTGGTGAAAATTATTTTGTAAAACAAGTAATAAGACCGGGCGTATTTGTGGCTGGTGCCTACTTAAAAGCAGTTGAGGCGGAGCAAGGCATGAAAGAAGTAACCAAGCTAGACATGGCACAAACAGGCAAATGTCGTAAGGCTTTGGTAAAGTAAAGTGAGTTGCAAGTCTTGCCAAATAAGACCCCAAAATAACTTTTGGGGTTTTTATTTTCACTTAATTTATAGCATTTAAAAAATGCCATTTATTTTTTGATGAAATAACAATGTGATATTTATGGATTTATTGGTTAATCCGCCCAATCCTTTCACCCATTTTCACTACTTTACCATGTACAAAGTCATCATTCCAAGCAGTATTTGCTGATTTTGGTAAAACAATGATGGCGGTAGAGCCTAGATAAAACCGCCCAAGCTCATCGCCCTTTTTGAGTGCCAGCTCATGTGTGCGGTGCTGAATGTAGGGCGTGCGTTTGATTGCTCCTGTCGCTACGCACTCAATGCCCGCCACAATCATTGCCCCTACCAAAATCACACACGCTTTGCCAAAAACGGTGTCAAATTCACAAACCAAGCGTTCATTTCTAGCGAACAAATCAGGGACATGACAGGCAGTGGTATTATTGACCGAAAACAGCGTTCCAGGGACATAACGAGTGGCAGTCAGCACGCCATCAAAGGGCATATGTACACGGTGGTAATTGGTTGGGGCAAGATAAATGGTGGCAAACGAACCGTCCACAAATGCCTTGCCTAGTTCATAATCCGCCAAAAGTTGCCCCACATCATAGTCTCGCCCTTTGGCTTGGAGCAGTTGCCCCTGTGTAATCGCTCCAATCTGACTAATCTTACCATCAGCAGGGCAAGCAATGCCATCTACTGTTTCATCTATTGGACGAGAGCCATCTTTTAATTCACGTGTAAAAAAGTCGTTAAAACTGTCATAATCATCCAAACTACCCCGCTGATACTCCGCCAAATCAATACCATAGGCTTTGGCAAAAGTGTGGACAAAGGCTTTTTTGATATAAGGGTTTTGGCTTTTGGCAAGGTAGCCTGCTACTTCGGATAGGGTTTGTTGAGGGGCGAGATTTTGAGCAAGGGTAAATAGGTTCATGGATTTTTCCAAAATAAATTTGATGCTTTATTTTAACCGATATTTGTTATAATGGGCGTTATTTTTTATAGGAAATATCATGAAGTCCCTCATTCAACGAGTTCATTCTGCCAATGTGATGGTGAACGGTCAGACGGTTGGCGAAATTGGCAAGGGAGTGCTTGCCTATATTGGCATTGGTAAAGACGATGATTTTGATAAGGCGTGCAAACTTATTGACAAAATTCTCACCTACCGCATTTTTGAAAATACGACCGACCTTGATAAATTGGGCAAACTGGACAAATCAGTATCTGATGTTGATGGCGGGCTTTTACTTGTGTCGCAGTTTACTCTCATGGCGAAAACTGATAAAGGTCGCCGTCCTGATTTTGCTCCTGCCATGCCCCCAAGTGATGCCAAAGTGTTGTTTGAAAAACTGGTGGATTATGCCCAGTCGGTCTATCCTCATGTACAAACGGGTGAATTTGGGGCGAATATGGCTGTTAGTGCCGTTAATGATGGTCCAATTAATTTTTTGCTTGAAGTGTGATGGTTTGATACTTTAAATAAATTTTAAATATTATTAAGTATTATTTCATTTAAAAACCTTGATAGTGATATGGTTTTGTGTTATTATCAAACAACGCAGTTTCACCAACCCTCCTAAGGAGTTTATCATGAGTCAAGTTGTCAAAGAAATTGATTATCAGGCGTTTTATGATTTTGCACTTCAAAAAAGTGAGAAAGACCCAAATCTCACGGTGGTTGAGGCATTAAAACAATTTTACGCACATAACGATGTTTATGTAAGTGAGCTTGACCGTGCGATGTATGAGATGGAAAAAAATGGGCATAGAGACGATAGAATTCAAGCAGACGCTCAAAAGACAACGCTAGGTACATCATACTAGTCATTGACACGTATTAATGATAAATAAATGCAAGCTTCGTTGTTGATTCGTAAACAAACAAAACCCCAAAACCAAAGTTTTGGGGTTTTTAATTTGTTAAAAAACAAATTATGCCAACGCAGATTTTGCTTTTTCGCAGATTGCAGTAAACGCAGGAGCGTCATGCATGGCGATGTCTGCTAGGATACGGCGGTCAATCTCAACACTTGCTTTTTTCAAGCCATTGATAAGACGGCTGTAACTTAGACCATTTAGGCGTGCACCTGCATTGATACGAGCAATCCACAGACGGCGGAAAGAGCGTTTTTTGTTACGGCGGTCACGGTATGCGTATTGACCAGCTTTCATTACCGCTTGTACAGCAACACGATACACACGAGAGCGTGCACCATAGTAACCTTTTGCACGGGCTAGAACTTTTTTATGACGGCGATTTGCCTGTACACCACGTTTTACACGAGCCATTTTATTCTCCTAAAATTATAGATAAGGGCACATACGGCGGATTGACGGAACGTCAGCGACGTGAACCATAACGCAACCACGAAGTTGGCGGATACGCTTAGGAGATTTTTTGGTCAAAATGTGGCGTTTAAACGCTTGTTTGCGTTTGAAGCCATTTGCGGTTTTTTTGAAACGCTTTGCCGCACCACGTTTGGTTTTTAGTTTCATAACTACCTCTTTAAATAAAGATCGGTTGCCCGATTTAGACCTTTTTGCCATAAATGGCGGAAGGTGGGAACGTTATTGTAGCGGATTTGGGCAGTGATTGCAAGAGTTGTTAGACTTAATCCATAAATAAAACCCCCAACCGATGTGTTGAGGGTTGTTTTTTAAAAGTCTAATTGGATAATGTCGCCACTTTTTGGGACGATAACACGAGTCAAGTCGTGATGTTTGACAAATTCACGCATTTGACTAGAACTGACAGCAGTTTGGGGTAGAGCATCCATATGTACGGTGGCGATGATGGCTTTGGTAGAATGGTCGTTGTGAATTCTAGCAACATCCGCCAAGCCCATGATAGGGCTACCCTCAAAATTTGGTATTTTAGCATAGCCTGCGTTGAGTACGATAAAGTCAGGCTGATAAAATTTTAGATTGTGGGCGATTTCGTGGTTGTAAATGGTATCACCAGCCAGATAAATGGTGGGTTTGCCTTTGGCTTGGAATACGACTCCCATAGCATCACCAACCATTTCGGCAATTTTAGGGTCAGAGTACATTTCATCTGTGCCATGTTGTCCACGTGTGCGAGTGAGCTTGACATCGCCAAAAGGTGTGTTTTTCCCCATAACTCGCACATCAGTAAAACCCTGCTCGCGAATTAAACGTGCATCGCCTGCATTTTGTACAAAAATTGGCAAATCCTTGGGAATGACCTCTTGGGCAACTTCGTCCCAATGGTCAAGGTGCGTGTGGGTTACGATGACAGCATCCACCCCTGATAAAATCTCCTCGATGCTTTGGGTGAGGTCAATTAGAGGGTTACGAATGGTAGCATTGGGAGCAAGATAACGCCCTTTTTCTGCCAAGTAAGGATCTACTAAGAAGGTTTTGCCAGCATAGTTGATTTTGGCGGTAGCATTACGGATGTGCTGATACTGGGATTTGGTGGTGGGTACTGGTGTGTTGGGTGTTTGGGTTGGTACGCTTTGGCAAGCAGTTAAGCCGAGTGTAGCAAATAAAGCAGTGGCAAATGTAAGGTGTTTGATGTTGAACATGGATTTCCCTTAAATCTAATACAAGGTAATTTGTATTGCATTATAACACGTTGGTGGGGTTTTGGTAACTGTTTTTACTAGTATAGGTAAGCTGATTGTTTTAAATAATATTCGCTCACAGGTTGTAAATATTTACCATTAATGACAAGGCATTTGACAGACTTTTCTTTATTATCACCCTTATCATCAAAGAAATCTACCGACTGTGGGCAAAAGACTTTGGTTTCACCTAAATTCCACGCCATATAGCCGTATAGGATATTACCAACCAAAATCAGACATTTTTTAATGGAAATACTACTACTTTCCTATTTTTATTATCTTCATCTTGTTGCATTTGATAAAAAGGCTCCCCCGCCAAATACACTTCGCCAGCATATTGATAATAATTGGGTTTTGAACTATTAAATAGTAAAACTTGCACACCATTAAAAACAGATTCTGCCAATGTTTTATTTTGTGCAAAATTAATATCTTGGTCGCCTTTTAAACCCATACCGATGTAATAAAAAATATCCTCTTGCCAATAATTTTTATAAATAGAATCAGTTTTATTGATTAAAATTAGGCAATTGGCTTGTTTGCTGCGACGCATACCACCTGCATTGGAAACCTTAAAAGTATCCATTAAATCTTGATTAGTAAAAATTGTGCCAATTTGATAATTATTAATTAACATTGTTCGCTCCTTAGTGTAACATAATGCTATTTTTGGTCTATAGGAAAAATTCCTATGATATCTTATTCTTAATTAATAGTAATCACCAATCTGACTTAATTTCTTAATTGATGGTCATTTTTTATAAATTTATCCTTCCAAGTTTCTGTTTAGTCTTGCAAAATAGGTTTGCGTTGGTGATTTTTATTAATTTTTTGAAATCAACTGCAATGCATTTGTTGAATTAACACATCGTGCCAACCATTTTGTGTTAATGCAACTTTGACTTAATAACAGTATGTGCCTTTAACCAATGTCATCCAATAGTTATTAAAGTTATTTTTTAATTGCACAATATTGTTTAAATAACTCTTACCACGAGTGAGAATACGGGGTTCAAAATTGGTTAAGGGTGCAATTTTCTTTACCTAAAATAATCTTTTAACATCATCAAAAATACGGTTAATTCGGTCATTGGGTCGAACGGCAATATTTTGAAAAATTTGCATAGTTCTTATGCCATTTTTCATATTGCTTGTAAATAACGCCATTAGAGATTTTCCTCTAATAGATAAGGGGAAATCATCTATCAAACTTTGTTTTAATTGATGATTGATATTTTCATTTTCCAGTAATTTAATCATGTCTTCATATTGCTTAAACACCCTTTCAGGGTTATGAGATATTTTTCTAAATTCCGATAAAGTTAAGTTTTCTGCACAATCTAATTTATTTAAATCATGATTATATTTATCAATGGTTGCCTGTAACGCCAAAGCATACCAATCAATAAACTTTTCTTTATCTTGATTGAAATTGACTTTAATATCAGGATTATCGTCTATCATTTTTTGACAGCAGTAGTCAATAAAAACATCGTTTTCAATAGAATATCCACTTGTGAAAATAAGTTTCTGATTTTTAAACTCATCAGGAATTCCAATATTAATCCAAATGTCTTGGTCTGCAATAAATACAATATTTTTATTATACAAACGCCCATTGGGATTGACTGTTTCTTGAAATATTTTTAATACATTTGCTCTACCGCCAACAGGAGTTACAATAAGATTGCTTATCTCATCTTCTAATTTTCGGTAAATAATAATATCATCTTTTCCTTCAACAATAATTGCTGGTAAATCAGAATGTTTTAATGCAGCAATCATCTCATCTAAATCAACTTCAACCTTTGCCATTATTGCTCTTCTCCATCGCAATCTCCCCTATCATCAACCCAAGTTAATTCTTTGTCAGGATATTTTGCATAGATAAATGGGGAATGTGTTGCAACAATAAATTGATTGCTAGAATTTTGTTTTAATAAAGTTGGAAATAAAATTCTTTGCCAATCCACATGCAAACTTAATTCAGGCTCATCAATGATAAAAATGGTATCTTGATAAAAAGCATTATATGCTAAAAAACTTAGCATCTGTTTTTCGCCTGCGGATAGCAGATTGGAATTAATGGTCTGGACTGTATCGCCAAATGTTAAATTACCAATTTCAATTCCAGATATTTTTAAAATATCTAAAATATATTTTTTGGCGACATCAAGTGGTTGCATAATTTTTTGTTTAAGTTGCTCGGAATTATCCATAATACTATGAATGTTTTGTAGTTCATCTTGTATTTTTTCCGTATCTGTATATTTCTGTAACTCTTTTAGTTTGGTAGACACAATATTATTTGAAACATCTTGTATCTTTGAAGATTTTTCAGTCAACTCCGCATGTTTATCTCTTAGAAAATTTTCTACATCATAAGTTCCTAATGATGTAATAAACTGATGGTTATTTTTTGTCATTGTTTTGGATATATCCAATAATGAAGTCTCTAAAGGGGTTGATGACAACAAACCTCCAATTGTTGATTTTTTTACCTGAACGCTACTTTCAACCCTACGAAAAGTTGGCAAAAACAAAGAGTTACCAAATTCTGATAAAGTTTGAAAAAAGTTTTGATTGCTATTCTTATTGCCCACTACAGCAATAATTTTTGTATTTAAATATCCGTTATCATCCACAATATAATCTTCATTTGAGAAATATCTTTCATCTATATTTAATTTAAAAGAGCAGCTTATAGTACTTTTTTTTGTTACTTCCAAAGTATAAGTAGATGTTTCTATTTTTACTGTATCAAAACTAATTTCTTTTAATGCATAGGAAATATTTCCACTAATCACATACCAAATTAATTTTAAAATATTGGTTTTGCCAGAGCCATTACGGCCTGTGATAATATTTAAATCACGATTAAAATCTAATTTAATGTGATTATTCAAACCATTTAAACCAATAATTTCAGCAGACTTTATTATCATATATACACCTTAAATTGTATTTAAAAACATACCCATAAAAAATATGGGCATGTTATTACCATTGAAAGTTAAATCAACCCCCAATCTTCTTATACTTCATACGCTTGGGCGTGGCATCTGCTCCTAGCCTTTCTTTACGCCATTTTTCATATTCGGTGTAGTTGCCGTCAAAAAATTCAGGCGTTTCATTCTCAAACGACAAAATATGCGTACAAATACGGTCTAAGAACCATCTGTCGTGCGACACCACCATTACCGTACCCGGGAAGACTTCAATGGCATCTTCTAAGGCACGCAAGGTCTCAACATCTAGGTCGTTGGACGGCTCGTCAAGCAAAATCACATTCGCCCCTTGCTTTAAGGTCTTAGCAAGTTGTAAGCGATTGCGTTCGCCCCCTGATAAGTTGCCGACAAGTTTTTGTTGGTCTTGACCCTTAAAGTTAAAGCGTCCAATGTACGCACGGCTTGGCGTGGTGTACTCACCCACGGTAATCATATCCAGACCATCTGACACCTCTTCCCACACCGTTTTTTTGTCGTCAAGGTTGTCACGCACCTGTCCCACATAGGCGACTTTGACGCTCTCGCCCACTTCTACCGTGCCAGTATCGGGCGTATCTTTACCAGTAATCATATTAAACAATGTGGTTTTACCTGCACCGTTTGGTCCAACAATGCCTACGATTGCCATTGGTGGTACGGTAAAGGACAGGTTTTCATAAAGTAGGCGGTCGCCAAAGGATTTGGAGATGTTTTTGACTTCAATGACTTTATTGCCCAGTCTTGGTCCTGGTGGGATATAAATCTCTGCCGTCTCATTTCGCTGTTGAAACTCACGAGAGTTCATCTCTTCAAAGCGTTCTAGGCGAGATTTGGACTTGGCTTGCTGACCTTTTTGGTTTTTGCGTACCCATTCAAGCTCTTGTTTTAAGGCTTTGGCAAAGGCTTCTTCTTGCTTTTGCTCTTGTTCTAGGCGTTTATTTTTTTGTTCAAGCCACTCGGTGTAGTTGCCTTGATAGGGGTAGCCATAGCCACGGTCCAGCTCCAAAATCCACTCAGCGACATTATCCAGAAAATAGCGGTCGTGGGTAATCGCCACAATCGTGCCAGAGTAGTCCTTTAAAAATCTTTCAAGCCACGCCACAGACTCTGCGTCCAAGTGGTTGGTCGGCTCATCAAGTAAAAGCATATCAGGCTTGGATAAGAGCAGACGGCACAGGGCGACACGGCGTTTTTCACCCCCTGACAGTTTAGAAACATCAGCGTCCCAAGGCGGTAGGCGTAATGCGTCCGCCGCCTTTTCAAGCTGGGTGTTTAGGTTGTGAGCGTCCCACGCCTGAATGATGTCCTCCATTTTGCCCTGCTCGGCAGCCAATTTGTCAAAATCAGCGTCAGGCTCGGCATACTCGGCATAGATTTGGTTTAGGCGGTCAAGGGCGTCAAGGGCTTCACGCACGCCATCTTCCACATTTTCACGCACAGTTTTGTTGGGGTCAAGCTGGGGTTCTTGGGGCAGATAGCCCACCTTAATGCCAGCTTGGGGGCGTGCCTCGCCATTGTACTCGGTGTCCACACCTGCCATAATGCGTAGCAGGGTGGATTTACCTGCACCGTTTAGACCCAAAACGCCAATTTTGGCACCTGGGAAAAAAGAAAGTGAAATGTCTTTTAAAATCTCTCGCTTAGGCGGAATGATTTTAGAGACTTTGTTCATCGTATAGATGTATTGAGCCATAACTATCCTTTTGATTTAAAAAGAAAAATTAAAAATAAAAAAAGGGAAATTTAACTGGTTATTATCGCAAAATTTTAAGAATTGGGCAAGCATAAAAAATCAAACAAACAAAGACCACGCCCATATAAATACCAACAATAGCATACAAAACGCAATAGAAATCATGTATAAAAACCAAAAAATTTTGCTAAATTTATCAACAATATTGTCCATTCTTTTTTGTTTTTGGTATTCTTGCAATTCTTTTTCGGTTAATTTGGGTGGTGTGTATGCGATATATTTTCTAAACCCAACAACATAAGGTTTGTAGGGCGGTTCTGTTTCGTAAAAAACCGTATATACCACCCTATCGCCAACGGTCAAATCATCCGATAAACATTTATCACTCTCTAAGAACAATAACTCTCCTTCAAATAAATAATCATCTTTTACCCAGCCTGTATTTGTTTGATTATCCCAAGACATCAAAATACCAGAACTTTCATCAGGAAATGCCATATCCACTCCTTTTTATGATTTTGGTAAAATAAATTTGGCTAAAATTGCTGATGATATTCCGCCAATTAGGGCAAATACCAAGTGAGAAAAAATCACCAATAAAATCCCTGAAACCAAACATTCATTTAGCTTATAAAAAGTGCTTTTAATATTAATGATTAACCAACAAACAAAAGTAACCTCAAAACCTATCCAAAATGTTTTAAAATAATCATCGGATGTAAGTGTTTTTATTTTAAAATAAGCTAAGACAATACCTGTCAATAATGCAGGAACAAAGCCAGTCGCCCAAACTACAACAATAAAAGGTAAGATTTGATTTTTTCCCACAAAACCATAGAAAAAGAAAGCAAGTACCGCAAAAATCAATAATGGCATTCCACCCACCAGTCCGCCCAACAATGGATAAAGTGTAATGACTTTTAAAGTGGGGTATTTATTTTTTTTGATTGTTATTCATAAAAACCATTTTATTTTTATGTATACCCAACAAACTTAAATCTACTACGGATTATAGGGATGAATTACAATTCACTCCTACAATCCGTAGTAAATTTTAAGTTCGTTAAGTATAGTATATTTTGAGCTCTGTTAGTACAACAGATACCCAAAAAAAGCACATCTTACGATGTGCTTTTGGTATATAAAACAAAATAAAAACAAGACCTCTTAGATTAACCCTAACTACATATAAATATGAAGCAATGGCTATCCTTTCATTAAAGGTTTTTTGGTCTAATGATTATAGTGGGTTTTCACCATGTATATACACAACCCATTATTTAAATGACCAATGGCGAGCTTGCCAGTTACCCAATGCGTCTTTGGTAGAGTAACCTTGTACATCGGGTTTGACCACACGGGCATTGACCTGATAATACACCCACACGTTTGGCGTATCTTTATCCAAAATCCCTTCAAGCTGATGATACACTTTGGCACGCTCCTCAGCCGTTTTGGTGGTAAGAGCAGTTTTTAGTAGTGTGTCGTATTCCTTGCTTGAATAGTCGCCATAGTTGCCCGAGCCTTCGGTACGCATGACATTTAGGAAAGTAGCAGGGTCATTATAATCACCACACCATGCTGCTCTTGCCATTTGATGCTCGTGGTTACGGCGACTGGCAAGATAGGCTTTCCATTCTTGGTTACTTAGTGTAATCTGCACAAAACCTAGTGCCTCTTGCCACAACGACTGTGCTGCTACTGCCACTTTTTTGTGATTTTCGCTGGTGTTGTAAAGTAGCTCAAACTTCAACGGATTTTGCTCATTATATCCTGCTTCGTTAAGCAACCTTTTTGCCTCTTCAATACGTTTAGCTTTATCCCATGCCTGCCATTGTGGCGTATAATTTGGGTTTGTTGCCGTAACAATCGGGGTCATCTGATAAGCAGGCGTTTCGCCACGTCCAGCGACTTTTTGGGTGATGATATCACGGTCAAGAGCAAGTGTCATCGCACGGCGGACACGCACATCATCAAAGGGGGCTTTATTGACGTTCATTTCATAATAATACGAGCAAAACGATGGCGAAGTTTTCACCTCATCAGTCTTAATGGTGGCAAGCATCTCACTAGGAATGTCGGTATAAGTAATGTCTAACTCACCCGCCTGATAACGAGCGAGGTCAGCCTGCCCACTATCAATCGGCAACAAAACCAGATTGTCAATCGCCACCTTATCTGCATCATAGTAATGGGGGTTTTTTACAAAAACCATCTTTTCGCCCACCTTCCACTCTTTGATGATATAAGGTCCATTGACCACGATATTTTCAGGTTTTGCCCATGTGTCGCCAAACTGCTCAACTGCTTTTTGAGGAACAACACGCATGGCAGTATAGGTGAGCATTTCTGGCAAAAATGGCACAGCTTCTGATAAGGTGATTTCTAGTGTCTTATCATCAATGGCTTTTACACCCAATTCACTTGGGGCTTTTTTGCCTTCAATAATATCACTTGCATTCAAAAATTTGGCATCTACCACATAGTTGGCAAAGTTAGCGGCAGTTTTTGGGTCAACCATACGCTGAAAACTAAACACAAAATCTTGGGCAGTAATTGGCTCGCCATTTGACCATTTGGCATCTCTTAGCTGAAACGTCCAGACGATATTGTCTTTACTCTCCCAACTCTTAGCAATGCCTGCTTCAAGGTTGCCATCAGCATCTGTGGTGGTCAGCCCCACAAACTGCTGGCGAGCCACACCAGATTCAGGCACACCCCCTGTCTTGTGAGGGTCAAGCGAACTAATCTCTGCACCGTTGTTGATGGTTAGGGTATTTTTGGTGGTAGTTGCACCTGCCGATTTGGCTGAGGTGGTTTCGGCAGATTTGTCCGCACCACAACCCACCAGAGCAACTGACAGTCCCACCGCCAATGCAGTGGCGGTATGTTTGAATGATAAACGCATGATGATTCCTTTTAATAATAGGGAGAATTGTTGGCATTTTATCACGTTGTACCAACATTCACACAAATAACTTTATTCTTTTTTGGAATATGAGCCATAACTCATTTTGTAAGCATTTACTTACAAAACTTTACGATTTTTGCGTATTTTCTTACACAAATAATTTTGGCATAATACGCACATCAGCAAGGAATTGGTAAATGGAACAACCAACATGGATGAATGCTGATGTTATGGATAGAAATTATGGATAACAGTAAGTCCTCCTACGATAAAACCGCAATTCCCCCGATTGCGGTTTTATTGCTTTTGACATAAAAAAACTTTCTAA
>NZ_BCYQ01000052.1 GCF_001598275.1 Moraxella oblonga NBRC 102422
AAGGGGGGGGGGGGACATACAGGCGATAACAGCACTGGATTTGGCAGGGCATATTGAGGGCTTGTTGCACCAACTTGATAAAATGGAACAAATCATTGAAGAGGGTGAAGAAGTACAGTTGGAACAAATCCGCCGAGCTTTTTTGTATGAGCTTGCCAATCTCATCAACCAAGTTCACATCACCATTGACAAAAATAAGCGTGGTATTACCGTCCCTGTCGTCAAAGCCTTTATCAAAGAAGTATATATCAAACATGAGCTACAAGGGCTTAATTTTCGTGCATGGGATAGTGATGATTTTGAGGCGTTAAAGCTCAACCATTTTCCAGAGGATTTGAAGGGTGAGGTGATGGGGCGGCGGTTGTCCATTGTGGAGACGGCTCGTTATTGGTTCTTGATTGCTCCGATTCGTACCTTTGATGTAAACCGCTATTCGGTGTGTCGCTTTTTGACCGAAGATACCGAATATGGGCTTTATATCACTTATGGGTGCTATGTGCCACGCCATCACGTCAATCCTGATATTATTCAGATGATTTTGAAACTTATCTCAACCATTTATACATTGGAAGTATCCGCCAGTGCAACATTGTTGAGCTTTATGGAAGATACTCGCAAAGCGTTTGCTCGTGAATTGCAACCACTACTTAGACACCCTATTGATTTTAATGGAGATTTGGAAGAGGCGGTTGCCAAACGCCTTGAAAAGTACCAAAAAGCCCTTGATAACTTTATCCTAAGTAAAATGCCTAATGTCATGCAAGCCATCACCAATAATGTTGATGACCGTGCGATTTTTGTGCATTATACAGGCGTACTGTTCAACAACATTTGGCAAGAGCTTCAATTCTTTGCTATGCTCCCTGCTACCGAATATGCGGATGCCACCGAAGTATTGTCGGCACGTATTTTGTGCTATCGTTTGTTTTTGAAAAAGACCCAAGATTTTTATTGGGACGAGCGACATTCTTGGGAAACCAAAGCCAGACAAGCGCTAATACCTAGTGAAAAAATCAGCGAGTTATTTGATGATGTTCATGCTCAACAACAGCAAATATTAGGTTTTTATCAGCAAATTGATGCGTATGAGGCAAATTTGGCACAGGGTAAATTTCTTGCCAAACTTGGTATCGGTCGCCCCAAACACACCATGGAAGAGCTTGAAGAGTATGGTCAAGAAATCTCCCAAGAGTTCTTTATTGATATCGTTCGCTTAGCCAAATCTTGCTGTCAGTTTATGGTGCATTATGAGTTTGAGGGTGGTCTGATGAGAAGTGGTGAAGAGAAAGATTATCGCCATTATAGCACTCCAACGGGCAAAACAGGACTTGATAAACTGCCTTTGCTTGCCCGCCTGCCCGAAAAACGTGAGAATTTTGATGTGTCGTCTTTTGAGTTAGTTTAAGCCTTCTCAAAGCGGGCAATACTCTCCACATGCCCCGTATGACAAAACATATCCATGACCCCTGCGTGCGTGAGCCGATAGCCCTGCTGGGTTAGACGTACGCTATCACGGGCAAGTGTCGCAGGGTCGCATGAAACATAGACGATACGGCTGGCGTCAAATTTGCCCAAATAGTTCATCACTTCCCACGCCCCTGTGCGTGGCGGGTCAATCAGCAGAGCGTCCACTTTTCCTACCCATGATTGGTCTGAAAAATCTTGGGTCAAGTCTTGGGTATAAAAGTCGGTGTTGGTCAAGCCGTTGGCATGGGCATTCATTTTGGCACGAGCGACCATGTCCAATGAGCCTTCTACACCCACCACACTGCCTGTATCACCCACCATTTTTGCCATCGCTAGGCTAAAATTCCCAAGCCCACAAAACAAATCAAGCACTCGTTCACCCTGTTTTAAACCCAGCAAATCACACGCCAGTTTTACCATTTGTTTGTTGATGGATAAATTCACCTGTGTAAAGTCAGTTGGACTACTTTGTAAGATCAAATCAAAGTCGGGCAATTCATAAAATAATCCACCTGTTGGTGGTATGGTGTGGCTCATGGGTAGCAGATTTTTATCTGCTTCGTCAATGCGGTGAATGCTGTCCACACCATGTGGCTGTAAAAAAATCTGCCAATTGACCGATTTGCCAAAGCTGATAAGCTGGTTGGTATCTGTGGTAGATAGGGTTTTGATATGACGAACGATGAGTGCAATATGGGGTAAAACGTGCGACTTGGTGGCTTTGCCAATGTTTTCACCAACGGCGATTTCTAGGTGAGTGATGTCGCCTTTGCCTTTTAAATGCTTTAAAACGGTTTTGAGTTTGTTTAGGTTGTTATTGACTGTTTTGTCCAAAATCGGGCAATCTGTGATGTCGGTCAAAAAGTTACTTGCCCGCTCACGAAACCCCACGATGAGTTTATCCACCTTTGGCAAATATCGCACGCCTAGACGAGCTTTGGTGCGATAGGCGGTACGCTCACCGATGATGGGCGGTAGCCATATATTGGGGCTTAGTCCTGCTTTGGAGAAGTGATTTTGCAAAACAGACTGTTTGTATTTGAGTTGTTCGTCCACATCAAAATGCTGTAAAGTACAACCGCCACACACCCCAAAATGCCGACAGATGGGCGTGGTGCGATGGGGGCTTGGGGTGATGATGTGGACGGTGTCAGCCTCATCAAAGGATTTTTTGCTGTGGGTTGGCATGGCTTTGATTGTTTCGTTTGGTAGGGCAAAACTCACAAAAACCTTTTTACCTGCCTTGTCGCCCTGTGTCTCATCATAAGTTGCCACACCACGTCCGTCATGGGTGAGTGCGGTGATGGTGAGCGTGATGGGGGTGGGGTGGGACTGTTTTTTGGGTGGTTTGGGGGATTTGGGTTTCATGATTGCCTGCCAAAAGGTGGGTGGCTTATTATATTGTGTTTTTTGGGTTTTGTCTTTATAATGGTTTTTATTTTTTAGGAAAAATCATGTGCCAGTTATGTCAGTTTCCTTATCTTATTCATGAAATGGATGATGTTCATCACGATGAAAAAGACCAAAGTGATAACCAGTTGCCGATGACCGCCAAAGACCACCCAGAATCTGGCACCGACCAAACTCCCGCCGTGCCATTGGTTGAGATGCTATGATGTGGGCAACTCATGAGCCGTTTTTACAATCCAAAGCACAGCTTTTGGTATTGCCCATGAGTGCTGATGGCAATATTTTTCACCCTGTGGTGGCACGTTGTAAAAGCCAGTTTTATGATAATTATGATTATTATCATAAAAAAGCAACCGCAGGCGAGCTCAATCTTGGTGACGTGTGGATACATACACTGACCAAACAACTCACAGGACTGGGTGTACAGACCGATAGGGTGGAATACATCGCCAACATCATCGCTCAAAAATCCCCCAAACACTGCATTAGCGTACGAATGTTTGAGCGGTGTTTGATAAATCTAAAACCTCAAATTTATGACTTGATGCGATATAAAGGTCTACGGCGTATGGCAATTTTGGGCTCGGCTCTGCTTGTGAATGATGAGAGTCCAAATCCAAACAGCCAAATCACATGGCTTACACCCCAAGATATTTTGCAAAGTTGTCATACAGTGCTTGGCGATGTGCCAAAGCTCACCATAGAAGTGCATTTTGGTAAAGATACGCCCCTGCCGATTTTAACAGGCTTGCAAAAAATGCTTGAAAATTAAAAATGCTTGGGCTATAATGCGTCCTGCTTGCGAACGTGGTGGAATTGGTAGACACGCTATCTTGAGGGGGTAGTGCTTCACGGCGTGAGGGTTCAAGTCCCTCCGTTCGCACCAAATAATCCTCATATTGAATTTTTTATTAATGGTATTTTTTAAAAAATACTTGACAACACTAAAATATTTGCTATAATAGCGTTCTAAATTGATGCGGGGTGGAGCAGTCTGGTAGCTCGTCGGGCTCATAACCCGAAGGTCGTTGGTTCAAATCCAGCCCCCGCTACCATTTTTGAAGTCCTTATTTTAAGGCATTACCATATTTGGTAATATCGGCTGATTTTGATACTCAAAGCCCGCAACTATGTGGGCTTTTTTGTACTTGTCATTTGGAAAACTTGACTAAATTTGTGTTAAAATGACTGTATCATATGATTTTCAAGGATAATTCATCAGATGAAACCCTCTTCTAAAATCTCAGAGCTTACCCAAATCATCGCCCCTGCGGTCAGTGCGTGTGATGTGGAGCTTTGGGGGATTGAGTTTATGCCACAAGGTCGCAAATCGTTATTGCGTATCTATATTGAGGTTACGCCAGAGGCTCGTGAACGTGGCGAACACATCACCATTGAGGACTGCTCGGCGGTGAATCACCAAGTATCAGGCGTGCTAGATGTACATGACCCCATTGCAGGTGAGTATGTGCTAGAAGTGTCAAGCCCAGGTTTTGACCGTCCATTGTTTACGCCAGAGCAGGTGGAGCGTTTCGTGGGCGAAGTCATTAATTTGCGTTTGATTCACGCCATTGGACAAGGCAACACCAAACGCCGTAAGGTGGTGGGACGTTTGATGCAGGTGGGTGAGTCTGGCATGACAGTGGTTACTGATGATAAATTGGAGTTTGACATTGCTTTTGACAATGTTGATAAAGCCAACCTAATTTATCAAGATTAATTTAACATATTGATTTAACATAAGGTAAACAAAGATGAGCCGTGAAATTTTGACCGTTGTAGAGACGGTGAGTAATGAAAAAGGGCTAGATGCTGAGGATATTTTTGGGGCAATCGAGCAGGCACTTGTGTTTTCTACCAAGAAAAAAGTCTATACCGAACAGCCAGAAGTTGCCATTCGTGTGTCTATTGACCGCAAAACGGGTAATTATGACACTTACCGCTACTGGACAGTGGTGGCGGACGAAGATCATGAAATGCCAGCTTGTCAGCTTGCCATTAGCGATTTGGACGAAACCAAATACCAAATTGGCGACATCGTAGAAGAGCAGATTGAATCCATTGAGTTTGGTCGTATCGCTGCCACCCAAGCCAAGCAAGTGATTATCCAAAAAATCCGTGAGGCGGAGCGTTCGCTTGTGGCAGACGCTTTTGAAGCACGCATTGGCGAGTTGATTACAGGCGAAGTCAAAAAACAAAGCAAAGACGGCTACATCATTGATTTGGGTGATGGGGCAGAAGGTTATCTTGCCAAAGACCAAGCCCTACCTCGTGAAAACTTACGCCCAAAAACTCGTGTAACATGTCTGCTTGCCCAAGTCAATCGTGATGGTCGTGGCAGTCAGCTTGTATTGTCTCGTGCCAGCAAAGACATGCTAAAAGCTCTTATGACCAAAGAAGTGCCAGAGATTAGCGAGGGTATCATTGAAGTGCGTGAGGTGGCTCGTTTGCCTGGTTTGCGTGCCAAGATTGCCGTCAAGACCCACGACAACCGCATTGACCCTGTGGGGGCGTGTATTGGTATGCGTGGTACTCGTATTCAAGCGGTACAAAGTGAGCTTGATGGTGAACGTATTGATGTGGTGGTGTGGAGCGATGACCCTGCTCAGTACATCATCAGTTCGTTGGAGCCTGCGGACGTATCTAGTATCGTGCTAGATGAGGACAATCGCACTGCTGACATTATTTTTGCAACCAATGACCAGCTTGCTCGTGCCATTGGTTCACAAGGACAAAATGTACGCCTTGCCTCTGATTTGACAGGTTACAAACTCAACATGATGTTGGAATCTGAATATGCCGAACGTCAAAAGAGCGAAATAGAAGCCATCATCAATCTGTTCTATGAGCGTCTAGAAGTGGATAGAGATTTGGCGGAAGCACTGGCTGAAATTGGTTTTACCACCATTGAAGAAGTGGCGTATGTTCCTGCCGAGACTTTCTATGACATTGAGGGTCTTGATGATGAGGCGATTGGCATGATTCAAGAGCGTGCCAAAGAAGTCATCATCGCTGATGAAGTTGCCAAAAAACAAAACATCAAAGAGCCAAGCGGTGAACTTCTTGCCCTAGAAGGCATGACCACAGCCATCGCTTACAAACTTGCCGAGCGAGACATCATCACCCTTGATGATTTGGCAGAACAGGCAACTTTTGACATTGATGATATTGAGGGCTTGGACAGCAAAACGGCTGGTGAGCTTATCATGAATGCTCGTAAGTCGTGGTTTGAATAACCATGCGTGCGTATGACATGAGTGCCTTGACATGGGCATGTTAAATTAATCACTTGCCAAAACACCTAATTTGTGTGTTTTTGGCAAGTCCAAACAAATTAGGTGTAAAAATGGCAGATAACGACAAAAAACGAATCAGTATCAAATCAAAAACAACTTCCACCGCAAAAGTAACTGGCACTTCTGGTAAAGCCAAAGCAGTAAATGTGGTGAAAACCAAAAAAATCGTATTTGAAAAACCAGATACCGACAAACTTGCCGAGGAGCTGGCAGAAAAAGCTCGCCTTGCCGAAGAAGCTCGTATCAAAGAGCTAGAAGCCAAACAAGAAGAAGAACGCAAGAAAAAACAAGCCCAAGAGCAACAAGAAGCCGTGCTTGCCTCCATGCGTGCCAACAGTAACACAAGCCAAAAATCCACCCAAACTGCTACCGCCTCTGTTGTTGTCAAAAAAGCCAAAAAAGAAGACGAAGCCTCTGACAGTGTTGTTACTGCCAGTGTGGTAAAAAAATCCGAAGTCAAAAAAGGTGACAAAACCAAAAAAGCACCCACCAAAGCCGAAACTTCTGCTGACAAAGAAGCTCGTAAAGCTCGTGAAGCCGAAGAACAAAAGTTGCGTGAGATTGAGGCTGAAAACCGCCGTAAATCAGCCGAAGAAGCCCAAAAACGTACGCTTGAACAAATGAAACAAATGGCAAGCCGTTATAGCGACAAAGAAGATTTGCCTGTGGCGGTGGTACGTAAAGATGAACCGCTCGCTAAGGGGCTTGTGGGTGAGGCGTTGGAGGAATCATTTGAGCAAGAACGCCGTGAAATTAAGCGTGGCGGTGGTAGTGCTAATGCTCGTGGTAAAACTGCCAAGAAAAAGGGCAAAGAAGAGCTAGAAATCAAAACCAAATCTCGTGGTCTTAAATCGTCCCAAGCGGGCAAACATAAGTTTGAAATGCCTGTTGAAAAAATCATTCATAACGTAGAAGTGGGCGAATCCATTGTGGTGTCGGATTTGGCTCAAAAAATGGCAGTCAAGGTGCGTGAGGTCATCAAAGCACTCATGAAAATGGGTGAGATGGTGCGTGAATCTGATACCATTGACCAAGACACCGCAGGGCTTGTGGTGGAGGAGTTTGGGCATAATTTGGTGCTGGTATCTGACACCAAACTAGAAGATGATTTGCATGAGGCTGTGGACGAAAAACAAGGCAATATACAGACTCGTCCGCCTGTCGTTACCATCATGGGGCACGTAGATCATGGCAAGACTTCATTGCTTGATAAAATCCGTGAGACCAAAGTAGCAAGCGGTGAGGCGGGGGGCATTACCCAGCACATCGGTGCTTATCATGTCAAAACAGATCGTGGCGTGATTACGTTTTTAGATACGCCCGGACACGCCGCCTTTACTGCCATGCGTTCTCGTGGAGCAAAAGCAACTGACATCGTGGTGTTGGTCGTAGCAGCTGACGATGGCGTGATGCCACAGACCATTGAGGCGATTGACCATGCTCGTGCGGCAGGTACACCCATCATCGTTGCCATGAACAAGATGGATAAGGACAGCATTGACCCTGAACGTGTGCTTAATGAGCTATCTGTCAAAGAAATCATCACAGAAGCATGGGGTGGCGATACACCGCTTGTAAAAGTCTCCGCCAAGACAGGCATGGGTATTGATGAGCTTTTAGAAACCATCAGCATTCAAGCTGAAATCATGGAGCTGACAGCACCTGTGGACGGCTCGGCACAGGGCGTGGTTATTGAATCTCGCATTGATAAAGGTCGTGGTGCGATTGCAAGTTTGCTTGTCAAAAAAGGCACGCTCAATCATGGAGATCTTGTGCTTGCGGGCGAATTTTATGGCAAAGTGCGTGCCATGACGGACGAAAACGGTCAGCGTATCAAATCGGCAGGACCTTCTATTCCTGTGGAGATTTTGGGTTTGCCCGATGCTCCTATGGCAGGTGCGGAGTTTTTGGTGGTTTCAGACGAGAAAAAAGCTCGTGAAGTGGCAGATTTTCGTGCCAACCGTGAGCGTGAGCGTCTGCTTGAACGTCAAAGTAAAATGCGTCTTGAAAATATGTTTGACAGCTTGGGCAAAGAAGAGATTGCCACACTCAACATTATCCTAAAAACTGACGTGCGTGGCTCACTTGATGCCTTGCTTGGTGCATTAGATGAGCTTTCTACCGATGAAGTCAAAGTACGCATCATCAGCTCTGGTGTGGGTGCAATCACCGAATCTGATGTGATTTTGGCAGAAAGTAGCGAAGCGGTTTTACTTGGTTTTAACGTACGTGCAGACGGTGCTGGCAAACGCAAAGCGGACGAAGCAGGTATTGACATTCGCTATTATAGCGTGATTTATGGTTTGCTTGATGATGTCAAATTGGCGATGAGTGGTATGCTTGCTCCTGAACATCGTGAGCAGATTTTGGGTATTGCCGAAGTGCGTGAAGTGTTCCGTTCTAGCAAATTTGGGGCGGCAGCAGGTTGTATGGTTAAAGAAGGCTCTATCTTCCGTAACAAACCAATCCGTGTATTGCGTGATGATAAGGTGATATTTAGCGGTTCATTACAATCCTTACGCCGTTTCAAAGATGATGTTACCGAAGTCAAGGCAGGATTTGAGTGTGGTCTTGCCGTCAAAGGTTACGAAGTGGCGGTGGGTGATTTGATTGAGGTGTATGAGATTCACGAAGTCAAACGTGAGTTATAATCAAATCAAACAAAACCCTGCGATTGTGGGGTTTTGTTTTTTGGGTGATTTGTGATACTATACTTAAATCACATCAAAATCATACAAAACCGTTCACCCCAAGCCAAGCCTTTGGGTGAAGCGGTTTTTCGTTATGGTTTTACAAGCTTACCAAAAACAAAAAACCTTTGTTTGTTTTTGAATAGAATTTACTTATTTTGCTTTAAATTCTTTTAATTTGGAAAATTATGAACCAACGTTTACAACGCTTAGCTGACCAAATTCAGCGTACTTTATCAGTACTTATCCGTGATGAGATTAATGACCCACGTTTGACAGGTTTTGTGACCATTTCATCGGTAAAAGTCAGCCCTGATTTGGGTTATGCCGACATTTATGTAACCATCTTAGAGCCTAGCAGAAACGGTGATACAGATGGTGGCATGAATATTGAAGCTCATCGTGAGAGTTTACAGGTTTTAAAAAATGCTTCAGGCTTTTTACGCAGTGAGCTTGCTCGCACGATGAAAACTCGCACGACACCACGCCTTAGATTTCATTATGATGAGGTTACGGCACATGGCAATTACATGACCAATTTGGTGAACGAAGCCATGAAAAAAACAGGCACAAGCACAAGTGAGACAGACGAATAATGGCTAAAAAAATCGTCTCTGGCGTGTTGCTTCTTGACAAACCAAATGGCATTAGCTCGCATACCGCCCTAAATCAAGCCAAACGTCTGTTTATGTCGCCACAGTTTGACAGCAAAAAAGCAGGACACACAGGCACACTAGACCCGATGGCGACAGGGCTTTTGCCGATTTGTTTGGGTGAGGCGACCAAATTTAGCTCATTTGGGTTAGATGCCGATAAGGGTTATCATGCAGTGATACGCTTGGGCGAACAGACCGATACGGGCGACAAAGAGGGTGAGGTGGCAAAAATATTGCCAACCCCTACCTTTACCCAAGATGATTTGAATGACATCGCCCAAACCTTCACAGGCGAACAGCAACAAATTCCACCCATGTATTCCGCCCTAAAAAAAGACGGCAAAAAACTCTACGAATACGCCAGAGAGGGTATAGATGTTGAACGTCAGGCTCGTCCTATCGTCATTCATTGGCTGACTTTGACCAAGATTGATGAGCAACATATCGCCCTGCACGTGATTTGCTCTAAGGGAACTTATGTGCGTGTGCTGGGTGAGGACATTGCCAAAAAACTTGGTACAGTAGGGCATTTGACCGCACTACACCGCACAAAGACAGGCGGATTTGATGTGATGGATTCGGTAAATCTTGATGAGCTTACCAAGCTAGATTTTGATGAAAGGTTTGCCAAACTTTTGCCCATTGATGCACTGCTTGTTCATTTGCCTATGTTGGATTTGAGTGCTGATGAAACTGCTCGCATTAAAATGGGGCAACGACTCAATGTCAAAGACCGTACTTGTGATTTGGTGTATGATGAGGGTTGTTGTCAAGTGCGTCTGTATCATGAGGGTGTTTTTTTTGGGCTTGGGCAGGTTGAGAGGAATGGGCGATTACAACCTGTACGTTTGGTTTCCTAAAAAGGTGCGATTGTCTTAAAAATGAAATTTTACTTGCCAAATATAGTCATTACAAGTTAAAATACCTTAAATCTGCAATATTCTTGAAGGAATTGTTATGAAAAAATTAGTGTTAGCCACTGCATTGGCAGGCGTATCAACTCTCTCATTTGCTAACTCTGGTCTATATATCCAAGGTGATGTTGGCTATTCTAAGCTCCAATATGCTAACGACCTTACCAATATTAAAACGAGAGATAACGGTGTTAAAGGCACGATTGCTGTCGGTAAAGATACTGGTGATATTCGTTATCAAGCGGATGTTAGTTATTATAATGATGCTTCTGGAGACCACAGAATTTTCAATGGTGACACTGTGGGAGTGAGTTACCAAATTCCTACCACTTCAGGTACACTCCTGACTGGTAATACTGAAGGTCAGGTGGTTCGTCAGCGTGTTAATGTGAAAGAAGTTCAGTCTGTTGGTGTATCTGCCATTTATGATTTTGAAACGACCAATCCGATGATTACTCCTTATGCAGGTGCAAGAGTTGGGATAAACCGTATTAAAACTAATGTACAGAATATTGTCAAGGCTGACATTGAAGTCCCAGATCCAAATGACCCATCTAATAAGCAAACCGTACAACAAATGCTTACAAACAATAATGTCAAAAGAAAAGACAAACTTGGTCTAGGTGCTTCTGCGGGCGTGCAATTCCACATCAATAACCAATTTGCCATTGATACAGGTGTAGAATATAATCACTTGGGTAAAGTTGATGGTATCAAAGGCGACCAGTTTGGTGCCAAAGTTGGTGCTAGATTGAATTTCTAAGAGCGTTATTGATGGTTTTATAGACACATAAACTTAGTTTGTGTGTCTATATTATTGATGATAAAACAACTTAACAACTTTTCAATAAAATGTGAGGAATGTAAGAAAATTCCTATTTTATAATCATAAGGTATAAATATGAAAAAATTAATGCTAGCCACTGTATTAGCCAGCACTTCAACCCTAGCTATGGCAGGTGCTTTTGATGATTTGTATGTGCAGGGCGATGTCGGTTTGTCCAAACTTGAAGTTAAGATTGATGACGAGAAATTCAAAGACAACAACACAGGTTATTCTATCGCTCTTGGTAAGGATATGGGTACTTTTCGTTATCAAGCAGACTATACCGATTTTGGTAAAATAACAGAAAATTATTCGGATGGTGATTTGGCTATTATAGGTAATGATGAAGTGACAACCACCCTAAAAGCCCAATCGCTTGGTTTTTCTGCCATTTATGATTTTAAACCCGTTTTTAGTGTAACGCCTTATGCAGGTCTGCGTGTGGGTGTCAATCAGCTCAAAGCCGAAGATAAGGGCAGAGCTTCTACCATTGATGTTACAACCAATCAGCAAACGCTCATCTCTTATTATGAATCTGAGAAGAAAACCAAAGTAGGCGTTGGCGTGCTTGCTGGGGTACAGTATGCTTTCAATCCAAAATTATTGCTAGATGCAGGTGTAGAATACCACCATCTTGGCAAGGTTGAAGATTGGAAATTCAACCAATACGGTGTAAAAGTTGGCTTGCGTTACAACTTCTAATGTTAAGTGATGAACAAAATCTCCTTGTTTTTACAAGGAGATTTTTTTGGTATACCAACCGAACCTAACAACTGG
>NZ_BCYQ01000053.1 GCF_001598275.1 Moraxella oblonga NBRC 102422
AAAAGATTGCAGTCAGCTAAGCACAAATGTCTTGTTTTGTGGTGATTATTGGAAGTCTTATCAAGAAGTTATTCCAACATCAAAACACCTACAAAGCAAGAAAGAGGCTTTTGCCATAGAAAGTCATAACGGTAGAATATGCCACCATTTTACAAAATTTAAGTGTAAGACCAAGTGTTGTATGAAATAAAAAAGTGGCAATGAAAAACATTGCCACTTTTCATCTTATTAGATGACTATTGCTTAGCCTTTAAGTTGGTCAGCAAAGATATCACCTAAAGTTTTAGGTTGGTTGTCTACACTATTTGGTAAATCTTTAAGTGCTTGACGTTCTTCGGCTTCATCTTTGGCTTTGATAGACAAAGTGATGTTGCGAGATTTGCGGTCAGCACGGACGATTTTAGCTTCAACTTCATCACCTACATTTAGTACTTTAGAAGCATCTTCAGTACGTTCACGAGCGATGTCAGCAACTGATAGGTAGCCTTCTACATCATCAGCTAAGGTGATGACTGCACCTTTTGCATCTACTTCTTTAACAGTGCCTTTAACGATAGCACCACGCTCATTGCTCGCTAGGTATTCGCTAAATGAGTCAGAGCTTAGTTGTTTGATGCCTAGGCTGATACGGTTGGCTTCTGCATCCACTTGTAGAACTTGTGCTTCAACGGTGTCACCTTTGGTGTAGCTACGGATTGCCTCTTCACCATTTTCAGTCCAAGAGATGTCAGACAAATGCACCAAACCATCAATACCACCTTCTAAACCGATGAACAGACCGAAGTCGGTGATAGATTTGATGGTACCAGTGATTTTGTCACCTTTTGAGTATTTTTTATCAAACTCTTCCCATGGGTTTGCCATAGTTTGCTTGATACCTAGGCTGATACGACGACGTTCACCATCAATTTCTAGAACCATCACATTAACTTCGTCGCCCACCTGAACAACTTTTGATGGGTGGATGTTTTTGTTGGTGTGGTCCATTTCAGAAACGTGTACCAAACCTTCAATACCTTCGGCGATTTCAGCGAAGCAACCATAATCAGTTAGGTTGGTAACACGAGCTTTGGTGATGGTGCCAACTGGGTAAGTTTTTTCAACTTCACCCCATGGGTCAGAACCAAGTTGTTTTAGACCTAGGCTTACACGGTTACGCTCACGGTCAAATTTCAATACTTTAACTTTCAAGTCTTGACCAACTTCTACCGCTTCTGATGGGTGCTTGATACGTTTCCAAGCCATGTCAGTGATGTGTAGCAGACCGTCAATACCACCCAAATCAACAAATGCACCGTAGTCGGTCAAGTTTTTGACAATGCCTTGAACTTCCATGCCTTCTTCTAGTTTGGCAAGTAGTTCATCACGTTCAGCACTGTTTTCAGCTTCCATTACTGCACGGCGAGATACCACGATGTTGTTGCGCAGTTTGTCAATTTTGATGACTTTAAATTCAAACTCTTTGCCTTCTAGGTGAGTGGTTTCACGTACAGGGCGAACATCAATGAGTGAACCAGGTAGGAAGGCACGCACAGAACCAATCTCAACGGTAAAGCCACCCTTGACCTTAGATGAGATAAGACCAGTAACGATTTCATCATTTTCGTGCAACTGTTCCAATGCACGCCAGCTTTCTTCACGCTTGGCTTTTTCACGAGAAAGGACAGTTTGACCCATGCCGTTGTCTACTTTTTCAACAACCACATCAACGGTGTCGCCAATCGCAACTTCAAGCTCACCTGCTTCATTTAGAAATTCGGCACGGTCAATCACACCTTCTGACTTTAGACCTGTGTCCACAGTAATCAATTTTTCATCAATCGCAACGATTTTACCTGCGATGACTGCACCAATCTCAACTTTTACTTCGTTTGCATTGCTTTGTTCAAACAGTTCAGCAAATGATAACATTTAATTTACCTTAAAAATAGCCGTAGCCTGTCTAGCCAGTACGGTTCACGTTGTGTGGGTTTTGTTAAGAAGTGCTAGTTTTGGCTTAACAATCCACAAAAAATCTTTGCGATTATAACAGAAATTTTACAATAACGCAATTTATATTTTTAATTCATACACAAATTGTAAGCCCTGTTTGCCCATGACGGTTCTTTGACAACGAAAAAAGCCTACATTTTCGTACAATTTTTGAGCAGGGATGTTGGCATGATTGACCCCAAGCACCACCATATCACAGTCGGGCAAATACTGCTTGCAAAAGGCACCCAAACACTGGTCGCTCAACGCTTGTTTGGCATAACCTTTGCTTTGATGAGTTGGGTTGATTGACATAGAGCGGAGCAAAACCGCCTTTGGGTTATTGCTATAATCCGCCTTATCTTGTCCTGCATCTAGTACGAAAAACCCCACTGCCACACCATCATTACAAATGGCGATTTTGTGGGCAATGTCATCTTGATTGCCAAACCAAACGTTGGGTAAGGCAGAAAATTGCCTTTGCACTGCGTCCAATTCATAGCCTAATCTGGCATGGTGTTTGGTAGACAAAGGCACAAGCTCAATCACGCCAGTTTCTCCTTGATAAATGCCACGCACCGCTCAAATACTTCATCAATACTCAAATCAGAACTGTCAATCATCAGTGCGTCATTGGCAGGTTTTAGGGGGGCAACAGCACGATTTTGGTCTTGCTCGTCCCTTGCGTTGATTTCTGCCAAAATCTTATCATAATCAACAGATTTTCCATTATTCATCAACTGCTTAACACGGCGGTCGGCACGAGCTTGACTACTTGCAGTTAAAAAAATCTTGGCAGTCGCCTGTGGAAAAATCACCGTCCCCATGTCTCTCCCATCTGCCACAAGTCCTGTCCGTTCTGCCATATTTCGCTGAACATCTAGCAAAGCGGTGCGAACGCTTGGTAAAGTTGCCACCTTTGATGCGTATGCCCCCACTGTCTCGGTGCGAATGTCGTCCGTCAAAGGCTTGCCATCAATGATGATTTCTACCGCTTGGCGTTCTTGGTTAATCACAAAATCAAGCTGTAAAGATTGGGTCAAATTTGCCACTTTTGTTTCAAACTCATCGTCCGTTTTGCCATTTAAAATATCAGCGGTCAAAATACCTTGTTTAAACGCAAGCAAGCCCACAATGCGATACAACGCACCACTATCTAATAAATTAAAGTCAAAATACTCGGCAAGGCGATAAGCAATCGTGCCTTTGCCTGCACCTGATGGACCGTCGATGGTAATGATGGGGTGTGTCATTTGAATCAACCGTTATTTGATTTTTGGTATATTTTAACATAAAATAGCTAAAAATATAGTAATTTTTTTGGAGAAATGTATGTCATTATTTACTTTAATAAAAGACATATTATTTAGAAAAAGCAACAAAATACCAATTAATACCAACCAAAATAGTGAAATGCAATTTGATACCCATAAAAATACAAAAACACTATTTTATTACCATGCTTATGTGACAAAAGATGACCCTAGAAATGAAGGTAGGATAGATTTTAAGATTTGGGCGGAAACTCAAGAATAAGCATTTTTACTTGGTAATAGGGTAATTATTGAGTTTTTACCAATGATTGTTTTGGAAAATGCTTTTATTTCTGATAATGATAGTGTTGATGTTGGTATGCAAGTATTTGATAAAAAGGCAATCGTATTGAGTGTTGATATGAGCGATGATAACTTAAAAAATCAAATAGAAAAATTTAAAAAGCATTATAGTAAACACAGGGGTTGGGATTTAACTTAATTGTTGTTCTTTTTTTGATTTTCGCCTTTCTTTAAAAAATCCCTGCAATATTGCTTTGGACTGTTCGGCAAATAATCCACCCTCTATCATCAAATAATGATTAAAATAGCGTTTTTCAGCAAATTTTTCTTGGCTAATGACGACGCCAGATTTTGGTTCGTTTGTGCCAAATACCACCCGTTCAATTCTTGAATGGACAATTGCGCCTAAACACATGGTGCAAGGTTCAAGCGTAACATATAAGGTTGCCCCCATTAAACGATAATTATCCAATGTTTTACACGCCCTACGAATGGCGAGTATTTCGGCGTGGGCGGTACTATCTTTTTCACAAATGGGGCAATTAAAACCTTGCCCAATGATTTGATTATCAAGAACAATCACTGCTCCGACAGGTACTTCGCCAAGCTTTGCTCCTTGTGTCGCCAAGTCTAGGGCAATTTGCATAAAGTGCTTGTCGTCATTATCAAAATCATCATTGGATTTTAATAAAATTTGACTGGTGGATTTTAGGAAGTTGTTTTTTTGTAAATTAGACATCATTATTTTAATGCTTTGTTATTTAAATGAAATATAAGAGGTTATTTAAACATCTTTTAATATGCTGACAACTAAAAATCAGCAATAACCATTAACCAATAACAAATAAATTGCTTCTTTTGTTTTAATTGCTATTGACACATCACGCCCAAAATTTTCAAAATAACCCATAAAAATATGCCCAGAATCTTTTGCTTGTTGTGTTGTGTATAAAAAATCAGGCTTTATCCAAAATGCTTGCCATGCTTGCTCATTAAGCCTATCAAACCATTCATCAATCATTTGATTGGCAGTTGATTTCACTAATGGTCTTTTGGTTTTATAAATTTGACCACCGCACAACAAATCCATTAAATGCTCTTTAAAAGTATTTTTACTAATTTCTTGACATTCCAAATCTTGTTTGCCATTCCATAATTTTGACGCCATTGGTACAAATACAGCACAATCTCCATTTATTGCAATATCAGAATAATTAGGAAACTCATTTTCCAAATCTTGTAAAATAAATTCATGCTGAAAAGTCCCTGCTTGTAAATTTCTTAACAATATTTCACTCACATCATCAGTATCTATTGGCACACAAAAGGTCAGTAGCATTACTTGAGCGTTAGCAGTTTGACTTAAGGCATTTAACAACTTTTTGGCATCATATCTAACATTCATAACTTATCCATCTAAAAACAATCACTTCGCCCATTTCACCACAACCCCCCCATATCACGCCACCAAAAATACCATAATGCCAAAAATAAACCTTATGTTGATTTTTAAGTTCTTTAAAATGATTAAATCGGCAACGCCCAATCAATCGGCGTTTTGCCATGTGCCACAAGATAGTTATTGGTTTGTGAAAAGGGACGAGTGCCAAAAAATCCGCCCCGATTGGCCGACAGGGGAGATGGGTGATTGGCGGTCAAAATTAGATGACGGCGAGTGTCAATAAATCGTCCTTTTTTCTTGGCATAACTGCCCCACAAAATAAAAACCGTCTGGTCGGTTTGTCTGTTAATCACATCAATCACTGCGTCAGTAAATTCTTCCCAACCTTGATTTTGATGACTGCCTGCTTTGCCATCTTCAACCGTCAATGTGGCATTGAGTAGCAACACACCTTGATTTGCCCAATGCGTCAAATCACCGTGCGGACAAACAGGTATGCTCAAATCGGTGGCAAGTTCTTTTAAGATGTTTTGCAAGCTTGGTGGTTTTGGAACAATCTTTGGTACGCTAAATGATAAGCCCATTGCTTGCCCTGCACCGTGATAGGGGTCTTGCCCTAAAATTACTACTTTAACCGATGATAAAGGCGTGCTATTTAACGCATTAAAAATCAATGATTTGGGTGGGTAAATTGTCTTGCCTTGTGTGTACTCATGGCGTAAAAATGTTCGCAATTTTTCCATTGTGTCGGACAACAAAAACGGAGCAAGTGCCATTTTCCAGTCATGAGGAAGCTGGACTTTGTCTAGCATGGCAAGTTGTTCGCTGGTAAAAGAGTAGGTTTGCATGGTTATTTTTTAGTTTTGTCTAGTTGAGAAGGTTTGGCTTTAACGATGAGCGTGCGAGTCATTTTGTCGTGCCAACCTTGTTTTTTATCACTGCCTTTTGCCATAAGATAATTGGCAAAAAGCATGATGATGGCAGGCAGTCCTGACATGAGACTTGTTCCAATGGCGTAAATCAATACCAAAAATAGCGTTCGCATAAATACCAGTGTACCAAAACTTGGTAGCTTGCCTGTTTTTTCATCTACCACCCGAATGCCCATGACCATTTTACCAAAGGACTGCCCACGCATGATGATGAGTAGCAACTGAATGCCAATCAGAGCAAAAAACATCATGTTGCTCATGGCAACGGTGGTTGTGGGGATTTTTCCTGCTAGGCTTTGACCGTAGGCTTGTAGGGCAACGTAGTCTTGGGCGTGTTTGGCAATTTCATTCATGTCTACCACTTGCATAAATGCCATGACAAGTGGCATAAGAGCAAGCATGTATAAAGCAACATTGATGCCAAACGCGGTAAATCTAGCAAAAATACTGGCATACTCAATTTTACCATCGTCTTTTTGTGTGTTTTTTGTAATGACGACAGTTGTGCTTTGTGGTGATGATGTTTCTTGGGCGGGTTTACGTCCGTACAGCTCGGCAACTGATACTCGCTTTTCATCTTTTCTTAAATCAACATTATCGCCAAAACCATGCTTTTCTTGGGGTTTTGATAGATTGACGGAGCTTGGTGGCGTGATATTTTGAGTTGGCTGATAGTTAAGTCGCCCATAAGTCATTTCGCCAACAGTTTTCCATTCACTCATGCCAGTATGCCACATCAAATCATCAAGTACGACCTCGCCTGAAGATAGCATACGGTTGAGTTCGTCTAAGGTATAAGGTCCTGCTTGGACATTGTTGCGAGCTAGATAAATTTTCATCATAATATTAAAGTTAAAATTTGGGTTATTGTAACCAAAAGCCCCAATGATTACAAGAAAATTAGAAAGTATAAAAAGCAAAAAACCCAAAGGTAATATCATCTTTGGGTTTGGTGGATTTGGTCATTTTAGAAAATTCGGTTAAGACCGTTTAGGGCTGCCACACGGTAGGCTTCTGCCATCGTGGGGTAGTTAAAGGTGGTATTGACAAAATATTCTAACGTATGACCACATTTCATGACGGCTTGACCGATGTGGATAATCTCGGAGGCGTGGTTGCCATAGCAGTGAATACCCAAAATTTCTAATGTTTCACGGTGGAAAAGGATTTTTAATACGCCAGAGCGTTCACCGATGATTTGTGAGCGAGCCAAGTGCTTAAAGAAGGCTTGCCCAACTTCATAGGGGATTTTATCCCTTGTCAAATCTTCTTCGGTAGCTCCGATGCTTGAAATCTCTGGAATGGTATAAATGCCTGTTGGCACACTGTTGACAAATTCGGCATCTTTATCGCCCACCATAAAGGCGGCGGCATTACGCCCTTGGTCATAGGCGGCAGATGCCAGTGATGGCCAACCGATAACATCACCTACGGCATAGATGTGAGGTACATTGGTGCAATAGGTATTATCCACTTCTAAAAGCCCACGACTATTGGCACTTAGACCGATGGCTTCTAAGTTTAGACCGTCTGTATTGCCAGAACGTCCATTGCACCATAGCAGAGCATCTGATTTGATTTTTTTGCCACTTTTTAGGTGTAAAATCACACAATCATCAAAAGTTTCTAGACGTTCGATTTCCTCATTGTTGCGAATACGTACCCCAAACTGACGAAAATCGTGAGAGAGTGCGTCCGAGATTTCGTTGTCAAGATAGCTTAACAACTGGTCTTTGTTGTTAATCAAATCAACCACGTAACCTAGACCTGTAAAGATAGAAGCGTATTCACAACCAATCACGCCTGCCCCGTAGATGATGATTTTGCGAGCGACATAATCCATTTGTAGGATTTTGTCCGAATCAAACACACGAGGGTGGTCAAAATCCAAAAAGTCAGGGCGATAAGGGCGAGAACCAACCGCAATAATGGCTTTTTCAAAAGTAACGGTTTTTGTGCCTTCGTCATGATGTCCTGTCTGCTCCACTTGTAGGGTGTGCAAATCCACAAATTTGCCCCAACCTTGAATCAAATCCACACGATTGCGTTCATAAAAAATCTTGTGGGTATTGACTTGGCTTAAAATTACTTTGCGAGCTTTACTTAATACTTTATTAAGTGGCACTTGAAAGCTGTCGGTAAATGAGCTAAAAATGGGATCTCGTCTCATGCCAATGATATTAAATACCGATTGGCGTAGGGCTTTACTGGGGATTGTTCCCACGTGAGCACAGTTGCCACCGACTTGGTCTCGGGGGTCAATCACGGCAACTTTTTTGCCTGATTTGGCAAGTTTCATGGCAGCCGCTTCACCTGCAGGTCCAGCGCCAAGTACTACCACATCGTACTCATAGCCATGTTTGGCTTTGGGCTTGGCTTGGGAAAGTGCTACACGATGTCCGTCTAGGGGGTTGATGAGTAGATGACTGCTGTCGTGTTCATCAAGAGAAGTGGCAATGTTGGCAACTTTGGTTTCTGGTGGGTTTTTGGGGGCTGTTTCGCTCATGATTGAAGTTCCTTGTGAGGCTTGTTTTTGGTTTTTGCGTGTTTTTGACATGATAAATCCTAGTGATTCACAATGTTTTGGTTTAAAATTTCTTCAAGTCGCCATTGCCCTGTGGGTTTGCCATTATTTTGGTCAATCTCTTGGCGGGCTTTGATGGTGTAACTTGTGCCAATTCTGGGTTCAAAACCTTGAATGTCGTTATAGGCAATGCTAAAAATACGAGCATCGGGGTTGTCATTGGGTTTGACAAGCAAACATTGCATGGGCGTGGTGGATTGGCAAGGTACACGGTGTGGCAATATGTTTAATATAACGCTATCGGTTAGTTTAATGTTGGGGATATAGCGTGGCTCTGGTACAGGTGGCGTGCTTTGACAGGCGGTTAGGCACATCAAGGATAATAAAAAAGTAAATCTTAGTTTCATAATTTTACCACATATTAATCAGTCTGTTTTATGTTACCCAATTCGGCGAGTCAGTCCCGTCATTTGTAGAATGCGAGTGGCAATCTCCTCAATGCTCATCTCAGAGACATTAAGGTTGGGTATCTTTTGGGTGGTGTAAATGGCTTGGATAGCACGTTGCTCTTCTTGGCATTGAGCAAGTGAAGCATAGCGACTGCCTGCTTTACGCTCTTGGCGAATGCGTACCAAACGGTCGGTGTCAATGGTTAAGCCAAATAATTTGTGGCGATAAGGTTGCAAAGCTTTTGGGAGTTGGCTAGTATCCAAATCATCTTCGGTCAAAGGATAGTTGGCGGCTCGTATACCAAACTGCAAGGCAAGATAAAGCGATGTGGGTGTTTTGCCAGAGCGAGATAATCCTACCAAAATGATGTCCGCACCGTCATAATGTGTTGTTCTTGCCCCATCATCGTTGTCTAGGGCAAAATGCACCGCATCAATACGAGCTTTATAGTCTTCGCTATCTACACGTCCATGAGCCATGCCAGCATGAGGGTCGGGCTTGTGTCCGATTTCGTCTGCGATACGAGCAATCAATCCTTCGTATATGTCCAAATTACAAGCATCTGCTTCATTGATAATGGCACGAATCTCATCACTGACGATGGTGTCAAATACCAAAGGTTTTAACCCTGATAGGCGATAAGATTCATTAATGCGTTTGACAGCGTCTTGTGCCAACTCGATGGTGTCCACATAGGGAATAATCTTGATGTCAAATTTGACGTCGCCAAACTGACTAAGCAATGAACGCCCCAATGTTTCAGCAGTAATGGCAGTTCCGTCAGAGATGAAAAAGGCACTACGCATTATCGTTGGTGGTAGATTGTTGGTGGGGGCGTTGTGAACGTACATGATAAATCCTTATGCTTATAAAAGGTCAAATTTGCCTAGAAGTATAGCATAGCTTACTAAAATTTGCACGTTTACTGATAAATATCTAAGTTTGTGTCTATAAATAGTTGGCACATCAAAGGATTTTTGCTACAATAGGCAAATTTTTATATCTTTTTAACCGTTAAATTTACAACACGGATTTGGAATGTACCAATCTTGTGATGGATATTTTGGTGCGTTTGGTGAGTTTAACAAAGGATAATCATGTTTTCTTTTTTATCGGTAGAATTTGCCTTATTATTTGTTGTGTTTTTTGTGGTGTATTGGGCATTTTACCAAAAAACAAACATTCAAAATTTGATATTACTCATTACCAGCTATTTGATGATAGGTCTTATGGCGTCTTTTTTGGCGTCTTTGATATTGTTGGTATTTAGTGTGGCAATCGCATTTTGTGCCATTAATATGCAACGTTATAAAAATAAGAAAAAATGGCTTTGGGTCGGCATTGGTATTACACTTGTCAATCTTAGTATTTTTAAATATTATGATTTTTTCCGTTCGGTCATCAGTACCAGTATGGAAATGCTACATTTGGATTCATCAGGAATTTTGGCAAACATCATTTTTCCTTTGGGGATTTCTTATTATTCGTTTCAGGCGATTAGTTATTTGGTAAGTCTTTACAACCAACAAAAAAATCCAAACATATCGCCCATGCCGATATTTACTCCCATACAATTATTAACCTATTTGTCATTTTTTCCAACGATTACCTCGGGGCCGATTGCTCGTGTCAATGATACCAAAGGACTTTACGACATACAGGGCAATCCTTGTGGTATGTATGCTCAAATTGTCACAACAACCCCACGCCAAATCATCATGCCAAAATTGGCATTTGCACTCATTTTATTGGCACTTGCCAAAAAATGGTGGCTTGCGACCTATTTGTCGGATAATTGGGTAAATCCTGTTTTTTCCAACCCAACAGGCTTTCATAGTTTAGAAGTTTTGACAGCGATTTATGGTTATACCTTACAACTATTTTTGGATTTTTCTGGATATAGTGAGATGGTGGTTGGCATTGCCATGCTGTTGGGTTTTCGTTTGCCCATGAATTTTAATGCACCACTCATCGCCCACAATATCCGAGATTTTTGGGATAGATGGCATATTAGCTTATCCACATGGATACGAGATTATATCTATATACCATTGGGAGGCAATCGTTTAGGGTTTTGGCGAACACAGGTCAACTTGCTTATTGCCATGATGTTGTCAGGCATTTGGCATGGCTCAACTCTAAACTTTTTATTTTGGGGGTTGTTGCATGGTGGGGCGATATTTTTGTTAAATATTGGCGATGTTTTTTGCCAAAGGCGGTTTGAGCATGAAACAGGTCGCAATTATCTGGCACAAACAGGCGTGATTGGCAAAGTTATTGGTACAGTCATTACAATTAATTTTGTGGCGTTGGCATTTGTATTGTTTAGAGCAACTACCTTTGAAGAAACGGTGTTAATTTTTAAAGCATTATTGTTTAACTCAAATGCCATTGTATGGCATAACAATCCCTATTATTTATTGAGTCTGTTATTGGTGTGTTGGATTTTATATCCTTTTGTGAGAAAATACACCAAACAAGGGGCAACCATTATTCATAAAATACCAGAAGCTGTGGTTTATATGGCATTATTTGTGGGTTTTGTGTTAGTGGCAATTTTAGCACCTGCGGGTATTCCTAGTTTTATTTATGCCAATTTTTAGGAAAAAATCATGATTAATCAAGACAATAAAAACCTAAAAGTAATTTCTGTTGATGCTCACTCATCTAAAATGGAAAATGATGACGATGATTACTTTGTGTTAAGTGCTGAAATTCATGATATTGAAACAGAAATTGAAATTGAAGATGCGGTTGTGATTTCATCGGCGGTGATTGACGCACCAGATATTACACAAGAGCAAGAAATAGAAGATGCGGTGATTGTTACAGGTGAGCATACCCAAACGGCAGAAACTCAAACAATAAAGACTGACGCTACTAATATTGCAGATGAGGTTTGCAATAAAAAAACCACGCTGGTGGTCGGTGTAGAAAATGCGATTGAGCCAAGTGGTTTATTTTCCACCATCAATCACAACTATGCCATGAATGCCGTACCATCAACCAGTAACCTTGAACAAAATGTCGTTGAAATTCAAAGCTACAACATCATCAACCCTTCCCAAGTCATCAATGTAGATAGAGTACAAGATGATGTTGTGATACAAGATGATGTTGTGATACAAGATGATGTTGTGATACAAGATGATGTTGTGATACAAGATGATGTTGTGATACA
>NZ_BCYQ01000054.1 GCF_001598275.1 Moraxella oblonga NBRC 102422
GTTTGGTTTGCAACCAGAAGTTTTCAATGCCGCCCACGTGGTTGTGGTCTTTGGCAAATTCTTTTGAATGATTAATGCTAAAATGTTTAAAATCACTCACATCAAGAGCATTGTAGCTACGATAGCTATACCCGAATGTCAAAGATGCAGATATTACCATAGCTACTGTCAAAGGTGGTTCAAATAGCAATACTGGAACAGAATTCTCAGCTTGTACTAGTTGCACAAGCATCCTACCTAAAGAAGTGAATATTCCTACTGGCAGAATACAACCTTTGCCAAAAGGTAGTAAACAAGATGGTAACACATACAAGAGAGAAGAGTAGTATGAATATTTTTCGTTTAAAGTCTAACTTATTAAAAAATCAAGATAATCGTTGGTTTTTACAAAACCAACCTTATACAGGTATTATCTTTTTTGATAAAGATGATTTTCAGCTTGATATTTTTGAAGTAAAAAATGGTTATATAACTAAACCTTATATATCCCCATGTCAAAAAACCTTAACTGGGCTTTTAGCATCGCCAATTTCTATAGATAGTTCTAGCTTTAGCAATGAAGAAGAAGATATTTATGGATGTGGAATGATACCACAACTATATCAAAATCAACCATACCAAGGTATGTCTTATACTTTTATAGATGGAAAATGCACTTATGAAAGCTATACAGACAAGGAAGGAATTACAGAGAGTAAAATTTATTGGTCTTATGATAGAAATAATAAAATTCTAGATGATTTATGGCAATTTGAATTACCAAATTATTGTTGTTACTATTATCGGTCAGATGATGTTAAATTTTCATACTGCCATTCTTATAATTATGATTATTATGAAGAAATAAATATTTCGTATTGCCCTGATAAAGGTTTGGTAAAATCTTTGTCTTTAAAAGGTAATATATTAAAAACAAAATCATATTTAAATTGCCCTATAAATATTATAGAGGTATATAATTTATTAGAAAATTATAATAATTTTGTCTTTAGTCACGGACGTGGTCATTTAGTTCTGGAAATAGATAATAATTATATTCAGGAGCTTTTTGATATATGGTTAAAAAATAATTCTTTTAATCATGTTCAATCATTATACATTAAAGGAATTGAAGGATTAATAGATTTATCAATTTTTAGTAACAAAAAATACTTTTATAATCTATCAGAAATTACCATTGATTCAGAAATAAATAAATTATTAATTAATGAATTAAAAAGTAAGAATCCAGATATAAATATCATAATTATTTAATTGGAGACAATAGTGTGATTTATTTAATTTTAGATGTTTATTATAAAGATATTGAAAATCAAACGATTGCAAATGTTGCAGGCATTCGTTTTACTGGTATTGAAAACAATAATATTTTAAATGAATACAAAATCATTGTTAATCATGTTGAACCTTATCAATCAGGTCAGTTCTATAAAAGAGAAATGCCATGCTTATTGAGTTTAATAAATCAAATTAAGGAACCTTTTGATGTTATTATTATTGATGGCTACGTTTACTTAGATGGATTAGAAAAGCCAGGTCTTGGTAAATATTTATATGACCAATTAATCATCAAAAAGCCAATTATTGGCATTGCCAAGACAAATTTTTATGGCACCCCATCAGAATATAGAATATATCGTGGTACTAGCAAACACCCTTTGTATGTTACTTGCATTAATATTGGCATAGACACTGCTAAAACTTTGGTTCAAAAACTACAAGGTCAATATAGAATTCCTGATATCGTTAAAAAAACCGATATACTAAGCAGGGAAACTGATACAGAACAATAGCTCGGCAGGTTGGGTTATACTATTGCTTTCAGCATGATGGTGTAAATCTTTGCATTTATTGGGCTTTCGCAAGCTTAAGTCCAGCCTATGAGCTATCAAATTATGTACTGGTACAGTCTATAGTTGTGCTGAGGTACAATAACCCACCCAACCAATCCCAACCCTACCAACCACCATCTTTTCGATGGTGGTTTTTATTCTTGATAAAGCGGTTTAGGGATACATGTCTCTTAGCTTGGGATTCTCATTGACATATGCCTGCACTCTAAAGCACAAATCTTTATAAACTTGCCAGTAATAATCAACACTCTGTCTTTCGTACATACCCCGATCCCAAATGTCATCCATCCATGGGATAAAGGTGGTGCGTGCCATCAGTTTTAGTGGATGCCCCATGCCTTGTTTTAGCTGTTCGCATATTTCTATATCAAACACATAGCTCATGGCTCGATACTTGTACTCGCTACTTTTACAAATAGCTCTTAACGCCAATACAAATAAAGCTTGTATTCTAGCACCTGTAGCACCAACCTATTCCATTCTTATTTGACCACCCCATAAAAAAACCACCAGCCAAGCTAATTTGCCTAACTGATGGTTTTCTGATTGATTGGTTTGATGTCAACTTGCTTTTAAAACCCCACCCCCAAACTCACGCCACTTACCCAGCCTTTACCACTAAACCTGTCAGGCTCACTGATTGCCTTTGAAGTGAAAATGTCGTAGTTAAAGCTTAGATAAGGCTTATTTGTGTTTGGCGTGTATTGTCCTTTGATGCCGATGGCACCACCGATGAGATGTTGCCCAAGCAGTAGTTTGTTTTGGCTTTTATCATGGTTACTAACATAACCTGCATCCAATCCTAGATAGATGGCATGGCTAGATTGACTGTTTTGTGTGTTGTTTTGGTTGGTTGAGATGCTTTGTTTGGTTGTTTGTCGTTGATTTAGAAAGCTTGGATAAAAACTTAGGTCTTGTTTTAATAAGATGCCATTGTCAGCAGATAACGTACGCTCTCCATCAAAACCTCTGACGGTGTATCTGCCGCCAATCGCCATCTTTAGATCTGGTGTTAGACTGTCTGTGGCATATTGAGCTTTAAGTGTTGTACTATGGACAATGGGCAGTGGTTGATGATTAATGGTTGGATTGTGCCTACTGGTTAAATGGGCATTAAGCTGATAGATGCCAACACGGGCTGAGCCTTCATCAAACAGCTCTTCTGGTGAGGGCAATGCATTAAAGGCGGCAGTGCCGTGTTTATAAGAAATGTCCACACTTAAGTCATGATTGCTTTGCTTGCCCAAATGTGTTTCATGGATGATGCCGATTTGGTAGCCTGCTGTTTTACGGGTTTGCACATCGATGGTGGTGCCATCAATGTCACTTTCTTGGGATTTGACATAGCCGCTAGCATACACATGGCTTTTACTGCGAGCATCTCTATGCACCAGATGAGATAATTTGGCGGTATATTGATTGGACTTGCCACCATAGACATAATCTTGGTTGCTACCCGCCACAGTTTGATGGTAGGTGTAGTGATTGGCGTTTAGTTGTAGTAAGCTGTTTTTAATGGGAATAACATAACCCATACTGTAATTCTTAGAGCCTTTGCTCATATTGCTAGGATAATCTTTATCATCATTAAGCTGATTGCCCAAATCTCGTCCAAAGCTTAAATAAAGTAAATCATTATAATTTGCCAGATTATCCATGCTAAATGTCGCCATCCCTTGATATTTACCTGTGGATTTGGCACCTGAATCATCAAGGCTAAGACTGCCACGAATAGGGCGGTGTTGAGTGTAATCAATGATAATATCGCTAAAGCCAAGGGTGTTACCAGCAGGTTTATTGTTTTTATCATTACCAATCGCTTGTAACTCATCAGATGGTGCAATCTTAAAATTAGCATCAGCACTTGGCACACGTTTAAAATTCTCAAGCGTGGTTTCTAAATCACGGATATTAAGCAGTTTGCCTGTTTGCGTGGTCAATGCACCATCTAAAATAGCAGGATAAACATGGGTCTTACTTGTTGATGGTGTCTTTGTTTTAAAGTCAAGAATGGATGTTGGTTTGACATATACAGGCACTTTACTATTGGTTGTATTGACAAGCACTTGACCAATTTTACCAGGGATTACAGTCAGTCTAAGCTTTCCATCCGCCAGATTCTGATCGGTCACCATAATGCGACTGGTAACATAGCCTTTGTCAATCAAGCGGTTTTGTACTCGGCTGGCAGTAGCATGGATGTCGTTAACTGTCATACACTTGCCTAAAATACTGCTACGACCTATAGTTTCAGGAGTGAGAGCAAAACTAAGCTTGTCTGCCAAGCCAATATCATCTTGTGACAGTACCCAATAGCCAATCTTATGAATATCAAAGCAAATGGCGTTATCAGCTGCTGGTTGTTCTTGGGTTTTGATGGCTGTATCAACACCATGAGCACCAATGCCATTGGTAATAGTATCTGCTACTACTCTTGGGTTTGGCACTAATTGTTCAAGCAATGCCTGATTGCGAGCATCTTGAGTTTGGATTAGAGTTTGATTGGCAGTATTGGCAGAGACGGTGTTATGAAGCAAACTTGCAATGATTGTGGTGGCAAGGGTTGTTGGTCTAATCATAGGTGCATTCCAGCAGCGTATTCAAGAATATTACATATTGTAACTATATAAATACAATCTTACAAGCTTATCTAAATTACCATTGCTGCATTTATATATATTTGTTACAATAATATTGTTATTGATTTTAACGGGAAATGTTTATGAACCGCATATATAAAACGGTCTTTAATAAGTCAACGCAGACTTGGGTGGCGGTTTGTGAATATGCTCGTGGTGCTGGTTGTGGCGGTGCAAGTAGCACCAGCAAATCTGTGGCACGAGACGTATGTGGTTCTATTACTTTCTTGTCCTTTGCAGTACTTATGGCTTTGCAGTTGGCTCATGCAGGCACCCCCACCACCATCATCGCTGACCCATCTGCCCCTAAAAGTCTACAACCCATCATTCTCCCCACCGCCAGCGGTATCACCTCTGTCAATATCGCCACACCCAATGATAAAGGTTTATCCAATAACCATTACAGCCAGTTTGATGTGGGTAGCACAGGCGCTGTGTTAAATAATAACCGTAAAGCGACAAATACACAAATTGCAGGCCATGTGGCAGCCAACCCCTTTATGGCTCGTGGCGAAGCTTCTACCATTTTAAACCAAATCAATTCCAATAATCCAAGTTATTTAAATGGCTTTGTTGAAGTGGCAGGCAAAAAAGCAGATGTCATCATTGCCAATCCTAATGGTCTTATTGTCAATGGTGCTGGCTTTATCAATGCAGGCAATGTCCATTTAGCAGCAGCAAATGCCCAAGTAAAACAAGGGCAATTATCAGCTTATCAAGTCGGCAATGGTGATACTGGCAACATTCAAGTGAATGGCAAATTAAACCTACAAAACACAGACTACGCTGCGCTCATCGCTAAAACTGCCCAAATCAATGAGGAGATTTATGCAGGTAATCAGCTGGATGTTGTCCTAGGTGAAAACCAAGTCAATCTTCAAAACGGTGATTTTACCAAGCTTAATGCCACCAATAAACAAACCCATGTATCATCTGCTAGCCAAACCACCAATAAAGAACAACAAGGCGTTGCTCTAGACATCGCCGCCTTAGGCGGAATGTACGCAGGTAAAATCCACCTGATTGGCACAGACAAAGGCTTTGGGGTTAATAACCAAGGGGTAATCACTGCAACTGGCAGTGGACAACAGCTTGGTACAGGTACACTCACCTTAGATAGTAAAGGTAATCTTGTCAATACAGGCACCATGTCCACCAAAGACAAACTTGCCATCAATACACATGGTAACACCATTCAAAACAACGGCACGCTGTTAAGCGAACAAGCTGATATTGCCATCAGCACAAAAGAGCTTGTCAACATAGGTACCATCCACAGCACTCAGATTACCAACATGAATGCTGACAAAAGCATTGATAACCAAGGCGGTATTTATGGTGGCGTACTACAAATTAGCGCTGATAAGCTGACCAATACTGGCAATTTTATTCAAACAGGCACAGGTAAGCTTAATATCAGTACCGACCACCTAAACAATACTAATAAAGCCATCATTGGTCAAAGTCTGTATGGACAAACCACCATCCCCACACCTTCTGCACCAAGCAGTTTCCAAAGTGCTGGTACTATTGGCATTGGCAATCAGCCAATAAACAATACAGCGACAACTCATTCAAATAACAGCACAAACACACCCCATTCATCAAGCAACACATCATCTACCGACGGCTTTATGAATGTTGCCAAGTCCTTAAATAACACAGGCGACAAAGCACTCATCACTGGGGCAGGTAATATCAGCATCACTGCCAATAAAACCCATAACACCAAGCAAGCATCGATTGATGCCACAAGCCTAAACACCAACACTCTTGTCAATACCGATAGTAAAATCGCCCTAGATGATATTCATTGGCAATTAAGTCGCTTTGATAACAGTAAAGGTAGTATCACTGCCAAAGATGGTATGGTGATTGATAGTGGTTCTAATATTATTAATACAGGTGGCAGCTTAACAAGCGGTGGCGATATGACACTTATCGCCAAAGACAGGATTATCAATCAAGACGGCACCATTACTGCGGTCAAACAAGCAGATATTACTGCCCAAGAGTTGCAAAACGCTGGCACCATCACTGCTGACACCCTTAACATCGCACAAGAAACTGACTACATCCACACCAACCAAGATAAGCTCATCGCAAACCATCTGACATTAACCACCGATGGTAAACTGATTAACCAAAGCCAGCTTATCGCCCATCAAAATTTAACACTTCACGCCAATCATATTGATAACACCCAAGCAGGTACCATCAGTAGCGGTCATCAGACGCAAATAAGCAGCCAAACCGACATCACCAACCAAGGCTTAATCAATGGCGAAAACACACGCATCAAAGCCACAAACACCATCAACAATCAAGCTTTTGGTCGTATCTATGGCACCCATCTTGCGATACAGGCTGACACGCTAAACAACACACCAAGCAAAATCACCAACCCACAAACCAACCAAGAAAACACGCAGCACACCGCCCCTGTCATTGCTGCCAAAGAGCGTTTGGATATTGGCGTAAACACCCTAAACAACAACCCCAATCCTGACAGAGCAGGTAAATTTAATGAAAACTTTGACAACCAAGCCTTAATCACAAGCCTTGGCAGTCTGCACATCGGTGGTAGCCTTGATGATAATCATCACGCCACAGGCAAAGCACAGACGGTTGTCAATAAAGGGGCAACCATAGAGTCTGGTAGGCAGATGCAAATTGCCACCAACACCTTACTAAATACCAATGCCGACTTTAAAAAGCATACGGTCAAAGTGGAAGCCGAATCCGTTTATGGACAAACACTTTACCGCGCTCACGAACAAGCTGCTGCCATCCCCACCGCCCAAAAAAGCACTGATGTTACTGATTTGGGCAACAAGCCAATGGCGGGTTTATTTGACTGCCCAGAGGGTAGCGACTGTATCATCAATTATGACAATGATTCTGCCATTTGGTCGCACTTTAAGATTGAACCACCCAAACAGCCTGTTCCAAACATCAAAGCCAAAGACCTGTTAGATGAACCTGATTTGCCAAAAGGCGAGACCACTCAAAGCTGTGCCTTGGCAGGTGCAAACAATCAAGCCTGTGCCCAATACAACAAAGATCTGGCGAATTATACCAAGGTCATGGGGCCTTTATTAAAATGGGAAGAGGATAATGCTGCCGCCATTGAAGCGTTAGAACTGGCCATCAGGGAGTATAATCGCCAATTTGCCACAAATAAAAGCGATGTTGATTTAGCCCTAAACATTTATACCACCGATGAAGCGTATTTAGGACCAACCAGCAAAAAAGGTGCACCAGATGGCGCTTTGTATGTCAAAGATGCCAATGGTAACTTTTATCGCCTCACTGAAGAGGTGGATGTCATTACTACTGACTTTGTCGTCTATGAAGATAAAACCCTAGCTTCTGACCCAGCCCGTATGGTGGCAGGAGGCGATCTTATCATACATGGCAACACTTTGATTAACGATAAAAGCCAGATGAATGCAGGTGCTGGCTTTGCTGTCAAGGGCGATACCATCATTCAAACACCTGACAATGGTTTGTATGGTGAAAAAACCAAAGTCACTGAAAATGGTCACTTTACCAGATATACTGTACGCTCATCAGCTGCTGGTCGTCGTCATAAACGTGTACCTAATGGCAGTGGTAGCTTTGTGCAATCCTTTGCCCCACTGGCAACTTATCAGCTCCCCACCCTAAACGCTACCATTAACACCACCCCAAGCAATATCAGCATTGACAAGACAATCGCAGGGGACAAGCCCTCGTCTGTCATCATAGATGTCAATGGTCATGACGACACCATTAGTCTCCCAAATTCAGCCCTATACATCATCAACGCTGACGACCCCAATCTACCACTGGTCCAAACAGACCCCGCGTTCACCAATTACAAACAGTGGCTGTCATCTGATTATATGCTAAAAGCACTACAATCAGACCCAAATCACATCCACAAACGCCTATCTGATGGTTATGGTGAGCAAGCCCGTATTAAAGATCAGTATTATCTACTGACAGGCAGACACATCAATACCGATTACCGCAGTCAAGAAGAAGCCTTTAAAGCCTTGATGGACAATGGCGTCACTCATGCCAAAGCGTTTGGCTACACCCTTGGCACAGCGTTAAGCCCTGAGCAGATGGCAAGTCTTACCACCGACATCGTTTGGCTGGTTAAACAGCCAATGACCTATACTACCAAAGACAAAGATGGCAATACCATCACCAAAACCCAAGATGTCTTAGTGCCCAAGCTATATCTGCGTTCTGCCAACATTGCTACAGGCACACTCACCAAAGACGGCAGATACAGCGGTATTACTGGCAAAAATATAGATTTACAGTTGGCTGGCCATCTTGACAACAATGGCAATCTGATTGCCAAAGATGCTGCAAGCATTAAAGCAAACAACGCCACGAACAAAGGCGTTATCCAAGGCGACTTCGTGGCAGTCACTACAAGTCATGACCTGACCAACCAAGGCACCATGTACGCAAACAGTGCCATGAGCCTAGATGCTGGTAACAACCTCACCAATCAAAGCCAAACCATCACCCAAACAAACACACAGGGCAAAAGCAGTTCAAGCAGAACCGACATCAGCCGCATTGCTACCATCAGTGTTGGTGCAGGCTTAAAAGATAAAACCGATGACAATGGCAAGCCGTTAACCACCCTAAACATTCAATCAGGCAACTACATTCTAAACCAAGGTGCCACATCAGACAACGCAGGCGGCAGCACCCAGATGACCGCCAAAAACGGCATTAACATCACCACCATCACCACAAGCAATCACATCAATGCTGTCGCTGATGAGAATAACTACTTTAAATACAATCAGACTACGGATGTGGGTTCAAACATCACAAGTCATGGCAACTTAACGATAGCCACAACAGGCAAAGAGGCTGACATCAACATCAAAGGCTCACGCCTAGATTCTGCCACAGGTACCACCGCCGTCATCGGCACAGGGGATGTGCGCATGAGTGAGGGTCGGCAAACTCAAAGCATACAAAGTGCCATCAGCTACCAAGAAGACAAATGGTATGGCAGTAAAGACATCAAACAAACCCATGAATACAGCACGGATACAGCGGTATTAAACGCCATTACTGGCAATAAAGTGCATCTTAGCTCGCAAAATGCCAATGTAAGCTTGTATGGCACCAATATTACAGCCAATGAGCAAGCATCCATCCATGCCGATCAGGGTCGCGCTACCATTGAGTCTGCCAAAGACAAAACCTACCACAACACCACCCGAACTACCCAAAACTTTTATAAAAACACAGGTGGTATTGATGGCTCTTACCAAGAAACGTTAAATCAAACAGGTATTTATGCTGGTAGTATTGACATTCAGGGTAAATCTGCCGACATTAATGCAGTTAAACTGCAAGTCTCAAATGGGCCTATGATTATCGGCAATGCCCATCTTGCCACCAATGAAGATGGCGCCCTTCAACTTGATGAGAATGGCAAACCTACAGTCCTCTCAGGAGATATGGCACACCTAAACTTTGGCACGGTGGACTTACGCAGTGAAACTTGGCAAGAAAGCTCTAAATCTTATCGCGGACTTGCCAAAGATGTAATGAAAGGTGTGGGTGTTGTCGCAGGTGCTTTAGGCTTTGACGGTGTGACACTTGCCAAATCTGATAGTAACCACAGTAAAACAGAGATTCAGGCGGTAAGCGAACTTCACGGTAGTCATATTCAAGCGGGTGCTCAAACTGTAACTGCGACAGGTACACGCTTTGATGCTGGTAAAGATGGCTTTGTGGCTGTCTTGGGCGATGATGTTTTATTTGCCACCGCCAAACACGTCCAAACCGCCAATGTCACTCAAGCTCGCCAAACCATCACAGGCGAAGGCATGAAGCTTGGTAGAGACCACTTGCAATTGGGTGCGGTGGTTTATACCGATGGCACAGATACCCAAAGCACCCAAAGCACCACTCATGATGGCGTAACCGTTCGTGGCAATAATGCGGTTGTGCTTGGCAATATGAATGACGGCAGTCTAACCACGCAAGCTACCAACTTTGATTTAGACCCTACATCAGGCACTTTACTCATTGGTGCCAAATCCACCTTGCTTGATGGTGCTATCAATCAAACCGCACACACTCAAAGCAATGAAACAAATACCACCAGAATCGGTGCAACAGTTCATCATGTTGCCGTAGATACTGCCATTGCTGCCGAAAATGTCAAAGAAGCCATTCAAGCTGCTAACCATGCTCGTAAAGAGCTAGAGCAAGCCAAAGAGATGGTAAAAGCTGGCAAACTCGACCCAAATGCCATTAAGGATTATGAACTAAACCTTGCAATGGCAACTGCCAATGTTGCCAATGCTCAAATTGCTTTGGGTAGTGCAGCAGCGACAGCAGCATCAACCGCACCAACACTCGGCTTTAGTGCCAAACTGGGTGCGACACACACCCAAAGCCAAAGCAGCCAAACGCAAACAAACCAAGACTTTGTCGCAACCCACATCACTGCTGCCAATACAACATTCATCGGTGATGACTTTGCCGCCAAAGGGTTGCAAGGCGCCATCGGTAAGCTAAATATTGATAACCTCAATAAGCTCACCTTAACACATGGCACTACCACAAACACCACTCAAAACCAAAGCAGTACGAGCACCATTGATGCTAGCATCAGCACAACAGGTAGTGTATCGGCAGGTGCAAGCAAGCAGCAAAGCCGCAGCCAAAGCACAAGCACGACAACCCATGACACAAAACTCAACTTAGGCGAGCTAAACGGTCATGCCAACACCACCACCTTAAATGGTGCCACCATTACCACGCAAGGCGGTCATTACAGTACAAACACACTCAATATCACCACCAGTCAAAATCGCCATAGCCAAAAAGAAAACAGCAAAGGTGGTAACATTGGTATTGGTGTAAACAATCTAAATCTAGGCTATAATCAGCAAAAAGGTAATAGCGATGTTACCACCAATAATGCCCCATCAGGCATTACCTATGTTAATGCCGATGCCAATCACGGCAGCAGCCACAGCCTAACTGCCAACACCACCACCCTAACAGGCGGTGTCATCACAGCAGTTAATCAAGACAAAGAGGGTAATGTAACCAATAGCAACTTAAACTTCACCACCCAAACCCTAACCACAAA
>NZ_BCYQ01000055.1 GCF_001598275.1 Moraxella oblonga NBRC 102422
GGTTAGTATAAATTTGGGTTTAATGAGCATAAAGTTCAAGTTGATTGATTGTGGTTTTGTTTGGTTGAATTTTGTTTGCCCAGTTGCGTTGTGAATGCGATGATTGCCACATATAGCCCTTGTGCCAAAAGCCCTTGCATACTAGGATAAATACCAATCATGGGTAGGGCAGTAAAATCAAGCATTGTTCTTGGTAGATGATTGGTTAATTGTAGTGCTAAAATACTCACGCCCAATATTTTAAAGCCAAGCAGATAAATAGTAACGGTCAAAATTTTAAATAGTAGCGGAATGGGTAATTTTAAGGAAGTTTTAAATAACAATATTGCTACCACCGCCAAAATACCAAGTGCTAAACCAATACCTATTAAAAAATCGCTCATTGCAATCGCAGGTAAAATCCCCACATAAAACAAAATCGTCTCTGCCCCTTCTCTAAACACCGACAAAAAGCTAAGTAAAAATAACGAAACAAAGCTTCCTGTTGTCATCGCCTTGCCAAGCTGATGTTGAATATAAGCATTCCACGCTTTGACAGATGATTTGGAGTGTAGCCACGCCCCAACACCAACCATCATCACGACCGCCCCAATGCCAACCACACCCTCCAACATCTCACGATTCGCTCCGCTTGCCATCTGTGGAAACAGTGTATAAAAGGCGACCGCCCCCGCCACGCTCCCCACAAGCCCTACACCAACCCCACCATAGACCCATTTTTTGCCTTGCTTTTGACCGCTTGCGTTCAATGCCGTGATGAGTGCCATAACAATCAACAAGGCCTCTAACCCTTCACGGAGCAAGATAAGCATACTGTCTACTGCGGTATAATGAGCGGTTGGGTTGATTTTTTTTAAATCATTGATGATGTTTGATAGCTTGTCTTGGCTGGCGATGTCGCCCTTTGCCATGATGATGGGAATTTGACTTTCAATTTGGGTGTATAGTGTGGGATTGCGAGTAGCTACTTCACCTTCAAATACTGCCCAGCTGGTGATAAATTCGGATAATTTGGCTTGACCGTCTGTGATGTTGCTGTTTTGAAATTCATCAAGTCCTTGTTCAAGCAGACGAATGCCATATGCCAAATCCACATTCTCATCCATCTTGGGTATGGTGAGTGGTTTGCCCTTGATATAGCTGTCAATTGCTGATTGTAGGGCGTGAAATTGTGTGTCCATATTGGTGGTATTTTGTGTTTCTATTGCCACACGCAGGAGAGCCATTGCTGTCTCAATCGTGCCATAATGCGACTTTTGTGTATTTCTTACCACTCGTTCGTTTGCCACCCAGACACGGTTGAAATTGTCATAGGCAAGGCGTAATTTATCCAAGTCTTTATCCGTCTTAAAAGCATTAATTGCCTTGCCCAAAGTTGCCAACGCAGGGGTGATTTTGCTCGCAAATCGCTCATTGGCTTGTGTATAATCCACAGGGTTTTGGGCTTTTTCTAGGGTGTAAAGGGCGGTGGATAAGGCTTGCAAAGTGTCAGCATTTGGTGTGCGTAAGGCGGTGTCAAAAGCGGTCAGCACGGTAGTTTTTAGCTCATTGTGCTTATCATCAATGCTAAGTTTTTGAAAATTCTCGTAAATAATCGCCAATTCGCCTTTGGCTTTGTCGGTTTCACCATTTTTTGCCAAAGTCATCACATCGGACACACCGACAAAAATGGGGCTAAAATTGACTTTGGTGGCTTGGGTTTGGGTGGGTGGCGTTTGGGGTGGTGTGGCGGGTGTGTTGGCAATGCCTAAATTTGGCATCATCACAGCCATCATCAGCACTGATAAAAAAATTTTTCGCATTATCAACCTCCTACTCAAATAATCCTTGCCCCAAATAGCCACCTTTTTCTACGCCCCCAAAACAAGCAAATAGTCCAGAGCCAATGTGTGTGGTGTATTCGGTCATTTTATCATTATTGCCAAAGGCATTTTGAATCACGGAGAATTGCATTGGATTTTTTTGAAAACTGACAAACAACAACCCTGCATTAAACTGCCCCTTGTCATCAATCCCACTGCTATACGAATACGAACGGCGGAGTATTTGTAGCCCTGTACGTTTGGCGATGCCTGCATGACTGGCTTCACCTACCATCAGTTTGCCTTTGTCATCTTTGGCATGAATGTCAAGGGGAGCAAATTCGTCCGTCTTGCCAATGCTTGCCCCACTTTCACGATGGCGACCAAAGGTATCTTCTTGCCCAACGAGTGAAGTTCTATCCCATGTTTCAAGGTGCATTTGAATCAGACGCACGACCAAATATGAGCCGTTTTTAAATGCCCCTTCGCCAATCCAAAGCCATTTGTCTGTGTTTTCTAAGGTTTCTTTGTTTGCCGTGCCGTCCTTGAAGGCAAATAGATTGCGTGGTGTGTCCGCCCCATCATCAAAGGCATTGTAGCCTGATTGCGACCATTTCATCGTGATGAGTGAACGAGCTTGACGTACAAGCTGACGCACAGCGTGAAAGGCGACCTGTGGATCTTCGCTACACGCAGAAATACAAATGTCGCCCCCTGTTAGGTGTGGTTTGAGCTGGTCTCTGGGGAAGTTGGGTAAGTTGGAAAATTCGGGTGGGGCTTTGTGTTCTAGGTTTAATTTTTTTAAAAAAGATGGGCTAATGCCAAAGGTCAATGTCAAACCGTATGCCCCCAAACTGTCCGCTTCACCTGTATCGCTCGGCGGCAGATGGGGATTTTGGTCATAGGGCTTGATGTTTTTACCTGCCATCAGTTTGGCTGAATATGCTGTCCAGTCCTTAAACATCTGCTGGATTTCATTCACGTCAGTACTGTGTAATTCTGCCACCAAAAAATAGGTGTGGCGTTGGGCAGGCGTGGTGATGCCTGATTGGTGTGTGCCATAAAAATCATATTTTAAATCGGCAAAGGGGTTTTTGTTGGCTTTTGATTTGTTGTCTTTGTCCAAAGTGGCGTTATTGGAAGTTTGGGAGGGGTTGTTTGGCGTACAAGCACTTAACAATGGTACACTGGCAACGCTCATTAGTCCTACATTTTTTAAAAATTGACGGCGGTTGTGCATTTTTTGTTCCTTTAAAAATAAAAAGCATTAACCAAAGTCAATGCTTTTTATACCAAATAAACTTTGATTGTATATTTTTAGAAAGGCGAATTGCAATTTCACCTCTAAACAACATTATTTTGGGGCTTAATACGGCTAAGCAACTTATTCCATCACCACGCCCATTTGTGCTAATGGTTCACCCAATTTATTGACGGCCTCTGCCAATGCTTTGATTTCGTCAGGGGTCAATTTATCATAGCCTTTATAATCTTTTTCGCCCACTTTGTGTTTATCCAATAGGGCATTGACATCAGCAAATTTGGCTTTTAGGTCAGCAACCAATTCAGGTTTTTTGGCTTCTAATTTTGGGGTAAAAATTTGGAAAATTTTCTCCGCCCCCTCAATATTTGCCTTAAAGTCATACAAGTCTGTTTTAGAAAAAATCTCTTCTTCGCCTGTGATTTTGGTGGTGGTAACTTCATTGAGCAAATCTACCGAACCTTGAATCATGAGCTCTGGCGTAACTTCTGCTGTGGGGATTTTGGCTTTTAGCTCTTTAACATCAGCAAGTAATTGGTCGGCAAATGCTTCGGTGCCTTTGGTGGTGTTTTGTGTCCAAAGGATTTTTTCAATGGCGTGAAATCCTGTCCATTTTTCACCTTGTTCAAGGTCGGCTTCACGGTTGTCAATGCGAGGGTCTAGGTCGCCAAAACTTTCGGCAATCGGCTCACTACGTTCAAAATACATTCTTGCCAAAGGATAGATGGCTTTTGCCTCATCGGTTTTGCCCTCTTTAAGTAGGGCGACAAATTGTTCGGTATCGGTAACAAGGCTGTCAATCTGGGTTTGTACCCATGCTTTGTATTCGGCTGTTTCGGCAGATAAATCCACTGCTGTGTTGGTTTGGGTGGTTTGGTTGGCTTGAGAGGTGACTTCGGTTTTGGCTTCTGTCTTGGGTTCGGTCTGGGTAGGTTTGTCGCCACCGCAAGCAGTCAGCAACGCCAATACCGTCATGGCAATCATTGTGGGTTTAAATAAAGACATATTCACTCCAATAATATAAACAATAACCATTCTCTTTATATTATACGCCTTTTTTGCCCAAAATCCAATAAAAAACACACCCGAAAGTGTGTTTTTTATTATTTTATATCGTTATATTATTTGTCAGGTAGGTTAATGCTAAGTTCTAGCACGTCCAAGCTGTCTTCGTTGCGTTGTTTGATGTTGACATCATTGATTTGGACGCCACTGACAAATTTGTTCACCACCGCCAAAATTTCACGTTTCATCTCATCAACACGCTCTTGGGTTAGGCGAGTGTTTAGATGGTTGGAACTTGCCACGATGACTTTTAGGCGGTCTTTGGCGATAGAGGCACTTTTTGATTCTTCTTCGCTACCAAATAATGCTTTCCACAATCCTTTTATGTCCATATCAACCTCCAAATAATCTGGCGAAAAAGCCTTTTTTCTTGACAGTCAAATGACGAAACGGACGTTCTTCGCCCAAAAATCTTGCCACAATATCATCATAGCATTGACCTGCTGCCGAATCAGGATAATGAATCACAGGATAGCCTTGGTTAGATGCTTCAAGTACAGCGTTGCTTTCTGGTACAACACCGATGAGTGGCACTTTTAAAATATCGTTGGCGATGTCGTCAATGCTCATCATCTCACCATGTGCAGCACGCTCTGGGTTGTAGCGAGTAATCACCAAATGCTCACGCACACGACCGCCTTGCTCAACTTTTCTGGGGCGAGATTGTAAAATGCCGATGATACGGTCAGAATCTCGCACGCTTGATACTTCGGGGTTGGTTACGATGAGTGCTTCGTCTGCAAAATACATGGCAAGCTGAGCCCCACGCTCAATCCCTGCTGGACTGTCGCATACGATATAATCAAATTTTAAGTCATTGGCAAGCTCATTCATCACCGCTTCCACACCTTCGGTGGTCAAGGCATCTTTGTCGCGAGTCTGAGAAGCGGGCAAAATGTATAAATTTTCAATTTGTTTGTCACGTACGAGTGCTTGGTTGAGTCTGGCAGTACCATTAATCACATCAACAAAATCATACACAATGCGGTTTTCACAACCCATGATAAGGTCAAGGTTACGCAAACCTACGTCAAAATCAATCACGACTGTCTTAAAGCCACGCAAGGCAAGACCTGCACCAAAGGATGCACTGGTGGTGGTTTTGCCCACACCACCTTTGCCTGAAGTTACGACAATAATTTTTGCCACAATAACACTCCCTAAAATCTTGAAAATAAATGAAACTTGCTATTATAGCACAGTTTTTATGGATTATGATTGCTTATCAATGCGTCATAAGGGTAAATATCAACCCTTTGTCAGCATCATAGCTTACTTGTACTGCTTTATCTATCATCTCAGCAGGGATTGCTTCACGTAGGCAATATGTCCCTGCCACCGATACGAGTGATGGGTTGAACTTTTGGCAAAAAATACGAGCATCTTTATCACCTGTCGCTCCTGCCACAAGGCGACCTTGACCATGTCCATAGATGTGCAGGTTGTTGTCGGTGATTGCTTCGGCACCGTTGTTTACGCCACCGATAATTACCAAATCCCCACCCAAATGCTGAATGCTCTGCCCCGAACGTAGCATATAGTTGTGTACACTGCTGGTCATGCCTTTTTCTTCGTCAAAAACTTCTTGGCTAAATGAACCAACCTCAGTGCTGGTTGGTACAGCTTGCACGAGGTTTTCGGTGTCGGCAAAAGCAGGCGTGTTGGCAGGGCTTGTTAGCTCCAAAATATCAGTAACAATGTCCACGCTAAATTTGTCATTTGTATCATCTGCTAACTTGGTGGCTACGTCTGTATCGTCAGTGTTTATATCATTGATATTTTCAACGCTTTCAACATTTTCAACACTTTCCATAAGATTGGTGCTGTCAGTATTGCTGATGTTTTTGGTGGGGTCATTTGTGTTTGGGGTGTGGTCTGGGCTGGTGGTTGTTTTTGTTTCGGTGGGTTTGAGTCTTTCAATGCGTTTGCCGTCCGAGGGGAAAGTTGCCAAACGAAGTGCGTTCGCCTGTTTGGTTAAAGCACCCTCAACCACGCCAATCGGTTGTATGCCAAGCCCCCAAAGCATCTCAACTAATGCTTCTAAATCCACACCAATGTCGCTATCAATCACCACAGGAATGGGGGTTTTGCCACCCACCAAACTTTCAAGCTCGCTTTTAACCACTGCCAAATCATCTGTCATGATTTTAAGACGGCTAAAACTAAGCATTTTACCAAATAATGCAATTGCACTCATAATCTATTCCAAATTCAAATTCGTGTCATTTTAGCAGGTTTTGCACAAAAAATCATCGCTAAATCACAGGTGTAACTGTTCTTTATGTTTCCATTGTTGGGTTTTGACTTGGGCTTCAAAAGCAGTTAGGGCGTCATCTACCACATCTCCAACCAACGCTTGAAGTTGTGGGTGTGTGGTGTCAATGTTCGCTATGCCATGAGCGACATTTGTCATCAAAGCATCTAGTGTTTTATCATCAAACAAATGAGCATTAATGGCAGAGGTTATGTTTTCACCAATGTGCCGACCCACATGAGTGATTTGGCTTTCTATCATGCTCCCTGCTATGGGGATAAGTTTTAGGTATTTGCGTAGCTCGGGGGTATCAAGGAGTGCTTGTTCCACCGCCAGACCGACATTTTTAGACAGTTGTGTGCCTGTATGTGCCAAAAAAGCAGATTGCAGTTTGGGTGTAAGTTCTTTTTTTAACAAATCCAAAACCACCGCTTCAAGTTTGGCACGGTTTTTGTCAATGGTGTTTTGTAGCAACTCTTGATGAGTTTGGGAGTATTCCATTTGATTGCGAAAATTACCAATCGCTGTCAAGATAACACGGTCGGACAACTCTTCTAAGAGTACATGATAATAAAATTGGGCAGATTTTATCCATTTTTTTGGAATGACTACCACCCCAATGTCGTGCAGTCGTTTGATGGTGATGCCTGCTCGCAACAGTCGCAACGCACGCAATGCAGGAAAGCAAGCCAGCGTTTCGTACCAATGCACAAAAGGGAAAAAGAACCAACGAAAATAGGTTTTTTTGATTATCGCTCGCACCCAACGCCATGACAATTCTACCACCCAAAACACCGTAAAAACACCACCAATCGCAGAAATGTCATCATGATAATGTACGGCGTACTGCCCAAGCAGGTGAGAAAATCCCATCCACTCGGCAAGTTTATTTGCCAAACCGCTCATTAAAATGTTGTCCGCCAAAATCAGCACCAAATCCACCGCCAATAAAAGCAATAACGCAATGTCATAGGCGATTTTGGCTTTGCTTGGGCGACTTGGTGGTGTCTGCTGACCAAATAGTGGTATTACATCATCAGGCACGTCAGAGGTGGTGCTGGGGGATGGTTTATTATGAGCATTATCCATGAAACTGCTCCAACATCTCTTGTATGCGTATGTCTTTTGCTTGCCATGCCTTATCTATCCATGCATATAGGGCTTGTTTGGTGGTTTCGTCTGTGTCGTATTTGCCTGCTATAATGTCATCAAACAATGCCTTATCCATGTCAATGTGGCGAATGTCTACACCCAAACGTCTGATTTTACCTTGCCACAGCTCACTATATTCTGCCACACCGTCAGGGTAAACTATGGTCATGTCCAAAATACCATCAATCTTATCACCAAGACTGGCAAGTGCCAACGCAAATCCGCCCGCTTTGGGTTTTAAAAGGTGGGTATAGGGCGACTGCTGCTTTTGGTGTTTTTGGGAGTTAAAGCGTGTGCCTTCTAGGTAATTAAGTAGCACAAAAGGTTTGTCTTGCAACAGCTCGCACGCTCGTTTGGCTTCTTGCAAATCACGATTGGCAAGAGCAGGATTTTTGGCGATTTGCTCTTTGGTGTGGCGTTTCATCATCGGAAAATCTAAAAAATAAAACGCCTGCCCCACGATAGGAATGTAAATCAGCTCATGTTTGGCAAAAAAGCGAGTAAGCGGTAAGATGCCTTCACTCACGTATTGGATAATGCTAGTATCCACCCATGACTGGTGGTTGCAAATGAGTAAATATTTGCCATCGGGTTTTAAATCATCAGGTACACTGATTTGCCAATCTTGTTTGGGTAATACTTTATCAATCAAGGTGTTGTTGACGTGTATCCAGTGGTTGGCGATGTCTAGTACCGCCTTATCACCTTTTTTGGAGTTGAAAAAAGTCTTGGCAAGACCTGAAACATACAACGGTGTACCAATCACCATACTGTTTAAAGCAATCGTGCCAAACCCTGTGGTCATAGAGAGTTTTTGGGCGATTTTGGGGTGTTTGTCGTGCAGTTTTTGAATAAAAGGTAAAGGTTTGGAGGTTTTCATGATAAAAAGATAAAATAGTCAATGCTTGCACACTATTTTAGCAAATTTCCTGTTAAAGTGATAAAAACTTTATCAGCTTTCGGCTCTCTTGAAACATTTTGTAATATTTAGCACAAGATTTATCATGCAAACTACACGCATCATTACACATCTACAACACAATTGTTCAAATATTCGTGCATAATATATTCATCAACTTAACAACATTTGGGCATCGCCCTATTTTTTGAGGAAAATTCCATGAAAAAACTTCTTGCTATCTCAGCCGTTTCAGCCAGCATGATTATCACAGGTTGTGCCACTACTGGTACTGGTACTACTCTTGGCAATGCTAGTGCTACCACCAAAGCAGGTTTGGGTGCATTGGCAGGTGCTGCACTGGGTGCTGGTATCTCTAAGGCAACTGGTGGTGAAAAGACTGGTCGTGATGCTGCCATCGGTGCTGCATTGGGTGCTGGTATTGGTGCGTACATGAGCCGTCAAGAAGCTCAACTAAAACAACAAACTGCTGGCACTGGCATTGAGGTAACTCGTGATCCTGTTACCAACAACATCAACCTTGCCATTCCAGAAGCCATTACCTTTAATGTAGGTAGATATGACATCAAACCTGCTTCATATAATGCCCTAAATCAAGTAGCCAACACCCTAAATCAATACAACCAAACTTCTGTTGTGGTAAACGGCTATGCTTCTATTGAAGGTAATGCTAACGCCAACCAAATCCTATCACAAAACCGTGCTGTTGCCGTGGCTAACTACCTGACCAATCAAGGTGTAAATCCAAGCCGTATCAGTGCTTATGGTCGTGGTGCTACCACCCAATTTGGCAACACCTATGAGCCAAACCGCCGTGTAGAGCTTACCATTCTTGCTCCACAAAACGTTAACTAATCATCATTGATGATGAGTAAAAAGCAGGTTGTAAAACCTGCTTTTTTGTTTTTATGGTGCGATGTTTTTTAGCGGTTAGCTTGGCTTAGTACTTGATTGAAAATTTCACTTAAAATTTTCACGTCATTGACACGGGCGTAGTTGAGGCGAGTGATGAATGCCAAACGTCTGTGAGGTCCTTTTTCGCTGATGGGTAGGGCGGTTACGGATTCTTCGGGAATCTGGTCAAGAGCCATTTTTGGCACTAAGGTTGTGCCGATACCAGCCAGTGCCATCTGTATGATGGTGTTTAGGCTTGCGTCAGCAAAAGCAGTTTTAAAATCAGATTTGCTCATTGCACACACAGACAAGACGTGATCGGTTAAACAATGTCCATGATTGAGTAGAAGTAGGTTGGATTTTGATAATTCATCACTGTCAATGCGTTGCAATTTGCTATGTTCATCACCTTTGGGGAAGATGGCAAAGAAATCTTCTGCCCAAAACTCAAATATGTGCAGTCCTTCAACGACATACGGCAAGGCGATAATCGCCGTGTCAATCTGCCCATAACGCACCTGCTCGATGAGTCGCTCGGTTTGTTTTTCAATAACAGACAACTCAAAATTGGGGTGTATCTTTTTTAGGCTGGGTAATACTTTTGGTAAAAGGTAGGGGGCGATGGTGGGAATAATCCCAATCGTCATCGGATATGCCAGTGGTGATTGGTGGCTGTGTGCCAACGTAGTCAAATCATTGACCTCGCTAAACACTCGCAATGCCCGCTCCAAAATCGCCTCGCCTATGGGAGTGATGAGTACTTGTTTGTTGTTGCGTTCAAAAATCTGGGTATCTAGCTGTTTTTCAAGTTCGGCAATGCCCAAACTTAGGGCGGATTGGGAGATGTTGCACTCTTCGGCAGCACGTTTAAAATGTTTGTGTTTGGCAACGGCAAGGGCAAATTCTAACTGGCGTAAGGTAATCATAAGCACTCCGATGATTGATTTTTTAAATATCCTATTTTACACCTAAGTTTAAAAAAATCAAACAGTATCGTTAATAATTTGAATAAATTTACGGCATATTCTATCAAAAATTCGTTAGCATAAATGTTTTGTGTATATTTTTGCAAAATCACGCTTAAAAGATAATAAGTTGTGCTACAATTAAATTCTTTTTGGAAAAACGACTGATGAAATTAACCACTTTATTTTCTACATTGATGGTTGGGGCTATCATGCTGACCGCTTGCGATAAGCCAGCCCCCACCACGAGCGAAGCACCACAAACCACCCAACAATCCCAAGTCCAAACCCAAGCTCAAACACCCACCCCCAACACAAATGCTTATCTAGATTATCAAGTCAAAGCAATGCGTACTTTGGTTGTGCGTATCATTTTTGAAGATTATGAACTGACACAAACACAGATGACGTGTTTGCTGGATAAAGATGGTACTGCCAATTATCTGTTGGTGCTTGAACCATATTTTAAAAAGATTCTAAGCGAAGAAGATTTTAAGGAAGCTGATGAGTTTTTTGCCAGTCAAACAGGACAAAAGTTTAATGCCACCATTGATGCGTTGTTTGAAAAAGCACTAAAAGGCGAGCCAAATACAGAAACAGACGAAGAAAAGGCATTTTTGGCAGAAGTGGCTGCCAAGCCATTTTTCAAAAAAGCTGAAACGTATGCCAATCAGATGAGCGAAGAGGAGGCTCTTGCCTTTTTGCAAGGCATGACAGATAAAGAGGTGGTTCGTTGTGGGATTGAATCTACCCAAACCAAACAACCAAGCTAAATCTGCCTAACAAAATAAAAAACCGCTCCAATGGGGCGGTTTTATTAGATGGGTAAAAGTGATTTGTGAGGTCAAACCAAAAGGTGGTTGGATTGTAT
>NZ_BCYQ01000056.1 GCF_001598275.1 Moraxella oblonga NBRC 102422
TTTTCATTATTATTTATGTTCCAAATTTAAATTAACTTAACCAAAAGATAATCGCAATAACAATTATCATAATAATCATTGCTTTTAAGAAAAACCCACTTCTCATCTGATTAGGATTATAATTTAACTGCTCATTTAATTGCTCTAAAATATCCAACGCAATCTCATCGTCTTGTTCGGCGGATTTTATCAAATAGCGTTCGGCTTCTTGTAAGTTTTGGCTAATGCCATCGCCTGTTAAATAACGAATGCCAAGCACTCTTTGGGCTACCCTATCGCCATTTCTTGCGCGTTTTGCCAATTCGGCAATACTTAAACTTTCAACATTGAGATTTCCTGTTTCAAAAGCATTGCGGTTTTGAAAAGTATTATCATCTTGTGCTAAGGACAATTCATCTGAAAAGTTTTGAGTGGTTGATTGCTCAAAATACTGATTGGGCTGTACAGGCTCTTGACTAAAATAAGACTCATCATAAGCCAATTTTAAATTGACATCGGTTGCCAAAGGCGAGACAAAATCAAACAAATGATGATAAAAAACTTTTAAAAGTTCCGCCATTTGTGGCTGTTCAGGATTATCAATACCCACAGGTAAAAATTTAAATGCCTGAATATTATCTTGCTTAGCAACATAAGGAATGGCAAAATATATAGACAACTTTGGCTCTTGATACACTTCCACAGAAATAATTAACGCATCATAGCGATTTTTACCATTAACCGCAATTGGCAAATTAACAAACGCGTCTTGAATAAATACTTGATAATCGGCTTGATTGGGATTTTGCTCAAGATGAAAATAGCCCTTTTCAACCAATTCACGATTGTCTTGCATTGACATCATATCGTCGTATATGTTCGCTTTTTGCCCAATATTGCCTTCAATGCGTTTGGGGAGCATAAGCGTCCCCTGAGCAACGGCATAAAGCCCCATATTTGCCAAAACGGACGCACTGTGCATTGCCTTATGCCACAAAGGGGGCAAATCATCAGGTAATGCCATCGCCTGCATTTTGCTTAATGCAATAAAAATCGGTGGTTTTGAAATGCTTTGATTGCTAAATGGTCTTTCCATATTAACTCCTAAAAAGTATGTTCTGTACTTGGAAAACTTGGCACTCATACAAAAAGTATGCTGTAACAAAAACTAAAAAGGCAACTTGAACAAAAGTTGGTAATTTAGGGTTATGAAGACACAAATTACCATTACTTGCCCAAGTTGCCTATCTGCTAGTATAAAGAAAAATGGCATAAAAAGCTATGGCAAGCAGAACTATTTTTGTAAACACTGCCACCAACAGTTTATTCATCATTGACAGCTTACTTACAAAGGTTGCCAAGCTTGCATAGATGGCAAAATATGTCTAATGTTGGCTTGTGGTTGCAGCATTGCTGACAGTATGATACTAGAACAGGTCAGTAAGGGTAAAGTGCTTAGCGTACTTACAAGCAGCAATCATTCAATCAAACCAAGACAAAAGCATTACAACACCCTAGCAGTAGATGAGTTTTAGGCTTATGTTGGTCATAAGAAAAACAAAGTTTGGTTCATCAAGCTTTGACAGATACACAGGTAAGATTGTTGCGGGGCAAAAGAAATCTTGCTACCGCCAAGCAGTTAAGGTCAAAACTTCTAAGTTTAGGTGTAAGCTTTGATAAAATTGCTTGTGATCATTGGGACAGCTTTCTGACTGCTTTTAAGCACGCCATCAAGCAGGTAGGCAAACACTTTAGCTGGCATTGAAAGTAACAACACAAGACTTAGAACCTTTGCAAGAAGAGCATTTAGAAAAATTTGCTGTTTCTTTAAAAAGCTAGAAAACCACTTAAAAGCATTTGACTTGGTGTGTCATTACATCAACTATGGGTGGGTGTAGCATACTTTTTAGGCTATGACCTAAATTTAAATAATCTTGAAGGTTACTTTTGCCAATAAAACAAGGACAAAATCCCTGCTGCAATCAAAGGGCCGACAGGCACACCTCGCAAAAACGCCACGCCAAGCACCGTGCCAATGAGTAGTCCTGCAATGACGCTTGGTTCGGTCGTCATTAGCTTAACGCCACGACCGCCTAAATAGGCAACCAAAAGCCCCACGCCAATGGCAAGCAAGGATTTTGGGCTAACAAATGATTTGATAATCACTTCACTGCTTAATTTGCCACTGGCGATGGGTGTTAAGACACCGATGGTTAAAATCAATATGCCCAAACTAAGTCCATATTTGTCAATATAAGGCATTAAAACGCCATTAAAGGGACTTACTTTGATGATGATTAAAAAAGCGGTTGCCGAAATAATGGTATTGTTTTGACTAAATACCCCAAGCCCCATTAAAACAAATAGGACAATCAAACTAATATCTAAGCTACTTAATAATTGGCTAAGGTTTGGCATAGGATTGTTTAATCTAAAAATAGGATATCAACTTTACTTAAACTTCTGTCAAATTCTGGCAAATCAATATCCGCCACCTCAAAAGGCGTATTGGCATAAAGTGATAAAAACGCATTATAATTGATGGCATTGACATTGGCAAATACTTGACCATTTTTTAGCAAATTGTATTGTTTCGCCATAGGCAACCTGTTTGATTTGCTTAGCGATGCTTGGGGGTAATAAAGACAATTCTATAATCATTTTTATCTCCTTAATAAAATGGGGCATATCCCATACACCCCATTTTGATTGATAGACATTTTAATATTGATACTTTAAACCTACTTATACATTAAACCTAAAATGCATCACATCGCCATCTTGGACGATGTAGGTTTTGCCCTCCAAGCGGTTTTTGCCAGCCGCAGCCGCCCCTTTTTCACCGCCATATTCTATAAAATCATCAAAGGCAATGACCTCAGCACGGATAAAGCCTCGTTCAAAGTCGGTATGAATGACCCCTGCTGCCTCTGGGGCGGTCGCTCCAACAGGCACCGTCCACGCACGCACTTCTTTGACCCCTGCGGTAAAATAGGTTTGCATTTTTAGAAGTTCATAGCCCGCCCGAATCACACGGTCAAGCCCCGCCTCGCTCATTCCCATTCCTTCCAAAAACTCTGCCTTTTCGTCCTCGTCTAGCTGGGCAATCTCCGCCTCAATTTGGTTGCATAAAGGCACGACAATGGCATTGTCAGCTTTGGCAAATTCTTGTACTTGGGTTAAATAAGGGTTATTTTCAAAGCCATCTTCTGCCACATTGGCGATATACATCACAGGTTTTAGGGTGATTAGCCCATAGGATTTGATGAGTTTTTTCTCATCGTCATCAAGATTTGCCATACGGGCAGGCTTACCGTCCGCCAAAAATGGCTCAATCTTGGTAAAGACATCAAGCATTGCTTTGGCATCTTTGTCGCCTCCTTTTGCCTTTTTGGAAAGGTTGGTAATGGCACGAGTAACCGCCTCTAAGTCCGCCAACGCAAGCTCGGTATTGATGGTCTCAATGTCGGATAAAGGATTGACTCGTCCGTCCACGTGAATGACATTGTCATCATCAAAACACCGCACCACGTGGGCGATGGCGTCTGTTTCACGGATATTGGCTAAAAACTGATTGCCCATACCCTCGCCTTTGCTTGCCCCAGCGACAAGCCCTGCAATGTCCACAAATTCCATACTGGTGGGAATCACTCGTTCAGGCTTTACAATGTCGGCAAGTTGCTTCAATCTTGGGTCAGGCACAGGCACAATCCCTGTGTTGGGGTCTTTGGTACAAAAGGGGAAGTTTTCGGCGGCGATGCCTGCTTTGGTCAAAGCATTAAATAGGGTGGATTTGCCCACATTGGGAAGTCCAACAATACCACAATTAAAGCCCATAATCGTATCTCTTTTTGATAAAAATTTGCCCATTATAACAAATTTGTGAATATAAATTAAGAGAAGGAAATTTTAAAACGTCTTATTTTTTTAAAATCATACCAAAATCTTTTTATCTTGTGTATTTTTTGTAAAAATAAGGTATAATCGCTTTTTCTGATTGACTGATAATAAAAGGTGCAAAATGAACGCAGTATTATTGGCGGTTATCATCATGGTGGGGCTGTCTTTGGCTCGTGTCCATGTGGTGCTTAGCCTCATTGTGGGAGCGGTTGTTGGTGGACTCTTGGCTGGCTTACCATTGACAGATGTGGGTGAGACGGTGGGGGTATTGACGCATTTTCAAAATGGCATTAAGGGTGGGGCGGGTATTGCCTTATCGTATGCCATGCTTGGGGCATTTGCGATGGCGATTGCTCATTCTGGCGTGCCTAAGGCTTTGGCGGATAAGGTGATTGTGTCAGTCAAAAATGCCAAAGGCGGTGGGGTAAAATGGGCGGTTTTTGGTATCATTGTACTATTTGCTTGTCTAAGTCAAAACCTCATTCCCATTCATATTGCTTTTATTTTGCTACTCATTCCACCACTTTTGAGTGTGTTTAATGAATTAAGGGTGGACAGACGACTGATTGCCTGCCTGATTACGTTTGGATTGGTCAATACCTATATGTTTATCCCTTATGGTTTTGGGGATATATTTTTAAATGAAATCATCATGGCAAACCTTGCCAAATCAGGACTTGATACCTCAAACATTTCGGTGATGAAAGCGATGGCAATCCCTGCACTTGGTATGGTGCTTGGGTTATTGATGGCGGTATTTGTGAGTTATCGCAAACCCAAAAGCTACGATAACACCAAAACGCTTGCCATCAAAGGCGATGATGTGTCTGTGGCGAGTGATGGTAAAATGGGTTTTAAAGTCATTGTTACCCTTGCGGCGATTGTTGTGGCGTTTGTCATTCAATTAAAAACAGACTCGCTCGTGCTAGGTTCGCTCTCTGGTTTTGCCATTTTTATGGCGACAGGGGTGGTTGGCTGGAACAAGGCGGACGATGTCTTTAATGATGGTATCAAGATGATGGCGATGATTGGCTTTATCATGATTAGTGCTCAAGGCTTTGCCGAAGTGATGAAAGCCACAGGACACATTGAGCCACTGGTACAGTCAGCAGTGGGCGTGTTTGGTGATAACAAAGCTCTGGCAAGCCTTGCCATGCTTATCGTGGGGTTGATTGTTACGATGGGGATTGGGTCATCTTTTTCTACCGTGCCAATCATTGCCACCATCTATGTGCCACTATGTATGGCGATGGGCTTTAGTCCGATGGCAACTTTGGCACTCGTTGCTACGGCAGGCGTGCTGGGCGATGCAGGGTCGCCTGCTTCTGACTCAACGCTAGGACCTACGATGGGACTCAATGTGGACGGTCAGCACGACCACATCAAAGACAGCGTCATACCGACCTTTATCCACTATAACATACCGCTTATCGTGTTTGGGTGGGTGGCGTCTATGGTGCTGTGAGGAAATTGTGTAATTATGACAATGCCAGCAATGCCCCATTTAATTGCCTGCCCACATTGTCATCATCAACATGAGATTTGGTTGAGTGATAGTATTTTTATTAACCTTGAACTGGATTTGGATAAAACGTGGGACGACTTTTATCAAAAACAATACATTCATCTTTGTCCAAATTGTCAAAAAGAATTTGATGAACATGATGTAATTCTAAAAATGTAGTGGTTTTTAATAAGGGTGAATTTAATTTGCCCTTATTTTTATTAAAACCTTAATAATCCTTTATCGCTCACCACCATATCCACTTTTTTGTCCCATGTATTAACCGCCAAATTTTCCACGATTTGAAAATGATAACACCAGCCTACCTTTAATCCTGTAAAATGGGCAAAGGTGCGGTCATAAAATCCACCGCCCATGCCAAGCCTGTTACCATGTCTATCTACTGCCACAAGCGGACAAATGATACAATCTAGGCGATTTGCCAAAACTGCATTTTTTAAAAATGGCTCTTTCATGCCAAGTGGGTGGCGTTTTAAGGGTGTTTTTTTCAGGTCATAAAAACAAGGGGCGAATGTTAAGGCTTGATTTTTTTTGGTGATGGGCAAAAAAGGGGTGAAGTCATGTTTTTGACAAAATGCCAAAATTGGTGCGGTGGGCAGTTCGCCAAAATCGTCCAAATACAACCCAATTTTGGCGTGTTTGGGTAAGTGAGGTAACAGCTTGGGCAAGTGCAGGCTTGTCATTAGGGCAAAATTAGCACGTTGTTTGGGGTCAAGTTTTTTTCGCTGGCGTTTGACAAGACGGCGTAGGGTGGCATTATCCATAAGTTTTCCTAATGTTTGCTATTTAAAATGATAATTATTTTTGATTGAAAATAAATTTTAATAGTGCTATATTAATGATGTTTATTTTAACAAATTTTTTATCACTAAGGAAAATTCTATGACCGACATTCGTATTGAAAAAGACACAATGGGCGAGGTGCAGGTTCCTGCCAATGCCTATTTTGGTGCACAAACCCAAAGAAGCCGTGATAATTTTAAAATCGGTGGCGAAACTTTGCCTCGTCCGTTGATTGTGGCGATGGCAACCGTCAAAAAAGCTGCAGCGATTACCAATGCTGAGCTTGGGCGGATTGAAAATAGCCAAAAAGATTTGATTGTGCAAGCAGCCGATGAAATCATCGCAGGCAATCTTGCTGACCAGTTTCCGCTTGTGGTTTGGCAAACAGGCTCTGGCACGCAGTCTAATATGAATATGAATGAAGTCATTGCCAACCGTGCCAATGAAATTTTTGGTAACCCAAAAGGCACTTACAAGCCTGTTCACCCCAATGACCATGTTAATCACGCCCAAAGCACCAATGACAGTTTTCCAACTGCCATTCGTGTGGCAAGTGCTGTTGAAATCAATCGTATTCTAATCCCTGCCATCAAAGCCTTGCGTGAGACCCTTGCCAAAAAGTCGGCTGATTTTGCCGATATTGTCAAGATTGGTCGTACTCACTTGCAAGATGCCACACCCCTAACTTTGGGACAAGAGTTTGGTGGCTATGTTGCTCAGCTTGATTTGGCACTGGTGCGGATTGACAATGCCTTGCAAGGCTTGTATCAATTGCCACTTGGCGGTACAGCCGTTGGTACAGGTCTAAATAGCCACCCTGAGTATGCCATCAAGTCTGCTACCAAAATCGCCGAATTGACAGGTTTGCCCTTTGTAACAGCTCCTAATAAATTTGAAGCCTTGGCTGCACGAGATGCCGAAGTGTTTGCATCGGGTGCTTTAAAGACTTTGGCAGCCAGCCTAAACAAAATCGCCAATGATGTACGCTGGCTATCAAGTGGTCCTAGATGTGGTTTGGGCGAGATTACCATTCCAGAAAATGAGCCTGGTTCATCTATTATGCCTGGCAAGGTCAATCCCACCCAGTCGGAGGCGATGACAATGGTGGTTGCTCAAGTAATGGGTAATGATGTTACCATTAATCTGGCAGGGGCAAGCGGGAATTTTGAGCTCAATGTCTTTATGCCTGTGATTGGTTATAATCTATTGCAGTCCATTCGTTTGCTTGCCGATGCGTGCAACAGCTTTAATGAAAATTGTGCGGTGGGTATTGAACCTGTTAAAGAAAAAATTGACTATTTCTTGCACAATTCCTTGATGTTGGTAACGGCATTAAACCGCAAAATCGGCTATGAAAATGCTGCCAAAGTTGCCAAAACCGCCTACAAAAACAACAAATCTCTAAAAGAAACCGCCATTGAGCTTAATCTTTTGACGGCTGAAGAATTTGATGAGATTGTTAGACCAGAACAAATGGTTGCACCCAAATAAGCAAACTTTGTATTGATAAATAAGGGCAATTTAAGATTGCCCTTATTTTTAAATATTGAGTTTGTTAAGTATGATGAATTTTATTGAACAATAAATCAAATTTTTATTACTCTTAGATTTTATGATGTATTTAATATTTATCACGTCCTAACATCATCAACCAAAACATCAATCACACAAGTAGCAAAAGTACCACTTGGTAAAATAAAATCTAGCACCAAGTTATCATCTTGCCATTCCCATGATAAATCTTGGATTAATAATCTAGTAGCACGATAGGATAACTTACTATTGACTTTTAACAAACCTTTAATAAATATGTCAAATTGTGGTAAATTAAATATGTCTTGATGTAATGCTAAGCTGTCATCGGTATGCTTGATATCTCCTGTGCCAAATAATAAGATGGTTGGGTGTATGTCTTTATCAGCCATGCGTTTTATAATATCATCGTCAATGCTTGATGTAAAAATAGATCCTGTTCCATTTAGATTAAATACATCGCCTTCTATTGGTTTGTCCCAACAATTTAGATTTACCCTTTTTGACAATATGGCATTAAATAACAAACTTTTTGCAACAGATATATACATACCGTGTTTTTGTACATCTTTTTTGTTTGGCTTGTAGGGTTTATCGGTGGATAATAATTGTTCAAAAAATTGTTTGGTGTGTTCAATATTTGACTGTTCTATACCAAAACGCTGATGACCAAAATAATTGGGTATGCCCTGATGATGTATGATGTTGAGTTGTTTTTCAATATCATTACGATGACCCACAACCTGTCTAAGTGTAATGTTAAAATGATTGTGTTTGTGTGTACCACGCCCCAATTTTTTATGGTGCCAAACAATTTTTATAATAGATAAACTTTCATCAGGATTAAGATGTGCTTTGGTAAAATTGATAAAATCTGTATGGGGCAATTCTTGTTTTGGTAAGCGTAGGCTAAACCATTGGTAGGTGCTGGCTCGTCTGTCTTTTAGACCGCTAAAACCAATATCAGACAGAGGGATATTTGCCCATTGTGAGAGTAGTTTTGCTACAAATGCTGTATTTAGATTGGTTTTATGAATATAAAACCAACAATGTTCTCCTTTTTGACTAAACTCAATATCCAACAATTCAGTAACGATAAAATCTGTTGGCAACTGTTTAAACGTCGCCAAAGAAATGGAAGGTTTGATGTGTTGATGATTCATAAGTAATCTCTATTAAAAAATAATGACTTTTTGTATCATTTAAAATTTTGTGGGGCAGATTAAATTTTTAATGTAAATAACAAATAATTGATTTTTATGATATTTCTCAAACATAAAGAGTGTTATAAATGTTTAACATACCCTGATGATTTTAAAGAAATGATGTAGATGATAATCGCAAATAAGGCAATCATAGCACCCACATAACCAATCATACCAAGACCAATATGTGTAATGACCAAACCTCCCAATAAAGCACCACCTCCAATACCAATATTATAAATACCAGAAAATAAACTCATGGCAACATCTGTTTCTTTGGAAGCAAGTTTTAGGGTGCGTAACTGTAATACCAAGCTCACCGCAGTCATACCAATACCCCATGTCATGCACAATATCGCCCATGATAATGGCGTCTTAGCAAATAATAACATTGATGATAAACATATCAATACCACCATGAATGCGATGATTAAAAATAATTTAGGATATTTGTCATAATATCTCCCAAATAACCAGCTTGATATAATCCCTGCCATACCAAATAATAACAAAACAATAGTGGTGTAATCGGCATTAAAATGGGCAATTTGTAATATGAATGGTTCAATATAACTATAAGCGGTAAAATGTGCTGTTACTATAAGGGCGATTAATACATATACAATCAATAAAGGTTTATTATTGATGATTTTGGGTAAGCTTTTTAAATCTCCTGCATCACGACTGGGTAATTTGGGTAAAATCACTGCCAATAATACCATGCAAATCAGTGCCAATCCACCAATTACGCCAAAAGTCGCTCGCCATGACAAATATTGTCCCAAAATTCGTCCAAGTGGTAAGCCCAGTACGGTAGCAAGTGCTGAACCTGTGGCAAGTAGCCCCAAAGCCCATGTTTGCCGACCTTTGGGGGCAACACGTACGACAAGGCTTGCGGTGATTGACCAAAAGATGGCATGAGCAAGTGCCACGCCCGCCCGAGCGATGAGTAATACGGTAAAGTTGTGGGCGATGACGGTCAATATGTGACTTGCCACAAATAGCCCAAACAAGCCAAGTAGGAGTTTTTTGCGGGCGATGTGGGCAGTGGCAAGCATTGCAGGTAGCGACATTACCGCCACAATCCATGCGTACACTGTCATCATAATGCCCACTTCGGAGGCGGATTTGTTAAAACTTGTCCCAATATCTAAAAGCAAGGCAACAGGGATAAATTCGGTAGTATTAAAAATAAAAGCAGAGAAAGCAAGCACTAAAACTCTAAGCGTGCGGATTTGGTTGTGTTTTTGTAAATGTGGCATGGATAAGCAGTGGCTATGTTGTGTGATGGTTGGTTAAATGGCGGTGTATTATAAGTGAAAAATACATCAAAATACTCAAAAATGTTAAAAATTCTCTGATTTATCATTTTTGGTTCTTTTCAATATAAAAAATTGTGTTATAATTAGGGGGATATGGCAGTTCTATGATTGTCAATTTTTCACAAACAAGCTCAACTCTGCGTTGGATTTGGGCTTTTACAAGAGGATAAACCC
>NZ_BCYQ01000057.1 GCF_001598275.1 Moraxella oblonga NBRC 102422
CGGTTAGTATATTTGTAAATCAACCCCAAATTTGGTAATCTCCTTATAAATCTTTGGATAAAGAGATGGTTGCTTGATTGGTGGTTTGTTGGTCAATGAGCCTTAAAACCAAAACAACACCCATTTTTACTGACACAACAAAAATGAGCAATCCCCTTAAAAAGTTTGTGCCTTTTTAGTCTTTGATAAACACAAATAAGAATAAAAAATCATCATCAAAAAGATGTTTGATTGTCGTAATTTTGACAACCAATGGCTAACGACTGTTTTTAGTTGTCTAAATTTTTTAGCAAGAGGTTTTTTATCTCCATTTCAATTTTGGGTAAAACTTTATCTTGTTTATAATTGACAAAATAAAAAGTGCTACGGCTTTCTTTAAATTTAAATCTTGGCATTAATGTTAATAAAAAAATACTTACATAAAGATAAAAATGGAATAAAAAGCATTATAAAAATATACGCCTAATAACTATCGCAATTACAAAGCGTACATTATCATTCAACCAAAGCATTAATCGCCATTTTAACCAAGTTTTAACACAAAAACAACAATCAGCCTTGCACCCCAAACACCTGCCTTAAATACGCCAAATAAGTATTATCATCAATCATCGTCTTACCAGGGCTGTCGGAGAGTTTGGCGACGGGCTGACCATTGCATTGCACCAGTTTTAGCACAATATTAAGCTGGGTTAGCCCCATATCATTGGTCAAATTTGTGCCAATGCCAAAACCTGTTTTGATTCTTGTTTTAAAATATTCGTGCAAATCCCACGCCTTGTGCAAGGTTAGCCCATCGCTAAAAGTGAGCGTTTTGGTTTTGGGGTCAATTTTGAGTTTTTCATAATGGGCAATTGCTTTATCGCCCCATTCATAAGGGTCGCCAGAATCGTGCCGTAGCCCATCAAAGAGCTTGGCAAAATACAAATCAAAATCTTTTAAAAACGCATCCATTCCCACCACATCGGTCAAGGCAATGCCCAAATCGCCCCGATATTCTCGCACCCACGCTTCAAGTGCCGCCTTTTGGCTGTCTCGCAGGCGTACATCTAGGGCTTGAAAGGCTTGCATAAATTCGTGAGCCATTGTGCCAATCGGTGTTAAGCCCAGCTCCTTTGCCAAATAAACATTGGAAGTTCCCTTAAAAATGGATGGCGATGCCTTTGCCAAAGTCGCCACCACCTTATAATGCCAATCCTTTGAATAGCGTCTGCGAGTCCCAAAATCCGACACCACAAAGGGGGGATTGTGAACATCGGACAATTGGAGCATTTCATAATGCTTAATTGCCCCCACCTTTTCGTCAAGGCGTTTTTGTCCTTCAATCAGGGCGTTTTTATCATTTAATCTTTGATAATACAACTCATTGACAATGGATAACACAAAAATTTCAAAAAACATTGCTTGAATCATCGCCCCTTCAATCTCAATATTGAGGCGATTTTCTTCATCTACCGACACCTTGATAAATCGGCGTTTTAATTGAAATAATTCTAAATAATCAACAAAATCAGGCTTAATAAAGCGTAAATTTCTAAGATACGCCAATTCATCTTGGCGAAATCTTAGCTGGCACAAAGCGTCCAATTGCCATTCTAGCTCGTCCTTGATATGGGCAAGTGGATAGGCGGTTTGGTCGTTGTTGCGACAACGAAACTGATACACACCGTGCGTTTGCGGAAATTGGTGGAGCATTGCTTGGAGCATTGTAAATTTGTACAAATCATTGTCCAAGAGCGAAGTGATGATTGGTTTCATGGTTTTTTCTTATGAGCAAATGAAATTAGCCCATGATAACCGATTTTCACTAAAAAGTCGCCCCCATTTTGTAGAAAATTGTAAGAAAAATTGGACTACCGATTGATAGTCCAATTTTACAAAACTCAAAATCACCAACGATAACCAGCGTTCAAACCCACAGAATACCCATCGCCACTTTCTTTGTCTTTGTCATAAGTGGTATAGAGTTGCCCTGAGAATTTACCTTTTTGAATGTCAAACCCTAGCTTATGTTGCCATTCGCTGACTAACGGTATGGCAAATTGGTAGTCATTCACCATCAGTTTTGAACTGCCCGTCCAATGCCCATAAGTGGTAGAAACATAAGGACTAAACGTCAATCCTGTCGCAGTTTGGTGAGTATAGCCAAATTTTAAGGATGGTTGATAAGCAGTTGCTGAAAAATTGAGCAAACGAACATTGGCTCCATCTATGGTATAGGCGTTGCTATCAAAGGCTTGGTAATGACGTATACCCACACTTGGTTCAATAAAGCTATTACTAAATTGCCAAGTCTTGCCAGCCACCATACCGACATTGGCGAAATTTTGGCGATAATGGGCGGATTTGCCAAGTTGGATATCTTGGTTTACTTGCCCATACCCTGCATCCATGCCCAAAAACACGTCTTTGGACGACCATTTGCCATACAAATGTGCCATGGTCAAACGACTCTTACCTGTACCCTCGTCAAAGGTTTGATTGCCTTTGGCGTGTGATAATGCCGTCCCAAAAATCAAGACGCCCTTACCTACATCAAAATCATCATCAACCCCAAATTGTACCAAGTCTTGCTCATCGCTATAAGCACGATAATAATCAGATGAGCGATCAAATTCACTATGATTGGTATGTAACCATATACCTGTGTGTTTGGGGTGAACATCCAACACACGCCCTGCCAATGTAGTTGCACGCACCACCGCTCTGATGTCGGCGTGTTGGGCAGATAAGGCTAGGTTGGTGTATTTACTGATGTATTGTGACTGGGTCTTTTTACCATAATCTGTCGGTGTTGATGTATCAGTCTTTTCTGTATCAGTCTTTTCCTTATCTAAACCCTCACTCCACAAATAATACACTTTACCATCATCAGATTTGAGAGTGTAGCGATACGCTCCCAAATCCACAACTTCCCCTGCATTAGCCAGTTTTGGTGCCTTATCAACGCTACCTAGTGCAGTCAATAAAGTCAAATATTCTTTGGATTTGGCAGGTTCATTACCCTGATTTTTGACATTGAGTAAAAAATCACCCATAATGTCGCCATTTACTTGAACCTTATCACCTGCAAGGGCTTTTAAATTGGTAAGATAATTAAATTTACCCTTACCTGTCAAATTGCCTGCCACTGTTAAGAAGTTGAATTTATCACTAAGACCATTTTCAAAGTTACTGTTTAAGGTAATCTGTGAACCATCTTCCATTTGCAAATGACCAACTTGACTATCATTTGTCATTGTCCATTTGGTATCTTGACCCAGTGTTAAATAGGTATTTTCACTCGCTGTTGTTTTACCCAGTAGATGAGCTTTACCAAGCATTAATTTTGCATTATCTTTTAGCGTAACATTGCCAGTAATGTTGGTGGTGGGTATGGTTTGTAAAACATCATCATTATAAGTTTTATGCTCACAACTGGTTGTACCAAAATAATCCGAACGCACGCAAACAGGCGTTGCACCATTGATAAAGCCTAGTATTGCTGTGGCATTTTGATTTAATTGAATATTTGCTATTAAATCTTTAACATTGCGTCCAACGGTCAATTTTGCATTGTTTTGGGCAACAATTTGGCTGGCTGAAAAGGTGCGATTGACCCAATCATTGTCTTGAAATGGTTCAATTTTATCAAGATGATTGTAGGCATGTGGCGTGGGGCGACCCGACAAAAGCAGGTTGCCTGAATCGACCGTCAAATTGCCGTTCAAATTCATGCCGCCTGAAAGCAAAAACGGCTGATTGGCAGACGGATTTTCAGGTGCATAAACCACATTCAATTTGCCATTGTGATGAGATGGATTGGTTTCGCCAAATACGCCATTGAATGCTGCTTGATTGGGATTTTGAGCATTGGCTTTAAGCGTGATGGTAGCGGCTTGACTGGCATTGTGATTGACAATCATCGCTCCTTCGTCAATATTCCGAATGTAATTAAAGGTCAAATTGTTGCCATTCACATCAAGGCGACCACCACGGAAACCAAAATAAATGTTTTCGGGCTTAACTTGTTTGTTGTTGGCAAGGCGTACAATGGGGCGACCGCTCACAATTCCCACTTGATTGAAAGCCTGTCCACCACCTGTTTGATTTAAGATGACTGTACCATCGCCCACGCTGATGTCGCCCAAATTGTCGCCCGTACCATTGACGTGCAAAGTCCCTGCGCCGATTTTGGACAATCGGTCGTTTTGGGGATTTTTAATTTGCCAATCAACAGTTTTGCCATCGGCAACCGACACACCTGCACCCAGCCAAGTGGTATTATTGGTTTCGCCTTTAACCGTAAAATCGGTTTCAAAATACAAAGCACCTGCGCCTTGATTGATGTCGGATTTTAGGTTCAGTGTGCCTTTTTCGCCTGAAATGGTTAAGTTTTTGCCGTGATTGAGTTTGGCTTTAATGTCGGCAGCTTCTTGATTGGGTAGATTAAGTGCTTCTCCTGTTGAATTTTTTTGAGTAGGGTGTTTCATCACATTACCCCAATCATCTCTTTTGCTAGGTGCTATTTTTTCTTGTGCAGACCTAGCCGCTACTGTTACATTATTTAAAATTGCATTATCCGCTATTTGTGAGAAACGAGCGTAAAGTTCATGTATGGCATCTTTATCATAAATGGGCAACTCAAATTGCTCGCTGCTTGATGAAATGCTGGAAGTATTACCATTTGCTGCCCAATTAAATGCTTGTCCAGCTTGTTGATTGATAATGTTTTTTAAATTATTGTCTTCCTTGCGTTTTTCTTGGTTAAAATCATCTTTGTTTAAAGTTGTGTAATATTTCTCAATAGAACCTTGCCAAGAAGATAATAATTTCCATTTTTTATTTGGATTGGTTTCTTGGGTATCATAAGCATAAACAGGTGACCCACTGTCTCCAGACTGACCGTAAGTTGCCATAGCGGGTAAGTTTTCATATGCAATAGCCGATTCCATGTTAATAACATCTTTTTGAATACGGTCAGGGGAGGCTGCATTTTCAGTCGTTAATGCAACCAAATCCAATGTATTTCCACCAATCAAAAATTCATAACTATCTACTAAATCTGTTATTTTCTTTGTTGTTGGATTGATTACTTTTTGGATTCCTGACCCCATTCTCAATAATAAGGGGTAGCGTTTTTTAAATGCTTCTACTTCCTTTTGGTCTTTTAATTCATGTTGCCCATTAACTGTTTCAACTGGTGCGACTTCTGTAACCAATTTATGTAAGCGTGGTTGATAATAATCCAATGTGCCATTACTTGGATAGTTGCGCAAATCTTCTTCGGTTTTAACGCTTTCTAAAAAATCAGCGTATTTTTCAGGATTAATAAAATCATTGCCCTTAATTAATGTATAAACATAATAGGGCATATCTTCGTGGTCTATATTATGAGTATTACCACCAAAACCAATATGTTGTACTATACCAACATGAGATACACCTGTAACATATTGTGGGTGTATCAATGTGGCATGACCTTTGGTAACTGGCGTAAATACTGTGTTGGTATGAAACCAAATCGTACCATTTTCATCAACCGTTTCTTTTTTATAGACCAGTGCAGCTTTACCTTCGGCACTTTCTGTGCCACGTGTATTCACAGCCGACCAATCAGGCATAATAATCCCATTGGTAAACATTTTCTCTACTTCTGTGCCGTCTTTTTTGAAAATCGGTACATTGGTCGCACCAACATGGAACTTTCCCTTATTCTCCGCAAAATCACGGAATTGCTGATAATCCACATCATCGCGTACCACGCCTGCATTGGTGGACATACAAACAGCAACAAGACTAAACAACAAACTGTGTTTAAAAACTTTGGCAACTTTCTTTTTCATAACATCACCCATTTGTTAGAAAATTGGTAAAAATTGTTTAAAAATTGTTTCTTTGTATTATTGTACACTTATTTTTAAGTGCTGACAAGCAGTTATTGTACTTAACCTAAATGCACTTTATATCTAACGAATTTATACTTAATTCATATCAAAACTATACAGCAAAACCGTTCACCCTGAGCTTGCCTGCGGGCGGTTTTCCGTTATGGTTCGACAAACTCACCACGAACGGAAACCATAACAATTTTGAAGTTCGGTTAGTATATATATCTAACGAATTTAAAATCTACTACGGATTATCAGGGCGACTTGCAATTCGCTCCTATCACCGAAAATAAATTTGTGGTACTTTTAAGATTTTTGGTTTATTGTTACAAAAAATAAGAGGTAACTTGCGTTACCCCTTATTTATATATAAACTCATTAAGGTGCCAACAACTCTTCTGGTTTCACTTTATCCCCATACACAGGTTTTAAAGTCTTTTCGTAAGCAGCGGTTAAGCGACCGTCTTTTTTCATTGTGGCAATTTCTTCATTTACCCAATTAAGCAAAGCCGCATCACCTTTTTTCACGGCTGGGGCGATGTTTTCAGGTTCGCCCAATTTGCCAATCGCCACTTCAAAGTTTGGATTTTCTTTTGCCCACGCCCACAATAAAGCGTTGTCGTGTGCCAATGCCACACCACGACCGTCTTTTAAGGCATCAAAAGTTTCGGTGTTTTGGTCAAATTTAAGTAAGGTGATTTCGGGGTGATTTTTGGTGAAATAGGCATCGGCGGTTGTGCCTTTGTTTACAAGCAAAGTTTTGCCTTTTAATTGAGCAATATCGGTGATTTTGGCATTGGCTGGCGAAATCACACCCAAAGACACTTGCATATAAGGCGTTGCAAAATCAACCACTTCGGCACGCTCTGGGGTTTGGGTAAAGTTTGCCAATACCAAATCCACTTTACCTGACTTAGCGTATTCCACACGGTTGGCGGCTTCGGTTAAGACAAATTCCACTTTATCAGGGCTGCCAAGCAAATCTTTGGTCAGTTCTCTGGCGATTTCCACATCAAAGCCTTGATTTTTGCCATCTGCATCCACATAGCCAAAGGGGGGCTTGTCGCCAAATACGCCAATACGGATTTTGTCAGCAGCTTTGATTTTTGCCAAAGTATCGGCATCGGCTGGGGCGGCTGCATTGGTTTCGGCTTTGGACTGAGAGTCGGCAGGTTTGTCGCCACCACCGCAAGCCACCAAGCCAAGGCTTAACGCAATGGCGGAAAAAAATGAAAGGGATTTTTTGGTCAATTGCATTACAATTACTCCATTGTTTTGTTGGTTAAAAAAAGGGGTTAAATGGCACTTTGCTGTTTTTCAGGCTGCCTTAAACAACCTGTCAGGCATTGTATTCCATCATATTTAAAAACTGTTTGGCACGGTCGGTTGTGGGGTTGGTAAAAAATTGCTCTGGCGTATTTTCTTCAATAATCACACCCTTATCCATAAAGACGATGCGGTCGGCAACTTTTTGGGCAAAGCCCATTTCGTGCGTTACGATGAGCATACTCATACCGTCTTTTGCCAATTCCAGTACCACATCAAGCACTTCACGCACCATTTCGGGGTCTAGGGCGGCGGTGATTTCGTCCAACAAAATCGCCTCTGGATTCATACACAACGCCCTAACAATGGCAATACGCTGTTTTTGTCCGCCCGACAATTCTCGTGGAAAGGCGGTGCGTCTGTCGTACAAGCCAACCCGTTTTAATAATTGATGAGCCTGCTGGGTGGCTTCGTCTTTGTCCCTTTTTTGGGCTTTGATTGCCCCAAGCAAAATATTGTCCATCACATTCATATGGGCAAACAATTCATAGCTTTGAAACACCATACCGACTTTTTGGCGTGCTTTTTCCCACGCAATGTCCACGCCAAATTCGCCCACGCCACGCATTGTAATACTGCCGTCTTGTATGCTTTCCAAACCATTCACACAGCGAAGCAAGGTGGATTTGCCACAACCTGATGCACCTAAAATCACGACCACTTCGCCTTTGTGCAAATCCAAGTTCAAATTGGGAATGGCAACGGTGTCGCCATAGCATTTGCGTAAATTTTTAATTTGAATTAAGGGCGTTTTGTTTTGGTTCATAAAATTAACTTTCCCATTGTTGTTCTAGGCGATTGGCAAGTAAAGATAAAGGGTAACAAATCACAAAATACAACACAAAAATCAAACCATATACCCAAAAAGACGCATTTGGCACGGTTAATAAGGAATTTTCAATGATTTGCTGACCCACTTTTACCACCTCAATCACGCCAATCAATGCCGCAAGCGAGCTGGTTTTGACCATACGGGTAAACAGGTTAATGGCACTGGGCAACAATCTTCGTAAACCTTGTGGGGCTTCTATCAGATAAAACACCTGAAACCTAGAAAGCCCCAATGCCAATCCTGCTTCTACTTGATGTTTTTCAATGGATTGTAAAGCACCACGCACCAAGTCGCCCATTTCTGCTGTTCCCCACAGCACAAACACCCACACGCACACCCACAGTCCACTCAAATGCACGCCCGTCCATTCAGCCAGCCCAAAATACAACATAAACAGCCACACCAAAATCGGCACAATGCGTATGGTTTCCAAATAAAGTACGCTCAGTAAGCGAACAAATGGATTGGACGACCGCATTATCAAGCCAAACAAAGTCCCTGTGATGCACGAAATGCCCACTGAAATAAAGGAAATTTGAGCGGTCAGCCACAAGCCTTCGGCAAGGCGGGGGAGATTTTGTCCCTGAAACAACCAATCAAGTGCCATATTTTGCACTCCTTGCTTTTTTCTCTGCCCATCTTGCCCACATTGCCACAGGCAACAAAATCAGCAAATAGCTGATAAATAACAAAAATAAGGCTTCGTTGGTTTTGTAATCCATACCAATAATGTCTTTGGTTAAGAACATCAATTCCACCACCGCCACCGCACTGATGACGGAAGTTTCTTTGATTAAAAACAAGACATTCGCTCCCACCGCAGGCAGGGCAATCGCCCACGCTTGGGGCAACACCACATACCAAAAAATTTGAATTTTATTCAAACCAATGGCTTTGCCTGCTTCTATTTGTCCTTTGGGAACGGCAATCAAGCCCGCTCGCAAGGCTTCTGCCATATAACTGCCCCCCAAAAACACAAGGGCAATCACGCCACAGGTAAAGCCACTCCATTTAATGCCGATTTTGGGCAAGCCGTAATACAAAAAAAACAACTGAATCAACAAAGGGGTATTGCGAGACAATTCAATATAAGCGCGACTGATTTTGTTCAAGATGGGGGTTTTGTAGGCGGTGAAAATCGCCACCACACCACCCAATAGCAATGACAAAACAATGCCATAAACAGCCAATTCCAAAGTCATTAAGGCTGCCTGAAAAAATCGGGGGGCGGTTTGCCAGATGTATTGCCAGTTTAAACCAAGCAAAGATAATCCTTATATAAAAAATTTCCAAGATACTTTTGAAATTTTAACTTAATTTTACAATAATAGCAAGATACTTTATATTGTTTTATAAACAGGCAATCGCAATTTTTATCTTGAAATATGTTT
>NZ_BCYQ01000058.1 GCF_001598275.1 Moraxella oblonga NBRC 102422
CTACATCACCCACAGTCGCAACATTACCGCCTGTGTTACTTGGAGCGGCAGTAACAGTACCATTGTTGTTAGGTGTGATGCTACCACTATCTACCTGAGCAGGATCTACGTGTACAGTAATAGTATTAACATCACCAACTAGCTTACCACTTACATTGGCAGCACCAGTACCCACAAAACGAACTTCATTAGCATTTTTCACTTGATTGCTAAATTCAGTTGCACTTGACTCACCTTCTTTATTGCCTGTGGTCATATCAGAACTTACCACAAAGCCCATTTTTTGTAGGTCAGCAACAGTTGCTGCATTCTTAGCATCAGTTGGTGATACTGCTGTTAGATTTAGCAAATCTTTTGGTTTGCCATCAGTATAAGTTGGTACAGTACTACTTACGTTAGTGATTGGTTTGTCACCTGCACTGATACCGTCTTTGGTGATGGTGATTGGGTTGTTGGCTGGCGTTACTGGATCTGTTGGTACAGTAAAGTTATTGGTGGTTACGCTATTGAAGGTAACATCGTCAGCCGTAGCGAAAGTGATGTTGGTACCTTTTTGATTGGCAACCAAGTTTTTACCTGCATTTAGCGTAATGGTGTCGCCTGCCTTAACTTTCGCCTCTGTTTTACCTTCTTGGTCGGTTACCTTAGCATCATCACGACCAATAGTGATGTTGTGAGAGACGTTATTGATAGTATTAGCAATCGTACTTGCGTTTACGAAGCTATCAGGATCTTTCGGAGCATCTACTTTACCAGTATTGGTAACACCAGTAGGATTATCACCAAATGTTGTGGTATTGATGTCAAAGGTTACGCCACCTGTGTTAGTTACACGAGCAGTCGTGCCGTTACCGCTTACAAAATCTAGCGTATCACCTGCATTTACCAGTCCATCACCACCTACTTTATCGCTAGGCTTACCATCTTAACTTTAAAGCCAGTTTTGTTGATGGCGTCAGTAACGGTGCTTGCATTTACTAACTTATCGCCATCTGAGGCTGGGTCTTGTGGTGCAACTGTACCATCATCTGTTACGGTTAGGGTAGTATTTGCCACATTAACATCGGTCGCTTTGGCAGAAATGGTGAAGTTTTGACCATCTTGTGTGATGTCAATGTTGTCACCTGCTTTAAAGGTAACTGTATCACCTGTCTTAACAGCGGTTTTGGCGTTGCCAGAAACAGTACCGCCTGCAGCAGCAGAATCTACATTAAAGCCCAAATTGTTTAATGTATTTGCCAAATCACCTGCATTGACAAACTTGGTAGAGTTTTCATCAGATGGTTTTGTGATTGGGGCAACAGTTGGAGTTGTGCCAACAGGAGTGGTTGGTTGGGTCAATGTGGTGTTAGCAACTTGCAAATCACCTGCATCATTGGTTGTGATGGTGGTGCCATCATACTTGGTGTTGATGGTGATTTCACTACCTGCTTGAGATACAGAGATCGCTTTACCGCCAGAGATGGTAACGGTATCGCCAGCTTTGACTTTACTTGTTGTATCTTTGGTATCGGTATTGCCACCTGTGGTTAGGTTAAATGAAGCGTTGTTTACGGTATTAACAAGCGTTGTACCGTTTACAAGGTTGTCACCCTTGTTGTCGTCAACCTTCATTGTACCATTGTCATTAGGACTGGTAGTTACGTCAGTGTTGGCAGAGACGACATAATTTTTCGTGCCGTTGCCATTTACATCACCTTCGGTAACAGTAATGCCCTTACCGTTAGTAACGGTGGCTTGGGTGTTCTTGGCAACCAATTTACCATCATCGGTAGTGGTGATGGTGTCGCCATCAACATTGGCAGAAACGGTATAGCTCTTGGTGCCGTTGTCGTTTGTACCTTCAACAACGTTAACACCTGCACCCTTAATCACATTCGCTTGGGTGTTGTTTGCACTGATGGTGTAGCCTTCTGTTGGCGTACCAGTAACTTTAACGTTATCACCTTCTTTAACGGTCGTTGCTGTGCCTGGAGGGACATTAGCAACCAATTGACCTTTATCATTAATAGTAATGGTATCACCATCAACATTTACGGCAAAGTCTAGCGTGCTTACGCCGTTAGTCTCATTTGTAGCATTAATAACAACTGTCTTGTCATCTGAAGTGAAGTTAACTTTATCACCCGGATTGATTTGACCAACGTTCTTAGAGTGATTTTGAAGCGTCCAACTACTTGAGTTGATGGAATCCGCTACGTTTTGAGCGGTTGCATACAAGTTAGGTGCATTTGCAAGATTCTTTTTCGCATCATCTAATGCTGCTTGTAGTGCTTGAGTGGCTGGATCTTGAGCAGTAGGGTCATTTTTCAATGCATCATCCAATGCAGTTTGAGCACCAGTTACTGCATCATTCAAAGTAGTTACAGGACCGCTGACGTTACCCGCAGGATTAGAAACAATGTTGCCTTTATTAGGCATTTTGTCAATCACGGCATATAGCTGTGAACCGTTGATGGCTTCGGTAGAAGAAGCAGAGATGTTACCTGCAGCGACATTGATGATTTTACGTTCATCGCCTTTGGCACCCACACTCACAAAACGACCTGCGTCTGCGACAGTACCTACAAAATCACCATACTCAATGCCATTTAAGGTGGTATTTGTAACATTCGCAATGTCGTGCGAGCCTGCGGTAGAGGCATTTTGACCCAAGATGACAGAGCCGTTATATGACTTGGCAGGTGTAGTACCAACTTGGGCGGTATTGGTAACATTGATGTTGTTGCCAAGCACCATCACATCATCAGCACTAACGGTGTTATTAAAACCAATCACCATAGAGCGGTTGGCACCTGTTTTTGCGTTAGTTACGTTGGATACGTTGGTATCTGTTACAACACCATTGGTGCGAGTGGCATCACCACCGATTTTGTTTTGACCACCGATAGAGATGGCGTTGTCGGTGTTGTTGGCGATGATGTTGTTGTTACCCATTGAGTATGAGTTGGTACCTGCGACAATCGATGGGTCACCGATGGCACCAGAGTTGTTGCCTGATACTTGGTTGCCTAGACCGATAGAGATGGCATTTTTACCAGAGGCGTTGGCATTGGTGCCGATGGCGATAGATGACTCACCCCATGCACGAGATTTTGTACCGATGGCGGTAGATGACAGACCTTTTGCCAATGCGTTGGCACCGATGGCATTAGAGGCAACACCGAATGTTTGAGAACCTGTACCGATTGCCAATGACGCATCACCGATGGCAGCGGTGTTTGGATATACCTTACCATTAAGAGCAGCAGCAGGTAGATAGCTTTGTAGAGTTGTATCAACATCACCTCGGAATGTGCCATAATTTTTACTAACATCATCAACATTCTTATGACCTAGCAAATCTTTCAAAGCAGCAGAGGCTTTATCTAGGTCATCACCACCGATGGCAACTGATGAGTTACCCAACGCACGAGTATCTGCACCCACAGCGACACCTTGGTCACCATAGACAAGAGCACGGTTACCGATGACGGTGGCTTGGTTGATTTCAAATTTAGAGTTTTCAGATTTTGCCCATGCACCTACGATGGTATCACCAAAGCGAGATTGGGAAGAAGTGTTATAACCCACCAAGACAAATGGCGTATCACCATTGCTAAGAGTGCCAATATTAATATTGTTCTCCTTCGCTCCTTTTAGATGAGAGTTGGCACCGATAAGGATACTGCCTAGTGCATTTGAATTAGCGTTGCTACCTGCGATGTTATTGATACCTGTGGCATTGGCGTTGGTACCGATGGCGATGGTATCGGCATGGCTAGCTGTTGCAGAACGACCGATGGCGGTTGAGTTTTCGCCAGAGGCGGTTGCAGCATGACCAGTTGCAACTGAGCTGTTGCTAGTTACGGTGGCGTTTGCACCGATGGCAACAGAGTTACTGGCGTTGTTGTTGATAGTTACGGTTGTGCCAGTGAGAGTCTGTGTTTTGCTCTTGACGATGGCGTTTGCACCGATGGCGATAGAGTTTTCGGTAAATGCTCCTGCACGTGTAGATTCGTTGGCGATGTCATTGTTCCACGCAATCAGCTCTGGCGTGGTCATGTTCGCGTCTCTGGCTGGACGAGTTGGAGCTTGGTAGTTTTCACCGATACGAGCCTGCGAACCTATGGCGATAGAGTTTTTACCCTCCGAACGCACGTTGGTAGTAGCATTATATATTTCGTTTGACTGTGCTGAACCGATAGAGATAGAGTGTTCACCGATAGAGGTGGCTGACTGACCTATTGCCAAAGAGCGAGTACCGACAGCGGCAGATGCTACACCGATGGCTTGGGCTGCACTGTTTTTGGCAACTGCTTGACGACCGATCGCCATAGCATTGATGCCCTCTGTGGTTGCTGATGAGCCGATTACTACACCACCGCCTTGCGACCATGCGTTGGCACCAATGGCAACACCCAGACCACGAGAGGTGCTGTTTGAGGTCTGAACACGTGTGGTACGAGCATTATCACCCAATGCCACGCCACCTGCATTCGCTTCAGAATCACGACCTAGTGCCACGACACCTGAGCTAAACTCAGTACCATCAGAGTTTCTGGTTAGGGTTGAGCCAGAACCTTTTTTGATGATGGTATAGGGGTTTTGATAGTCTACATGACCTGAGCCAATGACGTTATCTATCGTATGACCTTTAGCACCAGAACCGATAACCACACTGGCAGCCTGAGAACCGCCCACAGCGTTATGACCGATGACGACTTCACCTTGAAGTTGTGCTGAGTTATTGATGTTGCTAGCGTTAGTACCGATGATGATAGAGTAGTTGTTTAGTGCTGTTGCGTTTGTACCAATAGCGATGGTATCTTGACGCATAGTGGCGGTGGTATTGCCACCAGTTGTTGCTTGATAACCGATAGAAACACCACGCTCAGAATAAGCACGGCTGTTTGAACCGATGGCGGTAGATTCGTTGTTGGCAGCATAAGACATCGCACCGATGGCGGTGGTGTTGGCACCCAAACCAGAATCTACATATCTAAAGTTAGGGTCTACATAGCTACCTGCTACTGCACCAGTATAATTACCCACACGACCTGCTGCCGCACCTACACCGATGGCGGTTGAACCCTTACTAAGTGCTTGAGAGTGTGCACCGATAGCATTTGAACCTTGACCAAACGAACCTGTATTAATATAGCCTGCACCCTGTGCGTTCACCAGTGCTAATTGATTGTCAAAAGTTACTGTTGGGTTTTGTGAGCTATCTTGAGTATCATCGTTACCGATAGCAATAGAACCGATACCAACAGACAAAACGTCATTACCGATGGCACTACTTTGATCACCCAACGCTCTTGAGGCACTACCCAATGCAATTGCTTGAGAACCTCTAGCGACAGTACGACGCAAATCAGAGTCAGTATATCTAACAGTATTGTTGGTGTATCTTAGGTCTTTTGTAAAAGAGCCGGGCGAACCAATGGCAACGGCATAATCACCTGATGCAACTGCACTAACACCTAGTGCAATCGCACCATCATGAGAAGTGTTAGCACCCTCACCGATAGAGATAGACAACCCTCGACCTTTGGCAGTACCAAAACCAAATGAGTCCGTGTTGCTAGTTACGCCATTAGCATTAGATTGTGTTATTGTAACGGCCGCCTCAGCTTCTGTTGGCACTGTCGTCAATGCACCCCCTGCAACCGCCACACCAACAGCAGCGACAACGCTACCTGCATGACTGGCGGATTTTTTGCCTTTGGATTTTTTGCCTTTGGCAGAGACGATCTCGGAGACCGCCACAAAAGTATTAGTACTTTCGTTATATATGACACGATAAGTATGGTTCATTAGTTTTCCTCGTGATAATCACATCGTTTAACGCCAGTCGGCAACGATGATTTAAATTATGGTTAATACCATCACTCATCTCATTTGTGGATGAATGGTATTTATATTTATGTTGCAAGAAATGTGCCTATCTATTTGGCACATTTTGCTTGGACTTTTCATTCTTTACTGTCAAGCCCAATAAAATAAGGGCATTGACAGTATTTGGTTACATTTTTTCTACACAAAATTTCTAATTAATAATATCAATGAGAAATATTTATCATTGATGCAGTATCAATCAATCTTTTTTGGTTGATTTTTTGGCAACTTTTTTGGTTGTTGCTTTTTTGGTTGCTGTCTTTGTGGTGCGTTTGGCAGGCTCCTTTTTGGGCTTGTCATCTGCTTTGCTGTCTGCTTTTTCATCAGACAATCCAAGTTCCACCACTTTCGCCAAAAATGCCTCGCCCATGTGCTGTGGGTTGCCTGTAAATAGCGTTTGCAAGCCATTGTTTTCAATGACATGACGGCGTAGGGCTAGGCGTTCGGCGTGGTTTTCGGCAAGTGCCACCGCTTTTGCCACGTATTCATCAGCAGTTTTTGCCACCAGTTTGTCTTTGGGCAGACCCAATCTGTCAAACAGACCCTCATCAATATGCTCGTGGACTTCATCGCCTGTTTTGCAGACACCCACAAGTCCAAGCGTAATCATATCAATGATACCATTGGTGTTGCCAAATGGGAATGGATTAATCATCATGTCGCACTGATGAAGGATTTGTAGATACTCATGATAAGGTTTGTGCGGATAAACTGTCGCATCATCGCCCAGATAGCTTTTGATAAAGCGGGTAACATAAGGGTGGGTAATACCCTGTGATTGACCCAATGCAAACACAAAATGTACTGGCACATTAGCTTGGTTGCGAATGGCTTGACAGGCTTTTAGGAAATAAGGGTTTAATTTCATGGTGGTGGCTGCCACACCGATTTTTACCACTTCTGGATTTTCACGCATACGGTATTCTACCGAGCTTGGTGCGAGTGCAGATGGCACATAGGGCAGAGCATCTTTGGGTAGGCGAATGAGCTTTTCACTAAAACACGCTTCTGAACCAACATAGTCATCCTCAACCACCACATAGTCAATAAAGGGTGAATGTGTGGTTGCAGGGTGCCCTAAGGCGATACTTTGGATAGGTGCGATGCGTAGATTACTTAGAAAAATGGGTGTCAAATCCATGCCAATGCTAGGCATATACAGTACAGCAGGCTCAAATTTGTCCGCCAGTGCTTTGATATCAATAATTTTATCTAAAATACTGTTATTACCCAGTTCTACAAACTCATCAAACACTTGGCGACCTTTTTCATCAACCGCCGAACCACCAATACCAACCAAATGAAAATGTTCACGAGCCGCTATCATTGATGTAGAATGCGTACGATAAATGGAATGTGCCGAATGAAAATGCTCCAACAACACAAGCATCACAGGTTTACCGTTGGTTTTGCCAATCTTAGACACATCACGGTCAGTCTGCCCTAATGCGAGCAAATGACGGCGAATGACTTGATTGAGACTTTCTTTGACACGGTGTTTGTCTGGGGTGATGTCATAACTGCAATGCATATACACATCATGAGCTATCGCAGATGGCAATTCGTTCAAATTCTCAAATTCAGCCAATTTTGGAGCAAACCATTGCAGGATTGCTTGGCGTTTGCTAAATGCTCCTTGTGTACCGATAAAGCGTGGCGACTGCAATGCAAAGCATAATGAGGCACAGATGTGCTTATCAAAATCCCACAACACATCTAGTGTTAGTGGAATATTGGACTCCATCGTATATAAAATACAAAATTTTAGCCAAGTATTTTCGTTGTTAGCAATTTGTAGGTTAGTGCTTGCCTCTTCGGGTGCTCCGATGTGGTAGGTACGAATGATGTGATCAGCATTCACAAAAGTAGATGAAGCAAATACCAAATCAAGCCAACGATGAAGGGTCATAAAACGCCCAAAACCCAAACGAGAAACACCAAAATCATTCTTGGCATGAAATAGCTCTGTTACCGCATTGGCAACACGCTGACAAAAATGCACGGTTTTTTCATTGCCCATGAATTCTAATTGGGCTGGATAATCGCATTCAATCGTAAAGCAATGCCCAAATTGCTTGTCCAGCTCGCCCAAAATAGAAAGTAGTTCACTACACGCAGTTTCATAATCTTTATCAAATACCGCCTTTTCAAGGCGGATAACGCTAGGTTGAGTCATAGTCGTTTCCAAATAAACCAAAATACTTCACCACTTTTTAAAAAAGTAGTATGGGACAGCTTATTGTACAACAATCCATACACGATGGTAAACTACTTTATCTACCATGTTACCATTTTACAACCAAAGCAAACAACCATCTCATACCAATCACCCAAGTAGCGTTTAGTGGTTTTTTTCATTAAAAATAAAAAACCACTTGCAATCTAAAAAGATTCTGTTATAATCTTGGGACTATGACATAGGGGCGTCGCCAAGTTGGTAAGGCATCAGGTTTTGATCCTGACATTCGTTGGTTCGAGTCCAGCCGCCTCTGCCATATTAAAAATCCAATCTTAATTAAGATTGGATTTTTTATTGGAAAAAATCTAAAAGACACATGAAAAG
>NZ_BCYQ01000059.1 GCF_001598275.1 Moraxella oblonga NBRC 102422
TACCTTAAAAACTCCCATTCAAGGCAATTATAATTTTGAGCATTTGACTAAAATTCATCAATATCTGTTTGAGGGATTGCGTGAATATGCTGGGCAATTACGGCGAATTGAACCTTTCTTTAAGCAAAATGAATATGACGTTTCATTGGCAACCATCTTTGCTGATGTTGATGAAATTTTACCCACCATCGATGAAATGGCTCAATTTTTAAAGGAAAATCATTACCTTAAATATCTCAATCACGATGATTTTGTGTATGAATTTGCGGTCAGCTATGCCGAATTTAATTTTGCCCACCCCTTCGAAGAAGGTAACGGCAGAGCCACTCGCATTTTGTTTAAACAGCTGGCACAAGAGGCAGGTTATGAATTTGACACCAGCCACATCACCAAACAAGCGTGGGACGCAGCCAGCATGCTGTCGTGCGAGCATGGGGTGATTTATGAGTTGGGTAATGGTCGAATCGAAATCGAGCCCAACGATGACCGAGACATCAATCCACTGATTGACATCATGCACCAATGTTTGGTTCGTGTGGTTTGATGACCCAAACCAAACAGCCCCCTATCGATATTCCCTCTCCCCAAAAATCGCACTGCCCACTCGCACCATGGTTGAGCCGTTGGCGATGGCGTCTGCCATGTCGCCACTCATGCCCATTGATAATGTGTCCCAATGGGGTGGATTATATTTGGTCTTGATACCATCAAACAAATCTTTGGTGCGAGCAAATGCGTCCGTGCCTTCTTTGGCAGGAATAATCATCAAACCCCGCAAAACCAAGTTGGGTAGAGTTAAAATCAATGCCAAAAGCTCATCTACTTCGTTCATTTGACAGCCTGACTTGCTATCTTCAGCATCAACATTAATCTGAATCAGCACATTTAAGGGTGGTAAGCCTGCTCGTTGTTCGTTTAATCTTTGGGCGATGATGGCACGGTCAAGTGTCTGCACCCAATCAAAATGACGTGCCAAATCACGAGTTTTATTACGCTGAATATGCCCAATATAATGCCATTCAATATCCAAATCAGACAGTTGTGCTTGTTTGGCTAGACATTCTTGGAGATAATTTTCACCAAAAGCACGTTGCCCCAACCCAAAAAGCGTACGAATGTCATCGGCAGGTTTGGTTTTTGAGACGGCCAGTAGGCACGCATTGGCGTGGTGATGCGCGTTATGGGTGTCAAGTTTGGTTTGGATGTTTGTAAATCGCTGTTGTAAATCACTCACCGCTATTTATCCAGATGGTGTAAATATCTGTGTATTCTAACAAAAAATCCTCAAAACGCCAACATAAATACAATGCCCATTTAACCGCATGAACGGCATTTTAAAAATACACAAATTTTAAGAATTATTGTATAATAAAGCCATTATATCTCATTATTAAGGTTGCCCTATGTCCACCCCCAGTATCGAAGATTTACTCCGTTTTGTCGTCAAAAATAAAGCCTCTGACTTGCATTTATCGGCAGGTTTGCCACCGATGATTCGTGTGGACGGTGAGGTGGTACGTATCAACACCCCAGAAATGGACCATTCCACCGTTCATAAACTCATCTATGACATCATGAACGACAAACAACGTGCCGACTACGAAGAATTTTTAGAGACCGACTTTTCGTTTGAGATTCCAGGCTTGGCTCGTTTTCGTGTAAACGCCTTTAACCAAAACCGTGGTGCTGGTGCGGTATTTCGTACCATTCCTTCTAAGGTTTTAACCATGGACGATTTGGGCATGGGTCCTGTTTTTAGAAAAGTTTCTGATTTTAAACGTGGCGTAGTATTGGTTACAGGTCCGACAGGTTCTGGTAAATCCACCACGCTGGCTGCGATGATTAACTACATCAACGAAACTCGTAAAGAACACATTCTTACCATTGAAGACCCTATTGAATTTGTCCACGAATCCAAAAAATCACTCATCAACCAACGTGAGGTACACCGTGATACACTTGGGTTTGATGCCGCTCTTCGTTCTGCCCTGCGTGAAGACCCTGACGTGATTTTGGTGGGTGAGATGCGTGACCTTGAGACCATTCGCCTTGCTTTGACCGCCGCCGAAACAGGACACTTGGTGTTTGGTACATTGCACACCAACTCTGCCGCCAAAACCATTGACCGTGTGATTGACGTTTTCCCTGCTGCCGAAAAAGACATGATTCGTGCGATGTTATCTGAATCCTTGCAAGCGGTTATCTCCCAAGCACTTTTGAAAAAAGTTGGCGGTGGTCGTGTGGCAGCTCACGAGATTATGCTTGGTACGCCTGCCATTCGTAACCTTATCCGTGAAAACAAGGTTGCCCAGATGTATTCAGCAATCCAAACAGGGGCAGGTGAAGGTATGATTACGCTTGACCAAACCTTAAAAAATCTGGTAGCAAGCCGTACCATTGACAAAGAAACGGCTCGTATCTACGCCAAACAGCCAGAGTCATTCTTGTAATCTAAAAGCAAATCATCAAATAAAAATTTCATCATTGATGATTTGCTTAACTTTCAAAAAAATAATTGGAAATACTATGGATTTTGACAAATTACTCCAAGTCATGATTGCCAAAAATGGCTCTGACTTATTCATCACCGAAGGCGTTCCGCCATCACTCAAAGTGCATGGGCAAATCTTGCCAATGACAAAAACGCCATTGACCGCCGAACAGACAATGGCAATCGTTACCAGTATCATGACTGATAATCAAAAAAAAGAATTTTTAGAAACCAACGAATGTCAGTTTGCCATTGCTGATAAAGCTGAAACCGCTCGTTTTCGTGTATCCGCTCTCATTCAGCGTAACAAAGCGGCTATGGTACTGCGTAAAATTGAGACCAACATTCCCACCACCGAAGACTTAAATCTACCCCCTATCCTTAAAGAACTTGCCATGAAAAAGCGTGGCATTATCCTATTGGTAGGTGCGACAGGTACAGGTAAATCCACCACGCTGGCTGCCATGATTGGACATCGCAATCAAAACTCTCGTGGACACATCATCACCATCGAAGACCCCATTGAATACGTCCACGAACACAAAGGTTGTATCGTAACCCAGCGTGAGGTCGGCATTGACACACTCTCATTTGAAGAAGGTTTAAAAAATACCCTACGTCAAGCCCCTGATGTGATTCTGATTGGTGAGATTCGTAACCGTGAGGTCATGAGCTACGCTATTCAATACGCCGAAACAGGTCACTTGGTATTTGCCACCCTGCACGCCAACAACGCCAACCAAGCGATTGACCGTATCATTCACTTCTTTGAGGCTGACCGTCACGGACAGCTATTTATGGATTTGTCGTTGAACCTGCGTGCGATTATCGCCCAAATGCTGATTCCTACCCCAGATGGCAAAGGTCGCCGTGCTGCCATTGAGATTTTGCTAGGCACACAGCTCATCGCTGACTACATCCGTAAAGGCGAGATTCACGAGATTAAGCCTGTCATGAAACGTTCAAAAGACATCGGCATGCAGACCTTTGACCAAGCATTATTTGACCTCTTTGAAAGTGGACAAATCACCTATGCCGATGCCATCAAGCACGCCGATAGCCCCAACGACCTACGTCTCCAAATCAAACTTGAAAGTAAAATTGTTGAAAAAGGTGATGTGGACGAAGGAGCAAATAAACTGTCGATTGATTTGGGTAACTATGCCTAATCTTGATAACACCACCCAAACAAAAACCCAATCTTTACGATTGGGTTTTTATGACCAAGATGATTTGTGCTGTTTGTCAAAACATGCCATAACCTAAATGCGACATGAATTGATGTAAGCAGATTACCATTCACCTTGATAACAAAACAATAAGTTTTTTATCACTTTAAGCTCTTTTGGTATGAGTTTTGATGACATTGATTATTTTTGAGGTGATGGTTTGTTTTCAAGCGTCTTGCGACATTCTTCGTTGCTACACACACCATATAACACAAGCGAATGACCCGACAGTTTGAAGTTGTACTTGTCAGCAACATTACGCTGTTCGTTCTCAATGATTTCGTTGTGAAACTCTTCTATTTTGCCACAAACATCACACACCAAATGGTCATGATGCTCCTCTTGGGCGATTTCAAATACCGATAGATTATTTTCAAAATTGTGGCGTTCTACTATGCCTGCCTGCTCAAACTGAGTCAGCACACGATATACGGTCGCCAAGCCCACATCTTCGCCCTGCTCTGCCAATGCTTTGTAGACATCTTCGGCACTCATGTGGTGGTGTTCAGCATTTTCTAATAGTTCCAAAATTTTGATGCGTGGTAGGGTAACTTTAAGACCTGCTTTTCTTAAATCTTTGTTGGTAAATGCCATGATACTCTCTCTGATTGGTTTTATCAAACATCAACTCTCGCCAAGTTATCATTTGATAATCAATTACAATTTTAATCATTCTAACATATTTTTATACAAAATTCACCGAAAAAATAGGGATTTTTTGCCAAAAATCCCAAATATTATCATTGATTTTTTGGTATGTTAAATCCTACGCTTTCGTGAAAATTTGTCAAAAAACTTGCATATTTGATGACTTGCGTTTAATATGATAAAAATTTTTTTAAGATTTATTATCATGAACATGACCACCAAACTCGCCAGTTTTGCCTTAATGAGTACACTTTTTTTGTCAGGTTGTAGCGTTTTTCGTGTCTATACGATTGACCTACCACAAGGCACACCCATTACCGCCGAGCAAGCCTCGCAGGTGCGGGTGGGCATGACAGCTGACCAAGTCATTTATCTATTGGGCAGTCCTGCTTTGCGTGATACCCTAAACCCAAACCGTTTTGACTATCTGTACGACTACACCGCAGGTACGGACGGCAAACGTGCCAAAAAGAAAGACATTAAAAACGCCAGTCAATACCTATCCATTTATTTTGAAAATGGTCAAGTAGTGAGAATTTTGGGGCGTGAGACCTTACCCATAAAAGAGTAACACTTAACCTTGCTCTCAACTTATAATCAAAACTTATTGATTTATATGTGTTTATTTTTGGATACGAGGTTAAATCGTATTTACTCTGATAAAGGTCAAGTACTCATATAAAGTTGAGAATGCGTTTTTGTATAAAAACACCAAATTAGCTTTAATTTGGTGTTGATTATTATAAAGGGCGATAACCAAGTTTCTTTAAACGCACCACCGACTTAGATTTACGCCGTGTCATGGGGTCATATGATAATGGACGATAAATCTCCACCCTATCACCGTCTGACAGCACTGTGTCTAGGCGTTTTTTTTGGCTATAAATGCCTACATACCAAGCCTTGTGATTGGGATTGGTGGTCATGTTGTCAGCACACCACCTGCTAAATTGTGCCAAACTTGGCAAATCAAGCCACCCTGATTGTTCTATGGCTTGGTATAGGCTTGTGCCTTGTGGTACTTGGAGTTCGGCATAATGCTGAGTATCCACATCAGCATAAGCCAGACTGATGGTTATCGTAGCCATTCTAACACCCAACCCACCAATGCCACCAATATGGCAAGCGGTGCAAATATTCGCACAAACATACGCCACAGGTTGTAACGAGCTTCGCTTTTAAAATTAAATGTCTTGCGTAAATGGCTGATTTTCATGGCAAATCCTGCAAATAATGCCAATAGTACCACCGCCACCATGCCAATGACAATCAAGGTGATGAGGACAATTTTGGCAGGCAAAGCAGACAAAACAAGTAAACCAACAAGCGTAGCAATCGCTCCATTAATCCACCCAAAACGATACATCAACTGCACGCCTGCATAATATACCAAAAACCCTGCCACGAGCAACATACCTATCCCAGACACCGCAAAAGATGTGGGTGTAACATAACTGCTACTCACAAGTAGAGCAAATGAACCAAACACAAGCTGGCTTAGCCATATGGCTAAAATCATGCCTGACAGTGATTTTTTTGGGTTAATTTTTGCCACGTTGGGTGCGTTGCCAAACCAGTACAAGCCACTACCGACACCCACACAGATAAGTGCCAACGACACCGCCTTCGCCCATTCACCAAGCGATACCGCCGTCATCACAGGCACGCTCACGCCACTATCTAGTCCGCCATCAAAGAGTGAAATGAGCGAACCAATCACCACCAATGCCACACCCACAGGCAGTAGGCGAGATTTTAACAAACTTAAAATCAATAACACAAAGGCTAGTAGCACACTCACGCCCACACTTGGCAAAGGGAGCTGTAATTGAGGCAAATGCAGATGCACGCCCTCACCCAATCTTGTGGTGATACTTACTGCAAACAAAAGCGATATGAATACCGATAGCCCTGCAAACATTCGCCAGATTATCTTGGCATCGGCTTCACGCGTAAGTTTCTGTATGCCTTGATAAGGCAAAGCACCACTACGCACTGACAGAGCGATTTCGGCAAATAAAATCGGCAAGCCCACAAACGTCATGGCAACCACCCACAAAAGCCAAAAATCCAGCTCATGAGCCATGCTAGGGGCGATTTGACTCACAAGCAACAATGGCAACGCACAAGACACAAAAAAGACAGTATAGCGAGAGGACATAATTTACCCTATGGTTTATTTGGTTACTATTGTAACACAATTTTGTTATAAATCACCCCAAACAAATAACCCCACGCATGGCATGAGGTTATTTGTTATTAAACAATCAATGATTAAACATCCTCTTCTTTGAACTGTGGTACAGGCTTTTTAAAGCCACCTGTTTTGATACCAAGCCAAATAAAGCCCAATGCCGCCCAAAACAAACCAACCTTCAAAGTAACACCATCAACTTCAAGCCACATCAAAAAGACGCTGATAAAACCCAAAATCGGCACAATGATATAATTAATAATTTGTTTTGGTGTATTAAACTGCTTATCACGCAACACATAGCGAAACAGCACCGAAATATTCACAAAACTAAACGCCGTCAATGCCCCAAAGCTAATCAAATTAACCACTGTTTCAAGGCTAATAAAACCTGCGGTCAAAGCCACTGCCCCTGCAATCAAAATATTATTGACAGGGGTAAAGAGTTTGGGGTGAATTTGCCCAAAGATTTTTTTGCTAATGACATTATCACGCCCCATCACATACATCAGACGAGAAACACCTGCGTGTGCTGAAATGCCTGATGCCATTACTGTTACAATGGCAAAGCCCAATACGGCTGCTTGAAATGCCGAACCACCAACAAGAAGCAAAATTTCCGCTTGTGTTTCGTCCACCGCCTCAAAATAGATAGATGGGTCGCTTGGGAAATAGGTTTGCATAAAATAGGTACTAGAAATAAAGACAATCCCAGCAATCAAGGAAGTTAATACCATTGCTTTGGGCAAAGTATTTTTGACATCTTTGGTTTCTTCGGCAAGGCTAGAGAGCGAGTCAAATCCTGTAAACGAAAAGCACAAAATGGTTGCCCCAGTAATGAGTGCACCCACCGAAGTCATTTCATTCCAAAAGGGCTTTAAGCTCCAAAGTGGATATTTGTCAGCGTCCAATGTACCATTGGCATAGACGCCCATTTGCAATTTTTCATAAATCAAATACACAAATACGCCAATCACCAAAAGTTGGACAAAGACAATCCAACTATTAAAATATGCCACCACTTTTGAGCCAAATAGGTTTACCCCAGTCATCAAGCCTGTTAAGCCAATGACCCACACCCAGTGATTGACATTGGGAAATAAGGCTTCCAAATACAACACCGCCAAGATGATATTAACCATTGGCGAGAGCAGATAATCAAGCCAAGATGACCAACCCACCATAAAGCCCATTGAAGGGTTGATGGACTTTTGGGTATAAGTATAAGCCGAACCTGATGAGGGATAGGCTTTAATCATATGCCCATAACTAAACGAAGTTAAAATCACCGCAAGTAAGGCAAAAATATAAGAAGTTGGCACATGACCCACGCTATCACGGGATACCATACCAAAAGTGTCAAGCAAAGTCATCGGCTGAATATAAGCCAAACCAATAATGATGACGTGCCACAAACCAAGATTTCGTTGCAATTTGGCAACAGGTGCATTAGTAACAGGTGTACTCAACGTAGAGTCCTCCAAAAAGCGTGCGTAAACGCAAAACTTCAGAAAAGGCGTTGGGGTGCTAATACCGTTATCAAACGTACTTTTGGCAGATAAAATCTGTTAGCGGGTGTGTTTGAGAATTTGATTAAGCTATCAACTCCGAGTTAATTGGTTTTTTGACCACATGATGGTCAATAATTTTACAAATTTTTACAGACGTAAAAAAGGGCTAATTCTACAATAAAACCACTTAAAAGCCAATAGTTTTGTTAAGCCCGAGTAAATTTTTAGCAAAAATTTGGTAAGAATAGTAAAACCAAATCCCAAATATGC
>NZ_BCYQ01000060.1 GCF_001598275.1 Moraxella oblonga NBRC 102422
CACCTTATTTTTAAATCGCCCCCAATCATAAATAATGCTATCAACGATAGACGTGTTCTAGTGTCATGCTTGTTCAATCTGCCTGTCTGCCAGTATTTGTTGCCATTTGTCGCTATAATCTGCATGCCCCAGTAATTTGACGGATGCGCCGTTTTGAGTATGCTGACAGATCACTTCTAGTTTGCGTAAAATACCCCTGTCTGGCAACGATTGTGTGTCAATGCCTAAAATGATATGGGCTTGTAGAGTATTGGCGGTTTTGATGAGATGTAAAATCTCGTCTTTGTTGTCCACCGTGCCTAGATTTTTGGTGTTGGTTTGCCCATGCCAGTCGCCATCGTGGGGGCGTTCTAGGGTGGCAACCACTGTTTTGGTTTTGCTAAGGCGAACTGACTTATTGGTGGCAGGGGAAGCGGGATTAAAGTCGTCTTTATCTACGATTTTTTGGTTAAATGTGCGAATAAAGTTTTCATAATAATACAGATTTTGGTCAATTTGAAAATACTCATTGGCTTTAAGATGACAAAGTATATACACGCCCAAACGAGGTATCATGCCATAAATCACCACAGACAGCATGATGAGCGTGGCAAGGCGAGCATGAGAAATGTCGCCAGTGCTGGGGTCAATCTGCGTGGCATCAAAACCAAATAGGCTAGGCACAAATCCAAAAGTCTTTAACATCATCATAAAAGTTTTTGGAGAAAGAAGGGTGGACTCCCAAACGAACACATAGCTTTTAAATAAAAACATCACAAACAAAGCCAGTACGCTACCAAGCAACCCAAAAAGCCATGCCTTGTGAATGACTTTACCCAGTTGCCACACTGCATTTTTTTGAAATTCTTCTAAATAAATGTCAAAGGCGTGGGCTTGAATGGCGATTTTTGGGCGGATTTTATCCAATATGCCATAAATGCCTGAATAGGGGTTTTGATTTTTTAAGCCAATTAACCACAAAATAAGTGTTATCGTGTGCCAACCAAGCAACATTAAAAGTACATAAAAAAAATTCACGATGTGGGTATTAAGCAGTCCTATCACACCAATAAAGCCTAGCACAAACGAGATGATGGCGTATATTTTTGAGACACTTTTAACCAAAAAATTGCCTTTGTAAAGGGCGTACGTCAAATCGTTTGTCTCATCTAAGATGGTGGCACGGTAGATGAGTTTGTCGGTGGGTGTGCCTTCTGAGGATTTTGCAAGGTCGGTGGCAACTTTTGGGTCGGTGGCAAAAACAAAATCCGATGTCTCCAAGCGTCTGACCAAATCAAGCAATTTGTGCGTATCGTTGTCTATTTTATCTAGGCTGACATTTTCTAGGTGAATGTGGTTTTTCATGACTATCTCTTAGGGTGTGTCAAGCTGTTGTAATTTTGTTTGTAAAATTTCCAATTCGGTGCGTAATTGGGGGTTGTCTTTGGTGGTAAGTTGTTTGGTGAGTTTTTTGATTTGGGTGCGAATTTTGGCAAGTTCAATGGTGTTTTTGGCAAAATTTTGCTCCATAGGCGAGATGGTTTCGCCAGTGATGGCGTTGGTGATGGCGGATTCTACGGCATTGACTACAGGCTTTGTGCCGTCTGTCATATTTTTGGCGACTCGGTTTAGATGATGGTGGTAGCGATGGCGTAAATGTTCTTGTTCTTTTTGGCGGGTGGCATCATCAGGTGCGTGGGGGTACTTGATGAGCGTGATGCAATCCACAGGGCAGGGCGGTAGGCACAATTCACAACCTGTACATAGGTCGGTGATGATGGTGTGCATGTGTTTGGCAGTGCCAATGATGGCATCTACAGGGCAGGCAGGGATACATTTGGTACAGCCGATACATTCATCTTCGTTGATGATGGCACGTACAGCATGGGGACGTTGTGTGGTAGGGTCGGTCGCCCATTTGCTTGGGGTAGCGGTGGGGGCAGGCACATTCATGATATGACTGATGATGTTGGTGGTGATTTGCCCGCCTGGTACACAAAGATTGGTTGCTTCGCCATTCATCACGATACCATAAGCATAAGGCAAACAGCCGTCTATGTGTCCGCACAGACCACATTGAGTTTGGGGGAGTTGCTCGTCTATTTGGTGAATTTTGATTTTTTTGTCATCAGGCAGGCGATGAATGTTTAGCTCATGAAATAAAATGGGCAAATTGGTCAGTCGGTCGGTCATGGTGTGTTTATGGTGAAATTTGGGGGTATTATAGCATAATTGGGGGTGGGTGGTATTGGGGTTGTTTGTGTCAAGTTGAAAATTTTTGTGATGTTGCAATGTCTATTTTAGATAATCCATTGTCTAAAATAGACATTTTTGCATTTTGTGATTATGTTAGAATTGCTAAAATCTTAATCTTTTTATTGGAGTAAAGTATGGGTATTTTTGATGATTTTACCAAATCAAATGATAATGGTGCATTTGATGACAAACAAAAGGAAAATGTTGAGTCAAAAATCCAAGATGATTTATCACAAATTGAAAAAGGATTTGGCAAAACTGTTAAAATTGCGGTTATTGGTCGAGTAAGCACAGGGAAAAGCTCACTCATCAATGCCTTATTTAATGTCAAAAAAGGCGAAAATAAAAAGGTTCAAGTTGGGGCTATTTCAGGCGTAACCACCAAAATCAAAGAAATCAAATGGAGTAATAATGTTACCATTATTGATTCGCCCGGTCTTGGTGATGTTATTCGTGAAAACAGCCAAGAAACTCGCAATATCTTAAATGATATTGATGTGGGGATTTTGGTGGTTGCAGGGTCGGTTGATGATTCGCAAAAAGCTCATTATGATGAATTAAAACAATATGCCAAAAAAGTATTTGTCGTGATGAATAAAATTGATGAATACGACAAAAAACCCAAAGCCCTAGAATCTGTCGCTATCCAATGGCATTCATCACTTGGGCTTGCTGATGATGAAAAGTTATTTTTAACTTGTACAGATGGTTATGACCCTGATTATGACCCCGAAGCCGAAATGGATATTCGTGGTGTTGATGAACTGCGTGAAAGCGTGCTAAGTTATCTAAAAGAATACGGCAAAGATTTGCTCCTTGCTCGTGAAATGATGAGTAAATCACAATTGGTGAAACGTGAATTGTATTGGGTGCTTGGAGCAGTGGGGGCGGCTGCTTTTATTCCGGGCAGTGCCTTGTATATCACAGGCATTCAAGCTGGGGCAATTATGCGGATTCACTATATTTACACCAATGAAATTTTATCCAAAAAATCAGCGGTTGCTGCCATTCCATTATTTGCCAGTCAGAGCATTGGTTCAAATGCATTTTTATGGGTTAAATCGGTTTTGCCACCAACAGGAATTTTAGATGTTGCGGCAGCAGGCGTGGCAATATCGGTAACATTCGCCATGTTAAGTGCTGTGAATTGGGTTTATGAAAATGGCTATAATCTTGATGATAAGAGTGAGCTAAAAGACCAATTTGGTAAAATCACAAAACTACTCAAAGGCATTAAGGCGGATGAATGGTTAAAAATCATCAAAAATCCAACTGATTTAAAAGCCTTGATTGATAAATTTATTAAATAATGCAAATAAAAAAAACAGACTAAATAGCTTAGTCTGTTTTTTTTATTTTTGCTTGTCAATGATGGCTTGTAAAGTTTTTATATGAGATTTTTGTTCAAGAATCAGTTCATCTTTTTCTTTTAATAAGGCTTGTTGGTTGCTAATAATCAGTTGTAATCTGTCAATTTCAGATTGGGTATCAATATTGGCGTAATAGTTAATGTTGTGATTGCTATTACTATTTACAAAACAAAGAATGTTTTGTTTTTTATTATCCAATAATTGTGCAGGGTCAGCTTGTAAAGTCTCGGCAACTCTGGTTAATTCATCAACACTTATCTTGCGTTCACCCCGCTCCAATTTGGCATAACTACTAACAGACATGTTGGTCTGTTCAGCGACTTGTATTTGGGTTAGTTGTTTGGATTCTCGTAACATACGGATTTTTTGTGGTGTTTTCATGGTGGAATGTCTTATTTTTGGTTAATATAACACAAATAAAAGGTATTGCACAAGTCATTAACTCAAAAGTAACTGCTTCAACGCCACAATCTTATCCCTCAATTTAGCCGCCTCTTCAAATTTTAGTTCGCCAGAGAGTTTTCTCATTTCTTTGTCAAGGCGGTTGATTTCTTTGACCGTGAGCTGTGGATTTCTTAGAATGCTCTCGTCCACCTCGTTTAGGGCGGTTGGCACGGCAGGCAAGATGGGTTCATCTTGGATTTCTTCGCCTGTGTCAATCTTATCGGTAATGGCTCGCACGGCAGATTTTGGTGTAATGCCGTGCAGTTCATTAAAGGCGATTTGCTTTGTTCTACGCCTTTGTGTTTCGTCCATCGCCTTTTGCATACTGGGGGTGATTTTGTCCGCATACAAAATCGCCTTGCCATTGATATGTCGTGCCGCTCGCCCAATGGTCTGAATCAAAGACCGCTCCGAACGCAAAAACCCCTCCTTGTCCGCATCAAAAATCGCCACAAGGCTCACCTCTGGCATATCAAGCCCTTCTCTTAATAAGTTAATGCCCACCAGCACATCGTGAACACCTGTTCTTAATTCGTGAATGATTTTCATTCGCTCAACAGTATCAATGTCTGAGTGCAAATATGCCACCTTAATGCCATATTCTTGTAAATAACTGGTCAAATCCTCCGCCATTCTTTTGGTTAAGGTGGTGATTAAGACTCGCTCATTAACCGCCTTACGCAAATGAATCTCGCCCAACACATCGTCCACTTGGGTCAAAACGGGGCGAATCTCCAAAACAGGGTCAATCAAGCCTGTGGGACGAACCACTTGTTCCACAATCTTTTGGCTATTTTTTAATTCATAATCGGCTGGCGTTGCCGACACATAAATGGTGGCAGGCTTAATCGCCTCCCATTCCTCAAACTTCATCGGACGGTTATCAAGAGCAGACGGCAGACGAAAGCCATATTGCACCAAAGTTTCTTTGCGACTTCTATCGCCCTTGTACATCGCCCCAATCTGCGGTACGGTGGCGTGGCTTTCGTCAATAAATAACAGGGCATCGGACGGCACATAATCAAACAAAGTGGGCGGTGCCTCGCCTGCCGCTCGCCCTGATAAATGACGAGAATAATTCTCAATACCATTACAATAGCCAAGCTGTTGTATCATTTCAAGGTCGTATTGGGTGCGTTCTTTGATTCGTTGGGCTTCTATGAGTTTGTCATTTTGACGAAAATAGTCCAGTCGCTCGGCAAGCTCGGCTTTGATGGTTTCGCTTGCCTGCTCCAATTTTTCTTTGGGGGTTACATAGTGCGATTTGGGGTAAATGGTAACTCGTGGCACGCTTTTGACCGCCTTGCCTGTCAATGGGTCAAACCAAGCAATCTTTTCAATTTCATCATCAAAAAACGCCACACGCACCGCAAGGCTCTCACTTTCGGCAGGATAAATGTCCAAAGTTTCGCCCCGAATACGATAAGTCCCCCGCCCAAAATCCAGCTCATTGCGTTCATATTGCAAAGCAACGAGGCGTTTAATCAAAGTATCACGATGTACCCTATCGCCCACCACGATATGAAGGAGCATTTGCATATAGCTGTCCACATCGCCCAAGCCATAAATGGCAGAGACACTTGCCACAATAATCGCATCACGCCTTTCTAATAAGGCACGAGTTGCCGAAAGTCGCATTTGGTCAATATGGTCGTTAATCGCACTATCCTTTTCAATAAAGGTGTCAGAAGCTGGCACATAGGCCTCTGGCTGATAATAATCATAATAAGAGACAAAATATTCCACCGCATTATTGGGAAAAAATGCCTTAAACTCGCCATAAAGCTGTGCCGCCAAAGTCTTGTTGTGTGCCATAATAATGGCAGGTCGCCCACATTGGGCAATCACTTTTGCCATTGTATAGGTCTTGCCAGAGCCTGTTACACCCAAGAGTAGCTGACCTGTCAAGCCGTCCTTGATGCCGTCCACAAGCCCCTGTATGGCGGTTGGCTGGTCGCCAGCAGGCTCATAGTCGGTCGCCATTTCAAACGCTCCACTGGAAATTTCGTTGCCTGTGGCATTGATGCCTGTTAGGATTTTGGCTTCTTTTTTGTCTTTGGGATTTTGTTCGCCTGTGAGTTTGGCTTGTTTGGCTAATTGGGCAGCTTGAAGGGTGGTGCGAGTGGTCATAGCAGTTTTTTGTTTTTGGAAAATGGCTTATTTATGGGGGCAAATATGATATAATTAAAGGGTATTTTTAAAATTGTCTAGTGATTAACACTATGTGATAAAAATGGTATTTTTTAATGAGCTAATTTTTTGGATAAATTGGGCTATGGCGGGGGTTACAACGCTTGGGATTTGGTATTGTTGGTTTGTGATTTTAAAATTATTGCTTCTTTCTGGATTAAATTATGGAGTTGCTGATTTACCTATACAAGATAATTTGGTTGAGTTTTTGGCATTTATTGGTTGGATTGATATAGATGATGATAATAATCCTTATGTACCAAGAATGAAAGTTGGGTTTTTAAAAAGTGATATTGTCAATCATTGTATTTTATTATTTATCATCTTATTTGTTTTAATGCTTTGTTATAAAAACATATCCAGTTATGGTATTGTTATCCCAAAAGAACTTTCTGTACATCATTCCAGTTCTTTTGATTTTACATTTAAATTGGTATTATATACTTTTTTATTTTTGGTAAAATTAAGTCTTTTATCAATTTTTATTTGTAACTTTGTTTTTGCTTTTAAAAATGACCATTCAAAAAATATTGCAATATTTTCATTATTTATACTCATCTTTTCAACAACTTCTTTATTGTTTGGTAGCGGTGCTGTTTGGGGTATTGGGTATTTAATTGATGTGTTTAGATATAAATAAATCAAGCCCTAAACCTTGCGTTGTCAAAATCTTACAATCAACTAAAATTCAGCTACTTTTCCACCATTTGTATCTCATATAAAATCTCCGCTTTTGGCTGATAAGTAATCGTCAACTCATACACCGTATTGACTTTTAATTTTTGATAAGTGCTTTTATTAATTCTCACCGTTTGGTTTTCATTAAAAGACAAGTAGTAACTATAATTGCCACGATATTCATATTTTTGCAAAGTATAATTATCTGTTACCACTACTTTTTTGTGCTCAAAAAGCGTATAATACCATTTATCCACCACCTTATCTAATGATGTTATAAATATATAAGGTATGAATAAAACAACGATTAAATTTGTAATAAAATCCCACCAATTATCATAATTTTTTGGCGATAGTTGATAAATCGCATAAATTCCAATCCCACCAATCAACACAAAAAATAAAAATATTTGATTTAATTCGGTAGCAACTGCCCACACCCCTTCATGAATGTCAAATCCACCATCAAAATACAAAAAGGACAATGACATAATTGCATAAACCACAAAGATGATAAGTGTGCCAAGTAGGGGTTTGTTAAGTTTCATGGCGTTGTTCTTATGGCGTTTTTATTATCATATCAAATTCACATCACTCATAAAAAATCCGCCATCAAGCGGATTTGGTTGGGTTATTTTTTTAATGCTTTTTTAATGTCGTCTTGCATTTTTTTGAGATTTTTGTTTTCGTAGGTAGTGATGATGTTTTTACTGGCATTACCTGCATTTTGCATATAGGTGGATAGGACGGCTTCTTGTTTTTTGAGGGCGTTTTTGCCATTTTCACTACCATAAAAGGCGATTTGGGCATCTACTTCGCCCTGTGTGTAGTTGGCTTTGGCGGCAGAGAGATAGGCATTTTTAAGGGCAGTTTTGGTGGCTTCGGTATCCAATGAGCTAAGCAACCCTTCGGCATAATCATCGTAGATTTTGATGGCTTGTTTGCGTTGCTCATCGGTCAGTTTGTCATCTTGGAGCATATTTTCAATAAGAGACATACGTTCCATCATCAGTGGGGTGGCGATGTTTTCGTAAAAAATGGTTTCATAACCCGATAAGCCGGCAAGCTCTTCTAGGGATTTGGTGTTGGGGGTGGCAAAGGCACTTGATGATAGCAATAAAGCAAAGGATAAAAGTAGTTTTGTTTTCATAGAAAACTCCAAATAAAATTGGTAGGTTAGCAGATTTTTGATAAAAATTAAACCATTAAATTGTTATCATTACGTTTTTGGTGTGAGGATTAAGCAACAAAAAACCCTTTCTGAAAAGAAAGGGTTCTAAA
>NZ_BCYQ01000061.1 GCF_001598275.1 Moraxella oblonga NBRC 102422
TTTTCAGGCAGCCTGAAAATATTTTGCAAAATTTCCACACAAAAACACCGCTTGAACCTAGTTCAAACGGTGTTTTAAATTAACTGACTTTTAATTCCGCCCAAGCCCTTTTGATGATTTCTTGACTGGCTTGTAATGCTAAAAATGCCAAAATAAACGCCACAATTAAATCAGGATATTTTGACCCAAAAAAATAAACCGCTATACCAGCCAAAATCACCGCTACATTACCAATGGCATCATTTCGGGAACACACCCACACACTTCGGACATTGCTGTCGCCATCACGAAATTTTAACAATATCAGCAATGCTGACACATTTACCAATAACGCCAAAAATCCCACAATGCTCATTTCAGAATAACTGGGAATTTCCCCATAAAACATACGATAAACGGTAGTAATTAAAATAAATAAACCAAAACTGCCCATCGTTAGCCCCTTGACCATAGACGCTTTGGCACGGTAACTTAACGCCATTGGTAAAACAATCAAACTTATCAAATAATTGGCACTATCACCCAAGAAGTCTAAACTGTCCGATAACAGCGAAGTTGAACCTGATTTTATCCCCATTACAATTTCTACAAAAAACATTGTTAAATTCAATATCAAGACAATCCACAAAGCTTTTTTGTATTTGGGCGATTGATGAGTAGGCTGATTTGAACCGCAACAATTTTGGCACGGCATTTTTTGCTCCTGTTTTAAGATGAAATTTGCTATACTATAAACTCCGTAGTCATTACAGGGTCAAGCCAAAATGTCAAAAATTTTTCAAATTAAACAAGCCAGCGAACAAACAGGCGTGCATTTGGAAACCATTCGTTATTATGAAAAACAAGGCTTAATCAGCCCCTCTCACCAACAAAATGGCTATCGTGTATTTGACGAACAAACACTTGCTCAATTACGCTTTATCAAAGCCTGTCGCAATCTCGGCTTTTCTTTAAATAACATCAAAACACTGTTGCAATTACAACAAACGCCTACTAAACAATGCAATGAAGTCAATACACTTGCAAAGCAACATTTGGCATACTTGGACGAACAAATCACACAATTGCAACAAGTTAAAACTTTTTTAATGCAATTTGTGGGTTGTGAAAATAAAACGGTTGATAAGTGTCAGATTATTCAAGGTATTAAAGAAAAAGAATAGCGGAATATTTTTCAGGCTGCCTGAAAATTATTTTGCAAAATTTCCAAATAAAAACACCGCTTGCTTGATATGAATATCAAATTCAAACGGTGTTTTTATTGTTCATTATTCCACCCTTTCCCACCATTTTTCAAAATCAGGATTATCATCAAGGTAGAACACTTCGCCGATTTTTGGGGTGAATAACGGCAAGTTTTCTTGTTCGGCAGATTGGCTTAACAGCTTCATCGGCTCGTCCCAAGCGTGTTTGGCAAGCACAAATTTGCTGTTATGTACCGCCAATAATTTTTTGGGATTTAAATCTTTGACCGCTTGAATGAAATCATCAGGCAAAAAATGAATATTTGCCCAATCTTTATCATATTGCCCATTTTCCATAATCGCCACATCAATATTAGGAAATTGCTTGGCAATGTCTTTAAAAAACACATCATAACCGCTATCGCCACCGATATAAATGGTTTTATTGCCCGCTTGTAACATAAATGATGCCCACAGCGTTTGATTTTGTTTTAAGGCACGCCCTGATGAATGGCGAGTGGGCAAGGCGGTAATGTGCAAGTCGCCCAAAGTGATGTCCTGATACCAATCCAATTCAATGAGTTGCGTGGGCGAAAAGCCCCAGCGTTCAAAATGAGCACCGTTGCCAAGCCCCGTTATCACTTGCCCAATCCTATCTTTCATTGCTTTAATTGTGTCATAATCCAAATGGTCATAATGGTCGTGGGTAATGATTAAATAATCCACTTTTGGCATATCGTTGGGCATATAAATATCCGCTCCCTTAAATGGTTTACCCCCAAAAGGCAGGGGCGTTGCCGATACCAACACAGGGTCAATCAAATAAGTTTTTTGATTTAAATGTAGCAAATAAGACGAATGTCCAAGCCAAACAAAATAATCTTTATTTTTGGGTAAAGTATTTAAATCGGTTTTAATGGACGGTATGGGCGATTTTGGGGCGACATTTTTATCTTTTTCAAATAAAAAACGGTATAAACCTTTGATAATAGAAGTATCGCCTGTCCAAGTGGGCGTGTCGGATAAATTATGAAATTGACCGTTTTTATAATGCAGTGAAGTTTGGATTTTGGCAAGGCGTTCGCCTGTTGGATTTGCCCCAAATAAGGGTAATTGCAAATACGCCACGACAACAAGCACCAAAACGGTGATGATGATTAAAAAAACGATAAACATTTTTTTCATTAAATTCTCTCAAAAATTGACCGCTTATTTTAGTATTTTTGGTGGTGTGTTTCTTGCCTAATTGGATTAAAAATTTGCCTAATTGGATATTTTTTCAGGCTGCCTGAAAATATTTTGCCCAAAAAACACCGCTTGAATTTCCCCCAAGCGGTGTTGTGTTTATGGATTGCCCCATTTGACTTGTGCCGTACCACGCCCCAAAGCGTTTTTTAAGTCGTCCGTTTGGCGGATTTTGCCGATTTTGGTGTAGCGATAATTGCTGTCAAAACTTTCATAAAAAATCACAACCGTATCGCCTTGCCAAAGCAGGACATCGCCAATCTGGATACGCCCGATTTTTTGGTCGTTCGTTGGCAAAGATTTGGGCAAAGTGGCAAATTTTTCATTGTTTAAATGGTCGTCCATTGCCAAATCAAGCGGTAACAGATTGGCAAAAGCGGTGGCGGTTTCGTTATTTTCTAATTGTAAATCAAAGGTTTGATTGTTGATTTGTAAAACAATGGCGGACTGGTTCATCAAAATTTCCTGTTTGGGGGCGGTGTGGTTGTTTGGCTCGGCATTGCAGGCTGTGATGAATGTGGCATTGACCGCCATTAAAATAGCAAATAAATGGGCTTTCATTTTTTACCTTTTAAAATAAAGTATTATAACAAATTAACTGCCCAATTTCATTTTCAGGCTGCCTGAAAGTTTATTTTGCCCATTTTAAAAAGAAAAACACCGCTTTTATTTTAAAAAAACGGTGTTTTCTCTTTTAATTTATCACAAATATTGTTTTAAAAATGCCAATACTTTTTCTTGATATTCTGGTGTTGTCCAAAATTTTGGCGTGGCGTGTCCTTCGCCTTTTACGATAACAAGCTCACTAGGAATTTGATATTCTTGCAATTTTTTCAAATAGCGAACCGATTGTTCGTGAGCCACCACACAATCATTATCGCCGTGAAACATCAAAGTCGGTGGCGTGTCTTTGGAAACCCGATAAATGGGGCTTAATGCGGTGGCTTTTTTGATAAAGGCAGGCGAGCCGTATTTTTCGCCAACGGCATAGGCACTCAAATCAAAATCTTGGGGAATGTCGGCTTGTATCACATTTGCCCAATTTGTCTCTTCGCATTGGGGCTGGGCTTTGGTGGTGGCGGTCATATTGACAAAATCAGCAGAACCATAATAGGGCAAGCTCGCCTTAATGTGTTTGCCTTGCGTTACGGCAAGCCACTGTGCCAAATGCCCACCTGCACTTTCGCCCATTACCGCAATGCGATTGCTGTCCAAGCCGTATTGTTTGCCATTTTTACGCACAAATTCAAAGGCTTTTGTTACATCATTGCTGATACCATCAAGCAGAGCATCGGGCAAAAAGCGATAACCCACCGACACCACCGCATAACCATTGTCAAGCAGGCGTTTTATCATTTCTTCTACATTTTTGTGTGAACCGCCCATTACTTCCATTTTGTCGCCAGTAATAAATCCGCCACCGTGAATGTATAAGACCACAGGGGCATTATTGTGATGATTTTTGGGCAAATAAATGTCCAGTTTTTGGCGTTCGTTGATGTTGTCATAAGCGACATTGGCATAGCTGATGTGATTGAGTTTATTGGCGGTTGCCATTTGCTTGGTGTGCTGGGTGCTTGCCTTGCTGTTGACTCTGATGGCTTGGTCTATGGCGGTGTTGGCATTTACGCTAACTTGGCTTGATGAGGTGGTTTGGCAAGCAGAAAGTGCCAATGCCAAAGCGGAAAAGGTCAGGGCAATGGCGGTAGTTTTGAATTTTTTCATAAAATTGCTCTTTTATTGGAATGGAATGAGCGTATTATAAAATTTTAGACTTGATGGTTAAATAGCTATTTTGGGAAATCAGATTTTCAAAAATGAAAAGTTGTTTTCAGGCAGCCTGAAAGTTTATTTGCAAAATTTTAATAAAAAAACACCGCTTGAATTTTTCCAAACGGTGTTTAAGAAACGCTTAAAAATATTGATTGATATGGCTTTCAAAATCCTTTAAATCTTGCTCAATCGTTGGATTTTTAATCACATCAAAACAGGCAAAAGTCGGTAATGCTGTCATTGCAAAAAATCTAAAATTACAATGTATGGGGAAAAACAAATCATCAAGTCCTTTGCCAGCAAATAAATATTCGTCTGCATTATCAAACGCATTTTTGGGTGCGTTAAAGGTAGCAGAAAGCAGATATTTTTTGCCGTGCATTTTTCCGCCTGTGCCGTAATTGATACTTGGGTTGGCTGATGAACGACCGTCTGTATTGCACAAAATGCCGCCCATTCCAGCCGTAAACACATCGTCCATATATTTTTTGGCAAGCCACGGTATCATCATCCAATTGCTTGGGAATTGCAAAATCACTGCGTCCGCCCATTGCCATTTTTCAAGTTCATCAGGCACGGTGTAATCAGTAACAAAGCTGTGTTTGACCGTCAAACCTTTATTTTGTAAAACTTGTGTCGCCACATCAATTAAGGACTTTGTTAATTCGCCTTTGGAGAAATCATAAGGCTGATGAGCGTTGATGATTAAGATGTTTTGCATAATTTTGACCTTTGAGTGAAAAATAAAAAGATAAATGGGGTTAAGATTGGTATTTTCAAGGTTTTCAGGCAGCCTGAAAAGGTTATTTTGCCCATTTTAAAAAGAAAAACACCGTTTGAATTTAAAAATCCAAACGGCATTTTCATCAATCCCCCACCACCGTAAACACCTTATTTTTCAGCCGATATTCACTTTTTTCATCGTGGGCAAATTGGGTAATGGTCGGTTTTCTTTGGCAAAGCTGACGCATTTTGGCGGTGCTTTGTTGGTGCAGATGCCCGTCAATGCACACGCCGTCAATGTTGCCAGCAAGCATATCTTGTTCGCTGTATGACGCATCTCCGCCAATCAAAATATCATACTCGCCCATATCCACCACCACCGCCAAATGCCCCAGCGTATGTCCTGCGGTTGGCACAAGGCGGATTTTGCCGTCTTTGGTCAATTTATGACTTTGTTCAAAACTTTCAAACGCCCCATCATCAAAGGCGATACCATCGGGCTTAAACCAATCAGGATAGTGCATTGTTAAATAGCCGTTCATCACCGCATTTGGGGCGTTGATTGCCTGTTTTTCAGTTTGGCTCATCACAAATCGGCTGTTTGGGAAATGGGCAATACCGCCTGCGTGGTCGCCGTGCATATGGGTCATTACCACCGTGTCAATGTGCAGGGGGTCAAAGCCGTTTGCTTTTAGCACTTCGCCCACTTCTTCGTGTTTTTTGACCCCACGCCGTTCGCAAAACTGCATAAATGGGTGCCACCACGGTTGATAACCCTTGTCGTTGGCACGACTGCTTTCGCCCGTATCCACCAAAATCAAACCCTCATCGTGTTCAATCAGCCAACAGCCAATCGGCAATTTGGGCGACCATTTTTTATCGGTCAGCACATCAAGCACACGGGCAGGACGGGCAAAAAAGCGTGCCACTTGATGATGAATTTTGATTTGTACCCAACCTGTTGTCAGACAATGCACTTTAATCATTGTTAAAACCTTGTTTTGTCAAATTGAGTATATTTTACAAGGCATAAACAAGCCATACAAACACCAAAATCCTTGTATTTAACAGGATATACAGATAGAATTACAAAAATGTATGCTTATTTTGAAAAAAGATGAACGATTTAAGAGTAATCAAAACCCATCTGGCAATCGCTAACGCTTTGATTGAATTATTAGATGAAAAGCCATTTGAAAAAGTGCAAGTCCAAGAAATCATTGAAAAAGCCTTGATTAACCGCACCACTTTTTACCGTTATTATTCAGGCAAAAGCGATTTGGTCGGCAAATTGATAAAAGAAGTGAAAGCAGAGTATCAAGACCTGCTCAAAAAGCGTTTTGAAAGCGACAATTTACTGCGATTTATGCAAACCATCGGCAACCGCTTATTGGAAAAAAGACGGCTGATTTTGGCACTTTGGCAAATCAAAACCCCACGCCATCATTTGTATGACGATATGCACACGCTGTTAAAAAACGCCTTTATCGCCCACGCCAAACGGATAACATCAGATGATAAAAATTGGGCTGATAAAAACTGGGATTACCAAGCCCATATTTTTGCCACCATCGCCCTCGAAAGCCATAAATATTATTTTGAACAAGGCAAACTTTTGCCCATTCCACAGGTGTTTGAGGCGTGGATAGAAATGGTGCGGGTGTTGAAAAGCGTTCAGGCTGCCTGAAAAATGATTTTTGCAAAAACACCGCTTGAAATCCAAACACAGCCCCCATATCATAACCAATAACAAAATAAAAGATGGTCTATCACAATGACTGATATGAGAAAACTGGATTTAAACCTCCTCAAAGCCTTTGTGGTGCTGCTTGATGAGCAGAATGTCAGCCGTGCCGCTCATCGCTTGTCGGTAACACAGCCTGCGATGAGTGGCATTTTAAACCGTTTGCGGGCAAGTTTTGACGACCCGCTTTTTGTGCGGGTGCAGCACGGCATTGTGCCGACTGACCGTGCAATACAGCTTGGGGCGATTGCCAAAAAAGTGCTGGCTGATGTGGAGACGATGCTCACACCTGCCCAATTTGAAGCACAAACTTTAACGATGACTTTAAGAATTGGGGCAATGGATTATATTCAACAAATTATTGCCCTGCCTTTGATTTTAAAATTAAGACGGCTTGCACCCAATGTGCAGGTTGCCTTGTTGCCTGTGCAGGGGCAAAATATTAAGGCATTGTTTGAACAAAATAAAATTGATTTGGCAATGACCAGCCATCAACATATCACGCCTGATATGTATCAGCAAAAACTGTATGATGAACGCTATATTTGTGCGATGAGCAAAACGCACCCTATGGCAAATACGCCTTTGACGGCAGAAACATTCAGCCATTTGCCCTTTGCGATGCTCTCGTACAATGGCGGCGAATTTCGTGGGGCGACCGATTTGGCATTGCAATCGCTGGGCTTAAATCGCAAGGTGATGGTGTCGGTAAACAATATTTTGCTGTTGCCTCAGTTGCTACAAGAATCGGATTTGGTGGCGGTGCTGCCTGAAAAATTGGCACAAACTTTATCCAATGTGGTACTCAAATCCCCACCGATTGCGATTGATGGTTTTTCAATGCACCTTGCGTGGCACGAACGCACACAGGGCGATGTGGCTTATGAATGGCTGAGGAAAATTTTGCTTGAAATGGTGGTATAAATTATAATGCTAAAAATTTCTCATTACGGATGATTTGTGCAATCTAAAAACCAGAGAATGACTTATTTTAGTTAAGCAAATTTATTTTATCCCAAATGAATATAAATTGAACAATTGTGTATACTAACCG
>NZ_BCYQ01000062.1 GCF_001598275.1 Moraxella oblonga NBRC 102422
ATCATTGCAATATGGTCAGTGATTTGTTATATTATAAAGTTATATATGGTCATTCATATGGAGAATGTAATGCACAAATATGTACTGCCCTTAATATTTGGTTTGCTCTGTGTAGCGTGTGGCAACAACAATGAACAGGCAACCACCACTCAACAGACACAAACGTTACCAACTTATCGTGTGGCAACTTTATTTGCTTATCCGCCTTTTGCCCAAATTGATAATAAGGGCAATGTAGAGGGTTTTGACATTGATGTCATTAACTATATCGCCAAAACCAAAGGCTTTGAGGTGGTTTATCAGCCACAAGGTATTTGGGAGGGGATTTTGGAAGGGCTTGATGAGGGTCGGCATGATTTGGTGGCAGCAGGTGTTTTTGTTACACCAGAACGTCAGGTCAAATATGATTTTAGTGATGTTTATATGACAACAGGTTGGATGTTGGCACTTAAAGATCAATCGTCATTAGGCAAAGCCAATTTTCAAAATTTTGATGATGCCCTCCAAAATAGCAATACATTCGTTACTGAATTTAATGCACCTGTTCATGCCCAAATGATGAAATTGGTGACTGGGCGTACTGGTGTGAATGTGGTAGATGCCAAAACGCCTTATCAGCAATTAACAACCGTAATACAGGGTAATGCACAGGCTGCTTATGATAGCCAAAAGGTGTTTGAGTATTATATTCATAAATTTTCTAATGACCCCAATACCAAAATGTACGGTATTGTCAATCCACATGTGCCAGTCAATCATTATGCTTTTGCCACCAAAAAGGGCAATCGTGAGCTTGTTCAAAAATTAAACGAAGGTCTAAAAGAAATACAAGACAATGGCAAATTTCAAGAACTGCAACAAAAATGGTTTGGTGCAACCTCATAATTTGTGTAGTTTGATGTTGATTTTTAGAGGGCTTGTTCGTCTTTTGGACTGGTGATAAATGGCGGTATGGGGCGATTGGTGTATTTTAAAAGTGCTGATTTGCCCTGTTGGTAGTAGGTGTGGTATGCGGTCATGACATCATGGTGTTTAAACTCATCAGGCATGACGGCTGGGGGTGGTGTAAAGGGCTGTGTGTCTATCAATGGACAAATTCTTAGCACATCACCGAGTTTGACCCATGTCAAATGAGTTTTTTTGTAGCGATATGTATATTCATTGCAAAGACATAAAAACAGCTCATACAGCCATTCGTAGTTGGCTTTTGATGAACGCACCCAAATGGCACAGGGGTGATTTTGGTGAGTGAGCCGATAAAGTTTGTCATTTGTTTTACCACATAAGTGATGAACACTGCACAATAATTGGGCGTATTCTAAAATCATTTTGACGACATGTTTGTCATTATGGTAGGTGGCACAAATTTTTGGGTCGTGGTCAAGGTAAAAAATATTCATAATTTGCGATGAAAAAGGGCGATAATTACGCCCTTTTTATTTATTCATAAGATTCGCTTGGGGTCAGTTTGATGCCAGCTTGGGCAGCCAGTCCGTCAGGGCTAAATACACCTTCGTACACGAAACTGGTTGGACCTGTCATCATCACCGAATAGCCTTCTTGGTAACGAATGGCAAGGCTACCACCGTAGAGCTGGGCTCGCACGTCCACACCTCCATCTAGCCAACCTTCACGCACACCTACCGCTACTGCTGCACACGCTCCTGTACCACAGGCTTGAGTTTCGCCCACACCACGTTCATAGACACGCAGACGGATATGGCGTTGATTAACTACCTGTACAAAACCAACATTAACACGTTCAGGAAATGCCTCGTGAGATTCTATGGCTTTGCCCAGTTTTGCAACATCGGCACTTAGTACATCATCAACCTGTATGACAGCATGAGGGTTGCCCATGTTGCACACATACAAAGATACAGGCGTATCGCCTATCATCATGCGATAAGCGTTGCCAACTTTGGTAATGGCTTTGGGAGCAAAAGGAATCTCATCAGGCTCAAATTTGGGTTTGCCCATGTCTACTTGCACCCAACCATAACGGTCGGTGGTGAGCGTGATGATACCGCTGGCAGTCTCTACTCTTAGGCGTTGTTTAAAGGAGAGTTTGCGAGCTTGGACAAAGGTGGCAAAACATCTAGCACCGTTACCACATTGGGAGACTTCTTGTCCGTCTGCATTAAAAATACGGTATTTAAAATCCACGTCAGGACGGCTAGGAGGCTCAACGATGAGCAGTTGGTCAAAACCTACACCCAGATGGCGGTCAGCAAGTAGTCGCACAAGGTCAGTGGTGAGATTCATGCGTTGGGTAACAAGGTCAATCACCATAAAATCATTGCCAAGCCCGTGCATTTTGGTAAATTCAATCAGCATTTTTCATCCTTTTATTTGTAAAATTACTGCTTTGTATCTTACCACGTTATGCAAAAATTATAAAGGGGCAATTATTTATCGTCCAAGCAAATAAATGCAGTCCATAAACTTTAAAATCCATTTTAAGCCTAAGGTGTATAAGATGTGATTTGACATGGTTGCTTTAAAAACTGTTTGGTGACTTAGCCAACATGGTTGTCAAAATGCTCCATGACTTTGGCGACAACGGCGATGGTGAGATAGTCCAAGGCTTGGGGGGATTTGTATTTTAGGGTGTTTAAAATCTGTGTTACTGCTAGGGCGTGGCTGTTGGGCAGGCGTGAGTAGCTCTCTTGGGGGGTGATGAGATATTCGTCATCGGACAAATCCACACTAATGAGTGTTTTGGTAGTGCTTTTGTGCAATACATTGACATTGCCAGAGAGTAAGAAGTTTTTGGCTTCGCCTTGGATGAATTGGGGCAAATCATCGCCGTAGTGGATTTGGGTTTCTTTGGCGGTGTTAGTAAACTGTAAATGCAATGCAAGTGGAAAATCATGCAAGACAATCACGCTTGTACCTGTGATTTTGACGTGAGTGGCAGGTTTTAGGGTGTTTGGGGGCAACCCAAGCAGGGCGTTGGCTTCGTGGGTGGTCATTTTTTGGGTGGCATGGGCAAAAAAATCCCCCAACGGTTTGTCGGTTTTGATGTTTTTGGGTAGACTGTCATAATGAGTCAAAAACAGCAAGGGCAAATCACGCTGACAAATAAAAGTGTCAATCTTGACGTTGTGGACGGTAAAGGGTAGGTTGTCGGTGATGAGTTCTTGTAGGATAAAGGTGTCGGTCATGGTATTTGGTTGGATAATGGGGTTTGTTATTATAACATGGTTATACATCTACAATCGTAGAAATTAAATATGGTCATTAGACCAAAGATGAATGAATTTTCTTATTTTGCTAATTCTATCAATAGGTTGGCCCATTGTCAATGGATTTGATATTGGGTGAATTTAGCACTTTTTGAGTGCGAGGAGTGTATAAAAGCGTGCATGGGGCGATGTTTACTTTTTGTATTGTTATGTTATAATATATATGTTATTTTATATCATTAATGAGTGTGTTTATGATAATTCCAAAGGTGCTAAACCTTGCCATCATGATAATTTTGGGTGGTGTTGCTACGGCTAGTTTTGCTGATGAAAATAAACCGCATGTGGACTTGCCTGCCATGCAAATCTCTCTTAACCAATCATCAATCCTGTTTGGTGATAAAAAAGCCAGCGATACAACAGTTTATCGCACAGCGTTACAACAACGTTCGGCAACGTTGGGTAATGCGTTGGCAGGTGAGCTGGGTGTGCATAGCAATCCTTTTGGGGGTGGGGCGAGTAAACCCATCATTCGTGGGCAAGAAGGTGTACGAGTAAAAATTTTACAAAATGGTTTGGATGTGGTGGACATGTCAGCATTGTCGCCAGACCATGCGGTTGCTGTGGATACTTTGCTTGCCAATCGGGTGGAGTTGGTGCGTGGAGCAAGCACTTTGCTTTATGGTACGGCTTCACCTGCAGGGGTGGTGAATGTTGTTGATGGACGTATTCCTACTGCCATGCCACAAGGCTTGTTGGCAAACAAAATATCAGGCGATGCTTTACTTCGTTATAACTCTGCCAGTCGTGAAAAGGTAGCGACAGCAGGGCTGAATTTTGGTATTGGTAATCATTTGGCGGTACGTTTGGAAGGTTTAAGGCGTGATACAGATAATTATAAAGTGCCATCATTTGCATCTGATGTCATGCTTGATTATTTGCCTGACAGTCATAACCAATCCACAGTTGGCACAGCAGGTATTTCATGGATTGGAAGTAAAGGCTATATCGGTGCTTCATACAGCCATCGCAAAGACAAATATGGCATTACAGGGCATAACCATCATTATGATAAATGCATTGCTCACGTCCTAACGCCCAAGTCCTCTGTGTACCATTATTATCTCAAAGCTTATCCACATTTGATGCAAGATATTGATTTTAGTTCATCAGCACATTTTCATTGTGGGGCGGATTTACATCATGACCATAATCATGACCACCCTTTTGGTTTTGCCCATGACCATAACCACCCCGGTCCTTGGATTGATATGGTGTCTAAACGGTATGATGTTAAAGCACAATGGCAAAAACCCATAAAAGGCTTGGAGAAAGTTCAGTTATCCTTAACATCGGCAGATTATTATCACGAAGAAAATGACCACGAAATCCAAAAGATAGACCCAGCCACCAAGCGTCTGGTTACCATCAACAACAAACCCGGTTATTTTAGCAATCAGGGTAAAAATGCCAGATTGGAGCTTTATCACACACCATTTTATGGGTTGCAAGGTGTGTGGGGATTGCAATGGCAAAAACAAGCCAGTTTTGCACATCTACCCTACGAAAGAGAGCTAGGGCAGAGATTTCCGCTGGTTGCCAACACCAACAAACAATTTAGTATTTTTGGGGTGGAACGGTGGCGTATGAACGATAAGTTTGCCCTAGAATTGGGCGGGCGTATGGAAAAACAAAAAATTCCCATCAGTTATGATGAGAACCAACTGGCACGCTATCGTCCAAAACCTGACTGTTGGAATTGGTTTGGTAGTGTTACTTGTTCTAGTGTGGTTCCTGCTTTTGAAGAGCCTGATTTGACTACGTATCAGGACAAGGCTTTATCATACAGTACGAGTGCGATTTGGGATTTTAAGCCCGATTATCGTCTGTCAGCAACTTATTCGCACAATGAACGTTTGCCTACGCCTATGGAGCTTTATTATCATGGCAAACATTTGGCAACCAACTCTTTTGAATTTGGTAATATTGGGTTAAATAAAGAAAAATCTAACAATTTAGAACTTGGCTTGAAGTTTGATGGCAATAAGTGGCGTTATGCACTGAGTGCTTATCACAGTCGTTTTAAAAATTATATTTACAACGAAAACATTTATCGTGAAGGCAATCTTTTTATGAGACGGCACAAGCAAGCACAAGCAAACTTTTATGGCTTGGAGGGTATATTAACCTATCATAATGACAAACATGAAATCAGTGTATTTGGCGATGTGGTGCGTGGTAAGCTTAAAAACCTCCCCAATGCTTATGCAAAAGCATACCGTTGCAATGGTGAATATACCACCATCAAGCCTGATGATACGGACGATAATATTGAGGCGTGTGATTATAATTATTATACCAACGATTTTAATTACAGCTATCAGCCGATATTGGAACAACCTAACATGACTACGCCCAGATTGCCACCTGCCAGATTGGGGGTGCGTTGGCAAGGTGAATTGGCAAGTCATTGGATGGCTGATGCAGAATACACACGAGTATTTGCCCAAAACCGCACATCCAAATTAGAAAGCCCAACAGCAGGTTATGACATGCTTAATGTGGGGGTAGGTTATCACAACACGCTAGGTGGGGTAGAGTATGATGTGTCGTTGCGTGCCAATAATTTACTCAATGAACAAACTTATATCCATAATTCCTTTTTGCCTTATGTGCCACAAATGGGGCGAAATTATAGTTTGGCTTTGACAACAAAATTCTAATTTGATGTCTTAATTCCCAACTGATGCTTAATTCACATCACAATCATACAAAAACCGTTCACCCCAAGCCAAGTCTTCGGGTATGGTTTTGGTATATAAAAATTTGCACAAATAAGCAGGGTGTGGTAGATTTATCACACCTGTTTTTTTGGAGAAAAGCCATGATTTATGATAATACCAACATTTTTGCCAAAATTTTGCGTGGTGAGATTCCTTGCCATAAAGTCTATGAAGATGATAAAACGCTCGCCTTTATGGATGTGATGCCCCAAGCGATGGGTCATGTACTTGTCATTCCCAAATGTGAAGCGGTGGAGCTGACTGATTTGCCGTGTGAGTATGCTTGTGCAGTATTTAAAACCGCCCAAAAAGTCGTTACGGCTCAACGTCAAGCGTTGGGAGTTAATGGTGTGGTACAAATGCAACTCAATCACAAAGACGCAGGACAAAGCGTGTTTCATTATCATATGCACCTAATCCCAACCCATGTGCATGAGCTTGGTAAACACGAAGGTGGGCTTGCCAACCCAAGCGAGTTGGCACAGTTGGCAAGCAAGATTGGGGCGGTGATTGAAAAGTAAGTTTGCCAAATCAAAAACCGTTTACCCAAATTGGGTGGACGGTTTAGCCAGTTGTGTTTATGGCAAAATCTCAATAACTGCATTATCCACCACCGCCACAAACAGTTCATCAATCTCAGGGTTGGTGACAGCGATACAGCCATGTGTCCAGTCTTTTAAAAGATGATTTGCCCCAATCAAATCTCCCAAGCCGTTTTTAATGCCATGAATTTTAATCGCACCACCTGCTGATTTGCCATGAGTTTTGGCGTGGGCAATGTCAGCTTCGTTGGGATAAGAAATCCCTAGATTTTTATGAAAGCTACTGTTAGCATTACGGTCATTAATCGTATAAATGCCTTCTGGGGTTTTCATATCACCCTCAAATTCTTTATGCCCAATGGGATTTTGACCCAGTGCAATGGGATAAATCTTAATCAATTTATCATCATAAAAGGCGTGCATTTCTCGTTTGGATTTGTACACGACAAGTTTGTCAATCTGGGTATTTGGGAGTAGGGGTGGTTGATTGACAAGCTTGATTTGTCTGGGCGAGAGTGTAGGCAGTGGTTTTTTGATATCATTGGTGGCTGATATGCTGGCAGGATTGTTGGGGGCTTGTTGGAATTTGAAAGCAAAAGTGGACACGATGAGAATGGCAAATATAGACAGCATGGCAAATTTTTTCATGATATGGTAAATTTTATTCAAAAAACCTCACCCTTTGACTTAGCGTAGGGTAAACGGTTTTTGTGTAATTTTGATGTATACCAACCGAACCATAAATTTAATACGGTCTTGCAGGGGGTAATTGCAATTTACCCCTACGGACAATCATT
>NZ_BCYQ01000063.1 GCF_001598275.1 Moraxella oblonga NBRC 102422
GTGGTGGGTCGTGCAGGATTCGAACCTGCGACCAATTGATTAAAAGTCAACTGCTCTACCAACTGAGCTAACGACCCTTATCGCTATGTGGTGCGTATTATACAGGATAATTTTATCTTTGCAAGTATTTTTTTAAAAATTTTATAATTTTTTTTGCCACGCTGGTTCTACCCATTTGACTGTTTGGTTATGTTGGTGATTTTCCATCATTTCTAATAAGGTGGTAGGGTCATCAGACACACAAATCAAGTCCAAGTCTTCTTGTGGCATAAAACCCATGTCGGCGGTATGTTTGAGCATGGCAAGTAATGGGTCAAAAAAGCCATGCGTGTTTAAAAAACCAATGGGTTTTTGGGTGAGGTTTAGCTGTTTGGCAGACAGTACTCAAACACTTCTTCGTATGTGCCAAGTCCGCCTGCCATGACGATAAAACCATCGGCAAGCTCTATAAGTTTGGCTTTGCGGGTAGTCATGTCTGGGGTTTCAATGAGTTGGGTGAGGCTGGTATGGGCTTTTTCTTTTTGACGTAAAAAGGTAGGTATCACACCAATGACTTCACCGCCATGTGCCAAAGCACTGTCAGCCACCGTCCCCATCATGCCGATATTGCCACCACCATATACAAGACGGCGACCCTGTGTGGCAATGAGTGTACCAAGTGCGACAGCACTGTCATGATAGTGAGGGATTGTGCCTAGATTTGAGCCACAATAGACGGTGATGTTGGTTAGTTTCATAAGTTATCCTTTTTAAGTTTTAAAAATCGCCAAGGTTGTATCGTACCAAGTCCCATGCCAATCAAACCCAAGACCATGACATGATTGAGTGGTTCGCCAAGCAGTGGTACAGCGATGATGGCGGAAATAAAAGGGGCAAGTGAGCCTAGACCCCCTGCGATAAATGCTCCCAACCGTTCAACCGCCAAAGCGTACGTTACTGTTGCTAAAATCATGACAATAATGCTGTGAAAAATGGCTTGAATGGCAATGTGCGTGGGCTGGGCATTGGCAAGTGATGAATCAATAAATAGTCCATAAATGGGCAGATACACCACCGCCGACCAAATGGCGGTAGCACACATGGCTTGCCATGCACTAAATCCTGAATCTTTTAGCATCAGACCATAAATAGACCACGTAAAAGCACAAAGCAAAAACAGCCCATCACCTACCCCAAATTGCACGCCCTTAGTAAACATAAGTACACACATACATACTAAGGTGATGCCGATGATGAGTAGGGCGATTTGAGTGTCTTTGTCTGGACGTTTTTTGTACCAAGCATACATCAATATGGCGGTTGCCACAGGTATCATGCCATTTAAAAAAACTGCCCCATGCACCACAGGTGTGATAAGAAAGGCTTGGTAAACTAGTGAACTATAACCCACACCGCCAAAAATGGCAAGCAAAAACGCTCGGCGACTAAATAAAAAACGACAGTTTTTTTGATAGATTAAAATGCCAATGAGAATGACGGCAGAGATGCCAAAACGTAGGGCGATGATGTCCCATGCCTTGATGCCCCAATAAACATTGACACGTGCAAGTAAACTAAAACTGCCCCATACACACATTGTAATTATTGAAAAAACATAACCTTGTGTGGTGGGGGATAGGTGAGTGAGTGGATTTTTCATATAAAAGTTTACCCCAAATTGCTTTGGGGTAGGTGTTTGAAGTGGGTGTTGTTAGTCTTTGGCATTTTGGAGGTTGGGGTCGGCAAATATCACCACCTCTTCGGTGAATTCTGGCTTGACCTTCACCACAAAATCCTCACGAGACAACCCCATACGAAGCGGAATGGAACTTGCGATATAGACTGATGAGTATGTGCCTGCAATCGTGCCGATGAATTGGGCGAGTGCAAACCAAAACAGTCCCTCACCTCCCAAAAAGAGTAGGGCAATGACCACCACAAATACCGTGCCTGATGTCATGAATGTACGTCTTAGGGTTTCGGTTAGGGACAAATCTATGATTTGACGAGGTGGCAATCCACGCACACGGCGAAAGTTTTCACGGACACGGTCATAGACCACAATCGTGTCATTCACCGAATAACCGATGAGAGCCAATACAGAAGCCAGTACTGTCAAATCAAAGGGCCAACCGAAAATGGCAAAAAGTCCACAGACCACAATCACATCATGAAATAATGCCAGCACTGCACCTACTGCCAGTTTAAACTGAAAACGTACAGCAACATAGATGAGCATGAGAGCCAGTGCAATGCCCAACGCCATGACGGAGTTTAGGTAAATTTCATTACCAAGCTGACTGCCAATGACATTGATGTTTTCAACGGTGGCAGGATTTGATGGTAAATCCAATGCCAAATCTAAGGCTTGGCTTAGTCCTTCGGCATCTTTTGATTCTTGGGGGGGTAAGCGAATGAGAAGTTCTTGGCGTGTGCCTAGATATTGGACGACAGCATCATTAAAACCTTTATCTGCCAACGCATTGATTACTTGGGATTGATCGGCAGGTTGTTCGTATTTGACATCAGCCGATACCCCTCCTGTAAAATCAAGTCCTAAGTTTAACCCTTTTGTTGCTAACGCCACCACACTGGCGATAACCAGTAGGGCGGAGATAATCATCATGGGCAGTTCTATTTTCATAAAGGGAATGATGCGGTGATTACCGATGAGTTTTACACCCCCTTCTTTTTGAGCAAATTCATCTGCCACCACTGCTTGATTTTCAAGGGCGACATTGGCGGAAGCGTTGCTACCTTTACCGTTACGGCGTGGTGTTCTACGCCGCAAGGCTTGGCTTTCTTGATTTTCGGTAGGGTCATTAGAGTTATTTTGTGTCATGGTAATCTCCTAGCCGATACTAAGTTTGGTTAAGTTTTTGCGATAACCGTACCAAATTTGCATGAGTGCACGAGTTACGATAATGGCAGTGAATAAAGAAGTTAAAATCCCAATGGCAAGTGTGATGGCAAAGCCTTTAATAGGACCTGTACCAACAGCAAATAAGATGAATGCTACTAGCAGTGTGGTTAAGTTGGCATCAAAAATAGAGCTAAATGCACGATCAAAACCTGCTAAAATTGCTGATTTGGCTCGCACGCCATTGGCAAGCTCTTCACGAATCCGCTCAAAAATAAGAACGTTGGCATCCACCGCCATGCCCATGGTCAGTACAATCCCTGCAATGCCCGGTAGAGTAAGTGCTGAACCAATGATAGACATCACCGCTCCTAGCATAATAATGTTAAAAGCAAGAGCAATGTTGGCAATCACACCGCATGCACGATAAAAGACAATCATCCATAAAAAGACAAGTAGGTAACCAACTTTTGAAGAAAAAATCCCTTTATCAATATTGTCTTGACCCAGTGATGGACCAATGGTGCGTTCCTCAACGAAGTACATGGGAGCTGCCAGTGCACCAGAACGTAGTAGTAATGCAAGTTCGCCCGCTTCTTCGTTACTGTCAAGCCCTGTGATAACAAAGGACGAACCTAGCACCGCCTGAATGGTGGCACGGTTAATGACCCGAGTTTCGGCATAAGGGGTGCGTACTTCGGTGGTTTCGCCAGTTGCTTCGTCTTTTTGGTAAGTGATTTTTTGTTTGTTTTCAATAAAAAGCACTGCCATTTGTTTGCCAACGCTTGTGCGTGTGGCGTTTTGCATCAGCTTACCACCTGCATTATCAAGCGTGATAGATACCTGTGGGCGACCGTTGTTGTCCAAACCTGCTTGGGCATTTTGGACTTTTTCACCCGTAACGATGGATTGGCGGTTTAGTAAAATGGGTGGTCCATCAAGCGTCTCAAAAGGAAAGGCTTCTGTGCCTGCAGGTGGAATGCCCCCTGTAAATGTATGAGCTTCTTCGGCAACCATACGAAATTCTAGGTTGGCAGTACGACCAAGCACACGTTTTGCCTCAGCCGTATCTTGGACGCCCGGCAACTCAACCACGATGCGGTTAGAGCCTTGTGATTGGACGAGTGCCTCTGCCACACCAAGCTCATTGATACGGTTACGCAGGGTGGTCAAGTTTTGACCGACAGCGTATTCGTTGATTTGGGTGAGTGCTTGTTCGGTGTAGTTCACTTCAAGCGTCGCCCCTTCGCTTGTCATGATGGGGCGATAAGTAAAGTCCATGGGTAAGTTATGTTGTAGTAACGTTTGGGCTTTATCACGCTCATCATTGCTGTTGAAGGTGAGATTTAGACCATTTTCGGTATTTTTTAGGCTTTTAATGGCTATTTTTTCGCCACGCAGAACACGGCGAACATCTTGACTTGTGGTGGTCAGCCGTTGTTCTAGGGCTTTTTTCATATCCACTTCTAAAACAAAACGCACCCCACCACGCAAATCAAGCCCCAACTTCATCGGTTTTGCTCCGATGTCTCTAAGCCACTGGGGCGTAGTTTGGGCAAGGTTTAGAGCAACCACATAATTTTCTCCCAAGTTTTGACGTAAAACTTCTTGGGCTTTTAATTGGTCTTCGGCGGTTTTTAGGCGGATTAGGGCACTGTTGTTTTCAAAACTGCCGTTATGGTGAGCAAGCCCCGCCTTGTCAAGTAAGGCTTGGGATTGGGTTAAAACGTTGTTATCAAGCTGAGTGCCAGCGGACGCCCCTGTGATTTGGACGGCAGGTTCGTCCATATAAAGGTTTGGCAAGGCATAAATCCCTGAAACCACAAGCACAATGGCGATGAGTATATATTTCCAAGCAGGGTAATGCATAAGAACTTCTTAAAATGGTGTATGTAAGTAAAAATAAGATTTAGATATTGTCTAGCGTGCCATTTGGTAAAACGCTGATAACGCTGGCACGTTGGACTTTAATTTCGGTGGTTTTGTTTAGGGCGATAACGGCATATTCGCCTTCTATTTTTTTGATGGTGCCCATAAGACCACCTGCAAAGGCAACTTCGTTGCCAACTGCCAACGTATCCACCATTTTACGATGTTCTTTGACACGTTTGGATTGAGGGCGAATCACCAAAAAGTAAAAAATGGCAAAAATCGCCACCATAGGCAAAATCTGCAAAAAAGCATTGGGCTGGGCTGGGGTAGGGGTACCAAGAATAGAAAGTAGCATAAAAGTTCCTAAATCAAAAATAACACATTATGATAGCACAAAATCAAGATTTTGGGGCATTGAATTGTTTATCAAGGCAAATTTAAACAACTCATACAAAATCACTCAATATTCACAAAATACCCCTTGAAGTTATGATGATTTTGGCTTAATATGAACATTTTGATTTTTTATCATTTACCATGCCCCGACAGAGACTTTTACTTTTAGCTTTGCTTTTTTTGCCCACCTTAGCATGGGCAAACCCTACCACTTATACCAGCACCAATGTTGCGTTGCTTGTCTTTTATATCGGTTTGTCGCTTATTGTGTCTTTTATTTGTTCAATTTCGGAAGCGACACTTTTGACCATGACTCCAAGCTACATTGATACACTTCAAGAGGCAGACCCAAAGACCGCTTCTTTGCTGGCAGATGTCAAAGTTCAAAACATTGAAAAATCCATTTCATCTATCCTAACCCTAAATACAGTCGCTCATACACTAGGTTCGTTGGGTGCAGGTGCTCAAGCAACCATTGTATTTGGTGATGTGTGGTTTGGCGTGTTTAGTGCGGTGATGACGGTGGTGATTTTGATAGGTACAGAAATCATTCCAAAGACACTAGGAACGACTTACTGGCGTACTTTTGCCTTACCTGTGGCGTATTATGTCAAAGGCATTAATATATTATTGTTTCCTATCGTGTGGTTTGCCGAAAAAGTTTCACGTCTTTTAACAAAAGGCAATACCGAAAATAGTTTTAGTCGTCATGAGTTCATCGCCCTTGCCAATCAAGGTCAAAGCTCAGGACAAATGAGCGAACTTGAAACTCGTATCATCAAAAACTCTTTGGCACTTGGGGTGATTAATGTAGAAGACATTGTAACGCCCCGTTCGGTGATTACGGCATTTGATGAAAATATGACGGTGGGTGATGTATTTGCTACGCATACCAAACTGCCTTTTTCACGTTTTCCGATTTTTAGTGATGATTTGGACAATGCCACAGGTTTTGTTTTAAAGTCCGATTTGCTCATTGCCAAAGCCAATCAAGAAATTCACACGCCCATCAAGCAATTTCGCCGTGAAATGACTTTTGTATTCGCCAAGATGAAATTGTTTGATTTGCTTGATTTGATGTTAAAAGAGCGGGTTCATATTGCGTTGGCGGTGGGGGAGTTTGGCGAAGTGAAGGGCTTGGTGAGTCTAGAAGATGTGCTAGAAACACTGCTTGGACTTGAAATTGTTGATGAAATTGACCGTGTGGACGATATGCAAGCACTGGCTCGTCAGCTTATGGATAGACGCATGACAAGGCTTGGGACGAAGATTGAGCATGACGAAGATACAGCGATATCCTAAATTGCAACAAAATATTACAAAACCGTTATTATTGCTTAGGGCATTTTTGTTATCGTATGTACATTCTTATTTTGTGATGACATTAATGAAAAAATCCACTGTTTTGTTTGTTAGCAGTTGTATGTTGGCAGGCGTGTATGGCTCTAAAAAATGGCTTAAAAAACCTATGTTTGGCAAAGTGCTAAGTGCGTTTGGTGTGGCGGTGGTGGCGACTGCTCCTGCTTATGCCATCAACGAACAATCCATGCAAGCCTATGCAATGTCTATGAAGGCTTCTGCCAATGCCCAAAATATCAGTCAAATCGCCAAACTCATTGACGATGATGCGGTGATTTCTATCACGCGTCACGGCAAAACCAGCACGCTTGATAAAAATGCTTATTTACAACTTTTGCAAAAATCGTGGGCAGGCTCAACCAACTATTACTATGACATCACGATGAGTGATGTGGTGGTGGCAGGCGATCAAGTGCGTGCAGTAGTTAATACTGTAGAATCATGGGAAAAGGACGGTAAAAAAACAACCGTCAATACCACTTCAAAGGCAACTTTGGTACAGTCAGGGTCAGACATGACTCTGTTAAGAGCGGTTTCACAGATTGTTATAGAATAAAAAGCCCTACAAATCATAAACCAACATCACTGTTGTGATGTTGGTTTATTTTTAGAATAAAAAACAGATGTGAAGGCTTGATATTTTATGT
>NZ_BCYQ01000064.1 GCF_001598275.1 Moraxella oblonga NBRC 102422
GTTTGGTTAAAAAAATTGAAAAAAGTTGTAGGGGGTTGATTTTTTTGGGTTTTTATAATTTTTAGGCTTTAACTCATCTGTGTCGTTGGAATGTCCAGGATTGGGTTAAAAAATACTTGCATTGTCAATACGGTTTAGTATAATACAAGTGTGCTAAGCATGTATAGCCCACTCAATCTTTTATCAACTCTAATAAGGATTTTTTATGAGCCAAAAAATTTCTCCCACTTTTGTGTACAACACCCTAAGCCTAGCCCTACTCACCGCCCTGACCGCCCCCTATGCCCACGCTGATACGGTTACGGTGGTGGAAAAGAAGGATTTGGGTACTTTAAAGGCAGATAACAGTAGCAATTCAGAAGTCTATGCCCTAAGCTCAGATGGCAAAGTGGCAGGGGGCGAGGCAGAATATGATAATGGTAATAGTGATAGAGCCATCATTTGGTCAGGGGAGAATTGGGCGGCCAAGACGGATTTGGGTACTTTAAGGGCGGATAACAGTGGCAGGTCAATAGTCAGAGCCCTAAGTGGCGATGGCAAAGTGGCAGGGGGCTGGGCAGGTGATGATAATGACAAACAAAGAGCTACCCTGTGGCGACTGGACTATACCGCCAGTACGCCCACGCCCCCTGTTACGCCAACACCGTCCACCCCACCCGTAACAGTTACCCCACCACCAACCACACCCATTACCCCTACTTTGCCAGTAGTAACGCCCCCTACGCCAACCCCACCTGTGGTGACGCCCACCACCCCTGTCGTGGTTAGTCGTATTGATGTGGAAAATACCGCCAAAACCATTGCACAGCTTGGCGAGGATAGTTTTGCTCTGATGGGTATGCAGTCGCACGCCCTTGACCGTTTGCAGTATGCGTGTAATGTGCGTGATGGGCAACTTAATGGGTTTTGTTTTGGATTACAAGAGGATATAAGTATCAGCAAAGCCCACGATGATAGACGCTTATCAGATACTGGACTTGGGGTCAATGTCGGCTATGGGTTTGGTAATGGGGTATCCGTTGGGCTGTCGCTTGACCATTCTGCTCATCGTAAATTGCCAAGCAGTTTTAAACACGATGGCGATGATGTGGGTGTGGGGGCTGTGGTGCGTTACCAATCGCCCAATGGGTATTTTGGTGAGATTTCTGGGGCGTATGATGATTATAGTGCCACCATTACTCGCCCAACCCTTGCCAATACTGAAATTGGGGTGAATGAAGCCACCATCAAAGGCAAAAGCTATGGGGCAAAAGTAGGTAAGGCTTTTGGTACTGATGACAAACAACTCAAAGCCTATGTAGGGGTTAAACATACTGACATTAGCCGTGATGCCTATCGTGAGAATGAGCAGAGTGCTTTTCCGATTTCTTATGGGAAAATGCAGTACAAACAAACTTTTGCCATCGCAGGGGTCAAAACGCACATTGCGATGACCGATAAACTGTCTTGGGTATCTGATGTGGGGGCAAGCCAAAAAATATCAGGCGATGACCCAGCCTATACCGCAAGCCTAACAGGGGTAGAACAGCACAACTTCTCCCACAAAGTAAGCCCTGCCAAAACACAAGGGCATATCGCCACAGGGTTAAGTTATCAAGTCGCTCCACAAAGCCATGTAGAAATCCTGCCCTATGTCAATAAAAATGCCAACGGCGAGCATGGGGGTGGGGCATTGCTCCGTATTGAAAGTACTTTTTAAATGCCTAAAAGCCAACCAAATGGTTGGCTTTTTTTAGATGTTGGTTGGGTATGTTTATTGGTTTGGTGGGTTTTTCCCATGGGATTTTGACATTTTTGCTTGAATGGTCGTCCAAAATCCAGACAAAGCATAAATCACTCCAATCACTAAAAGCCCCAAAGGAATGTCATTAAGAACAATACTCATGACAAGCAGACCAAACAACAGTCCGACAAAGGGAACTTTTTGGCGGTCAAATTCTTTAAAACTGTAATATTTGATGTTGCTCACCATAAGTAACCCACAAATGACCGTCCATACCGCCAAAATCAGGGCAAGTGTCTGGGGGCTGACGTTGGCATGGTCTTTGGCAACCATCACACTTGATGTGATGAGTATGGCTGCCAGAGGGCTTGCGACACCGATAAAATATCGTTTATCTACCGTGCCAATTTGTACATTAAAGCGAGCAAGACGAAAAGACGCACACGCACTAAATATAAACGCACAAGCAAGTCCAATCCGCCCAAGCTCATGTAGGGCAAAATGATAAACCAGTACCGCAGGGGCAAGCCCAAAGGCAACACAATCAGCAAGGCTATCTAACTGCTCTCCAAAAGGGCTTTGAGCATTTAGCATTCTGGCGGCACGACCGTCCATGCCGTCCAAAAATGCCGACACAAACACCGCAAGGCACGCTTTGTCAAATCGCCCTTCACTACTGGCAACAATGGAAAAAAATGCCGATAACATGGACGCTGTCGTGATGAGATTTGGCACAAGGTACACGCCACGACTGACTTTTTTTTGATCACCAAGTTGCTCAGCCTCAATTACTTCAAAAGTAATGCCATCATAATCATCGGGGTCTTTTGGGGTTTGGGTTGTCATAGTTTTTTTATTTTTTATCAAAAAGTTATTCGCCCACAAGCCATTTGACCACCGCCATTTCATCAAGGCTCATGGCAGGGGCATTGGCAGGTTTTAAAATGGGTGCAAGCGTTTGTAAAATTTGTTTGGCATACTCATCAAACTGCCAAGGTGGATTGATGATGTGCAATCCTGTACCATTCATACCTACCGCCACGTCATTGGGATATAAATTTAGCTCACAGATAAGCTGACGGCGGATTTCAGTGCGTTTCATTTTTTTATAAAATAGCTCTACCGCTTCAATATTTTTAATGGGATACCACAGTACAAAAGTACCTGTGGCAAATTTTTTGTGGCTTGCCACAAGCAAATCTACCAAACGACTAAAATCCTTGTGTTCTTGCTCAAAAGGTGGGTCAAGCAAAATGATGCCACGCTTTTCTTTGGGGGGCAAAACCGCAGGCACGCCCTCAAAAGCATTCCTATGATGAATGCCAATGGGAAGCTGGTAAAGCTGATAATTTAGAGCATCGTATTCGTCCGCCACCGCCTCAAAAGCTTCGGCACGCAAGGGAGCGTTTTGACTGTGATTCACAGCGTGATTGGCAATCCACCAAGGCGACCCTGGATAGACGTGTTTGTCGTAGGTTTTTCTAGCAGTATCAAGGTCAAGTAAATACTGGGCAATGGCTTTGGGCGGTGTACCCAAGTTGGCACTTTCTAAGGCACGAATGCCTTTATCCGCCTCGCCTGTTTTAACCGCTTCATCGCTTTGAAGTGAATATAACCCACGTCCACCATAAGCATCAAGCACATAAAATGGCTTGGCTTTGGCACTAAACTGGGTGAGTAATTGTAATAACAAAATATGTTTGGCAACATCAGCAAAATTGCCAGCGTGGTAGGCGTGTTTATAATTCATGACGTAAAATGCGTGTAATTTTGAATGACTTATGGTAGCATAGTTAGCGGTTTTTGGCTATTTTTTATTTTTAAGATTAAAGCACATGACAACTTTTAAAACCGATTGGCACACCCTGATTGACCCCCAACTTGATGATTTTGTCAAAACTGGCACAATGGTGCTTGATGATGTATTTGACAAAAACGACCTAATTACCTTACAAAATGAAAGTGGATTTATTGATTATAAAGAAGCCAAACTGACACACGGTGAGCGAGAGAGTGCCATTCGTGGCGACAGCATTCGCTGGATTGACGAAGGTTGTCCTACTGGCATGACATATTTGAGAGCGATTGATGAGCTGGGGCGGTATTTTAACGCCACGCTATATACAGGCATTCGTTCTAGCGAGGCTCATTACGCCTGTTATCCTGCGGGCTTTGGCTACAAGTGGCACTCAGACAACCCCAAAGGGCGAGACGAACGGGTGATTTCGGCGGTGTTTTATCTCAATGACAACTGGGGCGAAACAGATGGCGGACAAATCACGGTCGTCAATAAACAAGGCGACACTGTACAACTACTGCCCAAATTAAACCGCCTTGTGATTTTTGATAGCAATCTGTTACACCAAGTAGAAATTACCAATCGCAGACGTTTTTCCATTGCCACTTGGCTTAGACGAGATGAGAAACTACTGTAAGGGATAACATGGACAAATTAGAAAAAATTCAAGGTTCATTACTGGGGCTGGCGATTGGCGATGCGGTTGGCACAACGGTAGAATTTAAACGCAAAGACAGCTTTGACCCCATTACCGACATGGTGGGCGGTGGTGTGTTTGGACTTAAAAAAGGACAATGGACGGACGACACTTCGATGGCGTTGTGTCTTGCCGATAGCCTTGTGGCGTGTGATGGCTTTGACCCCAAAGACCAAATGGCTCGCTATTTGCGGTGGTATGACATGGGCGAAAACTCGGTCACAGGTAAATGCTTTGACATTGGGTCAGCAACACGGCAAGCCTTAGAACATTTTAAAGAAACAGGCGAGGCTTATGCAGGGAGCAGGGACAAATATTCATCAGGCAATGGCTCACTCATGCGACTTGCCCCCATACCTATCTTTTATCACGATGATTTACAAAAATGCGTAGAATATGCCGTCCTAAGTTCCAAAACCACCCATGCCAGTCCCGACTGTCTGTCTGCTTGTGCTTATTTTGGCGAAGTTTTGTATCACGCCCTAAATGGCGAAACAGATAAGGACAAACTTTTAACCCCCACCAACAATTATGATTTTTCCCCAAAAGTGCAAGCGGTCATCGATGGTAGTTTTAAGCACAAAAGCCGTAATGAGATTTTTGGCACAGGCTATGTGGTTGATAGTTTAGAAACCGCTCTTTGGGCGTTTTATCACAGTGATAATTTTAAGGACGCAATTTTAATGGCGACCAATCTAGGCGATGATGCCGACACCACTTCCGCCATTACAGGGCAGATTGCAGGGGCGTATTATGGACTGTCTGGCATTCCTGAAAGTTGGGTCAATGAGGTGTATTGGCGTGAGCATATTTTGACTTTGGCAAATAAATTGGCTCAACTTGATTAAGCTGTGCTATAATGTACTTCCATAAAGCACACAGCAGGCACACAAAGGACACTTATGCAAGCCACCGAACGCATTAGCCTAAGAACCACGCCCCAAGCCAAAGCCGTCATTGAAAAAGCGAGCGAGCTGATGGGCGTGAGCATGAGCCATTTTATCTTGACAACGATGTATGAAAAATCGCTCACACTTATCCAAGATAGCCACAAGGTATCACAAATGAGCGATGTTTGGGAATTATCCGAAAAGGATAGCGAACTTGTCAAAACCTTATTGGACAATCCACCCAAAGCCAATGATGAATTAAACAAGCTATTGGCATTAAGCCGTGATGTGGCAGATTTGACATGAGATTTGAAAGGCTTGCCAAACATCATGACAGGCAAAATTTTGATTGCGGACAAGATGATATTAATACTTATCTTAAAAACTTTGCCAATCAACACGCCAAGAAAAACATCGCCAAAATTCACAGTTTGATTGATGAAAATAACCCTAATCAAATCATCGGGTTTTATAGCTTGTCCAATACCGAACTTATTATGAAAATCAAAGGCTATCCCAATAAAATTCCTGCGATTTTGATTGGGAAACTTGGCGTGGATAAAAGATTTCAAGGGCAAGGATTTTCCAAAATCTTATTATCCCACGCCTTAAATAAAATCAAAGTATTAAGTCTTGATACGGGCATTGCTTTTGTGATTATTGATGCCAAAACCGATGAATTGGCAAATTATTATCAGCGTTTTGGATTTTTACCAACCGATATTCCTTATCGCTTAATTATGGCGACAGATACCATTTAAATTAGGAACAATAATGACCCCCACCCTATCTTTATCCACCGCCCTATTGCAACAGCCGTCCATTACTCCCAATGATTTTGAATGCCAAAATATATTGGCAGAGTTTTTGGGGAAACTGGGCTTTGAGTGCGAATTTATGTATTTTGGCGACCCCAATGACAACGGCAAAAACGCCCAAGTGAAAAACCTATATGCCAAAAAAAGAGGGAGCGACCCCACCGCACCACATTTGTGTTTTGCAGGGCATACCGATGTTGTGCCTGTGGGCAATGAGAGTTTGTGGACTTATCCGCCTTTTTCGGCGACTGTGGCGAAGGGCTTCTTGTGGGGGCGTGGGGCAAGCGACATGAAGACAGCGATTGCCTCATTTTGTGTGGCAGTACAAAACTTCATCACAAAAAACCCAAATCACAAAGGCGACATTTCCCTACTCATCACCGCAGACGAAGAAGGCGTGGCGATTAATGGCACCGAAAAAGTCGTCAAGACTCTGGCAGAGCGTGGTGAGCGTATGGACTATTGCTTGGTGGGTGAACCATCTAGCACAGCAACGCTTGGTGATGTCATCAAAAACGGTCGGCGTGGCTCATTAAATGGCAAGCTCACTGTCACAGGCAAACAAGGGCACATCGCCTATCCACATTTGGCGGTCAATCCAGTCCACGAAGTGTCGCAAGCATTGGCAGAGCTTGTGGCGACCACTTGGGATAATGGCAATGACTATTTTCCCGCCACCAGTATGCAAATTAGCAATATCAACGGTGGTACAGGGGCGAGTAATGTCATTCCCAACAGCGTAGAAATGCTATTCAATTTTCGCTTTTGCACCGAAAACACCGCCGAAAGTCTAAAAGCCAAAACCCATGCCATTTTTGATAAGCACTTTAAAAACAGCAAGGCAACTTATCAAATTGAGTGGAGTTTGTCAGGCGAGCCATTTTTGACCCCCAAAGGCAACTTTGTCGATGCAGTGGTGTCCGCCATTGACGAAATTACAGGCACAAAGGCAGAGCTTTCTACAAGCGGTGGTACGTCAGACGGTCGCTTTATTGCCCCCATCATGAACGCCCAAGTAGTTGAGCTTGGCGTGCTAAACGACACCATTCATCAGATTGATGAACGTGTGGCGGTAGATGATTTGGAAAATCTGACACTGATTTATGAACAAATTTTACATAAACTCATCGCTTGATGTTCTTATTTTTATTTTT
>NZ_BCYQ01000065.1 GCF_001598275.1 Moraxella oblonga NBRC 102422
TAAAAAAACCCAAATCTTAAAATTTGGGCTTTTTATCAAAAAAATCTGCAAGATGGCTTAGTAAGAAAGCTCAGCACGGCGGTTTTGCGACCATGAGGCTTCATTTGAGCCTGTGGCAACAGGTTGCTCCTCACCAAAACTTATAATCTCTACATTGCTAGCACTCACGCCTTTGCCCGCAAGGTAAGCACGCACAGCCGCTGCACGGCGTTCACCCAAAGACATATTGTATTCACGAGTGCCACGCTCATCAGTATGACCTGCAACCACCACTTTTGCTCCTTGGTTGGCAAGTAAGAATTGGGCTTGACGGTCTAGCACGGCAGAGGCTTGGGGCTTGATGGCATCAGAGTTAAAATCAAAATGCACAACATTTGGCAAGCCTTGTGCCGCTTGACGAATGGCATCAGCGTTATCCACCAACGAACCACCTTGATAACCACCTTGACCATAGCCACCACCCAATGGAGCAACCACAACTTGTGATTTTGGTTTTTTGCTGGCACAACCAGTCGCCAATAGTGTACTTGCAGTCAAAGCCAATACGATGGCTTTTGTCATTTTTGAAGTAAGCATAACAACTCCTTAAATAAATAAAAACACAACAGTCTATTTGATAATGTTTGCAAAACTGTAACATTAGCAAACAACCGTTAAAATTAACTCATATAATGACAAACTTTACTCACATTTACAAGTGATTTTGGATAATTTTTTAGACATTTTGATAGAAAAACCCCCAAAACAAGCTTTGTCTATCATTTTGTAGATAAAATGGTCTTTTTTTTGGGGCTATTTTTTGGTAATATGGTGCGTTAAATTGTTATTTTTACAAAATTATGACCAATCAAGTCCCCAAAAAAATCTACCTTAAAGACTACACTTTACCAACTTATCGTGTGGATGATATTTATCTAGATATTCGTATATTTGACGACCATGCCACCGTATCAAGCACGCTTAACATGACTCGTGAGCATGCAGGCGATTTGGTGCTACTTGGGCGTGAGCTTGAACTTGTTGAAATTAGTGTTAATGGCAAAAAACTTGATAAAGATGATTACACACTAAATAACGAAAGTCTGACCATTATCAATGCCCCTGACGTGGCAACCGTTCACACGCTTGTCAAAATCACCCCCCAAACCAACACTACCTTAGAAGGGCTATACCAATCAGGGGCAGATGATGAACTGATGTTTGTTACCCAATGCGAACCAGAAGGCTTTCGCAAAATCACCTTTTTCCCCGACCGCCCAGACGTACTCGCCACTTATACCACAAGGGTAGAAGCACCCAAAAAATTTCCCACTTTGCTCGCCAATGGCAATTTGGTTGAGCAAGGTGAACTTGATGGCGACCGCCATTTTGCTATTTGGCATGACCCCACCAAAAAACCCAGCTATCTATTTGCGTGTGTCATTGCCAATTTACAGGTTCTAACAGACCACTATACCACCATAGAAGGGCGTGAGGTATTACTAGAAATCTACGCCATACCTGCCGACATTGACAAATGCCATGTTGCCATGCAAGCCCTAAAAGATGCCATGCGCTGGGACGAAGAACATTATGGACGTGCCTATGACCTTGACCGCTACATGATAGTTGCCACAGGTCAGTTCAACATGGGAGCGATGGAAAATAAAGGTCTAAACATCTTTAACACTTCGTGCGTGTTGTCTAGCCCAAAAACCACCACAGACGAACGCAGTTTTCATGTCAAAGCTGTCATCGCTCACGAATATTTTCACAACTGGACAGGCAACCGCATCACCTGTCGTGATTGGTTTCAGCTTTGTCTAAAAGAGGGCTTTACCGTATTTAGAGACCAAAGTTTCTCCGCCAGTCATCGCTCGCCTGCCGTTCAGCGTATTGATGATGTGGCATTTTTACAAGCCCACCAATTCGCTGAGGACGCAGGTGTACTTGCTCACCCCGTACGTCCTGACAGTTTTGTTGAAATCAACAACTTCTACACCACCACCATTTATGAAAAGGGGGCGGAGATTGTCCGTATGATTGCCACCCTACTGGGTAAGGATAAATTCCGTCAGGGTACGGACGAGTATTTTAACCGTTATGACGGACAAGCCGTTACCATAGAAGACTTTTTATCCGCCATGAGCTTAGGTGATGGTCGTGTCATGGACTTTTTGGCATGGTACACTCAAGCAGGCACACCTGTATTGTCTGGTGGATTTGATGTGGTGGACGATACAGTTACCTTACATTTTAACCAAAAAACTCGCCACATCGCAGGGTTTGACACACCCAAAGCTCTGCCCATACCGATAGACATAGCGATTTTTCATGGTCAAACGGGCGAATTACTCACCCAAAAACTCCTCCTACTCACCAAAGACAATGACAGCTTTACCTTTGAAAACCTAAGTCTTGATGGTGTCCGCCCTGTGGTGTCGGTATTGCGTAATTTTTCCGCTCCTGTCAAGTTGGAATTTGATTATACCGATGAAGATTTGGTTAAAATCGTTGAATTTGAAAGTGAGGGCTTCAACCAATGGCAAGCAGTGCAAATATTGGTAGATAGATTATTGTTTGACAAGTCAAACAACATTCACCTTTTAACGGATACACTAAAACGCATTGTTCCCACGCTCATGCATACCGACCCCATGCTCACCGCTCGCCTATTTGATTTACCAAGTGAAAGTGAGCTTGCGGTAGCGTTTGAGCATGATTATAACCCCATCACTGTCAAACAAAAACGTACCACCCTCAAAACCCAAATCGCCCACGCCCTAGCAGATGAGTTATCTACATGGTATGACAGACTACCTATCACAGCCTACGAAGACACGCCCAATGCTCGTGGCATACGACTGCTACGCAATGTCATGCTAAATCTGGCACTCACAGCAGGGCTTGATATGGCTGACCGCACTCGCCACCAATACGACCACGCCACCTGCATGAGTGAGCAGTTGGGAGCATTAAAGGCAATGATTGAGTTTGATTTGCCTTGTGCTGATGAATGTGTGAGAGAATTTTATCAAACTTACCAACATGACGATTTGGTGATTGATATGTGGTTTAGTGCCCAAGCAAGTTCAGACAACCGTGATGTTGCATTCATAAAAAATCTAATGACAAGAGAAGATTATGATTGGAATACACCCAATCGTGTACGCACCACACTGGGTGGGCTGACTCACAAACCAACCCAACTTTGGACGGTGAATGGCATGGAGCTGTATTTGTCGGCGGTAGCTCGTCTTGATAGCACTAATCCTGTGCTTGCTTCTCGCCTACTTTCAGCATTGGCTCGCTGGCATACATTGACGAACGCTAATAAAGTGATGGTTGAAACACAACTTATCGCCCTAAAAAATAAAGTCAGTTCCAAAAATGTATTAGAATTTTTAAATAATATGTTAAACGCAGACCGATAATATGAGCCAGTCCCTAAATTTTGTGTGGTTTGAGTTTGACAAAGAAGTTCAAACGCTTTGGCAATCCTTATCAAGCCCTGCCACCGACAAGCCCAAATTTGCTTACGAGTCCCGTTTGCGTGCCTTATTTACAGAGCAAGGTCTAATCACCAAATCTGGCATTGATACCACGCTTGACAGCCTAAAAACGCTTGATGTATTTTTATCGGCTGTCAAATCCGACTTAGCAAGACGAGATGCCCAAGAGAGCCAACTTCTACACCACGAGCAATTTATCAAACTCCTTGTGATGGTTGCTTTTCACACCCATCAAGTCCTAAAAAATGTTTTGGCAGACACACTCACGTTCCACCAAATTCAATGCTATACCAACAAAACCTTTGGGCGTATCTATGCCAAATATTTCGCCCAAATGGAAACTGCCCCCCTTGACAATGATGGGTATGATGACTTTTATTGTGGTTTGGCATTTTTAGCAAGTGGACTTAATTTGGCAGGGCAAAAAGTCGCTCAACCTCTATTTATCCTAAACATCATCGGTGCAAGAATTTTTGGCTCTATTGACCGCCAATTCTTTGCTTTACAAACAGATGGTAACACCGCCACCACACCCAGCGAAGACAGTTTGTATTGGGCAGTCACAGACTTTTTAGACAACTTTGTCCGTATCAATGACGAGCGTGCCAAAGCCCTGTTTGAACAACCCCAATCCACCCCAGCTTCACCCCCCCAACCAACCCCAAAACCGACACCAGTTGCACCAATACCGCCAACCCAACCGCAAGTACAGGCAACCAAAACACACACTTCAACCCCAAAACCGACAATACCTCCCAGTGCTACGCCACCCTTGTCGGTTCGTAAGCAAAAAGCTCGTGCTTCTCATACGCCCAAGTTATTTGATGAAATCCATCAAGATTTGGTAAACCTACCCATGCCCAGTGACCATGACCAGCAATACCAACAGGCGATGAGCGTTCTACGCAAATTTGATGATTTTATCAACAAAGAATTGGAGCAAGGAAAAACTCTAAGCGACATTCAGTTTAACGAAAAACAAACTCAAACAAGAACTCAAGCCCTAAAAATCCTTGTAGAATTGGTCAAACAAAACAACCCCACCGCCATGATTCGCCTTGCCTTGTATTATTTTGAGGGGCGTGGTGTGGGTGTGGATAATAACAAAGCCATTTCTCTTATCAAACGCTCTGCCAACCTAAACGACATACGAGCCCAAAAACTCCTAAGTCGCCTATACTATCAAGGTTATCAACCTGACAATGGTGGTGTTGCCATGCAAACCGAAATGGGCGAGCTTTGGCTCAAAAAATCTGCTGACAACGGACACCCCGAAGCCAAAAAAATCTGTGCTTATATGAATCAAGTTGAGCTACTCAAAGAAGACTACCGAGCCGAAGTTATTTCCGACCAGCGTTACATCAAATGGGGCGTGGTATTTTTGGTACTCATTATCATTATTCTCATCATATTTTCCATATTCTCATAACCCAACATGAATTCAGTCCTAAAAAAAGCAAGTCCACCACCTTTTTATTATCATTTACTCATTCGTCTTGCCATGCCTTTTTATCGCATGAAAGTCAAAAGAAAATCTGCCAAATTACCAACACTTGGCAGAGAATTAGATGAACGTTTTGGTAAACAATACCCCACTGTACCACAAAGCGAAAAGGGCATTATTTGGTGTCATGCGGTTTCTTTGGGTGAGTTAAATACTGCCTATCCCTTGCTTAAATTGTTTTTAGCAAATGGTTATGGACTGTGGATTACTAGCACCACACAGACAGGTTTTGACCGAGCCAAAATACTCTTTGCTGATGAAATAGGCAAAACCGTCCAACATAGTTTTGTGCCAGTAGATAGCATTCCGATTGTCAAGGCATTTTATCATCATGTTCGCCCAAAATTGGCATTATTTATTGAAACAGAGCTTTGGGCAACCATGTTATATGGGTTGGTTAAAGAAAACATTCCATCGGCATTAATTAACGCTCGTTTGAGCGAAAAATCATTTTTGGGTTATCAAAAATTTGAACAAGTTAGCCTAAGTATGATGAAAAATATCAATCTCATCATCGCCCAAGATACTCAAAGTGCTAAATATTTTCGTCAGCTTAGAGCCGACAGCCACAAAATCCGTATCGCCAACTCGCTCAAATGGTGTAGTGACACCCCCACAACAACCAGCTCAACAACACTCAATCGCCCCATCTGGATTGCAGGTAGCACCCATGACGGTGAGGAAAAGCTAGTTTTGGAGATTCACAAACGTTTATTATCAAGCCACCCTAATACCCTACTCATCATCGTGCCACGCCACCCTGAGCGATTTGAGCAAGTTGCCAAATTATGCGATGAATATGGTTTAACTACGCACAGACAAAGCAAAGATGAAAACATCAGCGATACCACTCAAATTTATCTCGCTGACAGCATGGGTGAGCTTACCAAATGGTATGGTGTGGCGGACGTAGCATTAGTTGGCGGTTCATTTGTGGATATGGGCGGACATAACCCCATTGAACCTGCTTCATTGGGCAAACCCATCATCATGGGACCGAGTATTAAAAATTGTAAAAATTTGGTTGAAAGTTTAAAGGAGGTAAACGCATTGGTGCAAACCACCGACATTTCTGATACGTTAAACACCGTCAAACAATGGTTTGATAACCCCCAATCCGCCAAAAATGCAGGTAAAAACGGTCAAACGCTCACCCATGATAAACAAGGTGCTGACAAACAGCAATTTGACATTGTCATGGAGCTACTCAAATGAATATTTTGGTATTGCCTACCCATGCTTTTGTTGATAAACATACCGCCATTATTACTAACACTACTCAGCTCAATCATATCCATACAGTACTAAAAGCTCAAGTTGGTGATGAATTAAAAATCGGTCAATTATATGGCAAAATAGGCACAGGAAAAATTCATCACCTCGATGGCACAACTTGTCATCTAAGTGATATTACACTAAACCAAAAACCACCTGCAAAACTGGATGTAACAGTAATTTTAGCATTGCCCCGCCCTAAAACATTAAGGCGACTAATGTTGGACATGACCGCTTTTGGAGTCTCTCATATCATCATTATCAATAGTGCCCGTACTGATAAAAGTTATTGGGGTTCGCCCTTATTAAACAAGGTAGATGAGTTTATTTTAGAAGGGTTACAACAAGGCATAGACACTGTACCCCCCACCATCGCTTTTGAAAAACGCTTTAAGCCTTTTGTGCAAGATAAATTACCCAACATTATTCAACACAAGCCATCTCTTGTTTTACATCCGTATACCAATATGACATTACACAATTATATTATAAAAAACAATTTACCAAATGTAATTATCATTGGTGCGGAAGGTGGATTTGTTCCCTACGAAATCCAACTACTACAAAACATTGGAATAGAGGCAGCCACATTAGGGGGACGCATCCTACGAACTGAATCTGCGATTAATGCCATACTCGGACGTTATCTCTAAAAATTTTAACCCAAAAAAACCAAA
>NZ_BCYQ01000066.1 GCF_001598275.1 Moraxella oblonga NBRC 102422
ATAAGCCTAAGTCACCTACAAAATAAGTGTGATTTTCCTCTACTTCAAAATTGTATACTTTATTCTTAAATATACCTAAGTTATCAAGACCCACTTTACGAATCTTATCTACAAATTTTGCTACTTCTGGATATTTTTCAAAATTCATAGATTGAATTTCATTTTCATCTACAGTGTTATAAATGTCAGCATCTTTTACATATATCGTCCCTTGGGCTTTTGATGGAAAACAATTTTCGTTAAAAGCTTTATTAAAGAGATCGCCAATATAGTAAACAATATTTTTACTATCCCTAAAATCTATGAGCAACTCTGGATCCTGTTGCAAGCTATCCATAGTAAATCCAATACCCTCCATACTTGTTGCATAGATTTCAGTAGTCCAAGAGATGCAGCCTAATTTTTCATTAATTAAATAAACTTCGGACATTGGTTCTATTTCGTCTACTCTCGTCCAGTCTATTTTGGTACACCCATATCCCTCACTATCACCGTTTATCCATATTGTATGTTCTGGAGTTGCAAAAAGTAGATATTCAGACTCAGAATCTGGGTTATCTAAATACTCAATTTTAGATATGTAAGCATCCTTTGTCTCAAAAAGGTTTATAACTTTTTTATAAGAAATAGCTCCTCCAAACTCAGGCTTAGATAAAACCATATCCCCTATTTTAATTTCTTCAATTGGTACTAACCCTTTATCCGTATGTGCTAATGTACCTGCCACAAAACCAGCATTATGTTTAGTTTCTGCTTTGGTCATATTGCAATTCCCCTAATATTCATCATCTCTATAAGGGTTCTCAATCCCAAGTTTACTTAAAATTTCAATTTCAAGTTGTTCCATCTCAAAGGCTTCGTCTTCGCCAAGCTCATGGTCAAAACCCAAAAGATGTAACACCCCGTGCACAAGCAAATGGGTAAAATGGTCATTTAGCGTCTTGTCTTGCTCGTCTGCCTCACGCACCAGCACATCATGACAAATGATGAGTTCGCCCAGTGGTATGTTATTCATCATTTGACAAACGTCATTGGGTATATCGCTAGGGTAGGATAAAATGTTGGTGGCGTAGTCTTTGCCTCGTGCGTCCAGATTAAGGGCTTTTCCTTCGTCCATGCCACAGACATAAATATCCAAAGACTTAGGCAGGGCAATCCAGTCCTCGCCTGCAAACGTCTCTTCAAAAATAAAATATGGTAAAAATAGTCCGCTTTTGATTTTATCGCCCATGAAGTCAAGGGTGTGATTGAACGTGGCGGTTAATGTGTGATTTTGGTAAATGGGTAGGCTTTCAAGCTCTGCCACATCATCGGCAAAACTAATGGTGATTTCATTCATCGTTGCCACCTTGATGATTTTTGATGTTATTTAGAAAGGCAAGGGCGTCTAGCGTGCGGTTTCGCTCTTGTTCTTCACGTTGTTTTTTGCGAATGGCTTGACGTTCGCTTTCGGCTTGATTTTCAATCACTTCATGAGCGTCATAAGCCTCAATGATTTTTTGGACAAGATGATGTCGCACTACATCACGGCTATCAAAATATGTGATGTGAATATCATCAATATTTGCCAAAACATTCAAAGCGACGGCAAGACCTGATTTGTGTCCACGAGGCAAATCCACCTGTGAAGTGTCGCCTGTAATCACTGCACGAGAACCAAAACCAAGTCGTGTTAGGAACATTTTCATCTGTTCTGGCGTAGTGTTTTGGGCTTCGTCAAGTATCACAAATGAGTTGTTTAATGTCCGCCCACGCATATAGGCAAGGGGGGCGATTTCAATGATTTGGCGTTCGATGAGTTTGCCTACTTTTTCAAAACCAAGCATTTCATAGAGTGCATCATACAAGGGGCGTAGATAGGGGTCAATTTTTTGGGTCAAATCCCCAGGTAAAAAGCCCAATTTTTCGCCAGCCTCCACCGCAGGACGAACCAGCAGTATCCGCTCTATCTCTCCCCTTTCTAGCATATCCACCGCACATGCCACCGCAAGATAAGTCTTGCCCGTACCAGCAGGTCCTACACCAAAACTGATGTCAGAAAGTAGGATTTTGCGAACATAGTTAGCTTGGTTGTGTCCTTTGGGGGTGATTTTGCCTTTACGGGTGGAAAGGCTGATTGGGGGGTGTGTGATATGTTCAGAGACTCTGGCGTGGCTTGATTGGATAAGTAGGTGTAGCTCTTCACCTGTGATGTCGTCTTTTTCTTTGGCAAGCTCGGCAAGGGCAGTCAAAACGTGTTCGCCACGCTCAACACGACCAAAATCCCCTGTAAGGATAAAATCGTTACCACGACCCACGATGGTAAGTTCAAGGCGTTCTCGGAGGTATTTTAGATGGGTGTTGTATTCGCCCAAAAGGGTGCGAAGTTGGTTTGGTGTCAAATCAAAACTTATGGTACGAGTTAGGCTCAAATGGGTTTCCTTGTGGGTGATAAATGGTAGATTATATGCTTGTTGTTTGATAAAAATCAAGTGGATAATGGTTGTTGTCTGTTTGATTTTGCTAATAAAAAAGACAATACATGGCGTATTGTCTTTTTTTTGGAATATAAATTAGAATCTGCTAGTAAATCCAACATTAATATGGTTGGCATCATCGTATTTACCGTCAGTGTAGTCATAGCTAATGCCAACTTGGCTATTTGGCGTGATGTTATAATTCACACCAACTTTGCCAGATACTTTGGTTTTACCAGTTTCCCATTCATCAAACTCAACTGCTGTACTTGTACCTGTGTAGTTGGTATTTAGTTTGACATCTTTATTTAGATTTTGTGCAACTTGTGCACCACCAAATATTTCCCAATTATTGCTTGGGCGATACGCAATATCCACACCAACACCTGCTTGGGTTTGGTCGGCTTTAATGCTATTGATGGTGTTGATGCCATCATTGTAAGAGCCATCATATTTATAATTTTGGTGGCTGGCGAACACATAAGGTTTGATTGATGATGTTGGGGTTGGTTGAATGGTTGTGCCAACTTGCATACCCACACCATATAGGCGACCATCAAAATCTCCTTTGGTATTTGTGCCATGACGCTCGCTTTCAGTTTTGACATTTGCTCCTTTAACCCAACCTGACACATGGGCATTGCCAATGTTTTTGCCAGCACCTACGGTCAAACCAATCATATCAGTTTCGGTTTTGTTGTTGACACCATAAACAGCGTCTGTTAGGTCAAGTTTGCCAGCATCAATCTGCATACCCAAGCCAACACCTGAGTTAAGTTTGGTTGCAACACCAACGCTATAATTGGTGGTTTTGCGATCACTGGTGGCGTGGTTGAGTTTGTAATCACGTTCTTGGAAATCAACATTACCCCAAATTGCCCGACCCTCAGCATTGCCAAGTTGTTTGCTAAATTGAACGGTTTGGTTAGCACTTTCGTCCAATGCATTAGAAGCGGTGTTGGCATAGACAGTGGGGTCAAGGCGATATAGTTCTCTGTTGGTACTTGGTGTAGAGAGCGTGTTGGTGGTGGTTGCCATGTTTTCAAAGCTGGCAAACACGTTTTTGGCAAAATCAATTTCGCTGTCGTCAAGTTTGCCCGTTTCTTGTTTGTTGTCTAGCTCATTAAGCACTTTGTCTAGGTTGTTGGCAACGGTATGTCCGCTATCATTCATGCTGATAGAATACACCACATTGCCTGCCGATAGGCGTTTGGCAGTTACTTGTACATCTGTATTTGTACCATGACTGGCAGTGTTACCATTGCTGTCTGCTGTGGGGGTGTATTCTACTTTGGTAACTTCAAACAGTGGGTTGCTTGAACGGCTGTTGTCAAAACCGCCTTCAACCCCTCTGTCGGCACGAAGTACAGTACTGCGAGAGCCAGTCTGGGTGATGATGCCATTTTTGGCTTCGCCAGTAAGATTAAGTACGCCACCCAATTTGGCTTTACCACTTACGCTAAGTAGATTGCCAAACTGGACTTTAAGACCTGCATCTTTGTCTTTGGCGATATTGGCAGTATAATCACCATCAATATGTAGATTGCCTTCATTATTTACCCAACCATCAGTTTGGGTAACTTTGGCAACTTTACCATAACCTGTCAGTTCACCACCTTCAACCTTCATGTGCGACACGCCATTGTTGCCATTGACCTCAAGAGAACCACCTTTAATGATGGAGTCGCCACGATAGCTGTTGTCGCCCACCAAGACAAGTTTACCATCGCCTGTTTTGGTGAAACCTTTTTCACCTTTTAGGTTATTATAAAAAACAGAAGTGGGTGTGCCTGCTGTATCTAGGACAACATCGTCCCAATAAAAACCACCATAACCTTTGGCAGCTGTTTCTGGATCTAATAGACCCCAACCGCCCTCCCATGTGAGGTTTTTGCCGTTGTGATTGGCGATAACTTGACGGTTCTGCCAACCTTGTTCACCCGGAATATAAAAATTACCACGACTGTCGGTATAGTAATTGCCACGATAACCTGATGGTAGGCGACTTAACTTAATCAGCCCTTGATAAGTAGGGGATTGGGCAGCGATGTCCGCAAAATCTTTGGCGGTACTAAAGATGGTTTGAGCGATGTTTTCATTTTTCATCCAAGGATAGGCCGCTTTTACCAAAACCGCCGTCCCTGCTACCCTTGCCGTGGCAGGTGAAGTGCCTTGATAGGTGCTAAGTCTGCCATTGTTGGCGTAGTTTTGAGTGGTAGAGGTGGCAGATACACACCATTCGGCAGTACGACCACAGTAGTTGGCACTATCAAAATCCTCACGTGGTGATGAAACGGTAATAAAACCTTTTTTAAATTTGTCATTGATAAGTGGTGCTAGGTTTTCATCATGAGCATCATTTTGCCCTTCATTACCTGTGGCCTTGACGATGAGTGCATCTCTATTTAACACCAAGTCATGAATGACAGGCAGGGTGATGTCTGCATTGGTAACGCTACCATAACGACTATAAGTAACCTCGCCAGTATCACGATTGTAGTTGGAGTTTATGGCATCACGATACCAACGGTCAGTATTGTTAGAGCCCCATGAGTTGTTAAAAATTTTTACACCATGATCTTGATTGAGTTTGCGCATCATTAAAAATTGGTTGCCACCATTTGATGCTCTGTCAATGCTGTCGCTACCATAAATACGTGCATTGGTCATGCCGTTGTTGCCTGCAACAATCGCTGCCATTTGGTTGCCGTGATCACCACTGGCGAAGGTGGTTGGAATTTCTACAATACCAGAGTCATCACTAGGCAAATAGCAGTTGTTTCTACCAGCGATGTTGCAACGGATTTGGGTGCTGTGAACATTCGCCCCAATCATGTCTTGATTGTTGCGGTTGATGCCTGTGTCAATCACGCCAATTTTTTCGTTGCGAGTGTCAATCGTGGTTTTGAGTGTGTTTAGACGCTCTGCATAACCATCTTCACTAGTTCCATAAAATTTTTGGGTCAAATTGGTGTCGTTGGCACTGTCCATGGCACTATAACCTGTGCGAGTGTTTGCACTACCTCTGGATTGGGCTCTGACCAACGCTTGATTAACTTGTCTTGTGTAGTCGGGCTTGTTTAGGTTTTGAGATTTGATTGGGGCAACATAGGGAGCAACTGTATTGGTATTGCCAGTATTGTTTATGATGCCTGTGTTTGTGCCAGTGTTTGTACCACCTGTATTGGTATTGCCAGTACCTGTATTTGTGCCCCCTGTGTTAGCATTGTCGCTAGGTGCTGGTAGCAACCAACGACTATATATGGGTGGACGAGAGCGATTGACTGTATCTTGATTGGGGGATTGCCAACGACTATAAAGATTTTTGCTAGATTGGTTAGAGTTGGCATGATTATTGCTTGTGTCTAGGTGTGTGGTTTCTGCATGAGCAGAGACGCTAACAGCCATTAGACAGGCAACTGTTAGGGGTTTGAGGTAAAACTCACGTTGTGTAGAAGTATTTTGCATAGTTTATTTCCACATAATGAACGAAAAACGCCAAAACTTGGTTGTTTTGACACACGAACACCCACCCAAAGAACCAATCTATCGCCTCTTCCACAAATTGACAGATTGATGATTTGGGTTGGGTACTTTATTTTAGAAAAAAGTATCTCTAATGTCTAGTTTGTATTAACAAACTTACTTATTTGTTAAGATACAAATAAGTATTTGTTTTTTATAGTATTTTATATAAAAATACAATTTTTTGTACATATAAGTTACAAAACATCTCAATCAGTAACTATTTAGCAAAATAATACTTGTTCATTTTCTACCTTCACTGTTTAAATTATCTTTAAAATAAGCAGAATTTTTATAAAATTTTACCGCTTATACCATAAAATAATACTTTTTATCTTAATCTTTCTCACCTATCTCCTAAATTATTGCAAAAATATTCATAAAATATCTTTTCTATGATTTTGTGCAGTGGTGGGTTGGTCTTATTGATTGATGGTTTCTTTATTTTTTTATAATAAAAACAATAAGTTAAAAAATGTATTGCCTTTTTTATGAACATCAGGACTGTTATAATCAATAAACACTTGTACTCAAATATTATTTATTCGTAACAAAAAGTAATATTATTTTCATAAAAATAACCATTTAGTTAAAAAACGAGTGGCTAATGTGAGGGTGGTGTGTAGCAAAAAGTAAAAGATTAAAGAGACAACAGATGTATGAAAAGTATTGTAAAAATGACACAAATTTTATCATGTTGCTATGGAGGAAGGATTGTTATTGCCCTTACATGGCTGTATCAAATTTGATGCTTGGTATGTGTTAATTGCTAGAAATGAGTATGTAGGAATTAAAAAAGCCTTTTCATTAAGAAAAGGCTTATA
>NZ_BCYQ01000067.1 GCF_001598275.1 Moraxella oblonga NBRC 102422
TCGTTTAATAACAATTCGTTTAATAACAATTCGTTTAATAACAATTCGTTTAATAACAATTCGTTTAATAACAATTCGTTTAATAACAATTCGTTCTATGGCAACCAAAACTACACCCAAAATGGCGTTGTAAACAACCCCAATAACTACAACACCAACTACAACACTTTACCAAGCATGCCCATAAGCAATGCTCCAAGTACACCTCAAGCTCCTAGCATGCCCCAGTACAATAACACACAGCCTGCTTATAACTACGGAAACAACGCCAACATTTACAACAACGCTTACAATAACACCGCAACCCCAAACAACGCCAGACCCACAAGCAGTTATGTACAACTGTACAGTGGCACAAATATGCCCTGATATTGTGGTGTGATCGATTATCTTGTATAATGACAAATTTTTAGCGAGTGTTTTTTATGAATTCTGATGATTTAATCGCCCTATTACGCCCCACATTTCCCAATGCCAATATTGAGGCGGTCAATCAAGGCAACAAATTTGAAGTATTGATTGTTGATGAAAGTTTTGATGGCAAGCGTTTGGTACAACGCCAACAAGCCATTTATGCCATTGTCAATGCCCACATTCAAAGCGGAGCAATGCACGCCTTAACCATTCACGCATTGACCCCTGCCGAATACCAAGCTCGCCAATCTCATTAACCCTATCATGACAAATGCTTTGTGGGTATTTGTCATTTTTATTTTATATAGAGATAACTTATGGATAAATTTAAAATCATCGGAAAAAGTCGCATTGCAGGCGAGGTGGCAGTCTCTGGCTCAAAAAACGCTTCCTTACCCTTGTTGGCAGCCATGCTTTTACCAAGCGATGAGACCATACTGCACAACGTCCCCACCCTAAAAGACACCGACACACTCATCAAGCTCATCGCAGGCATGGGCGTAAACATCAAAAAAGAAGGTAACACCGTCATCGCAGACGCTCGCCATGTCGCCAACTACTATGCCCCTTATGAGCTTGTGCGTACCATGCGTGCCTCCATCTTGGTGCTTGGGGCATTACTTGGACGTTTTGGCGAAGCCGAAGTTTCTTTGCCGGGGGGCTGTTCTATCGGCTCTCGCCCTGTTGATCAGCATTTAAAAGCCTTTGAAGCCATGGGTGCGGTCATCAATGTAGAAAATGGCTACGTCAAAGCCCATGCACCTGCTGGCGGTCGTCTGATAGGTTGTGATTTTACTTTTGACATGGTTACGGTGGGCGGTACCGAAAACGTCATCATGGCAGCATCACTTGCCAAAGGAACAACTCGCCTAGAAAACTGTGCTTGTGAACCAGAAGTCGTGGATTTGGCAAATATGCTTGTGGCAATGGGTGCCAAGATTGACGGCATTGGTACGCCAACCATGATTATTGAAGGTGTGGAAAGTTTGCACGGCTGTGAATATAGTGTCATTGCAGACCGTATTGAGACAGGTTCATATCTGGCTGGGGCATTGATGAGTGAAGGCGATGTCCTTACCACCAACACATCAGCAGAGTTGCTCCACCCTGTTTTAAAGAAATTTGAAGCAATGGGTGCTACCATTACCACAGGCGACAACTGGATTCGTGCCGTCATGAAAGGTCGCCCAAAGGCGGTGGATATTCGCACCCAAGTACACCCTGGTTTCCCCACCGACATGCAAGCACAACTGATGGCAGTGTGTTGTTTGGCAGATGGCACAAGCACCATCATTGAAAACATCTTTGAAAATCGCTTTATGCACGTCCCAGAGCTGAACCGCATGGGGGCAAATATCCGCATTGATGGGCATACCGCCATTGTAACAGGTGTAGAGAAGTTTAGCCCCGCCCCTGTTATGGCAACTGATTTGCGTGCGTCCATGTCGCTGGTTATGGCGGCAGCGTGTGCTGAGGGTGAGAGTATCATTGATCGCATTTATCATATTGACAGAGGCTATGACAATGTTGAACAAAAACTCAAAGCACTGGGCGTAAACATTGAGCGGATTCAGGGTTGATATCAAGGTGTGATTGATTTGACACCCTAATCCCAAACGCTCATCAGACTTGACAAAGTTGGTGGGCGTTTTTACAGATGATACATCTTTATTGTATGACCGTGGCACACTTAGCAATGGTCAAAATACCGCCAAATCCAATTTGGACATTAGGTGTATTGGCACATCATCAACATATTTTTCTATCAAAACATAACAGACAGCCATGAAAGATGATTTTTTAGGTTTAACCATTGCCCTCTCAAAAGGGCGAATCTTGGACGAAACATTACCGCTATTTGATAAAGCAAACATTCGTCCCTTAGAAGACATGAACAAATCTCGCAAGCTCATTTTTGGTACTTCTAATCCAAATGTAAGATTTTTGTTATTGCGAGCCTCTGACGTACCTACCTATGTAGAGCATGGGGCAGCAGACATTGGCATATCAGGCAAAGACACACTCATGGAATACAACGCCAACGTCTATGAACTCATGGATTTAAACATTGCTCGTTGCCGTCTGATGACCGCAGGCATAAAAGGTAAAACCCTACCCAACAACCGCCGATTGCGTATCGCCACCAAATACGCCAACGTTGCTCGTGAGTATTTTGCCAGCAAAGGTGAGCAGGTGGACATCATCAAACTCTATGGTTCTATGGAGCTTGCTCCACTTGTTGGGCTAGGGGATTTGATTGTGGATGTGGTGGATACAGGCAACACCTTGCGTGCCAATGGGCTTGAACCATTTGATGAAATCTGTCAAGTATCCTCACGACTCATCGCCAACCCAGTCAGCTACAAACGCAAATTGGCACAAATCCAACCAATTTTGGATATTTTAGAAGAAACAATCAGAGGGCATTAATGGAGCATTTATTTGTCTATGGCACCCTTGCCCCAAACCGCCCCAATCACCGCATCATGACCCCCATTGATGGTACTTGGCAAAACGCCACCGTCAAGGGATTTTTGCACGCACAAGGTTGGGGAGCAACGCATGGCTACCCTGCCCTTGTTGGCGATGATGATGGTGATGTCATACACGGTTTTATTTTTTCGTCTGATAAATTACATCAGCACTGGGACAGACTTGATGAGTTTGAAGGTAAAGAGTACATACGCACACAAATTACCGCCACACTAGATAATGGCGAGTCTCTCATCGCATTTGTTTATGCCCTAAACCCAAACCTTTTACCCAATCTACCCAAATAAACAAGCAGGTACTTCTTATGCCAAATTTAGCCATTTTAAATAGCCAAGATATTGACTTTCAACAACAACTTGCCAAATTGCTTGCCTTTGAAACCGTTACCGACAAAAATTTAGTAGAAACCGTAGACAACATCATCGCTGAAGTCAGAAACGGTGGCGATGAGGCAATTTTGGCATTGACTCAAAAATTTGACAATCACCCTGCCAAAACAATCAACGAACTGTTTATCAAACCTGATGAGTTAAAATCTGCCTTTGATAGCCTCAATGACGATGTCAAAACCGCCCTAGAATTATCTGCAAAACGCATTTTTGACTTTCACCAACACCAAAAAGAGATAGGATTTACGTTCACAGACGCTTTGGGCAATACCTTGGGTCAAAAAGTTACCCCCCTTGATAGCGTAGGTATCTATGTGCCGGGCGGTTTGGCAAGCTATCCGTCCAGCGTGCTGATGAATGCCATTCCTGCCAAAGTCGCTGGCGTAAGTCGTATCACCATGGTTGTGCCTGCCCCAAATGGTGAGCTTAACCCCCTCGTACTGGCAGCAGCTTACTTGGCAGGCGTGGATAAAGTCATTACAATTGGTGGTGCTCAAGCAGTGGCAGGGCTGGCTTATGGTACACAAAGCATTGCCAAAGTTGATAAAATTACAGGACCAGGCAACAAATACGTCGCCTGTGCCAAACGAGCGGTATTTGGGCAAGTGGGCATTGACATGATTGCAGGACCGTCTGAGGTCTTGGTTTATGCCGAAGGCGAAACTGGCGACAATGCCGACTGGCTTGCCATGGATTTGCTGTCCCAAGCTGAACATGATACGGTGGCACAAGCGATTTTTGTAACCACTTGCCCAAAACAGCTTGATGATGTCAAGCAAGCATTGGATAAAGCCTTAGCCAACCTACCCAAAGCCGACATTGCACGCACTGCCCTTGCCAATCGTGGGGCGTTGATTTTGGTCAAAGACCGAGCCGAAGGCATCAACATCATTAACCAAATCGCTCCTGAACATTTGGAGCTATCACTAGACAAACCCCACGAAGTTGAACAACACATTCGTCATGCAGGGGCAATTTTCTTGGGTCGCCACACCCCAGAAGCGATTGGAGATTATTGTGCAGGGTCAAACCACGTCCTACCTACGTCAGGTACGGCAAGGTTTAGCTCACCACTTGGGGTGTATGATTTTACCAAAAAAACATCGCTCATCCACTGTACGCCAGAGGGTTCAAAACCCCTTGCCAAAACAGCCGACATTCTTGCCATACAAGAAAACCTAGAAGCACACGCTCTATCAGCTCGCTATCGTCATGGTGTGGTGCATTTAGAGTAAGTCTACCTTTTACCAAAGGTCGGTGCTTGATTGAGAATTGTCATTTTCCCCACAACCCAACAAATCTTATGCAATCAACAAGCTAAGGTTTTGGGTTGGGATTGTGGTTAAATTTATCATTTAGCACTTGTTATTGACACCGATTTTGCTTATACTAGGGTATGCCCACCCTTTATAATACTGTTTACATTTAGAAATAAAGACGGCGTTTTTACATTAAAAATGGCTAAATCCTGTGGCTTAAAAGCAAAACTTATCTGATAAAGTTACTATCAGCCTGCGTTTTTTTCTAGAAAAACGTGCGATTTATCTCATGTTAATTGTAAATACAAAAGGTGGGTATGCCCCAACAAACCCCAACCTTATTAAGGAGTTGTGATGTATCAGCACGTTTTACTTGTTACTGATTTAAATGACGATACTGATATTGTTGCCAGTCGTGCCAAATGGATTTTGGAATCCTCCCCATCAGCCCAGCTTTCTGTACTACACATCGTAGAAGAAACCATGCTAGGCTTTGGTTATGAGTTGATTCCTGCCTCTGCCCTGCATGAACAAATTGATGACGAACGTTGTCAAGTTGCTCGCACACGACTTGCCGAAGTCCTAGCACGCAACCAACTCCAAGTCCACGATGCCAAAATCAAAACCGCCATTTCAGGACGTAAAGGCATCGTGGATTATTGTAAAACGCACACCATTGACCTTGTGGTTATTGGTTGCCACAAACGCACAGGGCTATCAGCATGGCTTGCTGGAGCAACAGCAGATAGTATCTTGCCTGATGTAGATGCTGATTTGCTTGTGGTGCAACTGGCACAAGCGGATTGATATTTATCAAAAATAAGGGCAAGCGATTTGCTCTTATTTTTTTACCCAACAATCAGTTATTTTGCTATAATGCCAATTTTGTATTAGGAAAAACCATGTACGACCTCATCGCCATTGGCAATGCCCTTGTGGATACCGAATTTCAGCTTAGTGATGACATTCTTAGCAAAACCAATCTTAGCAAAAGTAGCATGACGCTTGCTGACACAGACGAACAATCCGCCCTATTTGACCTTTTACAAGCACACAACATCACCCCCACCAAACAAGCCAGTGGCGGTTCGGCAGGTAACACGGTGGCGTGTTTTTCAGCATTGGGAGGGTCAGCCTTCTATCATTGCCGAGTCGGTCATGACAAACGTGGCATGTTCTATTTGTCTGATATGGCAAATATGGGCGTGGTGATTGACAATGAAAAAGCCGAAGTTACTGGTGCGACAGGCAGTTGTATCGTGTTGGTAACTGACGATGGCGAGCGTACCATGCAAACCAATTTGGCAGTCAGTAGCCAAATTGATGAGAGTAATGTGGATTTTGATGTTATGGCAGGAGCAAAATACCTGTATCTTGAAGGTTATCTTGCCATGTCGCCAAGCGTCCAACCTGCGATTGCCAAACTATGCCAAACCGCCAAAGACAAAGGCGTAAAAATCATAGTCAGTTTTGCCGACCCTGCGGTAGTGCGATTTGCCAAAGATGGCGTGATGTCATGGCTTCAAGATGGTGTAGACATGATATTTTGTAACATGGACGAAGCCAGATTATTTGCCAACGCCGATGATGACACCACTGCTGTTCAGACCTTACTTACTTACGCCAAAGTTGCTGTCGTTACCAATGGGGCAAAACCCACCAGCGTAGGCGATGAGCATGGCATCAGTTTATATGACGTACCCACCACCCATGTCGTAGACACCAATGGGGCAGGTGATAATTTTGCAGGGGCATTTTTATACGCTCTATCACAAGGCTTGGATTATCAGGCGTGCGTTCGCCTAGCAGGAGGCGTTGCTAGCCGTGTGGTAAGCCAGTTTGGTGCAAGATTATCCAAGACAGAGTACGGATTGGTTAAACAAGAAATACTTGGTTAATTGAACATAAATTGTAAGGTGTATCAATACACCTTACAATTTAATATTTGGTGTCAAATTCTAGATATTAAAAAACACCAATTTTCCAACTTCAAAACAAATTTTAATCAATATATTTTTTCAAACATATGCAAATTTTCATTTGCTTTTTCTTGTATAACACACTCAAATGAGTAGCAAGGATTGATAATTGAAATTATGACCATCAACCACAAAATGCCTTAATCCATCTTTTGGCAAATCATAATGATAATTTCTTATTTTTTTCTAAATACAATAAAACAAAATTTGTGATTTCAAGTACAGATGAATAAATCTTCTTA
>NZ_BCYQ01000068.1 GCF_001598275.1 Moraxella oblonga NBRC 102422
AGGTGGGCTTAACTTTAATACCACAGTAGATACTAGGGTGTTTAGTAAAGAGGGGAGGGAGGAGATTAAAAAAGAACAAAAAGAACTGCCTAACAACACCAAAGCCGCCTTTGGTATGTTTGACGTTGCTGTGGGTGCAACAGCTACTGGCTTAATGGATAACGAAAACACCATCAATGGCAACTCTGCCCTCCAAAAAGCCAAAGACAGCCTCATCCAAGCCAGAAACAATCTACTGACAGGAGCAGATAAATCACAAGCCAATCTTAATGCTCACATAGACGCCATCACCGATGGCGATTTAACCAATGTCTCCCAAAACCAAGATATCTTAAATGAGCTAAATACACAATTAACCCAAGATACAACTGCCAAAGACACTCAAGTCTTTTTAACTCCAAACACCACCAACACAAAAGACGAGCTGGTACAAGGTCTTGCCAATCCCAATAAAGGACACACCTACCTTGACATAGACCATCTAGACAATGTCATAGAAACCCTAAACCACGAAATCGCCCACCACAATGGCTTAGGAGAAACTTCTGCCACAAGAATGGGCAAACTGGGTAATTTGGCGTATAATATCGGTACCAGTCTGAATAAAGAGGATATTAACGCCCATAGACAAGGCATCACACCAACCGCTCAAACCCTGCAAGGCTTAAGCACCGAAGATAGGCTTGCTTATCACACAAACAACCAAGCACTCTTGGATGAGAATAAGGAGCAATTGGAGGGAGAGAAGGAGAATGGGGATGGGATTTGGAGTAAAGATTATAAACTAGGGAAAGGCTACCCTAAGCTAAAATATGATGCTGGTGCTGGAGAATGGGGTAGTGAAGAGCTCACATGGGAAGTGCGTAGGAATTATGCAATAGCTCGAGCTGCAACTTTATCTTACCCTAAGTACCCAGATGCGGCCGCTGCATTGAGTCATTATTTAAATAATTCTGGAGAAAATTATCAAATCAATCTTGAAAGCTTGATGAAAGATAGTGGTATTGCCCCGATTGTTCAAAAGGAAATTAACGAGGCTCAATTATTTATTGAAGAAAATTTGACTTCAAAAGGAGTAATAGATTTCCATTCTACAGGAGCAAGTGGAGCTACTGCTGACAGTAGAAATTGGTACTATGCTACTGGTGGTGTATTGCTGTATGGTGGAGGTCGTGCAACACATGATGGTAAAGGTAATTATTCAATGGACTTTAATCTGATGTCTTATGATAGATATAATTGGGATGGTAATAAGCAGACTTTAATACTGGATCGTTTTGTAGTAACAGACAATCAATTAGGAGCCATGCATAGGGCTGGTATAGCAAAAGAATACAATATGTATGGAGCTGTACCTTTAACAATTACATGGTCTAAAGATGATCCAAAACCAAAAATTACAATCAATAAACCCAAATTAAGGTAGCAACCATGAAAATACACTATTCTAAAATTTTTATATTTTTAACTGGTGTTTTGGTTGGTTTTATATTATTTATTGCTTACAATACATCATCAAAGCCAGTATATGAATGGAAAAACAAATCAAATACCTTAATTTTATCAGTTAGCCACAACGGAACCAACTATGGGTCTTTGCCTTTTGGAGATTACCATAGTTTTTTCTTAACGCCTTATGTAAATGGAAAGACCGTCCCTCGAGGGACTCTAATTACAGTAAGTGATAATTTTTCGGATTATGGTAGCCTAAAAGTTGAATGGCTAAAAGATGGTTGCTTAATAACATCAAAAAATAACTACAAAATTTTTATGCCATATCCGTAGATATTTTGCAAAATCTAAACCAATAAACAGCTTGCTTATCATACAAACAACCAAGCCTTGCTTGATATCAATCAAGAACAGCTTAAGGGAGAGAAGGAGAGTGGGGATGGGGTTTGGAGTTATGATGGGGATTGGCGTGGTAAATCCAATGAGCAATTAGCCAAAGAAACTCGTGAGTTTATGAGTGATGAACAGGCGTTGATTATTAAGGAGGTAATATCTGTTGCTGTCCCTGCCATAGATGCATTGGAATTGGCTGATAAATACAAAAATGCAAAAACTGATGCGGAAAAACAAGCCATTTTAGCTTCTGCATTGCAGATACCTGTTAATAAAGCTGGAAAAGTATTAAAAACGGTTAAGTCTGGCAAGAAAGCTGATGTGGAAAAAGAAATAAGGGCAACTCAAGCGGAGCAGAGAAAAGCCACCCAAACCAAAGCCACCTGCACCAATGGTATTTCTTGCTTTACTGCAGGTACACTCATTGAAACCAAAGATGGCTTAAAAGCCATCGAAACCTTTACAGGTGGTGAGCTGATTTGGACAAGAAATGACTTTATCCTAGAATATGGCTATCGTCCTGTCATTGCCACCAAAGCAACACCAGACCAGCCCATTTTCCAAGTAACGGTTAAAAACGTTCATGGTTAAATTGAAACTTTAGAAACCACAGCCGAACACCCATTTTGGATTAAAGATACAGGCTGGCTAAAAGCCTCTTTACTAGAACAAAGCATGATACTGCTTGATAGAAACAATCAAGAAGTAGAAGTCCTAAGCCAATTTCTTATTCCAAACCACACCGATACCGTTTACAACATTGAAGTTGATGACTTTCACACCTACCATGTAGGTAGATTGGGTGTGTGGGTGCATAATGCGGATTGTTGTGATGTAACCAGAGCCAACCTCGAAAGCCAATATGGTAAGTTAGATAATCGTTATTTTGGTAATAATGGTGAGATTTATTGGGTTAATCCATTAACCAATAAGACTGAACAAATTAACAAACTCACAATGGTTAATGGCAAACCCCATGTTACAGATCCTTTAACAGGCAAACTTGAAGATGCGACAAAATACAAAGTAGCTGTAGATCATATTTTACCTAAACAATATTTTAAGAGCGACCCTCGTTTTAGCCAATTACCTAAAGAGGTTCAAGATTCAATCATGAATAGTCCAGAAAACCTGCAACCTATGCTTAAATCTGCAAACTCATCCAAAGGCTCAAAGACAGAATTAAGTGGCACGGGCTGGGATACTTGGAAAGATCAAAAAATCAATAGTGGTTATAAGACTTATTTGAAAGATATTCAAATTAAGATAAATAAGCAACTACAAGATGCTTATAAAAAACATAACATTAAATAATAGGAGACAATCATGCCTATTTATACAAAAGACAAACTTGAGCAAGATATATCAAATAAAATTGTTGAGTATGTTGCAGATTCTGTTTCTGATATGAAGCAGAAAGAAATAGATTATATCAATAACAGTGATTATAAGTGGATTTATGATGAACAAATCAGACAGTTGGAACTGGATATTCACAAATCCATATTATCATTACAAGCCCATTATCCAAAAACCTATCAATATTTAAATGATTTCCAATTAAATTGCCAATTAACAGTTTATTGGTATGAATTAATTGAGTTAAATTTATCTTTATCAACATTTTTTGAGTTAAACCAAAGAATTTATTTTTTAACTGACCCTAGTGAAGATTATTACCATTGGCTACCAGACCATCTTAAAGATGGTTGGTTAAAGGCATTTGGTGGCGTGTTACTATCTGATAGTGTTAGGTATATTCAAGGGGGAACCATGCTAATCGGAGACCCATATAGCTGTTGGAAAGCATTTGATATTTACTTACCCAACTCACGCAAAAAAGCCAAGCAAGCAATTGAAAGTTTGGTTAAAAAAATTCCCCATGCTTTTATTGATATTGAAATTGAAGGCATTGAAAAACAAGAAAAATATCGTACAGATGGTTTTCCCAATCTAAGGGTTATGATAGATTGCCGTAAGCCAGATGAAGACCCAAAAGAATATGATTTAATACTTATGTGTTACTATTATGACCATCGTATGTTTTGGGTAAAAGATGGCGACTTTATTAATGGCATTTATGAAATCTACAACCCACAAGGAATGCTTGATGAATATTTTTTACATGTTTTTTCACAAGTTGGTGAGGATTATTCTAGGTTTGACTTTAGTGCATGGGCTAATAAAATTTAAGTAGCTTATATCAAAGAACACAAACTATAACAATACCGTCTACAACATTGAAGTAGATGACTTTCACACCTATCATGTGGGTAGATTGGGTGTGTGGGTGCATAATGCGAATTGTTGTGAACTTGCAAATCAAAATATCGCAACTGAAACCAGTCGTGGCGTTATTAGTAATAGAAAGCTGAACAATAATTCAATTGAGCTTGATTTAACACCATCAACACAAAAACAACTGCAAGAAATTATCAATAAAGGTGATGTTAGTGGTGCAAAAACAGAAGCTCTATTTGAAGATGTGGTCAAAGAGCACGGCGGAACAGTCCTTACTGGTGGCAAATATGGTAGCAATAATGGTTATGACCATGTGGTTGTATTTAAAGATACCGATGGCAAGACTTATTTAACCATGACTGTAGATAGTAAGCAGTTAACCAAAAAAGGTGTAAAACTCGACCATAACGCTGCTGGCGGCAAAATGCAGATGTCTGATGAATGGGATGATGTGGTTTTGGATAAATTAGATAAAAACAGTGATGCTCGACAAGCCATTGAGATAGCTAAAGATAATGGTAGTTTGGTTAAAGGCGTAGCCTATGTAGATAAACAAACAGGTCAGCTTAAATTGGTTCGTATTGACCCTAAAACCCCCTCTAAACCCACTACGCCTAAACCCAAAAAATCTAACAAGGACAAGCCATGACTGACATTACTCAAACAGAAATTTATCAAAAAGCATTAAATCATACCATTCAACACGCTGAATTTGATGAGAATATTCAACGCAAAATTGACTACATTACGGAACAAAAAGGTGATGTTTGTTTTTGCACTAGACGATTAAAAAGCTATGCCCATGCCAATGCGATTGTTTCATGGTTTAGAGACCATAATTTAACTGCCTTTAAAGAGTGGTGTTATATTTGTGCCAAATTAGAACGCATGGTTTTTCAGTATGTGCCTTATGAATGGTTTCCTGCCTACAAGTTTTTTTCACCATTGTTATCTGATAATGCTGAAATCATTGATTGGTACAGACAACACACCTTGCCTTATTACATCACACCCAATGAAGAAAAAGACCGTGATAACCCCAAGCAACCTGCTTTTCATGGCTATCAAATGCTATTGGCATTAAATGGTGAATGGGATTTATTAGGGCAACGCTGTGAACAAATTTTAAGTATGGAACTAAAGAAAGATAAAAAATATCTGATAGACCATCGTTTTTATTTAGCCTTAGCCAAAGGCGATAAGGCAGGTATGGAAGCGGTATTGACCGAGCTTACCAGCCCTAAAATCGCCAAAGTGCGTAATCATGAATTTGCTTTTACATTCACTGAACACTTTATTGCCACTCATGCAGTCATTTATGCCAAATTGGCTTGGTGGTGTGGCTATGAGTTGGAATTGGATAGTGTGTGGATTCCCAAAGAATGGTTGCCCATTCAACCATTAAATGACTATCCAGAACCTTGGGACTTTTTAAAACAGTTTGATTTATGGACACCATTTGATGATTATGATGATTGGTCTCCTCATCGTGGTGCTGATTAAATTAAATATTTACTTCTTGATAGAAACAATCAAGAAGTAGAAGTCCTAAGCCAATTTCTGATTCCAAACCGTTTAGATACTGTTTACAACATTGAAGTAGATGACTTTCACACCTATCATGTGGGTAGATTGGGTGTGTGGGTGCATAATGATGAGTGTTGTGGAAGGGGGTTGACTGGCAATAACTGGACATTTAATCCTGATAAAGATGTGGATTTAAGGGGAACTGGTAAAAGCTACAGAGATGCATTGGATGAAGCATTTAAAAGAGCTGGTGTGCCAAAAGAACAGTTTGTTATCACAAAATGGGCAAAAGATAAATATGGTAAATCAATTCCTGTTGAATATTCAGCACCAAATGGTGCTAATGTAAATATAGATATTCCAGAATTTAATAATGTGACTAATGGTGTTTTGGGGAATGGTCCACACCAACCACACATTGGTTATCAAAATACTGGAAAAGGTTCTAATCGTATCAGAGGACATATCTTTGTTGATGAAATACCTGCTACTAGGAGATAAAATATGGGTAATATTTCTGAACTTATACGGGTTTGTAATGATTTAAACATTTTATTTAATATGATAAATGGAGATGAAGCCAATCAAATAATATCACAAGTAATAAAAATTTTTAATCCAGAACAAACAACAGGTCATTTATCAATTTCTAACGACAGCAATAAGGCTTTAAAAATTCCTTTGGAGGGCAATGAGTTTACATATTCAAAAAAATTACCCAAATGCAAGGGTTATATTTTTTTTGACTTAGAATCTAAAGATAGAAATAATATTTTTATTTTTAATAATGTACAAGATATATGTGATGTTATGTCTGAAAGTTTCGGCATGGAATATTTTATCTTTGATGAGTATTTTAATTATCTTATAGTTGTTAATTGGTATGTTATAGAATTGACAGATGGGGCAAAGAAGTATTTAATTGTTTAAAATAGCCAATACCTACTACCCAACCACACCGACACCGTCTACAACATTGAAGTAGATGACTTTCACACCTATCATGTGGGTAGATTGGGTGTGTGGGTGCATAATGATGAGTGTTGTGGGGTTGCTCTTTCTACACTTGAATCTCATGTTGAAAAATCAGCGAGAGGCACAGGAAAACTTCATCATATTACAGAGCCTGAGCTAAAGCAATTAATATTA
>NZ_BCYQ01000069.1 GCF_001598275.1 Moraxella oblonga NBRC 102422
ATTTTAGATAAAATAACACCAGTTTTCCATTATAATGGTTTTGCTTATGATTTGTCAGATGAGCAAAATAGGGAATTTTTACCAATAAAGCCCAATACAAAGAAATACTAGTACTTTCTAATAGTATGTTAAATGATTGGAATGATGGGAACAGAATTACAATTGATGGTTTTTTACAAAAATCCCAAGTTTGGCAAAATGTAAGACAACCCTACTTAAAATTACCATCAAACACCCACAGGTGTTGTTGGTGTTGCAGGTTGGGAGTAATGAAGGGCTGTGATATTGTGTTTGGGCAAAATATGGTATAATGAGCTTATCTGATTTTGGGCAAATGGAGTGGGTTTTGTGTTATTTGTATCTCTATTTGTATCTCTCAAAATTCAATCAAAAATAAAACCTTAATTATCAAATAGTTATAAGATATGTTCACAGACACACACGCCCATTTAACTTACCTAGAAGACTACCAACACAACAAATCCGCCTTGCTTGCCAACCTGAAACAAATGCAAGTGAGCCGTATTATGGCAATTTGTTGCAATTTTGATGAAATTTTTGATATTAAAGATTGGGTTAATTTATCCAATAACGACATTAACATCGGTATGAGCATTGGCTTACACCCTTGCCAAGAAAAGACGGTATTACAGGCGGTTAGCGTTGATGATTTTATTCGCCTAAATGATGATAAGGTTTGGGCATTGGGCGAGACAGGCTTAGACTATCATTGGGACGAGAGCAAAAAGCGTGAACAAAAACACAGCTTTGCCACTCATATTCACGCAAGTAAAATGCTCAAAAAACCCATCATCGTCCATACCCGAAACGCCTATCACGACACGCTTGACCTACTAAAAGCAGAAAAATGCGAACACGGCATTATCCACTGTTTTACCGAAGATTACCAGTTTGCCAAAACTTGCCTTGATATGGGGCTTTATATTTCCTTTTCTGGCATTGTCAGTTTTAAAAAGTCGGTGGAACTGCAAGAGGTTGCCAAAAAATTGCCCCTTGACCGTATTCTCATTGAAACCGACAGCCCCTATCTTGCCCCTGTGCCAAAGCGTGGCAAAGTCAATGAACCCTCCTATGTGCCTTATGTTGCTAAGGCTTTGGCGGATATTTTTGGCAAATCAGCACAGGAAATTGGGCAAATAACCAGTACCAATTTTGATACTTTGCTTGGTCAATATGCACCGTGTTAAGTGTTGTTATGAAAATAACCTAATATCAATACGGTGGTTTGTCCAATCATATTGACTCAATGAAATGTTGAACATTATCAAATCAAAGATAAGATTGTGTTGATTTAAAATACACAAAAATTTAATGAGTAACCATAATGTCTAATCACAAAAAACCTATTTTTCAACGCACTGCGATTGCCTCTTTAATTTCTGTAATGGCTTCGGCAGGTCAGGCCGCCACCGTAACCGACACCATAGATTACCAATATTTTAGGGATTTTGCCGAAAACAAAGGCAAATTTGCGGTGGGAGCAAGCAATATTGAAGTGATTGATAAAAAAGGCGTTTCTCGTGGCACATTGTTTGCCGATGGCACGCCCATGCCCGATTGGTCAATGACTTCCAGCAACAACGGCGTGGCACATTTGATAGACCCACAATACATTGCCAGCGTCAAACACAATTCAGGTTACACATTGGTACAATTTGGCGAAACCCAGCTCAATCGCCACCCAGAAGCCAATTTCAATTATTTGCTGGTGGACAGAAACAACAAACCCGCCAGTGGCGACAACGGCAAAGAAACCGACCGAGACGATTACCACATTCCCCGTTTGCACAAATTGGTTACCGAAACCGCCACCATTCCCGTGTTGCGTGTTGATGATTGGAAAGTGTTGCAAGACCGCAAACGCTTTCCGCATATTGTTCGCAACGGGGCAGGCGCACATTGGCTTCGCCCCAGCGAAGGCGATGACACGCATTTGGCAGACCCTTACGCCTATTTGATTGGCGGCAATATTATGAATGGCATCAATGTGCAAAACAATGGCGTGCTGCACATCGGTTCGCCCAATCGCCAAGATGCGGTCAATACCAGCAGTTATGGACCTTTGCCAACCATTACGGTGGGGGGCGATAGCGGTTCGCCAGTTTTGGCTTACGATGCCGAACAACAACAATGGGTTGCCATTGCCGTTCATCGTGCTGGCAACCGTGCCAATGGCAACTGGGTGGTGTTACATCAAAATGATTTTATTGATGAAAAAATCAAAGAAGACCACATCACCATTGACAATAAAGTCAAAGATGCACGCATTAACTGGCTTGCCAATGGCAAAACTTCCACCATTACCAGTCCACACGACACGAATTTGCGTCAAACGGTCAATTTGCGTGATGAAAGTTTAGCCAATCCCAATGATGTGCGTTCTCACCCTGATTTAAATCACGGACAAAGCATTCATTTTACAGGCGAATCGGCAACTTTGCGTTTGGGTGGCGACATTCATCAAGGGGCTGGGGCGTTGCATTTTCACAATAATATGACGGTCATCGGTTCACGCCACAATGCCACTTGGCTGGGGGCTGGCGTGAATGTTGCCCAAGATAAAACGGTGGATTGGCAAGTGCATAATCCACAAGGCGACCGTTTGTCCAAAATTGGGCAAGGAACGCTTAATGTATCGGGTTCTGGCGAAAATTTGGGCGACATCAGTGTGGGCGATGGCACGGTGTTGCTCAATCAAAAGGCGGATTCATCGGGCAAAAAACAGGCATTTAATCAAGTGCATATTACCAGTGGTCGTGGTACGGTGGTGCTGGGCGACAGTCAGCAAGTCAATCCCGACAAAATCGTGTTTGGCTACCGTGGTGGGCGATTGGATTTGAATGGCAACGACATTCATTTTAATCAAATCAGAAATGTGGACGCTGGTGGTAAAATCGTCAATCACAATGCCAATCAAAAAGCGACTGTGTTGCTGACCCCTTCGCTGACTTTGCCGATGATTACCGACCCAAGCCAAGTGGTGTTTGAAACCAATCGCAGCCCAACTCATCAGCCGATTGGTTTGTACAAAAACACTTATCCAGATGGGCATATTGATTATTATTTGTTGAAAGAAGGGGCGGTGCCGTCTGCATTTTTGCCCAATAGTAAGGGGGCAAGCACGGGCGCGTGGGAATTTATTGCAGGCAACCGTGATGAGGCGATTAGAATCTATACGGAACGCGAAAACAAACGCCGTGCCAATCTTGCCAATCACATTTATCAGGGGCAGCTTGGCGAAAATACCACACAAAATCCACAACTTACCAATGGCGAAATGGATTTTGTGTACCGTCCCAACCACGATACGGGCGTGTTTGTGTTGTCGGGCGATGTGCATTTAAATGGCAATGTGAGTGTGGAAAATGGTAAGGTGTTGCTGTCTGGAACGCCTGTGCCACACGCTTATAATCATCAGAAAAAACAAGATGTTGTATTGGACGATGAATGGATAAATCGCCAATTTATCGCCAAAACATTTGAAATTAAAAACAATGCCACGCTTGCCACCAGTCGCAATGTTGCCCAAATGTCGGGTAATGTGCTGGCTAGCCAAAATGCGGTGGTGCAATTGGGAGCGGTGAGTGGCGAAACGGAAAATTGCTATCGTTCTGATTATACTGGAAAAGTGTATTGTGATAAGTCGGCGGTTGCCGAGGTCAATCAGGTGAAATTGAAAGTGGCTGGCGATGTGAAAGTAACCGACAACGCCCACGCCAGTGTGCATAATGCCCAAATTTTGGGGGCGATGAATGCCCATCAACAAGCCAAAATTACCTTAAAAAACAACGCTGACATACCCACAGGCATTGTTTTGCACGACCAAAGCCAACTGCATTTGAATAATACGCAAACGCCTTTGACGGTAAGCGTTTCAGGCAGCCGAAAAAGTCAAATGGTCTTGCACGAAAACAGCCATTGGCAAATGCCAAACAGCACGCAAATTGGGCATTTGGACGGCAAATCAGGCAGCCAAATTACGCTCAATGCCAGCCCAACACCCAGCACGCCAAGTGAATTTAAACAACTGATTTTAAATGGCGATTTATCTGGCAACATCCAATTTAATCATTTGACCGATTTGGCACAAGGCAAAGCCGACACCTTGACGGTACACGGCTATGCCACAGGTTCGCACACCTTGTCGGTGCAAAACACAGGGGCGGAGGCTCAGGTTGCCGAGCTGGATTTGGTGGCATTAAAACACGGTGGACAACGCCAAGAAGATGTTGATTTTCAATTAAAAAATGGCTTTGTGGACGCTGGTGCGTGGCGTTATACCTTAAAAAATGACCCCACACATCGCTATTATTTGTTTAATGAAAAAAAATCGGGCGAAATCCAAGCCAAAAAAGAGGCTGATGCCAAAAAAGCCGAAGCCGATGCCCAAAAAGCCAAACAGGATTTATTGGACGCCATAGAAGCCCGCAAGCAAGCCGAAGAGGCATTAAAACAATTGCAAGCCAACATAGGGGCGAATGCCAACGATTTGGCAATCTTGCAACAACAAGCCGATGATGCCAAAAAATTGGCACAGCAAGCCCGTGCCGAAAAAGAAAAAGCCGAAAATGAATTGGCAAACATTCGTCAGCAATTAAGCGATGCACAAACGGCGAAAAATCAAGCTGATGGCGAAAAAGCCTTGGCACAGCAAAATTTACAGGCAGCCTTGGACACCAAAAAAGAACTTGAAAATCAATTAACACAGGCAATGCTTGACAAAAATCAAGCCGAACAAGCCAAAAATCAGGCTCAAAGCGATTTGCAAAAAGCCATTGATGATAAAAATCAAGCGGATACGGCTCGCACCCAAGCCCAAACCGCCTTGCAAAATGCCCTAGACGCACAAAAGCAAGCCGAAAGCGAAAAACAACAAGTTCAAACCGAGTTAGCCAACATCAATCGCCAAAAACAAGAGTTGGAACAACAACTTGGGCAATTAAACGACACACAAACCGCCCAACAGCAAAATATGACCCAATTGCGTGAGCGTTTGGATTTGCTCAATCAACAGTTAAGCGACAAACAAAAAGCCTTGACCGATGCCCTGATTGCCGAAGATTTGGCAAAACAGGCTCAAAACCACGCTGAAACTTTAAAAATTCAGGCAGAACAACAGCTTAATCAAGCCAATGCGGATTTGCTGCTTGCCAATCGTTTGAAAGACGAAGCCAACGCCAAAGCCACACAAGCCGAGCAGAACACACAATCGCTGACACAACAGCTTAACCAAGCACAGGTTCAGTTAAGCCAAGCCAATGCCGATAAAGCCAATGCCGAGCAAAAACAGCAAGAGGCGGAATTGGCACGCCAAAATGCCGAAAAAATTCAACAAGATTTGCAACGCATTCAAGCCAATCAAGCCCAAGCCTTGCAAGATGCCCAAAATGCACAGAAATTGGCAGAAGATGAAGCAAAAAAACAAGCCGAATTGGTAAAACAAGCACAGGCGGATAAATTAAAAGCCGAAGAAGACAAAG
>NZ_BCYQ01000070.1 GCF_001598275.1 Moraxella oblonga NBRC 102422
GAAGTGAGTGATAGTTTGAATGTGATTTTATTTTTTATATGATATTTTGCATAATGTGAGTCTTATGATGAAAATTTTAGTAACAGGTGGCGCAGGTTATATTGGTTCGCACACATTGATTGAGATTATCAATGCAGGTTTTGAGCCTGTGGTTTATGATAATTTGTCTAATTCTAGCCCTGTGGCAATTGAGAGGGTGGAGCAAATTGTAGGTCAAAATATCAACTTTATTAAAGGTGATATTTTGGATAAAGAGTTATTAAGGAAGGTTTTTGCTGAACATACCTTCTTTGCGGTCATTCATTTTGCAGGTTTAAAGGCAGTTGGTGAGAGTGTTTCCAAACCGTTAAAATATTATCAAAATAACGTAATAGGCACAATCAATGTACTTGAAGTAATGAAAGAGTTTGGGGTAAAAAATTTCATTTTTTCTTCATCGGCAACTGTTTATGGTAATCCAAGATCTCTACCTATCTATGAATCTTTTGAACGTTCTTGCACTAATCCTTATGGACAAAGCAAGCTCATGATTGAGTATGTTTTGGAAGATGTGTGTAGAGCCCAAGTTGATTTTAATGCGATAAGTTTGCGTTATTTTAACCCCATTGGGGCTGATGAATCAGGCACAATTGGCGAAGACCCAAGCGATATTCCTAATAATCTGATGCCCTATATTAGCCAAGTGGCGGTCGGCAGACTTGAAAAATTATCTGTTTTTGGCGATGATTATGATACCATTGATGGTACAGGTGTGAGAGATTATATTCATGTGGTGGATTTGGCAAAAGGGCATTTAAAGGCATTAGAGTATTTGGCAAATCACAAGCAAACAGGATTTTTGCCCATTAATCTTGGTACAGGTCATGGTACAAGTGTACTACAACTTGTTAATGCCTTTATCAAAACCACAGGGCAAAAAGTACCTTATGTCATCGCCCCTAGACGAGTAGGTGATATCGCCAGTTGCTATGCCAACGCAGACAAAGCAAAAACGCTTTTGGGTTGGGTGGCACAGTATGACATTGAGAGAATGTGTATTGATACTTGGCGGTGGCAATCTAACAATCCAAACGGTTATAACTAAATGATAGATATGATGAAAAAAATTGTTTTAGCCAGCAACAACAAAGGTAAATTATCCGAATTTCAGACCTTATTTGATAAAGCCAACCTAGGCATCACAATCGTGCCACAGGGTGAACTTGGTATTGGTGATGCCATAGAAAATGGCTTATCTTTTATTGAAAATGCCATTATTAAGGCTCGCCATGCCAGTCGTGCTAGCGGTTTGCCAGCCTTAGCAGACGATAGCGGACTTTGTGTGCCTGTGCTTGGTAATGCTCCTGGCATTTATTCGGCACGTTTTGCAGGATTGCATGGTGATGATGGTGCCAATAACACCAAGTTACTCCAAGAACTATCACCTTATCGGAACGGTACGCCAATCGTGGGTAAGTTTGTTTGCGTGCTTGCCTACGTTCGCCATGGTGATGACCCCTTGCCTATCATTGCACAGGGAGAATGGGTGGGCGAGATTTTGGATATGCCACAGGGTGAAAACGGTTTTGGTTACGACCCTTTATTTTATGTGCCAAGTTTGGGTAAGGCATCTGCCGAGCTTGATAAAGACACCAAAAATGCACTTAGTCATCGTGGGCAAGCCTTGCAAAAATTGATAAAACAACTGTTAGAGAGTTAGCTTTTTTGTTGTATTTTTGAAAGAATAAGGATATAATGAATGGCTTATGATTTTTTTGTGAACATTTTATAGTTAAAGTGTTTGCCCAGATTTTATCATATCACTAATAAGTGATTGAATTTTAACAAATTTATTTAAAGGTATGTTCTCATGAATTTAGATATTGCAGTCAATGTTTTGTCCGATAAGGAAACTCAACTTACCGTTAAGGTGCCTGTACAAACCATTCAAGAGCGTGTTGAAGCACGCATTCGCCAAACCGCAAAAACTGCCCGAGTTGACGGTTTCCGTAAAGGAAAAGTGCCTGTATCATACATCAGAGCCCAATACGGTGCTGGTATCCAACAAGAAGTTATCAACGATACCATTCGTGATACCGTATTTGATGCCATTGGTGAGAAAAAAGTACGTGCTGTTGGTGTGCCAAGCATTGATGATGTCAAACTTGAAAATGACTTTTTGGTCTATCAAGCGACCGTTGAAACTTTCCCAGAAGTGAAAATTCAAGGTCTGTCCGAGATAGAGGTGGAACGTCAAACTGCTACTGTGTCTGACGCTGATGTAGATACCATGATTGAAAACCTTCAAAAACAACGTCAAACCTTTGAAATTAAAGAAGGTGAACTTACTGACGGTGATGAGGCAACTTTTGACTTTGAAGGTTCTATCAATGGCGAAAAATTTGAGGGTGGTACCGCCGAAAACTATCGTTTGGTCATCGGTTCAGGTCGCATGATTCCTGGTTTTGAAGACGGCATGAAAGGCATGAAAGCTGGTGAGGAACGTACCATTCAAGTAACTTTCCCAGAAGATTATCAAGCCGAAAACCTAAAAGGTAAAGAAGCGGATTTTAAAATTACTGTTAAAGAAGTTAAAGAGCCAAAATTACCTGAACTTAACGAAGAATTTTTTGAATTGTTTGGCGTCAAAGAAGGTGGTCTTGACAAGTTAAAAGCAGACGTTCGTAAAAATATGGAACGTGAAATCAAAAATGCCGCTCGCAACCAAATCAAGCAAGTTACTTTTGATGCCCTTGTTGAGAAAAATGAGTTTGATGTGCCAAAAGCCATGCTTGCCCAAGAAGTTGAGCGTCAACGTAATCTCATGCTTCAACGTTTTGCTCAGCAATTTGGTGCCAACCCAAATACTTTTGACAAATCTATGCTCCCTGATGAGCTTTTTGAAGACCAAGCACTTCGTGCCGTGCGTTTGGGTGTGCTGGTTAGTCAAATCGTGGACAACGAAAAATTGGTGGTTGATCAAGACCGTGTAACTGCGTTTATTGCAGAGGCTGCCGAAAACTACGAAGACCCTGCCGAAGTGATTGAGTACTACACCAACGACAAAAAAGAGCGTGCAGGCATTGAGGCAGTCGTGCTAGAAGATCAAGTGGTTGAGTTTATTTTATCAAAAGCCAAAGTAACTGAAAAAGAAGTCAAATATCAAGACTTATTGGCGACTGCTCAACAAGTTCAAATTTAATTGATTCATTCAATTGAATTTTGCTAAAAAATGTAAAAATACCCCAACAATTGTTTGGGGTGTTTTTTAATTGTGGTACAATAACACCAATTTACTATTTTGGAAAAACCATGAACAATATGCGTAACAACCCTTTTTATGACCAATTAGCCGATACTTTTCATGATGTGCCAACCAATGCCCTAGTGCCTATGGTAATTGAGCAATCAGGACGTGGTGAGCGTTCGTTTGATATTTTTTCTCGTCTTTTGCGTGAGCGTGTTATTTTTTTGACAGGGCAGGTTGAAGATAATATGGCAAATTTGATTGTTGCCCAGCTTCTATTTTTGGAGGCTGATAATGCCGAAAAAGACATTCACCTTTATATTAATTCACCCGGTGGCGTGGTTACAGCAGGCATGGCAATTTATGATACCATGAATTTTATCAAACCTGACGTATCTACCATTTGTTTGGGTCAAGCTGCTAGCATGGGGTCGTTTTTGCTTTCGGCGGGTGAAAAAGGCAAACGCTATGCCCTAGCCAACAGTCGCATCATGATTCATCAGCCATTGGGTGGTTTTCGTGGACAAGCCAGCGATATTGAAATCCACGCCAAAGAGATTTTAAATCTAAAAGCCAAATTAAATCAATTGCTTGCCGAGCATTGTGGTCAGCCTGTGGAGCGTTTAGAAAAAGATACAGACCGTGATAATTTTATGAGTGCAGAGCAAGCGTGCGAGTATGGCTTGGTGGATAAGGTCATCACCAAACGCCCTTAAATCATACAGGTGTTATCGTTTTGGGGCAAATTTAATTTGTCCTTTTCGTGTGCAAATTTTAACCAATTTAGAGAAAAACAAATGACAAAAAGCAAAGAACCTTGCTGTGATTTTTGTGGTAAGCCCAAAAGTGATGTTGCCAAGCTCATTGCAGGCATGAATGATACTAACATTTGTAACGAATGCGTTGAGTTGTGCGGTGATATGCTTGGTGTCAAAGATTTAGATGCCAAAACTCAAAAAGCAGACAAAAAGACAAAAAAAGACGACAAGAAACAAGACAAGGATTGGGCAAGTGCCAAACTGCCCACACCCAAAGAAATCCGTGAACATTTAGATGAGTATGTCATCGGACAAGATACTGCCAAAAAAGCCCTATCGGTGGCAGTTTATAACCACTACAAACGTCTCAAAGTTAAAGAAGGTAAGCCTGCCCCTGTGGAACTTGCCAAAAGTAATATTTTGCTCATTGGACCTACTGGTTCTGGTAAAACACTACTTGCCCAAACGCTCGCTAAAATGCTTGATGTGCCGTTTGCGATGGCAGACGCTACAACATTGACCGAAGCGGGCTATGTGGGTGAAGATGTAGAAAACATCATTCAAAAACTCCTACAATCTGCTGATTATGATGTGGAACGTACTCAGCGTGGTATTATTTATATTGATGAAATTGACAAAATCAGCAAAAAAGGCGAAAACGTCTCCATCACTCGTGATGTGTCAGGCGAGGGTGTTCAGCAGGCACTTTTGAAAATCATTGAGGGTACGGTTGCCAACATTCCGCCCCAAGGCGGTCGCAAACACCCCAACCAAGAAATGATACAGGTGGATACCAGCAACATTTTGATGATTGTTGGTGGGGCGTTTGCAGGGCTTGATAAAATCATCGAACAACGCACGCAGGAAGTGGGTATCGGCTTTAATGCCACTGTTCGCACCAAAAAAGAAAGTAAAATCAGTGAGTTGTTCCGTGAAGTGGAAGTTGAGGATTTGGTGAAGTTTGGGATTATTCCTGAATTTATCGGTCGTTTGCCAGTCATTGCCACACTAGATGAGCTGGACGAGGAGGCACTTATCACCATTTTGACCGAACCTAAAAACGCCCTTACCAAGCAATATCAATACCTGTTTGACATGGAAGGGGCGAATTTGACTTTTGAAAAAGACGCACTTACCGCCATTGCTAAAAAAGCCATGAAACGCAAAACAGGAGCAAGGGGACTTCGCTCTATTATTGAAAATGCCCTACTTGATACCATGTATGAGCTACCCAGTATGAAAAATGCCAAAGAAGTGGTAGTAACCCGTGCGGTGATTGATGATGGCAAAGAACCAACCATTAAATAACCTAAAAGGGCGGTCTAACCGCTCTTTTTATTTTTGGTG
>NZ_BCYQ01000071.1 GCF_001598275.1 Moraxella oblonga NBRC 102422
GCCACAGGTGCTTTAGCAGGGGCGACCAGTGAAAAAACTGCCCCAATCTTGGCAAGCTACCTATATGGCAAAGACCCCAAAGAACTTAGCCAAGAGCAAAAAGATGCCATCACAAGCGTTCTAAGTCTAGATGTTGCTACTGGAGTTGGAGCGATTAAGGGTGTTGTTAATACCTCAAGGGCTAATAAGTTAGCTCAAGCAGAAAGGGAGGTTGATAGGGTCAAGGTTGAGAATAATATTGGAAGGGATGAGGATGTTTTTTATAAACCCATAAAAATTACAGGTGAGCCAAAAGATTTAAAAGAATATAATGATGCAAGCAAATTTACTTATTTAAATGGTGGTGGAGAATTTAAATTCTCGGAAACTAAAAATCAACAAGGTATCGAGGGTTATTTTGTTAATCAATTGGGTGATAAAATCCCAGTATCTCTTAAAAATTTAGAAACATCTAGTCCTAGAAAAGTTATGACTGTCATTAATAAAAACGCAAAAAGTATTCTTGAAGCAGAAGCACTTCCTAGCAATAATCCTCATAAGTTACCGATAGGGACATTAAACGATACCGTACTCCACATTCAAACACCAAATATCAGCAAACAACAGCTAGTTGATGAACTCACAAATTATCCCTTCCAAGGTAATGGGGGTAAATATAAGATAATCATCTTTGAAACCAAAGATGGGGGATTTACACTTCAAAATGGCAAAATAGAGAGCTATCCAAAATGAGTCAAGAAATATATATTATCCCACAAAATATTGATAAATTTACATTTAAAGATATTTTTGAAAATACAAAAAACATAAAAGAACTTTATATTTGTGGAACAATAGAACAATATGACAGCTTATTGGGATTATCAAGTATCAATGTACGCTTTCTAGATGGGGGAGACTGCTATATTATGAGAAGTGATTATGAAGATTATCATTGGTATAGTGTATTTGACTACCTAAATGACTCAAATACTTTTGGTTTAAAAAATATAGAGAATATTTCAAGAAATTGGGAGTCGCTAAACTTTATTGGGTTTACTATGGGTTCAAATGATGCTATGCCTTTGTACTTAAACAAAAATTTTATGGGATTGGTAACCTGTATTTCTAAATGCCTAAATGCTTATATTGAGGTTGTAGATACTATTTATCAAATACCTCACGGTATATATAGTATTGAAAAATGGATAGAGTTAAATCAAAACAACCAATAACAACAGTAATATCACTAATCCAACCATTAAACAGGATGGTAGAAAATATGAAACCTGCATTACCCACAAAACACCAACTCATCCAAGCCCTACTAAGTTATGCAAATAACATTGTGCCAGTAGATAAACAAGAAATCTTGGATTTCTTTATAAGCAATAATCTACCCTACCATGATGAGTATATTGACTTTTTGGCTCAATTTGGCGGTGCTAGAACAGAATTTTTTGATGCTATCAACCTAAATTGTACATTTCAAGAAATCAAAGAAATATACATTGAAGACCATCCAGATAACGCCATACCACCAAATTTTTCCTATTTTGGAACAAATGATTTTTCTGGTATATTTTGCATATCAAAAGAAACAGGGGAAATATATGAACAGAAATTAAATGATAAATATGAGCCTGTATTGGGAGAAATTTATTGCTATGATGTTTGGTCTTTGGTTTTTGCATCTCTTTTAAAAACATATAAAAATTTTATCAACAAAAATCAACCAATAATTTCTGAAATTTCAGAAAATCAAAAAATAGATTTTAGATACATAAATAAAAAACTTTTACTGAATGACATTCAAAACCCAACAATGGAGTATTATTTTGATTATAATAACAGTATTTTATACTCTCTTAATGTAGAGAGAAGTTATTTAATCACCCATATTCTTTGTGATACTTTTCTAAAAAAAGTATATGAATAATATTTTACCCACAAGACACCAACTCATCCAAGCCCTACTAAGTTATGCAAATAACATTGTGCCAGTGGATTATATTATATCACCCCCCCCCCCAATAAACCCCAATCGCTCCAATATCGGACGATAAAAACTGGCTCTGTCTGGCTTTAGGCACCCAAAGAAATTGTAACACTAATACCTACCTTAAAAAATGCTGGTTCAGTTGTTTTTAATGGAGTAAAATACACATATTCAGAAGGAAAAATATTTGCTCAGAAAATTCTTAGCCCCAACACAAAGGTTAATACTCATGTACCCACTAACAAAGATTTACCAAAGGTCTATGGTGATGGGGATTTGGAGAATGTTTATGATAGACAGAGGCAATCTAAAATTCAATATTGGAATGGTATTGCATTTAGAGCCGATTTATTAAACCATGCATCTAAATTTGACGGTTTCAATAAAACCCAAGTAAGAGGCACGCATAATAAGGTGGAATTTGAAAATTTGCAAAATACACACAATGTTAAAATTGTATCTACAACGCCAACGTCTACAATGGGTATTTATGAGATAGAATATCAAGTTCCAAGCTATCATCCACAAAACCAAACACAGATGGTTGGCTACAAAAAAGTTGAAAGGAAAACTGTCTATGATCCAACAATATATAGTGATAATGAAATGTTAGAAATGGCTCAAAAGGCAGCAGTTAATGGATATGATAATGCTGTATTAATATTCAAATCTAGCAATGGAAAGGAAAGAGGTTATGATACTGAATATAACGGTATAAAGTTCAAAGCCTATCTAAATAAAGACGACAATGGAAAAATTTTTATTGACAATGTGCATGTTATAAAATAGGTGATTTTTTTATGAAATTTAGTACTTATGATATTTTTTCAGACCAAAACTATGCAAATGATGATGAACATGCAACTGTTATAAATTGTCTCGTTCATTTATTATCAACAGACAAAATAGACATCAGAGGTTTTGAGATGTGGTTTAAAAATGGTCATGTTGGTGGCGATATCGCTTGGGGTATTTCGGACTGGGATGAATATATGGCAGAAGACCACAATATCCACGAAAAATTTGATGGATATTTATTCTATATTGATGCTGATGAGCATGGTGATTTATCAAGAGGAGAGGATCAAAAAATATTAACAAAAGAAGAGATAAAGCCCTTTATAAAAAGCATTATAGAACATTATTTAAAAATAGATATTCAAAATAATACTGGTGTATGGAATTTAATTTGGCTGTCTAAAGATTTTGGTTTTTATTAAAGAAAAATTGATAAAGGTCAGACAAAAATATAGTCATTAATATGTCAGATAGTACTGTCAATATCGGCACATTAAAAACCCAATTTGCAAAATTCCCTATTGATAGCTTAGAAAATGTCATTGTTATTGACAAACATTCTAACATCATTTTTCTTATCAAAAAGGAGATTAATAATGGCAATTAGTTTATTTTGCTATACTGCAAAAGGAATTGATGAAATATTATCAATTAATCAAAAAATTTCTGAGAGTGAAATTTTATTTATTGAAAATAGATTTTTGCTATATAGTCCAGATGAAGTTAATGAGATAGAACTAGAAATCACAGCTGAGTTTGGATTTTTTTCTAAAAATATATTTTTAATTGCCTTAAATGATAAAGACTATTCTAGCAATATACGAGATATTGCCAATCTATTTTTTGAAGCATATGGCGATGATATCTTGATTTTATTTGAAAATGAAACAAAGATAGAGTACGAGAAAGAGCAAATAGCCAACAAAATATAACGGTATAAAATTCAAAGCCAATCTGAATAAAGATAGCAATGGAAAAATTTTTATTGACAATGTGCATGTTATAAAAAAGGTGATTAATATGTATGAGTTAAATTTAGATTGGGTGCCAGAATTTGGATCTATAGTAATTTGGTTAGCTATGGATAGAAATGGAAAACTTGCATTAATGGTTAATAATTGTTGGGGCAATATTCCAAAAGTTATTCTTTCTCAAAATGACATTAAAGAAAAATTATAAAATATCAATGATTTTCTTAATGAAGAATCTGATATTTATAATTTTTACCCAAAAAATAAAGAAGGTGATTTTATATTGGATTTGTATTCTTCATTGTATAAAAAAACAATAATGACCGCAATATGCTAATATCTGATTTAAAAAAAGATTTACTAGATAGAAAAAATCTTAGTGATGTGAATATCGTAGTCAATAAAGGTATTTTCATTTACCAAGCGGTTGAGGGTAATCAAGAGGGTGATGATTATCCTGTGGGTTATCAAGGAGAGACCAAAATGGGGGATTATTACCGCTACCTCTTGCCAACAATATATGCAACTATTGATGATTTTCCAAGAGAATTATGGAATGGTATTGCATTATCAAAAACTTTGGATTTCACAAAAGATAGAGTTATGTTTAACAATTATATAAATCAATACTTTACAAACGTTGTAAGTGATTTCTTTTAAAAGTTTAAGAAGTAAACTTCCTGCAAAGTCAGCAAAAACCAATCTAGCTATTTTAATTATGCAAATCTTGTGTAAACAATATAAGCAAAATAAATGGCAACCATGCAGAAAAGAAAATTATGAGTCATATTACCCAGCAAAATCAAAATGGTGCAAATATCGATAGTATTAAATTAAATATTCAAAATACATCAGATGAATTTAAAGGCGCTTGCTATGGTTGTAGTGGCAAAAATGGTACAGGTGGGACAATTCAAGACTTTAAAAATCTAAACCAAAACATCAAAATTCATATTAAGCATGGTTCAACAGGTACCAAGCCTTAGGAGTAATTTATGAGTCATTTAGTTCAAACCCTATTATCTATCAAAAGCCCATATAATAATTTCATCGAACGCCCTGAACTTATTCAGGGCTATACAGAAGATGAAATCAAACAAATTGAACAAAAGTATGATTTCCCTATTCACGGTCAATTTAAAGAATTTTTAATGACAATGGGAAAATGTTCTGGTGGAATATTGCATGGAGATGAAATCTATA
>NZ_BCYQ01000072.1 GCF_001598275.1 Moraxella oblonga NBRC 102422
GTAGCCGCTTAATTTGTCTAAAATTTCATTGGCTTCGCTGTGATTTTGTGGAATGCCGTGTTTGGTGTCCCAAACGTAAATGCCGTTGCTACTCATTTTTTGCTCCTTAAAATTGTGTTAAAAATTGCTTACATTGTAAATCAAGAATATCAGCAGGTCGAGACCCTTGTCTCAACCTGCGATTTTGCCTGTTTATTTGCCTTTAAATGGCTGCCACATTTTGGCAAGCTGCTGTTCCGCCCGTCTCATCCAGCTCGTAGGTTGGGTTGAGGAACGAAACCCAACATTTTTTTGCACCAAGATAACCCATAAAAATCAACCACCCCAATTTTTTGGTAAAATCCCATTTTCAACATAACGATGAAATGATGAATATTGCCAATCTATCACTCTATTTACCAAACCATGCTTTAAAGGATTGATATGAATATAATCAATGTGAAAATAAAAATCTCGTTCATCTCTGATACAATACTCCCAAAATCGCCTTTGCCAAATTCCTCTTTCTTGTTTCTTTTGGCGACTGGTTGAAATTCTTTCATTTTTAGGAATTTTTTTGGGAAAAATAATATTTAATCAAGCGAATGCGTGTAGAATAATCACAATCATCGCCAAAAGTACAAAGCATATGTAAATGGTCTGGCAATATCACAATTGCCTCAATGTCAAATGGGTGTTTTTGTTTGACAATTTTAAAAACATTGTGTAAATCATCAATATGCCTTATTAGCAAATCACTTGACCTGTCAGCCAAGTTAACAGTAATTTAGCATTGCTCTTTGAATTTGTTGGGTTTCGCACCAAAGCCCAACCTACGGGCTGGGTGGTGGATTTTGAAATTTATTGACCATACATTCAATAAAAAAAAACCCAACAAAGACTGAACGCCACACTCAACCCTCTACCAACTTTAACAACACCACCCACGCTTGGCGATTGAGCTGACAAGATTGTTCATCTTTTGGCGTACATGGACTGGCTTTTTCTTGGGGCAAGATAATTTGTCCTTGTTCCCCTATTTTCATCTTTCTTAGCATGACGGTGTGCATGACATTGCCACCCACAAACCATGCCTCACCTTTATCCTTATCAACATTAACCGCAATATCACAATGAGCTGGCAAGCCTGTTTGATGGTTGGTAAGATAATTGTGCAAATCCTGATAGTTTGCAACCAACTGACGGGCATCACCTCGCACATAACACAACAAATCTCCCACCGCCACACGACTCACCAATGGGTCTGCTACACGATAATCACCCCGCCCAAGCCACGAATGACGAATATAATCAAAATGGCGAGGCGAAGTCTCAAAATCCACCCCCGCCTGCATCATCACATACGACACAAAAGTCGCCGACCACGCCACATCACTGGCAAAGGCACGACAAATGTTGGAGCTGGCATTGATGGATTTGTCCTGTTTATTACATTGATGGTAGGGTAACTTTCTATTCAACTTTGTCAATACATTACCATCACGCCAGTATGCCACTACCCTCTCCCACGCCAAAGAGCCATCTGCCAGCCGTGAATTGTCTGCTTCGTAGTGGTCATATTTGGCGATTTTGCCATCAATGGTAATAAATGGCTCACCCCACACTTGATGTTCACGCAGGGCAATGGTGGCGATACGTTCAGATTTGGAGGTGTTTGGAGAAAAGTTAGGAGTGGGTGATTGCCATAAATTTGTTTGTGCCAAATCAGCAGAAACGCAAGCTGTTAAAAACAATGTAGTAGTTAAAATAAATAATTTGAGTGGTTTTATCATTTGCATTTGATGTTGTATTGTTTTTCAAAATTAAGCAATGTTTCCTTGATGCCTATCCCACCTGTATAACCACCGATACTTCCATCAGACGCAATCACCCGATGACAAGGAACGATGAGAGAAATTGGATTTTTACCGTTGGCATTGGCACAAGCACGAAAGGCGTTAGGGTTGCCAATCTGTGTAGCCAGCTCTTTATAACTTATGGTTTCTCCATAAGTTATATTCATCAGCATTTGCCAAACTTTTACCTGAAAATCCGTCCCATGCGACACATCAAGAGGTATGCTAAATCTGTAAAGCGTACCGTTAAAATAAGCGTCCAACTCCTGCATGATGAATCGAGCAAACTTTTGGTCATTGCCATTCATCTCATCAATAGGCATAAAAGTTATAGATTTATGGAGTTTGGTAGACAACTGATTGGTTTTATCATCAAACCAATCAAGCAGGAGCAATTTATCACCCCAAATAGTCAACCTCATCAAGGGCAATGCCAAAGGAGGTTTATAATAAAAGCCCAACATTAGTTCGCTCGCTCAATACGAATGTAGCCCTGATTGGAATTTGAGATGTTAGGTACAGAGTAGTTAACTGGTGTGCTTTGTGGGCTAAGTGCATTTGGTGTATAAGTTCTTTTTGACAATAAAGTCAGCAAATCATCAGCAAAACGATAACCCAATTCGCTATAACCCGACTGACTAAAATGCACACCATCTGATGATGCCTTGCCTTGACGAATCCACCATTTCATTGAGCATTGACCGCCCATCGCATTTTGCCAATCCCAGTAGAGTGTGCGTTCGGTTTGAGCAACTTCACGTTGCACCCTTTGTACGTCTGTCAAGGTGCTTGGACGCACCCCACAATCCCCTGCCGTGCTTTTTAGGGATTCGGGGGCGGACATGATAAGTATGGCAGTTTGGGGACTGGCGGTGCGAATCTGGCGAATACGTTTGATCAGTTCTTGTTTGACAGTTTGCCCTGATACGCCGTTATAGGCTTCGTTTGTGCCATATGCCAACACCAAAAGATTTGGACGCATAAGCGACAATTCTCGTTGCCAAGCACCATCATTCCAACGATTCCAATAAGAAAGCTCCGCCCCATTGATACCAATGGCAGAGACAACTGCCCCTTGACCGTTTGGGTTTAATGCCCACCACCCACCAATAGCAGAGCGGTTTGCCCCATCATTATAAAGCGTTACAGGCAATGTAGCATTGATGGCTACAAGTTGCCATTGTCCGTTTTTTTGGGCGGTTTGTACAGCAAAACGTTGACCCCGTGCATCTTGGGCGATAAAGCGACCATCGCCCGCAGGCTGTCGTATGCTAATAAAGAGCCGTTGGGGGTTTTCTGCGTGTTTGGATTTTAGAGTCAGTGTTGCCCCATGCCATAAGGGTTTGGCAATCATGCCCCCCAACGTATAATTTTCACCAAGTTCATGACGGCTAGAAACAGGGGTAAAATCCACATTATCATAACCAAACCGTGCCATACGCTGACCACTAAAATACATCGGCATTGCCCAGCCCATGCCTCCATCACCCATGCGAGCCTGCAAACGCTGACGCAGTGCGTCCGTCATGGTATCACCTGCGGTATGGCTATCACCAAGCTGAACAATATGCAAGGAATTTTGGGCAAATGCACTCATCAGTAGTTGGGTGTTTGGTTCGCCATAGTTGGTGAGATTGGCATGGGCAGATACACTCACACCAAGCAATAGGGGAAGATAAAGTCGTTTAAGTGTCATTGTTATTGTTCAATGGTTAAAAAAGATTGGATATGTTGTGCCAGTTCACGCTGTCCATCGGGTGTAAAATGAATGCCATCACCCGTTCGCATCTTGATTTTTTTATCATCTTTGATGAGATAATCGCTATATTTGTTGTCAATACTCCCCATCACAGGGCGAGCATCAATGATTTGGACTTGATGACGATTAAGCTCCGCCATCATCACATCATTGATATGCATCATTTGAGAATCTAATTTTTCTTTACGCATGTTTGGGGGCGTTACCCAAATCACGCCAACGTTATGCTCTTTGGTAAAGTTTAAAATATCCGCCATGCGAGATTGGTACTCGCTATCCCATTCTGGACTTTTAAATTTCAGATATTTACTACCACCCTTGACAGGCATATCCCAAGGGTCGTTTGGCCCTAGCATGATGATAAGCACTTTAATATCTTTGTCTTTACCAATGGTCTCTTTGATGGTGGTTTGCCAATCAAAAAATTTAGGGTATGCAAGCCCTGTACTTTGCTTGCTAAGATTGACAGATTTTATACCAAATTCTTGCAAATATTTTTGTATGTGAGGGGCAACCCCTTGCATGAGTGAATCCCCAGCAAAAAACACCTTTTGTGTTTTATTTAAAGTTAAAGATGCCTTGATCATCTGTGCTTTGGCTTGCTCTGTGGTCATAACAGACAAAAACGGCTCAGACTCTTGAGGAGGTTGAACATTGGGTGTTTTTGGTGTAATGCTAGGATTGGAAGCTGGTTCGCTTTGTAAAGATTCGGTCGTACCCTGTTTTGCCTGTGCTAGCCCATCATGAATCTTCGCCCCTGCTTTCCAAACATTATTGTCAATATTGGCAAGCGGGCTTGGTTTATGATAAGTCTGTAAAAAATAGGCATTGATGGATTGTTGCATGACCCAAATACCAAGCACAGATGACCCCGCCAAAAATAACAATGGCTTGCCAAAATTTTTAGGGAAAAGTGTATTTTTCTTATGAATGCTATCCGATGACACATCAAGTATGGGTTGATCAGTTGTCGGTTGTTCTGCATATGTGATTTGCATGGTTTCAATATGTGCAGGTTCGGATTGATGCGTTTGTAGGTAGCCCACACGGTCGGTCTCTTTGGGCTTGTCTTGCAAAATAGCAATTTCCTCACTCTTAACTGCCTTGTTTGTTGTGATTGCCTGCCCCAAAACTTCATCATAATGATTATCAATCTTATTTATCACAACATCATCTTGTATCACAACATCATCTTGTATCACAACATCATCTTGTATCACAACATCATCTTGTATCACAACATCATCTTGTATCA
>NZ_BCYQ01000073.1 GCF_001598275.1 Moraxella oblonga NBRC 102422
ATCTTGTTCCGCTTGACGTGCCAATTCCGCCTGACGCGCACTTTCGGCTTCGGCTTTTTCTTTGGCATCTTGCAATTTGGCGATTTCGTTTTGAGCGGCAGTTTGGGCATCTTCTGCGGCTTTTTGGGCGGCTTCGGCTTGCTCACGGGCGGTGTCGGCTGCCAATTTTTGTTCTTGCAAGACGCTTAATTGTTGCTCGGCTTGGGCGGTTTGCGCTTCGGCATCGGCAAGCTGTTGGGTGGTTTGATTTAATTTCGCCTGAATTTGGTCTTTTTGCTGTTGCAATGCCGTGGCTTGCTCTTCCGCTTCATCTTTTTTGCGGCGGGCGGTTTCTAAATCATTTTGTGCTTGGGTAAATTGGCTTTCTGCCTGTTTTTGGGCATTTTCAGCTTGGGTTTTGGCGATTTCTGCCTGCGCTTTGGCGGCGTTGGCTTGATTGATTGCCTGTTCTTTATCGCTGATTTGTGTTTGGGCTTGGGCAAGTTGTTCACGCAAATCCGCCAATTCTTCGCCACTTGCCGTTTGTGAATTTTGGGCATTGGTAAGTTGTCGTTGCAATTCCGCTTTTTGAGCTTGGGCTGCCTGTAAATCTTGCAGGGCTTTGGCTTTATCGGCATCGGCTTGTTGTTGAGCGGCTTGCGCGTTTTGCAAAGCGGTTTGGGCTTGATTGTGGGCTTGCTCGGCTTCGTTTTTGGCGTTGATTGCCTCTTGTAAGGCGGTTTGGGCGGTGTCGGCGGCTTCTTGGGCTTGTTGTTTTTGGGTGTTTGCCTCGTTAAGTTGTTGTTGCAGGGTATTTTTTTCTGATTCAATTTCTTGTTTTTGCGCTTCGGCTTGTTCTTTGGCTTTTTGCGCGGCGGTTAATGAATCAAACATTTCTTGCATGAGTTTTTGCACGGTCTCTTCTTGACGCTTCGCTTCTGCCAATTCGGTTTTGGCTTGTTCGGCTTGTTTTTCGGCTTGGGCAAGTTGTTGGCGCAATGCGTCCAGTTGGGCATTGTTGTTGCCTGTTTGGGCGGCAGCAAGGGCGGCTTCGGCATCGGCTTTGGCTTTTTGTGCGTCTGCAAGGGCTTGTTTGGCTTTTTCGGCTTCGGTGGCGGCTTTTTTGGCTTCTTCTTCACGCAATTTGGCAAGTTCTGCTGCGCGTTTGGGGTTGCTCAAATAGTATTCTTTGCCTGCGTCATTTTTGAGGGTGTAGCGATACGCGCCAGCGTCCACATAGCCACCCGATAATTGGAAGGACACATCATCGCCATTTTGAACGGCATTTTGCAATTCAACCAAAGTCAGTTTTTGAATATTGGCTTCTGCACCTGTGTTGCGTACGGACAGGGTGTGGTCGCCTGCGGCATAGCCTTTGACCACCAATTTGTCGGCTTGTTGTTGTGCCACATTGCTCAAATAATTGAAATGAATGTTGCCGTCTAAATTGCCGTTTACGGTTAAAGTGTTGAACGATGTGGCTGTTTCTACGCCTTCTTTATTTTGGGCGTTGAGCGTGATTTGGCTGCCTGAAACGCCGTCCAAATTGCCAATGGCTTGGCTGGACGGTAAAGTCCAATGACCGTTGTTGGCAAGTTCAATGGTGGTGGCGTTGCTGGCGGTGATGTTGCGGTCGTAGTCCACATTCAGGCGTAAGGTGGCATTGTCGCGCAAATTGATGTTGCCATTGACGCGGGTTTCGGGAATGTATGCCAAAATGTCTGCGTCATAGGTTTTGTTTTCGGCGGTGGTGATGCCTGTGTGCAATGAACGGGTGTAGATTTCTTCGCCATTGACAAAGCCCAATTCGGCACGGGCATTGCCCGATACGCTGATGTTGGCGGTGATGTTGCCCACGTTGCGGCTGGTTTTCAGGCTGCCTGAATCCACGTTGATGTGTGTGGCGTTGAAATCGCGCGTTACCCAATCGTGGTCAAGCATGACTTCGGTGCCGTTTAAGTGGTCGTAGGCGTGAGGCGTGGGTGTGCCAGACAACACCAGCGTGCCGTTTTGAACGCTGATGTTGCCATTGAGATTGCTGCCACCGTTTAAAATGTAAATGTCGTCTTTTAAGCTGGGATTGAAATGCACGTCCAAGCGACCGTTGGGTAAAGTGGCATTGGTTTCGCCCAATTTGCCGAAAAATGCGTCAGTACGTGCGGTTAAAGGGTCATTGTTTTTTAAACTTAAAAATGCCTGTATCGCATCTTCGCGTGTGCCAGTGGTAATGTATTTCCAGCTTGGGCCATCGGCTTTGGCGGTATTGGGTAATGCGACATTGGGTCGTCTGCCCGCTTTGAGCATATAGTAATCTACAGTACCATCAGGACGTGCTTTGCTGTATAAGCCTGTGGGTTGGTAATCGGCTTTGGTATTGCTTTCAAAAACAACTTCATTGGCGTTCCATTGTTTGGTACGCTGTAAAGTAACGCTGGCAGCCTTATTCGTATTGTGATTGACGATTTGTGCGCCATCGTCCACATTTTGAATGCGATTGAAAGTCAAATGGTTGCCATTCAAATCCAAACGTCCACCGCGTGAACCAAAATAAATATTATTATTGTCAAGTAATTGTTTGTTGTCGCCCAACACCACCGTGCCACGACCGCTTGTTAAACCCACTTGGCTGAATGCCTGTTTTTGTCCTGTTGCGTCTGCTTGTTGATTTAAAATGACTTTACCATCGCCCACGCTGATTGAGCCTTGGTTCATGCCCACGCCTGTGATATTCAGCGTACCGCCACCAATTTTGGATAAACGGTCGTCTTTGGGATTATGCACTTGCCAATTCACGGTTTTGCCGTTGGCAACAGATACGCCTGCACCCAGCCAAGTGGTGTTGGCTTGGCTGCCTGAAACGGTAAAATTCGCGTCAAAATACAAAGCCCCTGCGCCTTGATTGATGTCTTGTGTCAAATGCAAAGTGCCGTTGCTGCCTGAAATATTGACGGTTTTGCCGTGATTGACGCTGGGAATGTGGGGCGAACCTGTGGTGGGTTTGGGCAAAGCGTCATCACGCAAATCCACTTTCAACGTGGTGCTGCCACCTGTGATGTTGGAGGTGTTGCCCGTTGGTGTCCAGTTGTAGCGTTGATTATTGACGCGGTTGCTGATGTTGCCCGCAATGTCTTCTTTCACACGTTCTTCAAAAAATGCTTTACGCGCAATCATCGCACGACCCCATGGAATGCTTTCATTGCCATTGGACGATTGATGATGTGCTACCGTAACCCATTGATTTAATGTGGTATCAAAGCCCAAAATGGCAGAACCACTGTCGCCTTTGCGCGGTTGGGTTGCCAAGGGGTCTACGCCATCGGTAAACAAGCCTTTGGTGGCGTTGTATTCCACCGCCTCATTCATCGCGGTGGGAATAAAGGGCAGCAATGAACCACCAGCCAAGTAATTGTAAGAATTGCTGACTTGGTTGGGTTTTGCACCTGCTGCGTCAATGGTAAATTGTCGTCCTGCGCCAATGCGGGCAAAGGCGGCAAAACGTGGGTTGTTGATGAGTTCTGTGTTGCTCAATGAGATGTTGGCAATGGGGGCGGGTATGGCTTCGGTGACCAATTTTTCCAAACGGGGTGTGCCATAATCCCAATGTGGGATATTTTTATCGGTTTTTTCGGCATCGTTGCGGTCGGCAAGTTGGTAGTGGTAGCGATTGGAATCGGGATTGAGTTTGCCCGTTTGCCCAAAGCGCACACCTGCATTGACGTTGTGTGCCACCGTGCCGTAATACTGTGGTGTCATCATGATGCCCAAACCTGCTTCCACAAATGTGCCAATTTGCGGTACGCCAGAAAAATCGGGCATGGGCAAGCCTTTTAGGGTGACGCCCAAGTTGTTGCCTTTTTTATCGTAAACTTCAATGTTTTGTGTGCCTGCGACAAATTGCCCTTTGTTTTCGGCAAAATCGCGGAAATATTGGTAATCAATGTCGCTGCGAACGATGGAGGCTTGTCCTTCTAGGGCGATGAGAGATAAGGTTGTGGTAAGTAGCGTTTTTTTAAAAGGAATGTTAGACATAATGTATTTAAAATAAAATTTAGATACCATTAATTATATCACAAAAACACCCATTTGCTAACATTTAAATAAGATACATTTGTACAATAATTTATTGTAAGTAATTGATTAATATTATATATTTATAATAACATTCATTCCAAACACAACCATTGATTTTATTAAAAATTGATATCATCAAGGGATTTTACAATAATGATAACAAAAATTACTATATTAGACAAATGCCATAACCTCTTGTGTTGTCCCCACATGGCATACTAAACAAACCTAAAAACTGATATAAAAACCGTTCGCCCCAAGCTT
>NZ_BCYQ01000074.1 GCF_001598275.1 Moraxella oblonga NBRC 102422
TAATACAAAAAGGGCGATTTGTCGCCCTTTTTGTCAAACTGTATTGCATGGCAAAACTACTGTGCCAAATCTGCAAACAAGGCGGTGGACAAATACCGCTCACCTGATGACGGTACGACCACCACGATGAGTTTACCTGCATTTTCAGGGCGACTTGCCACTTGCAGAGCCGACCACACACTCGCACCTGACGAGATACCCACCAAAATACCCTCTTTTTCTGCCATCTGACGAGCGGTAGTAAAGGCATCTTCGGTGGTAACGGTGATGACTTCATCATAAATCTTGGTATTTAAAATGCTTGGCACAAAGCCGGGAGCCAAGCCTTGTAGTTTATGAGCGCCTTTTTCACCACCGCTAAATACTGGGCTGTCAGCAGGCTCAACCGCCACGATTTTGACATTGGGATTTTTAGCTTTTAACACCTCGCCCACGCCTGTAATCGTACCACCCGTACCAATCCCCGCCACCACGATGTCCACTTGACCGTCTGTATCGTTCCAGATTTCTAGGGCGGTGCTTTCACGGTGGATTTTGGGATTGGCAAGATTGTCAAACTGACGAGGCATAAAATAGCCGTCCTGGCTGGCAAGCTCATCTGCTCTGGCAATCGCTCCGCCCATGCCCTCGCTCGCCGGTGTAAGCACCAATTGTGCTCCGTAGGCACGTAGCAAAGCCCTTCTTTCCAAACTCATGCTTTCAGGCATGGTAATGATGAGTTTATAGCCTTTGGCAGCACACACCATCGCAAGACCAATGCCTGTATTGCCACTTGTCGCCTCCACAATGGTAGTATTTTTATTAATCAAACCTGCTTTTTCAGCTTCTTCAATCATAGATAAAGCAATGCGGTCTTTGACGGAGCTGGCTGGGTTAAAATATTCTAACTTAGCAACCACACGAGCGGGCAGACCTTGGGTTAAGTGAGTTAACTCAACAAGGGGAGTGTTGCCAATCAAGGCAGTGATATTTTTGGCAATGTTCATGAAAATTTCCTAACAAAAATGGTAAGACTAGCATAACAAATTTTTAAAAAGTTTAACAGTCAAATTGACATAAATGTTATTCTGTTTTTGAATTACACACCTGCATGATAAAAAGAGCCACCGTATAAAAATACGATGGCTCTCATTGTATGGTCGGAGTGGCGGGATTCGAACTCGCGACCCCTTGCACCCCATGCAAGTGCGCTACCAAGCTGCGCTACACCCCGAATAGGCGTTTATTATAGCAGACTTTGGTAGATTTGCAAGCATTTTTAACACCCAATAAAAAAACAAAACCCCTTGCGAGGTTTTGTTTTTTAACCGATTATTTAAAGATAACGGTTGGTTCGCCTTGACGATAGTTGATGGCATACACAGACACCGACACTTCTACACGGCGGTTTGGTTGCAAGCAATCAATCAGTTGTTTGCGTGGCAAGTTGGTGTTACAAGACTTGACAGGTTGAGTTTCACCTGCACCAGATGTCGTGATAGAGCTTGCGTCCACACCACGCTGGATTAGGTAACTACGTACTGTTTGGGCACGCAGTTGCGACAAGTTCATGTTGTACATATCATCGCCCTTGAAGTCAGTATGACCAACAAGCTGAACTTGTAGACGACCACGAGTCTGGTAATCACGCAGTTTTTCTGCCAACGCATCAAGCTCAGGTTTGCCTTTTGGTAGCATATCTTCTGGCTTCCACTTGTCAAAGTAGAACAGAGCATCAGCAGACAAGGTGATTTGTTCGCTGATAATCGGAGTCATAACATCTGGTCCGGGCACTGGGGCAGGAGCAGGTTGCTGAATCACTTGCACCACAGGTTGGGCAGGTTTGGCAAGTTTTTCACAGTCCGCAGGTTTCCAGTAGAACTCTTGACCTTTGTATTTTTCATCAAAGATAACTTTGTACTGACAGATTTTGACAGAATCGTCTTCTTGGTAAAACTTCATGATATAGTCCCACTCACGAGCACGGTTGGCTTCGCTAAAATGTGGACGACCGATGAAGTTGTAAAGCTCATCTTTGGAGACGCCTGCACGGATTTTTGATAGATTTTCGGTATTTGGGAAAATACCATCTTTTTGCCACGCTTTTTCTAGTACAGGAAATTTGACGTTATCTCTGTCTACGCGACCTTCAGCACTGATGTCTGAACTCAACGCACGTGTACCCATACAGCCTGTGCTGGCAAGTACGGCAAGACCCAGTACGCTTAAACCAATAATTTTTTTCATAAAAATTCCTTAAAGTTAAAGGGGATTGCTTATGCCCTAACTGGCAGGACATAAGCAATATTAGCCAAATCAGAAGTGGAAACCTGCACCCACTGCACCACCAACATTACCACGTGTATCGGCAGAACCGTGAAGTTTCAGTACCCAACGACCGTTATCAGATAGCTTAGACATACCCACCGCAACAGCACCTTCACCGTTGTAGCTTGCCACACCACCAGTCAACATAGATTTACCAGGTAGGTAAGCTTGTGGCAAGGAAGCGGCAGCCATAGCAGATGAAATACCTGCGTTGGCATCGTCCACTACGCCATCGATGCGGTTGTGGATACCTTCTGCCACACCTCTGATGTCACCGATGTTGGCGGCATTGGTTGTTGTGCCGTTTCTATCTGAATCCATGACAGCATCATGAATGTTTTTGTAGTTGTGTACTACATCACGCACACCAGAAGAAACTTCTTGGATTTGGATAGGTTCGCCACCTTTCATAACCACAGTATTGCTCTTAACGGCGTTCGGATTGTCAGCATCGTTAGGATTGCCAGTAATGATGTTACCGTCCTTATCTTTGTAGAGCATTGGGCTGTTAAACCGAATGTCTTGTCTAACTTCATTGCCATCTTTATCCACAACTTTGGTTACAGTAGCAGAGACACCATCACCATCCACAAAGTTCACTTGTGTGGTAGGTTTGACGATGTTGGTTGCACCTGTGGTGGTTGCGTTTGCCACATCTTGTACACCAGTGGCTACATCTTCAACTACTGTGGTATGTACCTTGTTGCCTTGGATGTCCCAACCTGAGTTGTTGATAGCGTTGGCAACTTGATCCACCGTCGCAACTGTACCGTTGGTTGCGTTAAAGGTTACATCGCCTTTACCAGTTGGAGCAACATTACCTTTATTCACCACAACTTCTACACCTTTACCATTAGCACTTGGTTTGACAGAAGTGTCATCACCATCCACTAAGTTACCATAAACATTACTTCCACCATTCACAGTAACACCTGAATGCACAGTATAGGTAGTTGAACCATCTGCTTTGGTTGCGGTATCTACTTTAACGTTGGTACCTGCCACAACTTGTACTTTAGTTGCATTTAGCTGGTCTAGGTTCACCGCATCAGTGCCGTTAGTAGCAGGAGCTACGTTGGTGATGGTGTTGCCACCCATGTTCACGGTTGAGTTTGGTTTCACGTTGATGTTGCCAAGCGTGGTGTTGCCAGCGACAGTTAGGTTACCCTTAACATCGATGTCTTTGGCAGTTGACACAGTGAAGTTATTGCCATCTTTGGTGATGTTGATGTTATCACCGTTGTTGAAGCTAACTGTATCACTTGGTTTCACCAATGTGCCATTTGCACCGTTGGCTTGTGCGTTCCAACCTGCGTTGTTAATGGCGTTGGCTACGTCAGTGGCATTCGCCAAACCTGATGTGCTTGGTACATTAACCGAACCATTGGCATTGGTGGTAATCGGTGCTGTTGGTACATTGACCGTATAATCCACGCTTGAGGTGCCATTTGGATGGTTGGTTGTGTTGGTGGTTACGTTCACGTTGTTGCCAGCCGTTACTGTGTTACCGCCGTTACCGCCACCTGCGATAGTGATGACACGTTTGCCATTAACTGTTTCACCTGTTACGGTTACACCGTTGGCACCCACAAAGTCAACCACGTTGGAACTACGTACAACATCAGAGTAGTTGTTACCTTTGCTGGTAGAAACCACCCAACCCATGTTGCGTAGGTCGCCCACAGTTGCTACCGTAGAACCATCAACGTTGGCGTTGTTACCACCATTAAAGTTGATGACTGGTGCAGTAACTGCTGGGTTAGACACATTTGGCAAGGTACTGATGTCTTGTGGAGTTAGACCACTGGTCGCACCAGTCACAGTAACAGGGGCGGCTGGGTTTTGACCCACAAACTTCACGCTGTTGGTTGGTGCCAATGGCTTGCCGTTAGCGTCAGTAGTGTTGCCGTTGTTGTCAGTATAAGCCAACGCACTGTTAAA
>NZ_BCYQ01000075.1 GCF_001598275.1 Moraxella oblonga NBRC 102422
AAAAATAATAAATCGCCCCACTCTCAACTGAGCGTCTCAATTACCAACCAAACATTCACTTTTTTTTCTGCACCTAAAAAAGACAAAAAAATACCCAGTTGTCTAAACTGGGCTGTGGGTAAATAAAACATCGTACTGATGTTGGTATGAGCGTCCTTACGTTTGCCATTATAATACCTTATACGGTTGTTCGCTATTGGCAAAAATCATCAATTTTTGTAAGTAAAAACCTACAAAAGGTGATTTTTGAAAAATTTTAGCAAAAAATACAAAAAATACTTGATTTTTTGTAAATAAAAGTGCATATTTATAAAGTTTAACTGTTTGATGTTTTTTTAAGCTCATCACATTTTTAATTCATGAAAGGGGTAAAATATGGCTGAAAAATTAACCGTAGGTTTGGTGGGTTGGCGTGGCATGGTCGGTTCGGTACTGATGAATCGCATGATTGAAGAAGGCGATTTTGCCCACATTACGCCTGTTTTTTTCTCAACAAGTAACGCAGGTGGACAAGCCCCAGATTTTAACGGTGCAATCACCAACGCTGGCACATTAAAAGATGCCAACGACATCACAGAACTTGCCAAATGCGATGCCATCATCACTTGTCAAGGTGGTGATTACACCAAAGCAGTCCACCCTGCCTTGCGTGAGAGTGGTTGGCAAGGCTACTGGATTGACGCAGCAAGTTCACTACGCATGAACGATGATGCCATCATTATCCTAGACCCTGTAAACCGCAACGTCATCAACGAAGCTCTTGCCAATGGCAAAAAAGACTTCATCGGTGGCAACTGCACCGTAAGCCTCATGCTGATGGCAATTGGTGAGCTTTTTCGCCGTGATTGGGTAGAATGGGTTTCTGCCATGACTTACCAAGCCGCCTCTGGTGCAGGTGCAAACAATATGCGTGAACTCATCGCAGGCATGGGCGTTTTGCATGATAGCGTAGCAGACAAATTGGCAGACCCTGCCTCCGCCATTTTAGAAATTGACCGTACCATCGCGGACACTCAGCGTTCTGATGAATTTCCAAAACAGCACTTTGGTGCGGTGTTGGCAGGCAGTTTGATTCCTTATATTGATAGCCAGCTTGACAATGGTCAATCTCGTGAAGAGTGGAAAGGTCAAGCCGAAACTAACAAAATTTTGGGCAAAGCCGAAAACGAACTCATCAACATTGATGGTATTTGCGTGCGTATTGGAGCAATGCGTTGCCATAGTCAAGCCTTGACCATCAAACTTAAAAAAGACATTCCGCTTGATGAGATTGAAAAAGCCTTGATTGATGCCAAAAGCCCCTATCTGGACATCGTCCCCAACAATAAGCCAGACAGCATGGCACGCCTAACACCAGTAGCAGTTACAGGCACGCTTAACGTGGCAGTTGGTCGTCTTCGCAAAATGAACATGGGCGGTGAGTATCTAACTGCCTTTACTGTGGGCGACCAACTTCTGTGGGGGGCTGCCGAACCACTTCGCCGTATGCTTGCCATCATTCAAGGGCGAATTTAACCCATCACCATGTGATACCTCATCATGAGCAAATGACATACCACAAACCCAGTTCATTTGCTCATGAGTACAATATGGTACCTTTTATCTAGAATTTACTACCGTCTATTTGCAAATTATCAAAATCACTAGCATTTGTTGCCATATTTTGTTATAAAGTGCATTATAAAACCGTTTTTCGGTATTTTTGATTGATTACTCCGAAGGATAGCTATGTCTTGGCACACAAAAACTCATCGCATGACTTTTATTCATCAAGCAATTCTTACCGCCTTGTTTGGGTTGGTAAGCTTGCACGCTCACGCCATTACTCTAAGTCAAGCTGACATTCACTCATCACAGCACGAACCTTTGTCGGCAACCATTGCTGTCTCTGACATTGACGCCAACAACTTCAACGTATCCATTGCCACAGCTGACATCTATGCACAAATGGGACTTAGCCCAGAAGCTCCTATTTCTGTTAAGTTCAATGCAACATCGGAGTCATCAGGGCAGATTATCCTCACGTCTAGCACCCCCATTTCCACACCTTTTGCGGACGTGGTGCTAAACCTTAACAACAATGGCGAGCAAGTCATCGAACCACAAACCCTGCTCATGCCAATTCCCACCAGCAGTCCCTTTACCATTCCTGACAATGAGTTGCCACCAATACTCATTACCGAAGAGCAACAAAATCTACCAATGGTAACACCAACACTGCCAGATGCACCAGCAGTAACAGCAGAATTGTCGCCAACAACAGAAGCAGAAACAAAACCTGCTTTGACAGGTTTGGATACCAATACCAAACCGACAAACAACCCTGCAAGTGGTAGAGTGATTTCAAAAGCCGATGACGTACTCACCAAAATCACACCAGAAGGCACAAATACTCAAATTGATATTTTGACAGAGCACGTTACCAAAAGCATTTATCCAGCAGGGCAAGCACCACAAGATACAGCCCCAGCCACCACACAAGAACCTACCCTTGCCCAAAATCAAGAAGGTTCATCGGCAGAAGTTGGTACTGGTAGTGCCGTGTATGTTGTACAAAGTGGTGATAGCTTATGGAACATCGCCAACCAACTTGCCAAAGCAAACAACGTTTCTGTCAATGAAGTGATGAATGCCATTCATAAAGCTAACCCAGATGCCTTCAATAAAGGCAACATCAACCACCTTAAAGCCAATGCAAAGCTTAGTTTGCCAAGCTACAATGTCATTCCATCTCAAAAAGCCATTCAAGATGCGATTGCCAACAAACGCCATCATGAGAGCAAACCTAAGCAAACAGGTAAAGCCTCTGACAACGTAGCCAAAGCATCAAGAAGTAATCATGCCCAAAAACCAACTCATAACACGACAGTTGCCAACAAAAAACCATTGCCAAGAGCACAAATGACCTTGGTAACACCAACTCAACAAGGCAAAGCAACAGGCACCAACAATAAAGCAACACAAAGCCAAACCAGTGGCAATAATGCTCTAGTTGGCACGCTAAAAAATACTCGCCAACAAACCGTGAGTACCGCTCAACGTGTTAATGGTCTAAACCAAGAACTTTCAACAGCCACACAAAAACTACAACTCCAAAACCAAAAACTGGCTGAATTAGAAGCTCGTTTGAAAGCCCTAAAAGAAAATCAGTAACTTATTGATTTATCTAAAGCAATCAAACAGACTTATAATTTGGAGTTATTATGAAAATTGCAATAATTATTTTTGTTGTTTTACTTATTGTGGCGGCGATTGCCTTTGTCGTTTTTAGAAAAATGCAGTTGCAAAATGAGCATGATTCTATTTCAGATGGTTCAGGTATTGACCCAAAAGAACGTTTAAAAGGCGTTATGGGAGGTTCACGTTCACACGATGAGCCTCATCGGTCAGAACCTACACACAACATCAACCCTTTGGCAACGGCTGAGGCACATCTTAGCAACCAAAACTACCCCGAAGCAATCAGTGCATTAAAAAATATCTTGATGACCAACCCACGTCATCAGGGAGCAATGCTAAAACTATTGCAGGTTTATGGCTTAACCAAGCAATATGATGCCTTTAACCAATTACACCAAAAAATCCATGAAATCGGTGATGGTGAGGCTATCAGAGAGGCAGACTTTTGCAAGTCCTTGTTAGATGAAGAGGCAAAGGCAGAACAACAAGCCCAAGCTCTACATTCAGCTGCCAACAAAGCTCCTGCCCCAACCATTGATACGCTTGAATTTGATATTGAACCAGAGACTACTTCTCAACCAGCCAGAAAAGTTGTTTCTACTGCAAATGACAGTCAAGAAGAATTACTTGACCTGGACTTTGACGTTTCTAGCAATAAAGCAACAACTGCCAGTGATGACGAGTTGCTAGAATTTGATGACTTTAACTTTGATGAACCAAAAGCGGAAAGCAAACCAGTTCAAGACAACAGTTTAAATCTTGATGCCGACTTTAACTTTGACCCAACCCCAGCG
>NZ_BCYQ01000076.1 GCF_001598275.1 Moraxella oblonga NBRC 102422
TTATTTTTAAGCCTTTTAAAAATGACTGATAAGTCAAGCAAAAATCCCTTTAAATTTGCCCAAAAATTCGGTATAGTGAAACGCACCATTTAGCAAAATCCCACAGGAGATTTTATGATGTATCAAGGAAAATCCATACAAGTAAGCCGTTTAGACGGTGATATTGTCAAATTTCATTTTAATAATGAAAAAGAAAGCGTCAATAAATTTGACCAAGCTACCAATGCCGAATTTGCCGAAGCGGTTGGCATTTTAGAAAAAAATGCCAGCAACATCAAAGGCTTGATTGTAACATCAGGCAAATCGGTATTCATTGCAGGGGCGGACATTACCGAATTTGTTGCTTATTTTAAAAAGCCTGCGAGCGAGTTAGAAAGCTGGTTACTTGGCATTAATGATGTTTTTAACCGTTTTGAGGATTTGCCATTTCCAAAAGTGTGTGCCATAAACGGTGTGGCACTGGGTGGTGGCTGTGAGATGACGCTTGTCTGTGAATACCGTGTCATGGGGCAGTCGGCTCAAATCGGTCTGCCTGAGACTAAACTTGGCATTTTCCCTGGCTTTGGTGGCAGTGTGCGTACGCCACGCATCATCGGTATTGATAATGCCTTAGAAGCGATTGCCACAGGTAAATCACACCGAGCAGATGAAGCGTTAAAGTTGGGCTTGGTGGACGCTGTGGTGTCGGACGAAAATGTGGAGCAATCGGCTTTGGATTTGGTTAAAAAGTGCATCAGTGGTGAGCTGGACTGGCAAGCCAAACGTGCCGAGAAGTTAGAACCTGTTAAACTTAACAAAACCGAACAGGCGATGGCATTTAACTCTGCCAAAGGGGTAATTTTTGCCAAAGCCAATCCCAAGCATTATCCTGCGGTTGCTCTAGCGGTGGAGGCGATTGAAAATCACGCCAATTTGGGGCGTGATGAAGCCATCAAAATAGAAGCCAAAAATTTTGCCAAAGCTGCCACCACACCACAAGCACAGGCATTGGTGGGCGTATTTTTAAATGACCAATTGGTCAAAAAACGTGCCAAAGAACATGTCAAATCCGCTCATGACATCGCCGAGATGGCGGTGCTTGGGGCAGGGATTATGGGCGGTGGTATCGCTTATCAGTCGGCGATCAAGGGTTTGCCTATCATCATGAAAGACATCAAGGGACAGCAACTTGATTTGGGCATGAATGAAGCGAGCAAGCTCCTTGCCAAAGAAGTAGAACGTGGCAAAATCAGCACTGCCAAAATGGGTGAAACCCTATCCAAAATCCGCCCAACCTTAAACTATGGCGATTTTGGTACGCCTGACATCGTCATTGAAGCGGTGGTTGAGAATGAAAAAATCAAAAAAGGGGTGCTTGGCGAAACTGAAAACCTCATCAAAGATAACGCCATTCTTGCTTCTAATACCTCTACGATTAGCATTACCGAGCTTGCCAAATCCTTAAAACGCCCTGAGAATTTTGTGGGTATGCACTTTTTTAACCCTGTTCATCGCATGCCTTTGGTGGAGGTCATTCGTGGCGAAAAAACTTCTGATGAGGCGATTGCCACGACTGTTGCCCTAGCTCAAAAAATGGGTAAAACACCGATTGTGGTGAATGACTGTGCAGGATTTTTGGTAAATCGTGTGCTGTTCCCTTATTTTGGGGCGTTTGATTTGCTTATCAAACATGGGGCGGATTTTGTCAAGATTGATAAAGTCATGGAAAAATTTGGCTGGCCTATGGGACCTGCCTATCTGCTTGATGTGGTGGGCATTGATACAGGCGTGCACGCAAGTGCAGTCATGGCAAACGCTTTCCCTGAACGCATGAACCCTGATTATAAGACCGCCACGACCGTGATGTTTGAACACAACCGTTTGGGTCAAAAAAATGGCACAGGCTTTTATCAATATGAGCTTGACAAAAAAGGCAAACCTAAAAAGAGCGTGGATACCACCGCTTATGAGCTGTTAAAGACGGTGCAGGACGGTAGTGCTGACTTTGACGAGCAAGAAATCATTGACCGCTTGATGGTGGCGTTTTGTACCGAAACGGTGCGTTGCCTAGAAGATAACATCGTGGCAAGTGCAGGCGAGGCGGACATGGCAATGCTGATGGGGCTTGGATTCCCACCGTTTCGTGGTGGTCCATGTCGCTACATTGACCAAGTGGGCGTAAAAGAATTTGTCGCTTTGTGTGATAAATACGCTCATCTGGGCAAGGCGTATGAAGCTCCGCAACTCTTGCGAGACATGGCAGAGCGTGGCGAGAGTTTTTATCAATAATTAAAATTTTAAGGAAAAAATATGACAACATTAAATCCAACAGACGTAGTAATCATAGATGGCGTACGCACCGCCATGGGCAAATCCAAAAACGGCATGTTCCGCAACGTGCGAGCAGAGACTTTATCAGCAGAGCTGATGAAAGCCTTGATAAAGCGAAATGATTTTGACCCCAATGACATTGAAGATGTGATTTGGGGCTGTGTCAATCAAACCCTAGAACAGGGTTGGAACATCGCCCGCCATGCAAGCCTACTGGCAGGTATCCCAAAACACGTTGCAGGGCAAACGGTAAACCGCCTGTGTGGCTCGTCCATGCAAGCCCTACACACCGCCACCGCCCAAATCATGACCCATCAAGGCGACATCTTTATCATCGGTGGGGTGGAGCATATGGGGCATGTGGCGATGATGCACGGTGTGGACATCAACCCCAGTAGCTCAAAGCACATCGCAAAAGCGTCCAACATGATGGGATTGACTGCCGAAATGCTTGGGCGTATGAATAATATCACACGAGACGAACAGGACGAATTTGCTCTAAATTCGCACCTAAAAGCCACCAAAGCCACTCACGAGGGGCGATTTAAAAATGAAATCGTGGGCGTAGAAGGGCATGATGAAAACGGCAATTTGCAGTTGTGTACAGTAGATGAGGTCATTCGCTTTGATGCCAATATTGAGAGCCTACAAAAGCTCAAACCCGTCTTTGACCCTGCCAATGGCACAGTCACAGCAGGTTCATCGTCTGCCCTATCAGATGGTGCGTCCGCCATGCTTGTGATGAGTGCAGGCAAAGCCCATGAGCTTGGGCTAAAACCTCGTGCCAAAATTCGGGGAATGGCAGTCGCTGGCTGTGATGCTGCTATCATGGGCTATGGACCTGTGCCAGCCACCCAAAAGGCATTAAAACGAGCAGGGCTAACCATCAACGACATTCAAACGGTGGAGCTAAACGAAGCCTTTGCCGCACAAGGCTTATCGGTATTAAAGGGCTTGGGACTGTATGATAAACAAGACATCGTTAATCACAATGGCGGTGCGATTGCATTAGGACACCCTTTGGGCTGTTCTGGGGCGAGAATCACCACCACGCTACTAAATGTCATGGAGCAACAAGATACCACGCTTGGACTTGCCACCATGTGTATCGGCTTGGGGCAGGGGATAGCTACCATTATTGAGAGGGTGTGATTTTAAATAGGGGCGTAGCGATACGCTCTTATTTTTGCGTCTGTGGGCGGAATGTGCTAAAATGGAGAAAGCTAATTTTTCTTAAAATCTGATTATGCCACTTGACATCATAAAAAGTGCCACTAAAAT
>NZ_BCYQ01000077.1 GCF_001598275.1 Moraxella oblonga NBRC 102422
GGAACAAATTGCCATTCGCCCCAATTTGTATTTTGGTTTGTGGGCTAAACTAGATTGGCAACTGTGCTATACTAGTACAACCCCTAAATTATTTTATGCTTCTGGCGTTGTAGGAACAGGTGTCAATTCACCAACAATAAAAACAAAACCAAGATAGAACAAAATAGGCATTGCAATTGTTAATATTAAAATTGCTATTTTCCATCTTTTCCAACTTTGAATGGTTTTATCAGCAAAATCACTATTTCTCCTTAAAAATTTTGTGCTAGGAATAATTAAGAAATAGACCCAGCTCAATAAAAAAAAACCAACTAAAATTGATAAAACAAAAATCGCAAATATTGCCTCACCCAACACATCCGAACCAGAACAATCATTTGGCAAGACACATCTGGTTGAATAAATTTTGGCACTTATGTACATCAAATAAGTAACTGCACCATACAACAAAACATAACTAATTTTAAATAATTTTTCTGCATTACGGCGTTGAAATATTGTTGCAAAATTGCGTCTGATAACAAAAATTTCATAAATGTTCATACCAAACCCAATGACGGTACTTACAACAAGAAAAATATTCCAAAATTTGTCAGCAGACATACAAACTACCCCAAATAAAATTTAAGACAGTTTAACTCACTTTTAATATATTAATTGTGAAAAAATGATGAATTTTTTGAATATTGGCGTAAGGAGTAAATTACACTCCCTACGCCTTATTTTCACACAATCATTACTTTGGCAAACCCCTTCTTTCCTACCTGCACCACAACCGTAGCTCCTTTTTCAATGGCAAAATCTGCCCCGACCACCGCTCCATCTACTTTAACAGAAGCGTTTTTTAGGGCGTCTTTGGCTTGTGCAGAGTTTTTGGTAAGTCCTGCTTGATTTAATAATTGGGCGATAAACAGTTTATCGCTATCAATAGTTAAGGTAACTTCTGGCAAATCAATGGGCAATTCACCGTCCGCCAAGCGGTTGCCTGCTGACTTATGGGCATTTTCAGCACTTTGTTTGTCGTGAAAGCGTTCAATCAGCTCATAAGCTAGGATTTTTTTGATTTCTTGGGGGTTGCGACCGTTTGCCATTTCGTCAAGCAAGGCGTTAATTTCACTCATCGGCTTAAAACTTAGTAGCTCAAAATAGCGTGAAATGAGTGTGTCAGGCATTGACAAAATCTTTTGATACATCACGCCCGCAGGGTCGGTAATGCCAATATAGTTGCCAAGCGATTTGCTCATTTTTTGTACACCGTCCAAGCCTTCCAAAATCGGCATTGTCATACACACCTGTGGCTCTTTGTCATAACGACCCTGCAAAGTCCGCCCCATTAGTAGGTTAAAGGTCTGGTCAGTACCGCCAAGCTCCACATCGGCGTCCATTGCAATAGAATCATAGCCTTGCACTAAGGGATACAAAAACTCGTGAATGGCAATCGGCGTTTGGCTCTCATAACGCTTAGAAAAGTCATCTCGTTCTAGCATTCTTGATACCGTGAGCTGGCTTGCAAGCCCAATCATATCGCCTGCACTCATTTGTCCAAACCACTGTGAATTAAAGACAATTTTGGTTTTGGCAGGGTCTAAGATTTTAAAGACTTGCTCGGCATAGGTTTGGGCATTACGCTTAACATCATCTTCGGATAGGGGCGGACGAGTGGTGTTTTTGCCTGTGGGGTCGCCAATACGAGCGGTATAATCACCAATCAAAAACAGCACCTCGTGCCCCAACTCCTGAAAATGACGAAGTTTGTTCAAAACAACGGTATGCCCAAAATGCAAATCAGGGGCGGTAGGGTCCATACCCAGCTTGACACGCAAGGGGCGGTTTTGTTTTAATTTGGCAATTAAATCCTCTTTGGAATAAATCTCAGCCACGCCACGCAATAAAAGTTCTAATTGTTCGTCAATGGGTTTAAAGCTCATTACAAGTTTCCTTTTAGGAGTAAATTTTTGGTATTATAACAGTTTTTTTGATAAATTTTATGATAAAATTTGCCCTAATTTTAGGCGAAAAATACGAAGGTTGATGTGGTGGAAAATTTACAAGCGGTTGATTTAGAACATTTTTTACAAAATTTGAATGACGATAGTCAGTTAATTGACAACAGCCAAAACGGACTGTATATTGGCATAATGAGTGGCACAAGCCTTGATGCTTTGGATTTGGTGCTGTGTCAATTTAATGATGAGGAAGGGTTAAAGGTAGAACTCATCGCCACCCATAGCAAGCCCTTTCCTGACGAACTTCATCAAATTTTAACCCATCTTTGCACGCCAAACGGCACAAATACGCTTGCACAAGGCGACTTTGCAGGGTTTAGTGAGCTTGATTTTTTTGGCTTGGCAAGCCGTTTGTATGGTGAGCTGACCGCACAGGCGACCCTTGAACTTTTGGAAAAAGCCAAGACACCCCCAGATGAAGTCATCGCCATTGGCGTACACGGTCAGACGGTGCGACATCGCCCCAACTGGCGATTTAGTTTACAACTTTTTGACCCCAATATTTTGGCAGAGCGGACAGGCATTGCGGTTGTGTCAGACTTTCGTAGAAAAGATATGGCGGTGGGCGGACAAGGAGCCCCGCTTGTGCCTGCCTTTCACAAGGCGGTGTTTGGTGGGGGCGTGGTGGTTTTAAATTTGGGTGGGATTGCCAACATCACGGTGCTAAATGCCAATTTGGGCGATGAAGTGGTCGGCTATGACACAGGTGTTGCTAATTTGTTGATGGACGGCTGGATACAACGACATCAAGGCGTGGCATATGACAAAAATGGCGACTGGGCAAGGGGCGGTGTGGTCAATACCAGTCTATTAGCCAAACTTTTAACGCACCCCTTTTTAAAGCAAAATGCCCCCAAATCCACAGGGCGAGAAGTCTTTAATTTAGAATGGCTTGATGATATTTTAACAGAATTTAAATTAAACCCCCAAGATGTGCAGGCGACTTTGTGCGAATTTACTGCTTTGAGTGCAGGGCGTGAAATTGATAAATTTTCAAATAAAATCAATCAGTTGTATGTATGTGGCGGTGGGGCGTACAATGGTTATTTACTAGAAAGGTTAAAAATCCACTTACCTGCTTGGCAAATCAATACCACCGAAACGGTCGGCATTGCCCCCACTTGGGTGGAGAGTTTGGCATTTGCGTGGCTGGCTCGCCAAACGATTTTGGGTAAACCTGCCAATCTGCCTGCTGTTACAGGGGCGGATAAGGAAGTGGTGCTTGGGGTGGTGTGTTTTGCATAACCAATTGTTTTTTATTAAATTTTTAAAATTTTGAAAAATTTTTAATTTTTTTTGCAAAAAATGCTTGACGCATGGCAAAAATAGCGTATAATACGCACCCATACAGCAAACG
>NZ_BCYQ01000078.1 GCF_001598275.1 Moraxella oblonga NBRC 102422
CGGTTAGTATATAAAGTTAACCCCAAGCAGTTTTATGGCGGTTGTTAAGTTTGTTTATAAAAGTGATTAAGAACGAATGTATTAATAAAAAATCATAAAATACACAATTGTTTTGACCTGTTGATGTTTTGATTGATGTTAATGATTAACTATAATGATACAAAGTGTGTATGTTTTATGATTGGATTGATGGTTTTTTAATGATAAAATGACGGTGTGATTTTACATTTATTGATTTATTCAAGGCTTTGACAAATGTCTAATTCCAACAAACTAAAAAAAACCATATTAGCCTCATTAGTACCAGTAATCGCAACACAAGCACATTCAGCGGTGGTGCGTGGGGATATTGATTATCAAATATTTCGTGATTTGGCAGAAAATAAAGGTCAGTTTAGCGTTGGTGCAACCAACATTAGTATCGCCAACAAAGACGGTGTTACGCTAGGTGCGACTTTTACTGATGCACCTGTCATGAATTTTGATTCGGTGGATCGCATTAAAGGGGCAACCACGCTGATTGATCCACAATATGCCGTGACTGTCGCTCATAATGATAATAACGCGGATTTTCATTGGCACATGCAATTTGGCGGTCAAGGACATCATGCCGATGCTCATCACTACAATTATTCCTTTGTTGATACAAATAACTACAAAAACAACCCACAAGCCACAGTAGACGACCCATCAGGGCTTAGTTCGGATTATCAAGTGCCACGTCTTAATAAGCTGGTTACAGAAGTCGTGCCCACACCTGTGGCAACTCCCAATACCACCATTGGTGGCTATGATAATGATGAGTTTTTAACTGACAAAAAATACAGTGCATTTATCCGTGTGGGGGCAGGTTCTCAGTACATTCGTGATGAGGCGGGCAATACACCAGACGTTTACCGAGGTTATCGCTATTTGATTGGGGGCGTGCCACTGACTTTCACTGAAGTGCAGCGTAATGGTGAAATACATGCAGGTGGTCAAAGGGTGCAAGGTGATGATGGTCAGCTTATTGACCATGTGTATCGTGACATTTTGAGTAACTATAATGCCGCAGGAGATAGTGGCTCACCGATATGGGGCTACAACAAAGAAGCCAAACGTTGGGAGTTGATTGCTGTCCATCGGGCAGGTACTTCTGATAAAAATGATTTAGATGGTGGATCGGTGGCGATAGTAACACGCCCTGATTATCACAAAAACATCATTGAACAAGATAAAATCCCTGATATTTATGTCAGGCAAGGCGAAGTTATTGATTGGTCATCGGTGTCAGGAATCAACATCAGCACTCTACAAAGTGGTGGAAAAGTTACAACAGTTGGGTTGGCAACGGGCAATCTAACTTCTGCGTTGTCAATCAAAGATGGTGTTCCAGTCAATGGCGTGGCAGGGTTAAGAGAACATCTAAACACAGGTAAAACCCTTGTTTTTACAGGTGAAAGTGGTACGCTCAATCTAAAAAATAGCATCAATCAAGGGGCGGGTGCATTATATTTTAACAATAACTTCACCGTTACATCCAATAATGCCACAGATACATGGCTAGGTGCTGGGGTGTCTATTGCTGATGATAAAGTGGTGGATTGGCAAGTTCACAACCCAGAGCATGACCGTTTGTCAAAAATTGGTCAAGGCACGCTTTTTGTAAATGGCACAGGTATAAACAAAGGCGACATCAGTGTTGGCGATGGTCGTGTGGTGTTGGCACAAAAGGCAGATGGTAATGGCGATGTGCAAGCATTTGGCAAAGTAGGTATTGTGAGTGGTCGTGGTACAGTAGTGCTGACCGATGATAAGCAAGTCAAAGCGGACAACATCTACTTTGGTTATCGTGGTGGTCGCCTTGATGTCAATGGTAATGATTTGACATTTTCTCGCATTCAAAACATTGATGATGGGGCTCAAATCGTCAATCATAACACCAACAAAGATGCTAGCATCACCATAGAAGGGCAAAAGCAACTGACCATTTATGACAGAATGAGCGTAGGTATTAGTGCTGGCATGTCGGGCGGTTATTATCATTCGGTGGGTTCTAGACGTAATGGTGATACCATGTTGGCAGGTCAAGACAGTTTGGATTGGCGTTATTTGGGTGCTACCAGAGATGTGGCATTTAATAAATTACGTCAATTGCTTAATGACCAGCGTAGGATTGTTGCATTTAATGGTGTTTTGGGTGAAAACGATCCAAACAAACCCAATGGTGGATTGGCGGTGAATTTTAACCCTGTTGATGAAAATGCAACGTTATTATTGACAGGCAGTAGCAATCTTAATGGCACTTTATCAGCTTCGGCAGGTACGATTGTTTTGTCAGGTCGTCCCACGCCCCATGCGGTTGATCACCTTAACCAAACTGAGGTGATTGATGATAAAGATTGGATTGCCCGCTCTTTTAGTGCTTCTGATTTTAATATTACAAATAACGCTTCTTTCATATCAAGCCGTAATGTGGCTAATATTACAGGTAACATTACCGTTTCTGATACTGCCAAAGTTCAGTTGGGCTTTATCAATGGACAAACACCCATTTGTGTGCGTTCTGATTACACAGGTGAATCTAAATGTACCTTTACGCCTGTTAGTAACGATGTGATTGATGTCATACCAGTAACCACCGTAAGAAGCGATGTTACATTAAACAATGACAGTCGCTTTTTGTTGGGTAAGGCACATCTGATTGGTGCAGTAAAGGCTTTTGACAATACAAAAATGGAGCTAGATTCAGACGCACATTGGACAATGACCGCGGATAGCCAAGTTGCCAACCTAAATCTAACCAATGGATCAAAAGTAACCCTAAACAACGCATCATCAGCACAAACTACGGGTGATAAGTTTAATACCCTAACCATTACCAATAACTTAACAGGTAGTGGGCAATTTAACTACTTAACTAACATTTCAAGAGTGCTTGGTGATAAGGTGGTTGTACTTGGCGAAGCGATGGGTGATCATAAGTTGTATGTGCAAGATACGGGTGCTGAACCAAAAAACAATGATAGTTTGGTGCTGATGAAATTATCCAAGCAACCCACCAACGATTTAACAGTAACGTTAGCCAATCATGATCAAAGTGTAGATCTTGGTGCGTTCCGCTACTACCTTAAACAGGAAAATGGTGATTATATTTTACATACTGACGCAGTAATTACAAATCCTGACCCAGTAGACCCAGTAGACCCAGTTGACCCAGTTGA
>NZ_BCYQ01000079.1 GCF_001598275.1 Moraxella oblonga NBRC 102422
GCGGAGACCATAGACAGACTTACAAGCTCATTGAGACAGTTACAAGCGACTGTAACGAGCTTAAACAACGCATTGACAGGAGTAGAGCGGAGTTCCTAGCCATGCAACTCATGTACGCCAACACCAATCAGCCACTCAGCATGGACGACAAACAAAAAATCGTTGATGATATGCCAGTCCTACAACTGGCGATGACAGCCAAGCGGTTACGCAAGGATAAGGAGTTGAATTATACACCATCATTATAGGGGCTTTGAAATTACAAAGTATGTGCTTATTTAAAGGGGTTGTGATAGGGTTTTGGTCTTTAATTTTGGCTACCCCCCACAAGTTTTGTAATTGTTAAATACTTTGGTTTATCATAGCACACACAAAGAAAAACCCATTATTTTAAGGTAAAAACTATGCCCCTATACGATAACGCCCTAGAAATTATCCGTACCAACTTAGAACAGCTACAAAATGGCGAACGCCCTAAATTTGTCGCAATAGGTAAACTGACTGATGAGCAATTAGCTACAATCAATCAAAAACAGCTTGAAAACGGCTTGCCAGTCGTCCAATGCAACGAAATTTTGTACATGGGGAGACATCACTACAACAGCCGAACCAAAGACGGCTATACGATTGATGACTTGGTAAAGCAAATTGAAAGTGCATTGGCTGAAACTAGTGTGATTGAGAACAACAAGGTGCTCAAAAGTATGGTGTTAAGAGATGACGGCTACGGCAATATGGTTCAAGATTGGGCGGTTTTTGAGATGACTGCAAAACGCCCAAAAATGGAATTGTTTTCAGTCATTCCCAAAGGAGATGACAACAAACCAATAAAGTAAAACCCGCCCATATGTTGCCATATAAGCGGATTTTGGTGTTATAAAACGCAATCTCGGTTAACTTAGAACTCCGACGCCCTTGCGTTCTAAGGTTAATATAATGCATTTTTGCACAGAATTCAAGTGGTTGAATTTCTTTTGTCTTTTAAATTGTAGGACAAATTAAAATTTTAACGACTTGATAAAAATACCGCATTTAATGCGTGTACAAAGCCCATAGAGAGCTTTTAAAGTAAAAATGGTGTTAAGGTAGCACCCACGACACAAAATCGCTCTATGACGCTCCTAGACCCCTTAAATGCGATTTGCGATTTTTTGTTCAAAGTGATAAGATGTAGTCCTACAAAATTTAAGCCCCCAACGCTAGCAACACTGGGGGCTTGGATTGCGAAAATTTAACCTTCGACAGCCAATTCCGCAAGTAATCTTTGTGTATTATACATAAAGCCCTTGCGGAATGCAATGGAGTTTTTATGTATTTACTCAAACAAGTCCACGACTTTGAGAACTGCGAGCAAATTCAAGCCCTGTTTTCTGACCTACCCAAACGCCCATACTGCACCAATGCCAAAGGCTTTTGCCACATTCGCACCAAAGAACACGCCATAAAGCACGCCTACATACAGCCTAACACGCCTTTTAAGGTCAAATGGTTGGTGTTTGACGTGGACGACCCTAACGCCCTTTTTGCGTTCCATGACAACGACACGCCACGCCCCCAACTCATCATCAAGAACCCCACCAACGGACACGCCCACTACTGCTACAAATTGGCGTTTCCAGTCGCTCTCATGGGCGAGACGAACCAAAAGGCGATAAAGTACCTAGACAGCGTTTACAACGCCTTAAAACGCAAATTAGGGGCAGATAGGGGGTATTCTGGTAATCTCATCAAGAACCCCACACATTCAGACTGGCAGACATACACGGCAGGGGCAAACGCACAGGGCTACACGTTGGACGAGTTAGCCGAGTATTTAGACCTAGACGAGCCGACAAACGCCCCCACAGTTGCCAATGACAGCCATTTTGGGCGTAACTGCTCCGTATTCCATGCCACACGCCATCAAGCCTATGCAATCGCCCATAAACACGATTACAGGACGCTTTTTAATGCGGTGTTAGCCATTGCCACCGCCGAGAATGCGAAGTTTGACAACCCCCTAAACCCCAACGAAGTCCGCCACATCGCCAAGAGCATTGCCAAATACTGCAAATCAGCAAGATTTACCGCCATGTCTGCCGAGTGGTTTAGCCGTTTACAGGCTCACAGGGGTAAGCAGGGCGGTAAAGCCAAAGGCAGGGCATACCAAGATAAGAGAGAACAAGCCAAAATCCTTGCAAATAAAGGGCTGAGCATTCGCCAAATTGCCGAACAAATAGGGGTTAGTAAGTCAGCAGTAGCCAATTATTTGAAAGTGTCCAAATAGCCATAAATCAGATAATAGCCCCTAAACGTCAGTTCGGGGGGGGCGGTTTTAGGTGTCGTGCAAGAATTGAAAAAAAAAAAATGCTGGGCAGGGGCGGTGGTGTGGTCTGCATTAGGGGGGCAAATCTCATCGTATAAACCAACCCCATTAGATGCGGGGGGTAAGGGCTTGAACCTGATTGAAGTGTGTGCTATTATCTGCGGTATTCTCATGGGCAAGCATACGCAAGACCCACAAAACCGCTCCGCTAATTTGTGTGTTTGCGTGCTTGCAAGGGGTGACCCCTTGACCCCTTCCCCATTTCCGCCATGCTCCAATGGGGCAAAAACCGCCACGAGCCGCAGCCATGACCACGAGAGAGAAACGCACCCAATCCATCAAAATCCGCTTGACCCCAAGCGAGCTTGCCGAGATGAAAAAGCGACAAGTTGGCGATGAGCTTGCCACATGGGTACGCCAACTTTGTTTGGGCGAACCCATACAAACAAAACCAAAAAGACGGAGCAGAAAAGAACCGCCCAAAGCTGATACAGCCTTGTTGGTGTCGCTTGCACGCATAGGCAATAACCTAAACCAACTTGCCAAGCAAGCCAACACTTTGGACGATGTCGCCAAGTTGCAAGCCTTTGCAGATTTGGCAGTAATACAAAATCAGCTTGATGTATTACTTCAATCGCACGTTGTGGGGGCTGACGATGATAGTTAAGTTTATACCCAAGAAAGGGGGTGGCAGTTGCCAAGCTACCATGCGGTATCTACTAGGGGCTAATGACGACCGTGAGCAAGTCACCGTACTGCGTGGCGACCCCAAATTAACCCAATACCTTGCTGATAGCCTAGACTTCAAACACGGCTACACGGTGGGCGTGCTATCGTTCAAGGAGCATGACTTACAGGACGACCTAAAAAACGCCATCATGGACGATTTTGAGCGGACGTTATTTTGTGGCATGGACAAGGAGCAATACAACATCTGTTGGATACAGCACCAAGACAAAGACCGCTTAGAGCTTAACTTTGTCATACCCAAAGTCGAGCTACGCACAGGCAAGAACTTCAACCCCTATTACGACCGCATAGACCGCCAAAGGGTCAATGACTTCAAGACCTTTACCAATGCTCACTACAACCTACACGACCCAGACAACCCAAGCAACAAGCAAGCCATAAGCGAAAACATGACCTTGCCAAAGGGCAAAAAAGCCATTGCCGACATGATACATCAAGGGGTATTGGCAAGCATTGAGAGCGGAGCGGTGGCAAGCCGTCAAGACGTGATAGACTTGCTTACATCTAGTGGGTTCGATATCGCACGCATTACAGATAAATCCATCAGCATAGCCGACCCACAAGGGGGGCGTAACCTACGATTGAAAGGTGCAATCTATGAAAAAGAGTTTGCAGGAATTAGCCCAAGAATTACAGCAGAACTCACAGCAAGAGCTACAAGCTACGAGAGAGAGCTTACAGAGCGTGCTGACACAGCACGAAAACGACTTGACACAGCAATTACAGAGCGTGCTGAGTACAATGCGAAACGATACAGGGGAGCTACTGCGAGAAGCCATCAAGACCAACGAAGCGTTGATTATTCAGCAGATGACCGACTTTTACAGACGAATGAGCGACTTTCAGCAGGAGCTACACACAGTCCATCAGCGAGCCTTGACAGCCAAAGAGAGCGAGAAAATACCCTACTTGGAGCAGTTCAACCAACTAACCATTTTGGGGATAGGAGTGGTGGCAGGGGCGTTTCTGACGTTGTTGCTCATGGTGTTGGCAATGCTACTAATGCCAGTTTAGGGGGTGTATATGAACCATTATTCCAAGACATTCAAACGGCTTTTGGCGGACTACGACAGCAAGAACCGCCAACAAATGCAAGCCTTAGCGGAGCAAAAGGACAGCACGATAAGGCAGTTACAGACCACCATAGACGACTTACAGAGCAAGCACAGCGAGCTGATAACATCATTGCAAACAGCACATCAGAGAGAACTCAACGCACTGACGCAGGAAATCAACGCACTCAACAGCTACAACAGGCAAGCGAACGACACCAACAAGAGACTACAAGCACGTTTGGACGACTTGACGAAGTCGGAGAACGCATTAAAGACACATTGGCAGACGTTGAGCGACGAACAGCAGACCTTGATAGACAAGCAAAATCAAGACATAGCCAGTCTAATACAGTCAAACACATTACAA
>NZ_BCYQ01000080.1 GCF_001598275.1 Moraxella oblonga NBRC 102422
CCACAAACCCTGGAACCACAAACCCTCAAATCTCTGGTGAAGTCAGTATTATTGATGATAAGGTAATTAGTATCAATGGTGATAACATCAAAAAAATTAACGTCAATGGCAAAACCTTTGACCTAAGCTCACCAAATTCTTCAACCAATTTTAGTAAAACCAGTGTTGACGGCATAGAAACGCACGCCAGTGGCACACACATCAAATATGCCAAATACGGTTTTATTATTGATGGGTATGATGCTGTTGATTATTTATTTTATCAAGGTGAAAAAACCCCGATCGCCAACATACCTAATTCAGGCACTGCCAATTATATTGGTCAATCTTTATACATTTGTGGCGATTGCGATGACGAAGCGATTCAAGGCACGTCCAAATTTAGTGTGGATTTTGGCAAAAAGACCTTGTCAGGCTCTATCAGCAATACACAAGCATCTGACATTGCTCTAAATGCCACCATTTTTGGTAATACTTTTACTGGTACAAATGACGCAGGCACAAAAACTCATGGGGCATTCTTTGGCGACAAAGCCCAAGAAGTCAGTGGCATTTTTAATAATGACAAACAAGATTTTGCAGGTGCATTTGGGGCAAGCAAGCAATAATATTTTTATCAAAACAAAACTTTGCCAAATTGGGGTGGGGTTTTGTTTTGATACATTTTGTCACAATATTACCCAAAACCCTACATTATGTATAAAAATGTGATTAATTTGATGTATTATTTCTAAATGATGGTATTTAATACATCAATTCCCCCATTTGGAGTTTTTGTGGTATAATGGCTAAGTATCTTTATTATCTTGTATCATTATGAAAAAAACGCCTTATTTATTGGTTGCCATGCTTTTTAGCCAAGTCGCTTTTGCAGGTAATGTTTATGTATATAAAGACAACAATGGTCAAAACTTTTTGACCAACGTCCAACAAAATACCAGTGGCACCAACAAATTTACCCAAGTTAGCGTCACTTATTATCCTGATACCAAGCTACATTCTGCTGGCGACATTCCTGTCACCTATAACCCCACCACTTCTGCCACTCCCAGCAGTAGTGCCAACCGTGACCGTTATGATCATCTGATTCGTTCGGCTGCCATGCGTCATGGCGTTGACCCTGCACTGGTCAAAGCAATTATTCACACCGAATCTGCCTTCAACCCAAATGCTCGCTCACCCGTTGGTGCAATGGGACTCATGCAACTCATGCCTGGCACAGCTCGTGATATGGGTGTAGCGAATGCGTGGGATCCTGCACAAAACATCGAAGGCGGTGTCAAATATCTAGCATGGTTACAACGCCAATTTACCAACCGCAACCACGTCATCGCCGCCTACAACGCAGGTCATGGCAACGTCAAAAAATATGGCGGTATCCCACCTTTTCGTGAGACCCAAAATTATGTCCGTTCGGTGAGCAACCGTTATGCCACACTATATGTATATGATGCCAATATCCGCATCAACAACCACACCACCCAACTGGCAATGAACCAACAACAACCCATTCAAACCCAGCCTGTTGTCTATGGCAACTACAATAACCAAAATTTTGCCACTCCCCAAAACCCATCTATCAGTAACAATGCAGGTCGTATTCATATCAGTCGTTGATTACACTTAGCCAGTTACAAAACAACCACCCAACGACACGAATTGTTATCAAGTCGTTGGGTGATTTATTTTATAATCATAACTTTATCATTGATTTTAAGGAATTATCTTATGATGCGAATTGGTTTATTTTTATTAACCAACTTAGCAATTGTTATCGTTGCCAGTCTTGCTTTCACCATTTTATCCAAAGTTTTTGGACTTGGTAGCATACATGGCTCGGGTGGTTATGTTACCCTTGCCGTTATGTGCTTTTGTTATGGCATGGTAGGCTCGCTCATCTCACTGTTTTTATCCAAATGGATGGCAAAAAAGAGTACAGGCACAGTTGTTATCAATCAACCCAATAATGCCACCGAACAATGGCTTATTGAAACTGTTGCCAAACAAGCCCAAGCGGTCGGTATCAAAATGCCCGAAGTGGGAATTTTTGACAACGCCCAACCCAACGCCTTTGCCACAGGCTGGAACAAAAATGACGCACTGGTCGCCGTCTCCACAGGACTACTACACACCATGTCAGCAGACGAAGTTGAAGCAGTGTTAGCCCATGAAATCGGACACGTTGCCAATGGCGATATGGTTACGCTCGCCCTCATACAAGGTGTAGTAAACGCCTTTGTGATGTTTTTTGCTCGTGTTATCGCCATACTCGTGGACAACGCCCTCTCAGGCAACAAAGAAAACAACCAACCCGGTGTGGCATACTTCGTTACTAGCATGGTCATGGATATTTTACTAGGCTTTTTGGCAAGTGCAATCGTCATGTGGTTCTCTCGCCTGCGTGAATATCGTGCAGACGAAATGGGGGCAAGGCTTGCCAGCCGTGACAAGATGATTAGTGCCTTAAACGCCCTACGCCCTGCCGAATCTCGTCCCGACCAAATGCCCACATCAATGAAAGCCTTTGCCATTTCAAGTGGACAATCGCAAGGGTTTAGTATTGCCAACCTATTTCGTACTCACCCCACCTTAGATGAGCGGATTGGTGCTTTGCAAAAATTACCCGCCTAATAAAAAATCCCCAATTTGGGGATTTTTTAT
>NZ_BCYQ01000081.1 GCF_001598275.1 Moraxella oblonga NBRC 102422
ATTAGAGATGACTGCACAACATGAACTTGATACGGTAGGCTTGGTTTGTCCTGAGCCTATTATGCTTTTACACAAAGCCATACGAAAAGCCAATACGGGTGATATTATTATGGTGATGGCGAGCGATCCTGCAACTACACGCGATATTCCTAATTTTTGTCGACATTTAGGACATGCTCTTGTAGAGCAAGCCATACTTGATGATGGTAATTACCGTTATATGATTCAAAAGGGTTAAAATGAGTAAAACTCGTGCCACTAAACCACGTTCACCTAGTTTGACAACCACTGAAAATGATCCGCCATTTTTGACGGAGTTTCGTATTGCCATGCTTGCTCGTGGACTTTCTACTCGCACTCGCAATGCCTATATTAGGGATTTGCGGTTGTGTGGGGAGAGTACTGATAAGCCTTTAACGGATTGGGTGGAACGGGATATTTTAGTATGCTTGTCATATTTGCAAGGTCAAGATAAATTGCCACGTACTCAAGCCAGAGTATTGGCGAGTTTGCGTCAGTTTTTTTTGTGGCAAATTGCTGAGAAAAAACGTGAGGATAATCCTTGTGAACACATCAAGAATCCCAAAGTGGATAAGCCTCTACCCAAAACTTTATCTGAGACGCAAGTTACTAACTTATTAAACAGTCCTGATATTAGTACGATTTTGGGGTTAAGAGACAAAGCCATGCTTGAGGTGATGTATGCTTGTGGTTTGCGGGTTTCGGAGTTAGTGAATTTATCACTTGAGCAAGTTAATCTTAGTGCAGGTTGGTTGCAGATTGTGGGTAAGGGTAATAAAACCCGCTTGATTCCTTTGGGTGAGTATGCAGTCAAAGCGTTGGAGAGTTATTTGTCGTGTCGTCATGAGTTGTTGCCTCTTGCAAAGGCGGATTGTCAAGCGGTGTTTTTGACGGAGCAGGGGGGCTACATGACCCGTCATAATTTTTGGCATTTGATTAAAAAATATGCTCAAATCGCCAACATTAACACCAACATTTCACCTCATACTCTACGTCATGCATTCGCAACACATCTTATCAATCATGGAGCGGATTTGCGAAGTGTGCAGTTGTTGCTTGGTCATAGTGACTTGTCTACTACGCAAATTTATACACATGTAGCGACTGCTCGACTACAAAGTTTGCACGAACAGCACCACCCCAGAGCTGAACAGAGTTAAAACGGCTTAGTTACCACCAAAAACACCACCGCCACCAAAATAAAAACAGGCACTTCATTAAAAATACGCCAAAATTTATCGCTTTTTAGGTGCGGATTATCCACAAGTTTTAAGCGGTATTTGCCACAAATGATATGATAGATGGTTAAAAGCACCACAAGGGTCAATTTGGCGTGTAGCCAGCCTTGACTTTTGTAAATTTGCCAGTTGCTTAGCACCATAGACAAACCAAACAGCCAAGTCGCCATCATCGCAGGGTTCATAATGCCCCGATACAGCTTTCGCTCCATTATCACAAAGCGTTGTTGGCTTAATTTATCATCGCTCATTGCGTGATAAACAAACAGGCGTGGCAAATAAAAAATCCCTGCAAACCAGCACACCATCGCAATCAAATGTAGTGATTTTAAAATCAAAAACATCACAAACCCCCTTATCAAAAGGGCTTTATTATAGCATTTTTTTATTTTTAAGAACATTCATCAAAGCAAGATGGCTTGCAATCTTGGCAATTTTTAGTACAATGGGCATATATCATTTTATTTGGAAGTTATCAATGCCATCGCCCAACATTTATATTAACCCCTTTACTGATTTTGGTTTTAAGCATTTGTTTGGTACCGAACCTAACAAAATCTTGTTACAACATTTTTTAAATGAGCTTTTGTATCAAGAACAAGGGCGGATTGTGGACATTCAATATCTTAATACCGAGCATTTGGGTAGCACCGCCCCAGACCGCAAGGCGATTTTTGATTTGTATTGTACCAATGAGCGGGGCGAACGCTTTGTGGTGGAATTACAAAAAACCAAGCAAAAGTTTTTTAAAGACCGCTCTTTGTATTATGCTACTTTCCCCATCAAAGACCAAGCTCAAAAAGGCGATGATTGGAATTTTGAGCTTGCCCATATTTATACCATTGCCATTTTGGATTTTGTCTTTGATGATGATAAGCACAGCGATAAATATCGTTATGATGTCAAATTGACTGAGCTTGAAACAGGCGAGGTTTTTTATGATAAATTGACCTTTATTTATTTATCAATGCCCAAATTTAGAAAATCCTTGGACGAATTGACAAGTAATTTTGATAAATGGCTCTATGCCTTTAAACATTTGTCAGAAATGGACACAGTGCCTAATGAATTAAATGAGCAGATTTTTTTGCAGTTTTTTGAATCTGCCAAAATCGCCAATTTTAGCCCCAGCGAATATAAAAGCTATGAGGACAGCTTAAAATATTATCGTGATTTAAAAAATTCCTTAGACACCGCAAGGGAGGAGGGCAAGGAAGAAGGCAGGGTGGAAGGTAGAGCAGAAGGTAGAGCAGAAGGCAGAGCAGAAGGGCAAATTGAAAAACAATTTGAAATCGCTAAAAACTTAAAAGCACTTGGTCTAAGTTTTGACCTAATCAAGCAATCCACAGGACTAACCTATGATGAATTGTTTAAGTTATAAT
>NZ_BCYQ01000082.1 GCF_001598275.1 Moraxella oblonga NBRC 102422
AACTATATATCAAAGAACATCATTACGCATAAAAATCACGACCGTCTGGCTGTGTTTTAAATCTCCGATGAAACCACATCCATTGACTGATGTCTTTTTTGATGCTTTGTTCCATCAAATCATTGATATGCTGTGCGTCCGCCACTTCATCATCGCTAGGATAGTTATCAAGCACAGCAGATAGACTGATATGATAATGTGGCAATCTACCTTTGGCAATAAAATCGGGTGTTTGGCGTATCATATCAAACACGATAAATACAGGCGGATTTTTTTTATTCATACTGGCAAATCGTCTTTGGGCAGTGATGGTTGCAGAAGGCACACCAAAAAAAGTTGCCATCACACCATGTTCCAAACCAAAATCTTGGTCAGGACTATACCAAATAACCTTGCCATCTTTAATTCTTTGAATTAATTTTTTCATATCACGACTGTTGATTTGTTCATCAAAAATGTGACGGCGACCATTATAAATAAACCATTCAAGTAATGGGTTATTTTGTTTGCGATACATACAATCAGCAGGAAAAAACTGCGTACATAGCCGACCACCCAAATCCAATGTCGTAAAATGCCCACCCAACAATATCACTGCTTTATTTTCTTTTTGGGCAGTAATTAAATGTTGTAAACCGCTAATGCTAAATGTACGTTTAAAAACATTGGGACGAAACCAAGCGTTAAGCGTTTCAAAAACACCGATACCTTGATTGATAAAAATCTGTTTAACAATTTGCAGTTTTTCTGCTTCGGATTTGTTGGGAAAAGCAAGTGTTAAATTGGTTAATGTGTCTTTGACTCGTCTTTTGATGAGTAAAAAAGCCAATTGTCCAATTTTTTTGCCTATAATAAACTGAATGCGTAATGGCAAAAAAATCAGTGGCAAAAAAATCACCAAAAATACCCAAATACCCCAATATTTGGGTTTTAAAAATTGCCATTGCCAAGGAGCTTTGTCTGCCTTACTGGTTTGTTTGTGGGTGGCAGTCAAATCAGGCATTTTTGTTACATCGATTTGTGGAGCATTATTATCATGGTGTGTATGACAACCACCGCCACAACAGGTATGATTATTTTTCAAAATTGTTTACTCATTTCTATAAAGACTTTGTTTTTGTCATATTCATACAGGGGTAGATTACTATCCACTTTTTGATATTGCCAAGTAACACGTGGCGTAATACCCGCATAATGAATTTTTTTATTCCAAAGCGAAACGCTCGCTTCGTACTCATCATTATGCTGAATTTTACCAAAAAAACCTGCCGAACGGTAATTTTTTTCGGCAACGCCTGCACTTAGTCGCGTACTAAACCCATATCCTAGCTCCTGCCCTACACCAATCCGCAAACCACGTCTGATAAAAGAGTCATCACCATCTTGGGTGTCGGTGCGGTTGAAATTGAGCCCTGCAAAATAATAACGTTGAGCATTAGACAGATACAACAAATTACCACCCCCGCTTCTAGATAGACCATTTAGATGAATGCGAGTAGTATAATCTTGTTCGGCAACTTCACCATATAGACTAGATTGCCATTTTGGGGTAATCCAATAACTCCATTCTGCCGTAACACCTTTGGCTTGGGAAAAGTATTTCAACTCATCATCGGCAGAATCCCCTGCATAATAAGTTTTTTCCACAAATGGTAGCAGGGCAAACGTATGGCGAGCGTCTTCATGCCCCATACCAGCAGACACTCGTACACTTAGTTCATTATAGGATTTGTTATCGGTATAAAATTTGCCATAGGTATTTAGGCGAGATTGCCCAAAAAACCCATCAGACAATCGCCATTTTTTATCCATGTCAAAATTATAACCAATACCATGAGCGGACTGTGGCTTTGGTGCTGTCCAACCACCGCCCAAATCGCTATTTTTGGGGGCGTTATTGATGTTTTTATCTGATAAATAATTGGCACCGCCACCGATAGAAAGGCGATTTTGGCGTTTGATGGCGGTCAGATACTCTTGGATAACTTGGATAAGTGGGTCTGGTATGTCTTTTTCACTCAACAGTTTGGTAAACTGATCTTCGGACGCTATGTATTCTTTGTTGGCAAACAATGCAATCGCCAAACGCAATCTTAATAATCCTGCTTCACCATTTTCAGACAAAGCAATGCGATAATGACGTACAGCTCTTTTGGCATCGCCTTGTTTTTCAGCAATCATACCCCTTGCCCATTCTAACAATAAAGTTTCTTGGAGGTTTTTTGGTACTTTTTCATAATAGGGCAATAAAAACTCAACATTATCAAAATTATTTTGTAACACTGCCATCGCAATCGCTCGTATCACCAAATCAGGGTGATTGCCCAGCTCTTCTGCCGTCATAGAGATACTCTCCCCTTCGCTTGGGGCGATTGTGGGTACGATGGGGCTAGGTAGCTTGGTTGGCGTTATGGTGTCAAGCTGTTTTTGGATTACCGATTCTTGGATACGGCGGTCGTCCTGTTTGCCTTGATAAATCGTATCATTGGCAAATACAGATGAACCAACCAATACACCCATCATTAGGGTAAATAAGGGGAGATTTTTCATACTTTTTACCTATCAAGTTAAATGCCCATACATCTTTATTAAAATTAAA
>NZ_BCYQ01000083.1 GCF_001598275.1 Moraxella oblonga NBRC 102422
GGGGGGCTTAAATAAGGTGCTGACGATGACCTACTCTCACATGGGCAAACCACACTACCATCGGCGCTAAGACGTTTCACTTCTGAGTTCGGGAAGGGATCAGGTGGTTCCATCTTGCTATTGTCGTCAGCGTAAAAGGACAACTTTCAATATGAGTCTGTTTTATTTTAATTTTTAAAGTTTTTACTAAATCAAGATTAAGGTAATCATTACACTTTATCATACAACACTTGAAGTGATTTAAACCACTTGGGTGTTGTATGGTCAAGCCAAACGAGCAATTAGTATTGGTTAGCTACACATATCACTATGCTTCCACACCCAACCTATCAACGTCGTAGTCTACAACGGCTCTTTAGGGAAATCTAATCTTGAGGTCGGCTTCCCGCTTAGATGCTTTCAGCGGTTATCCGATCCGAACATAGCTACCCGGCAATGCGACTGGCGTCACAACCGGAACACCAGAGGTTCGTCCACTCTGGTCCTCTCGTACTAGGAGCAGATCCTCTCAAATTTCCAACGCCCACGGTAGATAGGGACCGAACTGTCTCACGACGTTCTAAACCCAGCTCGCGTACCTCTTTAAATGGCGAACAGCCATACCCTTGGGACCTGCTTCAGCCCCAGGATGAGATGAGCCGACATCGAGGTGCCAAACACCGCCGTCGATATGAACTCTTGGGCGGTATCAGCCTGTTATCCCCAGAGTACCTTTTATCCGTTGAGCGATGGCCCTTCCATACAGAACCACCGGATCACTAAGACCTACTTTCGTACCTGCTCGACTTGTGGGTCTCGCAGTTAAGCGCGCTTTTGCCTTTATACTCTTTGGACGATTTCCGACCGTCCTGAGCGCACCTTCGTACTCCTCCGTTACTCTTTAGGAGGAGACCGCCCCAGTCAAACTACCCACCATACATTGTCCTTGATACTGTTATATCTAAGTTAGAACCCCAACATAACCAGGGTGGTATTTCAAGGTTGGCTCCATAGGAACTGGCGTCCCTACTTCAAAGCCTCCCACCTATCCTACACAAGTTAGGTCAAAGTTCAATGTAAAGCTGTAGTAAAGGTTCACGGGGTCTTTCCGTCTAGCCGCGGGTACACAGCATCTTCACTGCGATTTCGATTTCACTGAGTCTCTGCTGGAGACAGCGCTGCCATCATTATGCCATTCGTGCAGGTCGGAACTTACCCGACAAGGAATTTCGCTACCTTAGGACCGTTATAGTTACGGCCGCCGTTTACTGGGGCTTCGATCAAGAGCTTCGCTTACGCTAACCCCATCAATTAACCTTCCAGCACCGGGCAGGCATCACACCCTATACGTCCACTTTCGTGTTTGCAGAGTGCTGTGTTTTTAATAAACAGTTGCAGCAGCCTGGTATCTGCGACTGCCAACAGCTCAAAGAGCAAGTCTTATCACCATCGGCAGCGTACCTTCTCCCGAAGTTACGGTACCATTTTGCCTAGTTCCTTCAGCAGAGTTCTCTCAAGCGCCTTGGTATTCTCTACCTGACCACCTGTGTCGGTTTCGGGTACGATTTCTTTATGACTATCGCTTAGAAGCTTTTCCTGGAAGCAGGGTATCTGCCACTTCGCTAGTAAACCTAGCTTGCTATCAGATCTCATTAATAGTCTAGCGGATTTGCCTACTAAACCTAACTACATCCTTCCACCTGGACAACCAACGCCAGGCTGACATAACCTTCTCCGTCCCTCCATCGCATCATAAACAAGTATCGGAATATTAACCGATTTCCCATCGACTACGCCTTTCGGCCTCGCCTTAGGGGTCGACTCACCCAGCCCCGATTAACGTTGGACTGGAACCCTTGGTCTTCCGGCGAACGGGCTTTTCACCCGTTTTGTCGTTACTCACGTCAGCATTCGCTCTTGTGATACCTCCAGCACACCTTACGATGCACCTTCACAGGCTTACACAACGCTCCCCTACCACTTAATTGAAACAATTAAATCCGCAGCTTCGGCTCCTAGTTTGAGCCCCGTTACATCTTCCGCGCAGGCCGACTCGACTAGTGAGCTATTACGCTTTCTTTAAATGATGGCTGCTTCTAAGCCAACATCCTAGCTGTCTGTGCCTTCCCACATCGTTTCCCACTTAACTAGGAATTTGGGGCCTTAGCTGGCGGTCTGGGTTGTTTCCCTCTTGACGACGGACGTTAGCACCCGCCGTCTGTCTCCCGGATAGTACTCTTGGGTATTCGGAGTTTGCATCGGTTTGGTAAGTCGGGATGACCCCCTAGCCGAAACAGTGCTCTACCCCCCAAGGTATTCGTCCGAGGCGCTACCTAAATAGCTTTCGGGGAGAACCAGCTATCACCGAGTTTGATTAGCCTTTCACCCCTATCCACAAGTCATCCCCTACCTTTTCAACGGGAGTGGGTTCGGTCCTCCGGCACCTGTTACGGCACTTTCAACCTGCTCATGGATAGATCACTCGGTTTCGGGTCTATACCCTGCAACTAAGACGCCCTATTAAGACTCGGTTTCCCTACGCCTCCCCTACACGGTTAAGCTTGCTACAGAATATAAGTCGCTGACCCATTATACAAAAGGTACGCCGTCACCC
>NZ_BCYQ01000084.1 GCF_001598275.1 Moraxella oblonga NBRC 102422
TGGGGGTCTTAACTTTGATACCACCCTTGATACCAGAATATTCACCAAAGAAGGCAGGGGGGAGATTAAGAAGGAGCAAGAAAGGCTTGATGAGAATCTTAAAGCAACAGGTAAAATTACAGGAGCGGCAGGCGTACAAGTTGTTGCCACCACTGCCAACGTCTTAACAGGCAACCAAACCCTAACCCAAGCCATCCAAGGTGCCAAAGCCCCTGCTAAAATGGCAAAAGCCATACAGGACAACCCAGAACTTGCTGCCATACTTGACGCTTACCAAAAAGGCGAATACCACAACCTTACCCTAAGCCAAGAGGCTCTACAAGCCCTCTCTGATGCCACAGGCATCAGCACTAAGGTACTACTTACCAGTATTACCGCCCAAAGAGGCATTCAAGGTGCTACCAATAAAACACTAACGGTCATTGACACCCATGACGAACTAAGAGCGGACAGCATCCAAACCCTAGGTCATGAGCTAGACCACATCCGTGGGGGCAAAAACGAAACCTTAGCAGACCTAGCAGGGCTTGCCGCCAAACTTAACACCGATGCTGCCATCATCGCCAATCAAGACAACATCAACCCCATTAAAGCACAGCTTGGGGATGGCAAAGATGCACAAACAACTCTTCAAAATCAAGCATTGCTTGAGGGGAATGATAAGACCTTTGTGGAGAACCATGACGGGAGAGAGGGGGAGTGGAGTTATGATCACGATCGTCTATTGCCAGATGGTTCTTATGGACATCCTGGAGATAGAGTAACATTTACCAACGAAGAAGCATTGATTATTAAGGATTTGATTGGTGCTGTTGTTGTGCCAATTGGGTTTGCTGATGCTTACTATAACGCAAAAACAGATGAAGAGAAAGCAATGGCTATTGCCACTGCCTTTAAAATACCAATAAGCCGTGCTAGAATATATGCACAACAGGCGAAACAACATTCAAGATCTAAAAGTCAAAATATAGGAGTAAACAATAGTTCTTATTCAAGCGATTTTCACAAAAGCATATCTGGTAGACAGACCGACTATATTATAAATCAACAAGCAAGTAAGCGTGTCCATTTGGTTACCGCTCCAATAGATTTTGATGGGCATATTTTGAGTGCGGAAATAAAGCGAAATGGAACAGTAGTTGGAGGGCATTCAACAGCTAATGGCAACATTAGAGTGGATAGCGTTGTTAAAACCTATTCCAATGGAGTATATGAGGCAAAAATTTCTGTTAAAGATCCAAACAATCCCAATAACTATTTACCAAAATCTAATAATAATGGAATATCTACAATGTTCCCAAATAGTTGGAGTGCTGATAGAGTAAAAGTTGAAGTTGACTATGCTTATCAAAACAGAAAGGTTGTTACAAATTCAAGAGGGCAGCAAATGTGGGAAGGCATAACTCCAAGCGGAGTTAAGGTTACTGGATATTTGCAGCCGAAAGTTACTGTATATCCTGTTAAGTGAGATTATTATGAACATAAATTTTTTTTATAAAGAATCAGAAACTTTTAAAGATGGCGTATTTAGACCGATTGCTGTTTGTGATGGAATAAACAAAAATTATGAAATATTTTGTGAATATATATCAGAATTGGATATTGAATTTACAAAAAATATTATTTGCAATATAAATGAAAGTAATTTTTCATTTAATATTAGTTCGGAAAGCTGGGGCTGTGAGATTGATGGTGATTTTATAAAAATATATTTTCTATATGATGAGGAAAATCCTGATTATACATCATTTATATCTTTAAATGACTTCAAGTTTATAATCAATGCTTGGATGGATTTTTTGGTGAAAGAAGATAGAAATGGAGTGAGGTTATCTCTAAATAGCCCGTAGGCTGGGTTAGCGACAGCGTAACCCAGCATTTATGGTGTAACCAATTGAATTTGTTGGGTTTCGTACCTTAACCCAACCTACGGGCTGGCGAAGGCTCTTTAAGTGAAGGTAGGTAATTATGATTAAATTAAATATTGGTTATGATTATGGTATTTCTGATATTGAATGGATAAATGATTTTGAAAAAAATATAATATTTCTTTTCCAAAATCATATTGTGATTTAATGCTTAAACATAATGGCGTTAGATTTGAACAGGATACATTTCTGTATTTTAAAAATAATCAGTACTGGGTGGAAAGCAATATTTCTTTTCTTGCATTTGGCAACCCTATAGGTACCGAATTGATAAATGACAGTCAATATTATAGCGAAAAAAATCTAATTGCTTTTGGCTTAAATGAATTTGGCTATCTTATATGCTTTGATTATCGTCAAGACCGTATGACAAATGACCCGCCAGTAGTCATTATGTATCATGATGAATTTATGACTAATGAACACGGTCAAGAAAAGATGGTTATTTTGCCAATTGCCAATAGTTTTGATGAGTTTTTAGATATGCTTTATGAATAAACTGAATAATCTCATAGCAAGCTCGTAGGTTGGGTTGAACAAACAGTAAAACCCAACATTAAGCCAAGTCTTAAATTTGTTGGGTATCGCTATCGCTTCACCCAATCTA
>NZ_BCYQ01000085.1 GCF_001598275.1 Moraxella oblonga NBRC 102422
TGCAAACGCCATCATTAAAAACTGCTGAACCTCTTACACCGCATAGGTGGCTTAGAAATTTGACGGTTTAGCACCTGTGATTAACATTTGCTCTTACACCGCATAGGTGGCTTAGAAAACCACCACAGATGGTGGATGTGTGCGTGCGTGCTCTTACACCGCATAGGTGGCTTAGAAAAATTTTAAAAATTGATTTTACTGATTTCGTTGCTCTTACACCGCATAGGTGGCTTAGAAAGCAGTTCTAAAAAGTAACTCTTGTTCACTGTCCTCTTACACCGCATAGGTGGCTTAGAAAATGAAAAAAACCTGTGTTTTTGTAAATTTGTACTCTTACACCGCATAGGTGGCTTAGAAAAGTTAAGGAAAGCGAGATTGTGCACAAAATACCTCTTACACCGCATAGGTGGCTTAGAAATATATACCGATGACAACACCCCAATCGGCAACCTCTTACACCGCATAGGTGGCTTAGAAACTGCACAGGTAGCTAAGTACTTGGATAAAGTACTCTTACACCGCATAGGTGGCTTAGAAAATGATGTATAGGACTATCAAACATTAGTTTTCCTCTTACACCGCATAGGTGGCTTAGAAACTGATGGCTCTCTAATCGTTATTGATGAAGTACCTCTTACACCGCATAGGTGGCTTAGAAAATTTAAACCGTTTCTGCCAGTACGCACAATTTCTCTTACACCGCATAGGTGGCTTAGAAAACAACCACAGCCTGACCCTGCTACGCAACCGCCTCTTACACCGCATAGGTGGCTTAGAAAAAATTACGGTCCAACGAATTTGCCGACTACAGCTCTTACACCGCATAGGTGGCTTAGAAATTAGGGGTGGGGTTTGCGTTAGGGATTGTAGCCTCTTACACCGCATAGGTGGCTTAGAAAAGTTAAGGAAAGCGAGATTGTGCACAAAATACTCTCTTACACCGCATAGGTGGCTTAGAAATTTTGACCGTCATCATCTTTAAAAGTACCCTTCTCTTACACCGCATAGGTGGCTTAGAAATAGTTATTTTGATTGGATTGATAACGATGAATCTCTTACACCGCATAGGTGGCTTAGAAATGTATTTTTGACTGAGATTTGTTCAAATTTCCCTCTTACACCGCATAGGTGGCTTAGAAAAAAACGCCAATTGTTATTGGATCTGGTTTAAGCTCTTACACCGCATAGGTGGCTTAGAAATAAATGCACGCTTACCGCATTCTTACACACCACTCTTACACCGCATAGGTGGCTTAGAAAGATGCCGTTGGCAACACGTTCATTACGGTTGTCTCTTACACCGCATAGGTGGCTTAGAAATAGTTGTTTGCCTTTTTCGTAGCAACGGATAACTCTTACACCGCATAGGTGGCTTAGAAACAACTCACCAAAATTGTTGATTCTGCCATGAACTCTTACACCGCATAGGTGGCTTAGAAAATTCATCATTGCATAAATCTGAGCTCTTTCGCCTCTTACACCGCATAGGTGGCTTAGAAACATATGTTTAACGCTGTATCAATCTGTGATAACTCTTACACCGCATAGGTGGCTTAGAAAAATTTGTAACACGCTATATGACTATATGCGACCTCTTACACCGCATAGGTGGCTTAGAAATGTCGTTGTACCTGTACCTATGCCAGTTCCTGCTCTTACACCGCATAGGTGGCTTAGAAATCTATCGCTAAGATTTTGCAGGGTCATAATGTCTCTTACACCGCATAGGTGGCTTAGAAAAACGATTTTTATTGGTGGTTATTTTGCTTATTCTCTTACACCGCATAGGTGGCTTAGAAAAGTTACCATTGATGAAGAAACTGATGAAATTCCTCTTACACCGCATAGGTGGCTTAGAAAAAAATTTCCAAAATTTCTTTACAATTTTCTCTCTCTTACACCGCATAGGTGGCTTAGAAAAATCATTGACGAAAAACCGCTTACAAGGTCAGCTCTTACACCGCATAGGTGGCTTAGAAAGACCCAAAAGACTGCAAGCAGTATGTGGGTACCTCTTACACCGCATAGGTGGCTTAGAAATTTTTAGACAAATAAGAACCAAACGCATATTGCTCTTACACCGCATAGGTGGCTTAGAAAACGTTGTGCGAAAAGAACTTAAAAGCCATGCCC
>NZ_BCYQ01000086.1 GCF_001598275.1 Moraxella oblonga NBRC 102422
AAAGCGAAACCCAACCTACGCCACTAATAAGTTAATTGACCGTATTACCAAGAAAATGCAACCAGACCATATTTGGGAATTGCAACTGAAAGGACCAGATACTGCCGATAATTTAAAATTTTTAGATAGTTTCACGAATTGGCATATTGGTACCCAACAAATTCGTCCTCAAATCAGAAATCTGCCCGTGGGGACTAAAATCAAGGTTAATTTTGAAGAGTGCCAATATTATGAATTCATACAAATATTTATTCTCATTAGTTGAAAAAACCAAAGTTTTTATCTCTGAAAATCCAGATAGTATTACTTTTTGCAAAATAAATGATCCTTTATCATCAAATAATATAAATGATATTGCAACCGATCATCAAAAAATATTTGAGATATTTAATGGAGGAAGATTTGGTATAATTGATATTTGGGATAAAGATTTTTTGTCACAAATACAATATAGAGTTCCTAACAATAATGTTTGTTTATACGAAGTTGGTCAAATTTTATATAAGCCAATTTTCTTTAATAAATCAAGTAATACAATATTATTGACCGTAGATGACGATTTCAAATCTATTGATACTAATTTGGATTTTTATGAGTTTACACTTCATTACATCTTTGGGAGCGGATACTCTTCTTTGGTACAAAATGATGAAGCTGACTTATGGCTAAATTTTATAAATGATTTTTTAGCTCGTAGGTTGGGTTGAGCGATAGCAAAAACCCAATCTACGCCACTAAAATACAAGACCGAACGCAAGAAACCAATTTGATAAACAATTACAGAAACACCCACGGTCAGTTGCCGGCTGGCAACAAGACTTGTCATTAACTTATAAATTAAGTAAGGATAAAATATGGGAACATTTTTTAGCTGTGGTTATGACCAACAATATGCCAGAGATTTTGAAAATAATGTCATTCAATTAAAAGTAATTCGGTATATTACATACAATCTTGATGATACAAAATGGCAAGAGTCAATATCTCATCAGGTGCAGGAGGAGGATAAATATCACCGCAGTTTCTTTTTTGTGGTTAGATTATATCGTAAAGACAGGATTGAGCAATATAACTACAAATCTAATGCAAGATTTACCAAAGCCGACCAGCGTTTAGGTATGGATGTGATGCTTGATTTGGATAAATACTTGGATTTGCCTGAAGATGCCATCAGACAGATGATGTGTGATGATATATTTACTTATGTAGAAGCGATGCTCATTAAATACCAAAAACGACTACATAACCTTGATATTGAAGCATTTATGCCTTTATTTCAACAACGGATTTTAGACATCAAAAATGCAGTATTTGAAGACAATTTTTATGAAACATCGCTTTATCAAAGAATGCTATTGGCTGACCAATTATCAAAAGAAGGTGCGTCCGATACAGAACTGCTTAATCAACTCAAAGCCAATCATATAGTAGAAAATGGCTCATTACCAGCAGGTAATAAAAATTAGTCTGTAGATTGGGTTAAGCGATAGCAAAACCCAACCTACGCCACTAGACAAATCATTAATGATTTTGCAAAAAATCATACAAAGAGAGGTTGTATATGATTAAATTTAAAAAAGGCACTATTGCTATTTGGGCGGGTTTTTCCAATAAACCAATAGATGAATGGCTAAAGTACACAGTCGGTGTTGAGAAATCCAAAGGAAAAAGCCAAATTGAAAAAGAAATAGGTTATATAGATGTTGATTTTTTTGGTTACTATTCTACTGAAAATAATGAGATTATCTCAATAGATGACCTAATTGCAGAGGCTGATACACAGTCCCTAGAAACAGATAAAGAAATTATTGAACAATCTAAAAGATTGGGTATCAATAGTGGCAATAGATTGTATTATTATTGTAATTATGAATTTTTGCCAGATGGTATTGATAAATTATATAATGATTTGACTTTTATCGGTAATTTTGAAGATTAGCTTGTAGACTAGCTCAGTAGAGTTGGGTTGAGCGATAGCAAAAACCCAACCTACGCCACTTGGGGGGGGGGGGGGGAAC
>NZ_BCYQ01000087.1 GCF_001598275.1 Moraxella oblonga NBRC 102422
CCTGCCCTACAAGGCTTAGGCTATGGTAAAATAGACCCAGTCCATAAAACCAGTACCACCCACTCTGCCATCACCGACCAAGCAGGGCTTAGTCATATTAATACAGACAACTTCAAACAAGCAGAAGTTCAAAACCAGCTTAACCCAATCATCGCCAATGAGTTTGATGGGGAGAAGGTGCTTAGGGAGTTGAATGCTCAAACAGTCATTACTACAGAGTTTGGGAGGGAGGCTCCAAAACAAATTGGGGATTATGCTGAAGACAAAAGACTGGAACTTTTATCAAAAGGTGATGTTGAGGAAGCTAAAAAATGGGCAGAGGGTGGTGTTTATCGTGTGGCGTTGCATACAGCTGTGGGACTGCTTGCAACGGGGATGGTGGAGGGCGGACCATCAGCAAGCACAACCGCCTACACCATTCCAAAGATAGATGAATATCTAAAAGAACAAGGCTTTGATGAAACAGTACGACACTCTGCTTTGCTTGCTCTATCAGCAGGCATTGGTGCGACTGTTGGTGGCGATACTGCAAGCACTGCCAATAATGCTGGGCAAACGCAGTGGAATTATTTGAGTCATAAGCAGTTACAGGACAAAATAATTGAATTAAATGCTTGCGGGTTTGAGAAATCATGTATCGCTGCAGTTAATGAAAAATATGATGGGATATCTAGGCAAAATGATGTTGCTTTGCATAACTCATGCAGAACAATATCGGTAGATTGCATCAATAGGATGAGTGTCGCTTTAGATTATGTAGGAGAGGACAAGCATTTGAATTTAAAAACTGATATTCAGCAATCAAGAAAAAGAGTTTTAGATGTTGCCAATGGTAGAGGGTATCATGCAATATCCAACCTATCGATGAGAGCTGACTATTTTGGAGCTATGTATGACTATACAGGACAGCCATGGTTTAGGATGGCAGAAAAACATTCGAGAGGTCAGTTGAAGATAGCTGATAATACTGGTTTTTCTGATTGGATTTCCGAGGCTGGTGATGCTATTATGAAAAAGGGAAAACCAGAATTTCAGTATATTTACCAAAATTATCAGAATGAAACAAATAGTTGGAGTTACAAAAGATTGCATAATGAACAATATGACCCAGCGTTGCAAAAAATTCATGAAAAACATTACAATTCATGGTTGCCTGTTACTCAACGGTATGTAGATAGTCAAGTTGGCGGTGAATTCTTAAACCCTCAACATAGATTTAATACTGGTTGTAAAGATATGCTTGAAGTGCAGGAATGTCAAAAATGATAGATGTAATCACTTTACTCTTGCTCGTTATTAATTTTTACTATATGATAAGTTTCGGTATTTTTGGATTTTTTGTGTACCTAAAATTGATTTCTGATATTTTTTTAAAAAAATAGATAAAATTCATCAAAGAAAATTTATTCACATACTTTCATGTGTAGGTATATTTCCTAGTATTTCTTTGTTTTTGTTTCTTTTATTTGATTTTTTTGACGATCATGATTCTTTATTTGTTTACGCAACTAGATTTAGAAATATGCAAGATGCTTTTTATGGAGTATCATTTATTATGCTTTGGTTTATGCCAGCAATTTTTTTATTGCTAAGGCATTGCATAATCAATAGAAAATTTTATATTAAATTTTCTCTGATTTGGTATGGAATAATTATGGTTTGTTTGGTTTTTCATGTATATAGTGCAAGGATGCATATTTTAAAATATTTTTGAAAATTTAAACTAATTCTGAAGAATACTAAAAAATTGAACAAACCTAAGACTCTTCGACGGCATCACCTCCGCCTTGTACGCACCAAATACAAATGGTATACTAGGCGATACAGCAAGAGCATTAAGCCCACAAGTGGCTTATCGGATTGGGCAGTATTTTAAAGAAAACAAAGTCAAAAACCAACAAGACAATGG
>NZ_BCYQ01000088.1 GCF_001598275.1 Moraxella oblonga NBRC 102422
CCCACCTCATCATTATCCACATAATCCACTCGCACGTCTAACTCCAAGGCATCTTTACCAACTGTAAATCCAACCTGCCCCTTAACCTCATTGGCAAATTTTTGGGTGAGGGCTTGCTCATTGACTTTGACAATGGCATCGCTGTTATTGTATTGATAGCTTATGCCAACATTTGGACGAATGGTAATGCCATTGCTTGTTTCAAATGTTTTACCTACATTTACGCCTGCTTGATAGGTAGTGATGTCCATGCTGTCTTGTTTGATATTTACTTTTGTATTATCGCTAGCACTGATGGTATAGTTGGTACTACCTAGATGATGTTGACGAATGCCTGCATGAGCTTGCACATCCATGATGTTACGCACATTCCAATTTTTTTCAATGCCCACACCAACACTGCCCACATCGCGTTTGATGTCGGATTTTGGCGCAGAGGCATGACGTGTCGTCAATTCCGACTTGGCTTGACCTGCCGACACGTCCGCATTCACAGCAAAGCCGCTTTCGCCATGCCATTTGCCGTAAACCGTGCCTGTGGTGGTTTGACCTTTTCCTTTGAAATCATCGGCATAGCTGGCATCGTAACGCAAATGATTGAGCGCGGCACCCACCGTCAGGCTGCCTGTACCGATTTCCACCGTTTTGTCCAAACCGATTTGCGTGAGCTTGCTGTCTTGCTCATAACCGCGATATTGGTCGGATTGATGTTGGGTTTTGCTGGTATCGGTTTGCGCCCAAGCACCCGAATTTTTGCCATTAAGGTGTTGTAAACGCTCATCAATTCGGCTGGCGATGTGTTGCTGTTGGTGTGCCGTTGCCGACACTTCCGACAAAGCCGCATTCGCATATTGGCTGATGATTTCAGACTGCTTTTTCTGCTTGGCGGCTTCGGCTTGTTGCTTGGCAATTTCGGCAGCGAGTACCGCTCTTTGGCGTTCCGCTTCCGCTTGGGCGGCAGCCAATTCCTGTTCTTTTTCTTGGATTTGCGCCAATGCCAAGTTGGTTTGAGCCTGTGCTTGTGCCAATTCGCCCGCTTGGGTTTGGGCTTGGTTCAAAGCCTGCGCCAATTGTTTGGCGATTTGGTCGCGTTCGTGTTCCAACTGTGCTGCTTGGGCGATTTTCTCTTGTGCCAACTGTTCTGCTTGGGCAAGTGCTTGCTGTGCCTGTTGTTTTTCGCGTTCAGACTGGCTTTGTGCCGCAATCGCGTTCAACTTGGCTTGTTCGGCTGCTTGCTGTGCTTGTTCGGCAGCTTGCTTAGCGATTTGCGCTTGCTCGCGCAAAGTTTTCTCCTGATTGAGTTGAGCCTGAATTTGCGCGTTTTGCGCTTGCACCTGAGTCAATTGCGCCTGTTTTTGCGTCAAATCTTGCTGGGCAGCCTGAACCGCTTGGGCGGTTTCATTTGCCAAAGCCTGTGCTTTTGCCAATTCATTGCGGATTTGCGCGATGGTTTGCGCGTCCGCTTGGGCGGCTGCCTGCAAACGCTGATTCCAAGCGTCCAATTCCGCCTGTGCCGTTTTCGCCTGTTTGAGTGCCAATTCCGCCACTTGCTGTGCGGCTTCGGCGATGGCTTGGGCTTTTTCGGCATTTTGCGCTTGTAATTGAGCAGCTTGTTTGGCGATTTCAGACTGCGCCGCAGCCGTGGCTTGACGCGCGGCTTCCACTTCGGCGCGTTTTTGCGCGGTTTGGGCTTGCTGTGCGGCTAAATCGGCTTGCAATTTGGCTTGTTCCGATTTTTGTTTTGCCAAATCAGATGCTTGCTTATCTTGTTCCGCTTTTGCTTTATCCGCTTGCGCTTGGG
>NZ_BCYQ01000089.1 GCF_001598275.1 Moraxella oblonga NBRC 102422
CACAAACACAGGCGCACTTGTGGGGCTTAGCTGGAAATTCAAATAAACCGCAGTTAGTAAAAAAACACGCTAAGTAAGCGTGTTTTTTACATTTATGGTTATTGAGTTTTGCCATAAACTTATCTGGGCAATTGCAATTTTTCCCTACGACATCATGGTATATTTAAGGGGCTGTACTAGTATAACATAAGTGTTATTCTAGTACAGCCCCAAAAACTTTGTTTGTTTTTGAATAGAATTTATACTAACCGAACTTCAAAATTGTTGGTTTCCGTTCGTGGTAAGCTTATCAAGCCATAACAGAAACCCACCCGCAGGCATAGCTTAGGGTGAACGGTTTTTGTACCAGTTTTTGGGTTCGTTTAGTATACTATAAAATTGCGTTGTTTGTATTGCTCCTTTGGTGTACTTAACAAACTTAAAATTTACTGCGGGTTGTAGGTGAATTGCAATTTACCCCTACCGCTGAAAATAAATTTGTGGTACTTTTAAGATGGTTTTGGTATACGGCTCAACTTAATCACGTTCAACGAAAAACAGCCAAAACAAAAAAGTACTTGGTTTTGGCTGTTTTATTATCTTTCGGGCTTAGAACTTTTTCTCAAAGGTTAAAGAAATCCCTTGATTGTCATAGTTCTTACGCCATTGCCCTTCATAAGCAAGCGATAATGTGGTGGTGGCTGTTGGGGTGTAGACCATGCCAAGACCTGCTTGCCCAAAGCCTTTACCAACTTCATGACCCAATACGCCAAATTGTGTGTTGGCAGTATCAGCAAAACGACCACTAATGTCGCTACGTCTGCTACCTACGTCAGCCCCCACCGATAACAAACCTGTTAGGGCAAGCGTGGGTGAGCCGATACGACCTTTAACACCGATACTATTTTGCAAACTGGTATAAGTGTTGCCGTTGATGGCAAGGTTGTAGGCGGTGGTGCCTGTTTCGGTGTATGCATCTGATTTGACTTGGGCAAAATCCATCTTAACAAAAGGCGACAGATGTCTGTTAGCTGTACCAATGCGATAATGGGCGGACACGCCAGCGTTCACAATTTTGGCATCATAATCAGACTTGGCAGTACCACCAACCACATGACGTGTGCCATCAATCTGGCTACGACCCACCCCAACATGACCTTTAAAGGTGGTGCGTTCATCAAGCTGATGATGGCCATAGATGAGGGCTTGGGTGGTGTTGGCTTGAGCGGTATGAGAGACATAATCACGGCTTTTAACATCGTGTTCGCTGTATGCTAAGGCAATCCCTAAGTTGGATTTTTGACCAACTGGGCTATCAGCACCCACGATGATACCAGTATGTTTATCATCAAAACCTGTTAAACCTGCATGAGCGTCCAATTTGCCTTGATTGTGTAGAGCTTTTGCCCAAAGGTTCTTTTTGGGTTCTAGGGTGCGAGTATCTAGTACACCCACGACTTTTTGTGTGCCGTCAGCGATTAGGCGGTTGGTTGAGCCTGCCATCAGGGGCTGTAATTGACTAGCAAAATTGGCAAGTTTGGCAAAGTCAGGAGTGTTGCTACCAATAGTATCTTTGACCAAAGAAGCACCAAGTACATTTTGGGAATTTGTTGTAAAATCACCAACATTGGTATCCAAAACACGTGCTAATTCAACTAGATGATTATAATTTTCCCTATTGACAGCCGTTTCAAAAGTGCCGACAATGCTTGGCGTTGGCGTTGGCGTTGGCGTTGGCGTTGGCGTTGGCGTTGGCGTTGGCGTTGGCGTTGGCGTTGGCGTTGG
>NZ_BCYQ01000091.1 GCF_001598275.1 Moraxella oblonga NBRC 102422
GACTATATTTTATGCGTCAGGTAGGCGCGCAATCCAAATGCCACTTGCCAGACACAATGCACTGACCAGTCCTGCCACCCATATTTTATCAGTGGGCAGTCGCCACCACAAAAATGCACAGGACATACTCATCATGCTCCATGCCAGATATTTGGCAAAACGGGGCATGGCTCGGCGTTCTTCCCAATCTTTGAGCATTTTGCCAAAAATACGATGGCGCATGAGCCAACCATGAAACCGCCTCGAGCTTTTTGCCCAGCAATAGCCAGCAAGCAAGATAAAAACGGTGGTTGGCATACCGGGTACAATCACCCCCAAAATCCCAAGCCCAACAAACACAAAACCCAACACCAAAAATACCCAACGCATGACGGCATTGTTGTGTAATTGGGTGGATTTTGGGTCTTGTGAAGTGTTGGGATTGGACATAACAAACAAATCAAATTAGGTGTATAACAGTATCAATGAGCTAGACAATAGTATATCACAAAAATTTTTGTAATTGTAAATAAAAATCATTTTACAAATTGGCAAAAATGAGTTATTTTATAGCAGTTTTAATCCAATAAAAAGGTGATTTATGAGCGAACTTACCCTAACCGAAGCGTTAAAGGAGCATTCACGTACTACCCATGATGCGGTGGATGAGTTGGTAATGAGCATGGAGCCTTTTGCCAGTCATGATAACTACCGTAAATTTTTGCAAGCTCAGTATGAATTTCATAGCACCGTCAATCCCATTTATCACAATGAGAAACTTGCCAGTCAAATTGAAGGGTTGGCAGACTTGGCTCGTCTTGACCGTGTCAAATCAGACATGAAAGACCTAGAAGTCGCCCCTTATGGCAAAGACGTAGAAACACCCACATTTACCGACAGCGAGGCGATAGGGTGGCTATACTGCGTGGAGGGCTCTAATGTGGGGGCGGCGATTTTGTACAAAGAGGCGGGCAAAATTGACCTTACGGACGAATTTGGGGCGTCTCACCTATCTGCCCACGAAGATGGGCGTATGCCTCACTGGCGTACCACCAAAGCCAAAATTGATGCCTTGCCACTATCTGATGAGGACAAACAATCAGCAATGAAAGGGGCTGATGATGCGTTTGCTTATTTTAAGCGGGTGATTCGTAAGATTTATGAAGTGAACGAATGATGATAAAAAAACCGCTCATGATTGGGCGGTTTTTTGTGTATTTGATGGATTTTTTAATCATTTTTATTTATACTAACAAATCTTGTTAAAAATAAGGAACTGATTTCATGTCTATCAAAGGTCGCCATACTACTTATAGTAATAAAATTGGTTTATTTGCTACAAATACCAATCGTCAAGGATTTATCCAACACCATAACGATGTGGTGCTCAATTTTCCCTTCAAAGACAGTGTGCTAGAAGCAGGCATGAACAAAGAAGATGCAGGAAAAGACGAGCGTTTTTTGCATTTGCAAGTAGATACCAAAGATATTGATGTGCTTTTTGAACCAAAAGTCTTGACAGGATTTGAATATCACGCACACAATATTGGCAACCAACCAACCAACCAACCAACCAACCAACCAACCAACCAACCAACCAACCAACCAACCAACCAACCAACCAACCA
>NZ_BCYQ01000092.1 GCF_001598275.1 Moraxella oblonga NBRC 102422
TCAATATGATGAGGCTTTTGATGTTAATGAATTAAAGCTAGAAACGAAACATAATGCTGGTTTTGTAGCGGGTACACTCGTTCATACAGATAAAGGATTAGTGCCTATCCAAAATATTAAAGTTGGAGATTTAGTTTTATCGATGCCAGATGATGCTCTTTCAGCTGAAGAAGCGTATAAATATTTAGCTTATAAACCTGTTACTAAAGTATTCAAATCTCAAGATATGAAACCTATAATGTTGCCTATAGATTCTGCAATATTTTGCACTGACAAGCATCCCTTTTGGACACAAAGCAATGGGTGGGTTGAAGCTAGGTATTTGGACAAAGATACTCATAAAGTGTATACATTGGGAAGAGATGGCATACCTGAATATATCGAATCAAGCTATTATGCTAATCGTAACCATTTTAAAATGGCTGGGAAGTACGTGATAGCTACACGCGATAGCCAAATTGCAGTTGTGTTATATGATAACTTCTTCGATGACGGTATCTCAGTAATGCAACCATCTTTATGGAAATTTGAGAGTGATAAATATGTACCAATATTGACGAATGATAAGGATAGTTATTTAGGAAAGTTTGATGATTTTGAAGTACTAGATTCAACTTATTTTAAAGGTATTTTTTTAGATAAATCCCAAGATAAAGAAATGATAGCTTATTACAGTGAGCTTTTAAAAGAAGTTGTGGAAGGAAATGCCTATCCATTCTGTCAATATGTATTTAATATTGAGGTGGCAGATTATCATACCTATTTTGTTGGTGAACAAGGTCTGTGGGTACATAACTGCGATACCGAACCGACCTACAGCAATAACCTAACAGTAGAACAAATCCAAACACTCGTTCCTTTACTTGATTCAGTTCCAAACCATACTTGCTTCCCTGCGGGAACTCGAGTGATGACCGATAAGGGGTTAGTGCCTATTGAGAACATCCAAGTTGGTGATAAAGTTCTATCTAAACCTGAGGATAATACTGGAGAAGCAGAATTTAAGCCAGTATTAAAAAAATTCGTACACGACAATAAAGAGTTATGGATGTTGACCTATGTAGAGATTCCATCCAATACGGACAGAAATAAACTGACTACTGATAAGCTTAAATGTCTTTCAAAAAGAGGTAAGTTTACTACAATTAAGGCTACACCTAATCATCCATTTTGGGTAGAGAAAGAGAGCTGGACTCGTCTAGATCATTTACAATATGGACATATCATACAATCTAAAAAAGATGGTATGGTCTGTATGGTGTTTAATGTTTCTCCAATGCTTCAGACGAATATTGAGAGTGTTGCGGCACAATCTTCAATACGAAATATTTTAGATGCGGATAAAAAAGGTGAAGATATTGATGATGTAACTTACTATAATTTTGCTAAATATGGTAATGATGGGTATGTTGCTGAGTTCTTAAATGACGGACATGATTCTCCGAGTCCATTAAATGTAGAGGGTTATCCACCCATAGAAGTATCTACAGAAACTTATCGCACGACCGTCTATAACTTTGAGGTGGCAGACCATCATACCTACTATGTATGGGATTTATGGGTGCATAACTGCGATACCAAA
>NZ_BCYQ01000093.1 GCF_001598275.1 Moraxella oblonga NBRC 102422
TTGGGGGGGGGGGGGTGGAACAGCTTGTCGTTGATTTAATAGATTAGAAGTATTTTATGCAAAAATTTTTGTCGTTAATTGATTTTTTTGAAAATATTAATACTCTTTCTCATAGAGAGTGGATTTATGCCAATATGGATATATGGAATAAAAATCCAAAAAGTTGTCCACTGTATTATATAACAGATGATTATATAAATAATTTAGATGATGATGAAATCTATATGAATGATGATGAACTTGAAATGCCAATATTTACCAAAGATCTAAATTTGCGTAACTTTATGATAGTTGGTGATATTTTTCATATATATATCAAAAATAATAACAAAATTGATAATACCATAAAAGAAATTAACCATTACAGACAATTTGATGATTTTTTATCTTAACTTTTGCATACCTGACTTGTAGGTTGTGATTAAGCAACAGCTTGACCCAACTTTTTATTCAATCATTCCCACAACCCACACCACAACAAGAACTGACCGATGATGTTACCGTCATTGTGTGTGAGTTCTTGCGGTGTACCTAGATGATGTTGTAATAATGGTAGGGTTAGAGAAATAAAAAGGTGCGTAATACGCACCCTACGATACTAAGATAGCCAATGATGTTTTGGCTTGATTGTTTGATTAAAAATTAAGGTGCAATTACGCACCTTAATTTAATTCACAATTCTGGATATTCAAACCCTATCTCATCAAATGGTGGATTATCTATGATAAATTGGCGATAATCACGGCAAAACTGAATAATCGGTTCATACTTGCCAAATTCTGGGTAGGTTGTCCAATTATCGGGAAATTCTTTGGAGTTTTTCTCAAATTTTATTCTTGTTTCATTTGGATAAGGTGTATCCCAATTCGCATAAATCTTTTTGCGTAGTTGGTTATAGATATAGTGTACCACTTCTAATATTTCATCATCTTGATTTCGTTTACGGCAAATAACTTGGTCTAAAAGTATATCATTTGATGAAACATCTTGTTGATTGGTTGTTTTGTTTATTGTCTGAAAAACAAAACACCAATGCAGTTGCAAATTATCATTAAAAAAATCCACATTCACGCCATTATCCATTAACTTCACTTGAATTTTTGGTCGTTCAGGTGTACCAAAAATCACTGAATAAATTTCTTTGTTTTTGTGAAGTTTTTTGGCGGTTGATTCGTCATAAGGTGAATAGATTCTTTTATAAGAATCCGAATAATCATCACAATAAAAATAATTCATTATAACTCCTAAAAAATTAAGGTTTTTTCGTGCTAACTTGTCTAATGTCAATCTTTAAATCATTGGCGTAATCTAAAATACTTTGAGGTATTGGTTTGTTCTGAATTGGAACTTCTAGTATTTGCTTGCCTTTTAATGTTTTTCCAGCTAAACCACCACTGGAAGGCACATCAGCTATGGTGGCATTTTGGGGATATTTTCTGCTCAGTTCACTTAAATAGCTCTTAGCAGTAGATTCATTAATATCTGCCAGTGG
>NZ_BCYQ01000094.1 GCF_001598275.1 Moraxella oblonga NBRC 102422
ATGGCCAAAGCCAAATTTGAACGTACCAAACCACACGTTAACGTAGGCACCATCGGTCACGTTGACCACGGTAAAACCACCCTAACCGCTGCTATCGCAACCGTTGCTGCTAAGCATCACGGTGGTGAAGCAAAAGACTACGCTGCCATTGACTCAGCTCCTGAAGAAAAAGCACGTGGTATTACCATTAACACTTCTCACATTGAGTATGACACTGCTGGTCGTCACTACGCACACGTAGACTGCCCCGGTCACGCTGACTATGTTAAAAACATGATTACTGGTGCTGCTCAAATGGACGGTGCTATCTTGGTTGTTGCTGCAACTGATGGTCCTATGCCACAAACTCGTGAGCACATCCTTCTATCTCGCCAAGTAGGTGTACCATACATCGTTGTATTCATGAACAAGTGCGACCTTGTTGATGACGAAGAGCTACTAGAACTAGTAGAAATGGAAGTGCGTGAGCTTCTTTCTTCTTATGATTTCCCTGGCGATGACACGCCAATCGTTAAAGGTTCTGCCCTACTAGGTCTTAATGGTGACCAAGGTCAATATGGCGAACAAGCCATCCTACAACTTCTAGACACCCTAGACAGCTACATTCCTGAGCCTGAGCGTGCGATTGATAAAGCATTCCTAATGCCAATCGAAGACGTATTCTCAATCTCTGGTCGTGGTACTGTTGTAACAGGTCGTGTAGAATCAGGTGTTATCAAGGTTGGTGAAGAAGTTGAAATCGTTGGTATCAAACCAACCGCCAAAACCACCTGTACTGGTGTTGAAATGTTCCGTAAACTACTAGACGAAGGTCGTGCAGGTGAAAACTGTGGTATCCTTCTACGTGGTACCAAGCGTGAAGAAGTTCAACGTGGTCAAGTACTAGCCAAACCAGGTTCAATCACCCCACACACTCAATTTGACGCAGAAGTATACGTACTGTCAAAAGAAGAAGGTGGTCGTCATACACCATTCCTAAATGGCTATCGTCCACAATTCTATTTCCGTACTACTGACGTAACTGGTGCCATCACCCTACAAGAAGGTACAGAAATGGTTATGCCAGGTGATAACGTTGAGATGAGCGTTGAGCTAATCCACCCAATCGCCATGGACAAAGGTCTACGCTTCGCTATCCGTGAAGGTGGTCGTACCGTAGGTGCTGGTGTTGTTGCTAACGTTAAGAACTAATTTATCACACAGATAAATTTGCTTAAAGCAAAACCCAAACTCGTTTTAAACGAAC
>NZ_BCYQ01000095.1 GCF_001598275.1 Moraxella oblonga NBRC 102422
AAAACCGCTTAATGTATCTAAAATTTCATGGGCTTCTTCGTAGGTTTTGGGTGTGCCATGTTTGATGTCGTAAACGTAAATGCCGTTACTGCTCATGGGTTGATTCCTTTAAGTTAAGTAAAAAAATAATCAAAATTCGTAAATTGAATGCTATTTTCAAGTAAGGCATTCCATAGGTCAAGTGTATTTCTCAACCTATGGTCTCTGCTTATTTGCCTTTAAACCGTGTCCACGTTTTGGCAAGCTCTTGTTCCGCCCGTCTCATCCAGCTTTCATCTTTGTCTTGCCCTTTTTTGATAAGGTGAGACAAGTTTAAATGAATTTGGCTGCCTGAAAATATAGTCAATTCAAAATAAGGCATTGTAAACTCAAAATACACATCTCAACCCATTATTCCACTTAGCAAACAAAAGATTAAGTGAGCATTCTATCATCTTTTGACACTTAGAATAGCACTTCGTCTTTCTTTTAAACCTTGCTAAGTAATGTCTGATTAAAAGGTTTCGTTCATTGTTAATCTGATTTATGGTAAAGTTGGGATATTATAGGTTATGTATTTTTGGTTTACAATACCGATATTTCTAAAATATTCACAAAACCAAATATTTCATTGATTGCTTGATGTAGCGAACGAATTGATTTTTGTTTCTGACTAACAGCAAAACCAGAATGATAGGTAAAATCCACCATTTCAACATCAACTAATTTGCTTGGATTTGAGCTTGGAATAAAAACGGGTCGTTTAGCCATATATAACCTTTTATATATTTGGGTTCAAATGTTGTGTTTGGCATAACCTTTACTTTGGCATTATTTAGATAGTTTAACTTATTTTGAAATAAGGATAAATGTTTGGTTTCGCCACCAAAATTCTAAACAAATCAGACTACCAATACCACCTAGATAATACCAAACTAATATGCCACCTAAAAAGAATACCTATTTTTCTCAACGGACAGTCTAACATATTTTTAAAACTTATACAAAATGATTAGATGTTATAGTC
>NZ_BCYQ01000096.1 GCF_001598275.1 Moraxella oblonga NBRC 102422
CCGACCTACAGCAATAACCTAACAGTAGAACAAATCCAAACACTCGTTCCTTTACTTGATTCAGTTCCAAACCATACTTGTTTCCCAGCAGGTACTCGAATTACCACCGATAAAGGGTTGAAGCGTATTGAAGACATCCAAGTCGGTGATATGGTGTTATCTAAACACGAAAGTGGGATAGGTGAGCAAGAGTTTAAGCCTGTAATTCGTACAGTAGTTCATCATAATAAAGAGGTTTGGAATTTAAAATACTGTCTTGTCAAAAAATCTGTTAAGGCAAACAGCTTGTCTGATTTTGACATTCTAAATATGAGTCGTAAAGGGAAGGTATTTGGAATTTATGCAACCCCCAATCATCCGTTTTGGGTGAAAGGAGTGGGTTGGACACGCCTAGATGCATTAGAACAAGGTCAGTTATTGGAATTAAAGGATAATAGCTATTCAGCGTATGTCATTTTTGCTAATCCTTCTTATCAAACTACCAAAAAAGATGTTTTCGCGAATTTGTATTATGATACTTTTCTTGATGTCGGAGAGTATCTAGATGATGAGAATTACACACACTCACAAGACAATCCACAATATTCATTTATTAAATATGAAGATAAAAAAGACGGAGTTATACTAAATGATGGGCAAACTTCTAAAAGTCCATTAATCACCGAAGACAATGAAGAAATTAGAGTCTTAAAAGATACAAGACTTTCAACAGTATATAATTTTGAAGTTGCGGACAATCATACTTACTACATATTTGATAAATTATGGGTACACAATGATAATTGCCCGACACCTACAGATGCAGATGTAAAAAGAAGACAAGATAATGGAACTTTGCCAATCCAAAACGTGTGAATTTTTCATTCAAAAGAATTAGCCAATGAGTATTTTAGCCCGTAGGTTGGGTTGAGGAACGAAACCCAACAAAAATAAAAATAAAAACAAACCACATAAAACTTAAAAAAACCAAAAAATAAAATACCCCACCATAAAATCCTT
>NZ_BCYQ01000097.1 GCF_001598275.1 Moraxella oblonga NBRC 102422
GATGAGGCTTTTGATGTTAATGAATTAAAGCTAGAAACGAAACACAATGCTGGTTTTGTAGCGGGTACACTTGTTCATACAAATAAAGGTTTAGTGCCAATTCAAGACATTAAAGTCGGAGATATGGTGTTATCACGAGATGAGTTTAATCCACAAGGTGATTTACAATATAAACCAGTATTAAGTACCTTTAAATCTCAGCAGAAAGAAAGAATTTATAAGGTCGAATATCCAACTAATGATGGCATGGAATATATTTTCTGTAACGCACTTCACCCATTTTGGTCTGCCTATGATCCTAGTGGAAAAACAGGAAAGTGGGAAGCCGCAGAGGACTTGTCTGGGACATTCTTAGTTAATTTATCAGGTGAAACTTTTGGGCTAGATAATGTGCCATTTATGCCCGTCCGTACATTACCAAATTATCCTGAAGGCTGTGCATATGTGCAGTTTGTTGAAGACCCAGATTTTTGGGAAAATGGCGGTGGACTTATTGAGTTTGTAAAATTTGATTCAAATGGTTACCAATTTATCAGTTTAGCCGATAATGAAGAAGCCTTTGATGAAGAAATTAAAACCTTAAATTACAAAACTTTAGATGCGAAGTTACGGTTGACGCCCAAAGCCAATTTTCTAGTGGATAAAGAACTATACAAAACCCTAAACGTAAGGCTGTATCAGGATATAAACGCAAAGACGCATACTGCTCAAAAATTCATTGAAGCAATGAATAAGCCATTGATATTTGAGGGTAAAATTGTAAGAGAAAATAGTATCGCAGATGAAGAACTATATAGAAAAGCATTAAAAAATATTGAAACCTATGGAGATGCAACAGGCTTAACAGAGATGAGCTTACATGAAGCCATGATAAGTCTTGATATGCCTGCACCAAACCCTTATGAGGATTTTGTCTATAATCTTGAAGTTGATGGAAATCATACTTATTTTGTTGGTCATGATGGCATTTGGGTACATAACTGCGATACCAAA
>NZ_BCYQ01000098.1 GCF_001598275.1 Moraxella oblonga NBRC 102422
TATTCTGTTTCTCTGTACGCAAAATTGGCGCAAGGCAGGATTGGTTTCAGGCAGCGTTAATTGAGCAAAGTTAGTTTCGCCAGCATCGTGGGCTTGTACAAATTTGATAAAATCATCTGCTGTGCCAATGTGCGGCAAATAATACATAATCATATCGGCAGCAGCTTCAATCAATTTAACCCATTCATCGTATTCACGAATTGCCCATTCTCCTACTTCCATACCACTATCATATTTTTGAATCTTAATATTGGGATTGGCTTCATTGGATAATCCATAAAAGCCAATGAAATAAAAGGGTAATTTGTTAGATGAAGTAAAACGTGGGATAAGATGAGTCATTTTTTGCCTATCTTCTTCCTTTATATTCCTTAAAATAATATTGGTATCAAAATAATACAATCCATCTTTATCAAATTTATTTTTATCGGTAATAATGAGTACTTCAAAGAAACAAAACTCTGTTCTAAACCATAAATTATCTGTTTGTTCACAGTTATATTTTTTTAATAAGTCCGCATATGGTTTGCCTAATCTTGCCTTAAGAATTTTTTGGGCTAAACTGTCTCGCCTTGTTTGACTAACTGGAATTTGCGGCTTATCTTGTTTGGCAATCAATTCTTGAATATGCGTTTGCCAAATTTGCTCGTTTTCTTCAACCATATCATGCCAGTAAAACGGTTGATTACGCGCATCCAATGCCGTGCCGTCTGGTAAAAAAACACATTCAAAATCGCCATGCACCACCACTAAATTGTTTTCGCAAGCGGCACGGATAATCGCACAACTGAAACTGTCTGGATACTGTTTGGGTGGAAATTCAAAGCAATATTTGGCAGAAAGCATACGCGCAGTTTCGTTTTTAATGCCTAAACATTCTGCCAAGCTTTCATCGCCTTCGTAAAACTGCCATGCTTGACGGAGAAATCCGTTCATCAGGTTTCTGCCGAAAGCTGCCATGTTTGGATTGGGTGCGCTTTCTTT
>NZ_BCYQ01000099.1 GCF_001598275.1 Moraxella oblonga NBRC 102422
GGTAACATCTGCCACAGTACCATCATCATTCATGGTTACGTTAGCAACTGTGCCTGTGCCGTTGACGAAGTTAACGGTGTCATAGGCTTTTACAAAGTCTTTGGCAGTGCCGTTTTCTTGTAGGTTAAAGCCTGAATTTAGTACATCACCCACAGTAGCAGCGTTGCTGTAGATGTTGGCAACATCTGCAGGTTTGGCAGCATTGGTGGTGAAGCTGTCAGCAGGTTTGTCTGTCAAGCGTTTGTCATCACCTTCGGTCAAGTCACCTTTGTTGTAGGTAGGTGCCAAGTTACCAGTTAGGTTGGCGATGGTGTTGTTGCCATTGACGGTACCAATGGTGATTGGGTTGTCAGTTTGACTTGGGTTGGTAGCATTTGGTGTACCGCCCACAGTGATGTTGCTTGCTGTTACGTTGTTGAAGGTAACATCATCATCTGTTGCAACGGTGTAAATGGTTTGACCATTGTCGCCAGTTGCAGAAGTGACGTTCATGTTTTTGCCTTCAACCACTTCTGTCTTAGCAGCACCAGCAGCAGCTTGTAGGTCACCAATGTTAGCAACGTTGTTTAGTGTATCGCCAGTAGCCTTAGCAACTGCATCAGCGATGTTACGCTTGTCTTGGGCAGTTGGTGCTGTTGGGTTAGCAACAGGAGCAGTTACGTTGTCACGTACACCAGAAGCAACGTTTTGTACTTGAACAGGGTTGTTGTCACCGCTAACAAGTTTGGCTGTATTGCTTGGGGTAGAGGTATCTTCTGCTTTGTCATTGACATAAGCAACTGCACTGTTATAGGTAACGGTGGTTGTTTTGCCATCTTCTGAAGTAGTAACGTTAGCAGTTGTACCTGTACCGTTAACGAAGCTTAGGGTTTCACCAGCTTTAACTAGGTCAGAGCCGTCTGCAGCAGGTTCTTTACCGTTGGCAACAACGTTAAAGCCTGAGTTGTTGATGGCGTTGG
>NZ_BCYQ01000100.1 GCF_001598275.1 Moraxella oblonga NBRC 102422
AGAAAAAAAACCCTACTTTTAAAGAAAATGTAGGAAACTCTTACACCGCATAGGTGGCTTAGAAATAGTAGCATAATAAAAGGAAAATATCATGAGCCTCTTACACCGCATAGGTGGCTTAGAAAAAACGCATATTGGCAAGCACTTTCAGCAGAACCTCTTACACCGCATAGGTGGCTTAGAAACCTATGCGGTGTAAGAGCACGCACGCACACATCTCTTACACCGCATAGGTGGCTTAGAAATTTCTGCCAGTACGCACAATTTCTCTTACACCCTCTTACACCGCATAGGTGGCTTAGAAAAAGCGGCAATGGCTGGGGAGACTGCGGGTAATCTCTTACACCGCATAGGTGGCTTAGAAACATCACTCGTGGCGACACCACCATCAGCGAGCCTCTTACACCGCATAGGTGGCTTAGAAAACGCATATAGACTTCACGAGTGGTAATCTGGCCTCTTACACCGCATAGGTGGCTTAGAAACGCATAGGTGGCTTAGAAAGTTTATGAGTGTTTCTCTTACACCGCATAGGTGGCTTAGAAAGAACTGGAAATCCACGCCAAAAAGCGGTTAATCTCTTACACCGCATAGGTGGCTTAGAAAATGACGACTTTGATGGCGAATATAGTAGCTTTCTCTTACACCGCATAGGTGGCTTAGAAAAGTCATGTAATCTTGATTCCCAATTTACATCACTCTTACACCGCATAGGTGGCTTAGAAAAAAAGACTTAAACTTAGTGCAAACCACTTTAACTCTTACACCGCATAGGTGGCTTAGAAAGTCAAAGTCGTCATGGGCTAAGTCAATGCGAGC
>NZ_BCYQ01000101.1 GCF_001598275.1 Moraxella oblonga NBRC 102422
CCTATCCCCCAAGCCCCTGTAAAATCGGACATTCTGGCATATCATCGCCACGACAGGCATCACGCCACGCCCCAAGAGCAGTTTTCATTTCTTCCAATTCCTTGATTTTATTTGATAAAAATTCAATGTGCGTATTTGCCAACGCTTTGACTTCACAGCTTTTGCGGTGTGGATTGTCTTGCAGTGCCAAAAGCTCGCCAATTTGGGCAAGCGAAAAGCCCACGCCCCTTGCTTTGGCGATGAATTTTAGGCGGATTAGTGTCTCATTATCATAAATGCGATAGCCTGATGATGTGCGTGAAGTGTTTGATAACAAACCCAACTTTTCATAATCACGGATTTGCTTGATGGATAGCCCTGTGGCTTTGGACGCTTGACCGATGTTCATTGTTGCTCCTTGTTTTGGTGTTTGTAAAAAATTGTCAATCCGTAAAAATAATCCTTGACCCTAACATAAGGTTAGGCTTTATGATACGCTCATCAAAACAAAAAAGCAATGTTTTTAGTGGTTTAAAAACGGTTTTTGTTTTGATAATCAACCTTTAATTTGGAGAATTGTTATGAACGACATCATCAAAAACCCAAACGCCCACTGCGGTTGCCAATCTTGCACAGGGCAAAATTGCAATCCAAAATGCAACTGCCAAAATGGCGAGCCGTGCATTTGTCAAAACTGCACTTGTGGCGATTGTGATTGCAAGTAATTGATTAGCTAAAAACATTGGGCGGACTTATGTTTGTCCAATGTTTGCCAAATCCCATTTTGA
>NZ_BCYQ01000102.1 GCF_001598275.1 Moraxella oblonga NBRC 102422
AAACTCCTTCCTCACCAACAAAATAAGTATGATAGTCTTCTACTTCAATGTTATATACATCACATAATAAAGCTTCATCTAAAGAGTTCCTTGCTATATCACATTGTTCTTCATATGACAAGGTTAATCCATTAGTTGGCTGAAACTTATCAACATCTAAAGGGTTATAATAAGAAATAATTTTCTCATCTGTAACTTCAAATATTGTTTCAATTTCCACTGGTAAGTAATCTTTTAAAGGTCTTTCACAAAAACCATATAGAACACCCTTGCTATTAGAAGATTGATACATTTTATTGTTACAAAGAAAATGATATGTAGTATCAGTTTTATTAGATATTGATAACATATTACCAATTTCCATATCAATTAATGGACACCAACGTTCTTGAGCTTCATTCCATATCGGGTGATCTCTAGTAGCTATAATATAATTAATAATAGGTTCATCAGCATCGTACTGATTTCTAGCCCAATAGCTTAATCTAAACACTTCTTGATTGGGTGTCTTGATAGTTTTAAGAACTGATTTATAAACTAGTTCTCCGTTGGGATTATTTTCATCTCGTGATAAAACTTTATCACCTACTTTTATATCTTGAATTGGAAATAGTCCTTTATCTGTATGTACTAATGTACCCGCCACAAAACCAGCATTATGTTTCGTTTCTAACTTCAATTGCTCAACATCAAAAGCCTCATCATATTGG
>NZ_BCYQ01000103.1 GCF_001598275.1 Moraxella oblonga NBRC 102422
GGGAATTGTTAAAAAACTATACATAACTCAACCTACCATTCCACTTAGCAAAGAGCAGAGTTAAAGAATTCTCTATTATCTTTTTGCATTTGAAATAACATTTGGTTCTACGCTTAAACCTTGCAAGATAATGGTGTATTCTGCCATTATAACTCTCTATGGTAAAGGTTTGTTTCTTGCTTTGCAGATGTTTTGATGTTGGGATAATCTCTTGATAAGACTTCCAATAATCACTACAAAACAAGGTGATGTTATTTGTATTTAGTTGACTGTACAATCTCTTAAAAGTCTTAGTATCTCGTTTGCCACAAACAAAGCCTAAAATGTGCTTGTTTTGTCGGTTGATGGCAATCCAAGTCCAGCAGTAGTTTTTTTGTGCTTGGTATAACTGTGAATTTCATCAAGCTCTACAATATCAATCACTTCATCATCTTGGTCTGAATGTAGATTGGCATTATAGGTACTTTGATGTGCTATGCCAAGCTGTTTTACCCATTGATAAACTTATGCCATAACTAATACCTAGTACTCTACCAATGGCACGAAACCCTAAGCCTTCAAGATACATATCAACAGCCATTTTCTTGACTTCATCATCTTTTTTGGTGCTTTTGCGTAAGACAGTGAAGTGATGAATGCAGTCTTTGCACCGATACCGCTGTTTGCCACTTACAAA
>NZ_BCYQ01000104.1 GCF_001598275.1 Moraxella oblonga NBRC 102422
ATACAGTCCCATTTTTTATGTTTTTATTTATTTCTTTGATGGTTTTTGTGGATGTTTATGACTATGTTCACGGTAGAGACATGTTAATATTTGGAAATAAACTGAAAGCAGATGATAATAAACTATTAAGATTTTATTGGTTTTTTCTAATGGTTATAGTATATCTAATCAGTATTGTTTATTTTTTATTTAAGGTTTAGCCTGCTAATGCTATTGCTAAAAATTTAACGAAATTGATAAAAAGAAGAGGTAAATAATATGGACACTTCGGATAAATATACTTCTTTAATTCTTGTAGATATTTTTATATATATTTTTGCCTTCTGCTTGGCTCATCATTTGGCAAATCCGGTATTATTGACTGTTTATATTTTATGTTCAATCGTATTGTACTTAATATTCTCTGTTTTTATAAAAAATAAAGATTTGCCATTTAGTATTTTTTTGGCTATTTTAATGATAATTAAAATGGTTTTTTTAGTTTCTTGTCATTTTTATTTTAGTATGGGTTAGATTTGGGGGGATAAAAAATACACCCCTAATGCAAATGGCATACTAGGCGATACAGCAAGAGCATTAAGCCCACAAGTGGCTTATCAGATTGGACAATATTTTAAAGAAAACAAAGTCAAAAACCAACAAGACAATAG
>NZ_BCYQ01000105.1 GCF_001598275.1 Moraxella oblonga NBRC 102422
CGGGCTCCGACTGCTTGTATGCACACGGTTTCAGGTTCTATTTCACTCCCCTAACAGGGGTTCTTTTCGCCTTTCCCTCACGGTACTGGTTCACTATCGGTCAGTCAGGAGTATTTAGCCTTGGAGGATGGTCCCCCCATCTTCAGACAAGATTTCACGTGTCTCGCCCTACTTAATATGTTAAAAGTGCAGTTTCGCATACAGGACTATCACCTACTACGGTTGGCTTTCCCACGCCATTTTGCTACTACACATCTAATCGGCTCCTCCCCGTTCGCTCGCCGCTACTAGGGGAATCTCTATTGATGTCTTTTCCTCGGGGTACTGAGATGTTTCACTTCTCCCGGTTTGCCTCCTAACCCATTGGTTAGGATAGCCAACTTATGTTGGCTGGGTTTCCCCATTCAGAAATCGCCGGGTCACAGGATATTTCCACCTCACCGACGCTTATCGCAGGCTATCACGTCTTTCATCGCCTCTGACTGCCAAGGCATCCACCATGTGCACTTCATTACTTGACCATACAACCCCAAGTAGTCTAACTTCTAAGAAGTTATTTATTTGGTGCTATAAGGGTAATGTGTAACGATTTTACCATTGTTTACGCTTGATTCAGTTCTCTTTACTTTATCCAATCA
>NZ_BCYQ01000106.1 GCF_001598275.1 Moraxella oblonga NBRC 102422
CGGTTGGTATATTATTTAGGCTCTAAACTAGCAATCCAACCTATGCTAGACTAGAAATATGAAATATAACAGTAAGTTAAGTGTCTATAAACTCAAAAAAAATCATAAAATGCTTTTGTATTGACATAGATGCAACACAAACGGCACTTTTGCTTGAGTTAAACCACAATACCATCAATCGTTGGTTTGCTATTTTTAGACAAGAAATCTATGAGTATCAAACCAACCAAAAACGCTTATTATAGTCAATTCTATTCAAAACCAGACAAAGGTTTTTCGTTCGTGGTGAGCTTGTCGAACCACAAGGAAAACCGTCACCCTTCGACAAGCTCAGGGCGAACGGTTTTGCTGTATAGTTTTGATATGAATTAAGTATAGCACAAATCATTCTCAAATAGGCAACAGTGGCGTAGGTTGGGTTGAGCGACAGTGAAACCCAACATTTCATTTTTTATATCCAAAAATAAAAAAACATTTAATGGGATATTAAATGCCGATGATTGGGGATATTTTTTAGGGTTTAGGATTTTAATTGATAAGGATTGAGTTTATGGTTTTTTGATTTAATTTTTTTT
>NZ_BCYQ01000107.1 GCF_001598275.1 Moraxella oblonga NBRC 102422
TGCAAGGATGTCAAGTGTTATTAAGCCTGCTTCATCCACTTTGGGTTTTACCTTGGTTGAATTGATGATTGTTGTGTTAATTTTAGCGATAGTTGCTTTGATTGCTTATCCAAGTTATGTTGATTTAATGAAGCGTATGGAGGCAAAACGAGTTAAGAGTGCTTTATTGCATGCCAATCAAGAGGCTAAATTACATGCTTATTTGATGAAAAGGGATGTGCATTTGTGCTTGGCAGATGAGTTGGGGCGTTGTCATCGACAGGCAGGTCATAAGGTGATGTTGTTTGTGGATAATAATGACAATCATCGTTTTGATGAAAGTGGCGATACGTTGGTGCAAGAATATCCTTTAAAGATGAAATATGGGACGTTGGAGATGAGAATGTCAGCACTTAGGCATTATATGAGGTATTATGGGGATACAGGACTGCCAAGGGGGCATTTTGGTCATTTTAGTTATTGTATGGATGGGGAAGCATCTAAGTCTCATCGGGTGGTGGTGTCTAATATGGGATATGTGAGGGTGGAGGAGGGGTGTTGA